>CAZUSH010000065.1:0-21356 GCA_964622705.1 uncultured Geobacter sp. | reverse complement strand
CGCAGCACATCCTGAATCAGCTGTTCCGGCTGGAAATCGGCCTGTTCCATGCCAAAGCTGCTGGACTCCATCCGGGTCAGGTCCAGCAGATCATTGATAATGGCCAGTAGGCTCTGGGAGGAGTCGTCGAGATTGCGCAGATATTCCTGCTGTTCATCGGTGAGCGGGGTCATGTGCAGCAGGTGGCTCATGCCGATGACGCCGTTTAAGGGGGTGCGCACCTCGTGGCTGATATTGGCCAGGAACTGGGTCTTGGCCCGATTGGCCGATTCAGCGGCCTCCTTGGCTGCACGCATCTCCTGCTCGGCCTGTTTCTGTTCGCTTAAGTCGGTGATAAAGGCAAAGGCATTATCCACGGCGCCGTCGGCATTGTGGTGGGTGGTGGCATGGATGAGCACCGGGATGTTCCTGCCGTTTTTGTGGCGCAGGCAGATCTCGTAGTTGCGGTGCAGGGTTCCCTCGATCCGGCCCATCTGATACTGGAAGATGGCCCGGTTCTCTGCATCGACGAATTCAAGCGGCGACCGCCCCTGCATCTCTTCACGGCGGTAGCCCAGCATGGCGCAGAGGGCCGGATTGACATCGATGGTGATCCGGTTTGGCCCCAGCTGCCAGAAGCCCTGGCCCGAGTTCTCGATAAAGGTCCGGATGCGGGACTCGCTGGCGGTCAACGCCCGGGTGCGTTCCTCGACCTTCTGCTCAAGCCGGCGGTTCATATCGGCAATGGCGGCCTGGGCCTGTTTGACCACGCTGATGTCGGTAAAGGTCAGCACCACCCCTTCGGTGCTGCCGTCCTCCTGGCGAAACGGCAGAATCCGTTGCAGCACCCACTGGTTCTCGGCAATCTGCAACTCCTGCTCATGGCGGATACCGGTAGTCAGGACCTTTTTCAGCTGTGTGCGGAACTCCCGCGGCGAGCTCAGCTCATAGGCGATGTGCTCGATGGGACGGCCCAGGTCCTGCGGCAGCAGCTGCATGAAGGCGCTGGTGGCGCTGGAAAACTTGCGGATCCTGAGCTGGTTGTCGAGGAAGACCGTGCCGACCTCCGTGCTTGACAGCAGGTTGTCGTGGTCGCGGTTCAGTTTGAGCAGTTCGTCGTTGCGGTTTTCCAGCTCGGCGTTGACCGCATAGAGGTCCTCGTTAACCGATTTGAGCTCCTCATTGGTGCTCTGCAGCTCTTCATTGGAGGAGATCAGCTCTTCGTTGGCTAGGTCCAGTTTTTCGTTGCTGGCTTGCAGCTCCTCAATGGTCAACTGCAGGGAGTTGCGGGTCGAGTACAGCTCCTGTTCAAGGTCGGACAGGCGGCGCTGCATGGCCGAGTCGGTGTCCTGCTGGTTGTTGACTCCTTCCTGGGCCGGACTGGGTTGCCAGTCGGACGGGCGCAGACTGACATGGAAATGCACCTCGTCGCTGCGGTCGTCCGGCAGGCGGACAACCTCGATATCGACGTAGCGGCAGGTCTCGTCTTGTAACAACGGTACCCGGTCCACCACGGAATGTTCCTGCTGCTGTTCGGCCCGCAAGAGCGCCGTGGAGAGAGCTGGTCGCAGTTCTTCACGCAGGTTGCCCAGGATGTCGCCGGTCAGGCGGCCGGTCAGCGGACGCAGGTAGTCGGTCAGATCGCCGAAGATGTGCAGCACTTGGCGGTTGCCGTTGAGCAGCATGCCGGGAGGGGCGAACCGCTCCAGGATCAGGTCGTAGTCCCGTAGCAGGTGCCGATCAAGGGCCACGGCATTGCGGGGGCCCTGCTGCAGCGAGCTGATCAAGGGATTGCGGGCCATCCAGGGGATACCGGGTACCACGATCGTGTCACGGGGGGTGGTCCGTTTGCGGAACAACTTGATGCCCGCATCTTCGACGCTGAAGGCGTTGGCATGGTGGCTGATCCCTTCGCTGGGGCCCAGCAGCAGCAGGCCGCCGGGCTGCAGGGCAAACTGCAGGGCGGTCAGCACCCGTTGCTGGGCTTCCGGTTGCAGGTAGATCAACAGGTTGCGGCAGACCCCCAGGTCGATCCGGGTAAAGGGAGGATCAGCCAGCAGGTTGTGGTGGGCAAAGACCAGCATGCGGCGAATCTGGGGGTCGATCCGGTAACAGCCGTCGCCTTCAGCCCGGAAGTAGCGTTCCAGATGGCGTACCGGTAGACCGGCTACCAGGTCGTTGCAATAGATGCCCCGTGAGGCGATTTCCAGCGCCCCCTTGTGGACATCGGTGGCAAAGACCTTCAGGTCGCCGCTGAAGCCGACCTCCTGGGCAACATGGTGCAGCAGGATGGCCAGGGAGTAGGCCTCCTCGCCGGTGGCGCAGCCTGCCGACCAGACCCTGAACCCTTCCTCCACCGGCCTGCCGCGCAACAGCTCCCGCAGCAGTCCCTCCAAGGCCTGAAAAACCTGGGCATCACGGAAAAATTCGGTCACGCCGATCAGCAGGTCCCGGCCAAGGGCCTCCACCTCTTCCGGGTTGGCGGCCAGCAAGGTGGCGTAGTCCTGCAGATCGTCAAGCTGCAGCATTTCCATCCGTCTGCTGATGCGGCGTCCGACCGTGCCGGGGCGGTAGGAGGCAAAATCGATCCCCAGGTCTCGGCGCAACAGATCGGTGACCGGCTGCCAGTCAGCGCTGCTTGTGTCGTCGCTCCCGGATTCTGCCAGTTCGGCATCCGTTACCGGCACAGGCTCATGTTCTGTCATGCGTGTGAACTTCCTTTCGTGGTTACTGCACGGCTTATCTCCAGCAACAGTTGATCCATCTGGACCGGTTTGCCGACATAGCCGTCAAAGCCTTCCTGCAGTAGGATTTCCCGGTCGCCGGTCAGGGCGTGGGCGGTCAGGGCGATAGTGGGCAGGTGACCGCCCTGCTCACGCTCCCTGGTCCGCAGGCGAGTCAGGACCTCTTCGCCACCCATGCCGGGCATCTGGATGTCCAGCAGCATTAGGTCAAACTGCTGGCGCTCCAGTAGTTCCACCGCCATCAGGCCATCGGCGGCAGGGGTAATCAGACAGCCCTGCCGTTCCAGCAAACGCTGGACAAAGGTACGGTTTACCTCCTGGTCCTCGACCAGCAGGATTTTGAGTCCCTTTGGCGAAAGCGGGGGGGCCGGCAGGGACGAAGCGTCGTCCAAGGGAAGCATGGCCGGCTCGCCTGATTTGAAACAGAGGCTGATGAAAAAGCGGCTGCCTTTTCCCAGGCTGCTTTCGGCACGGATATTCCCCTGCATCAATTCCGTCAGGCGGCGGCAGATGGCCAGGCCGAGGCCGCTGCCGCCATGGATGCGAGCCGTGGAACTGTCGGCCTGGGTAAAGGGGGTGAAGATCTTCCGCAGGGTTTCGTCCGACATACCGATGCCGCTGTCCTCCACCACAAAGCCAAGCTGCACGGTGGTGCGAGACTGCTTTTCCAGCTGCACCGACAGGGTGACGCCCCCCTGGCTGGTAAATTTGATGGCGTTGCCGATCAGGTTGATCAGTACCTGTTTCAGGCGGAGCGGGTCTCCCAGCAGTAAGTCAGGCAGGTGGTCACCCCGCTGCAGGGAGAGCCCGATCCCTTTGGTGGCGGCATGGTGTTCATGGATGCCGATGACTTCGCGCAGCAGGGCTGCCAGACTGAAGGGGCTCTCCTCCAGTCTGATGCTGCCGGCCTCGATGCGCGAGATGTCGAGGATGTCGTTCATCAAGGTCAGCAGATTGCGAGAACACTTATCCAGCATGTCCAGGTAATCCGACTGTTCGCGGCTCAGCTCAGTGGTCCGCAGCAGTTGTGAAATGCCCATGATGCCGTTCAAGGGGGTGCGTACCTCGTGGCTCATATTGGCCAGAAATTCGTTTTTGGCCCGGTTGGCGACCTCGGCAGCATGCTGGGATTCTATGATCCGTTGCTCTGCCTCCTTCCGTTCCGTGGTGTCGCGCACCACTGCCAACAGGCGGGTGCGACCGTTGATCTCGACGCTGCACAGGTTGACTTCCCCCCAGAAGGTACTGCTGTCAGGGCGGCTGCAGAGCCATTCGAATTGTTGCGGCTCCCCGGCCATGGCGGCCTGTATCCGTTGCTGGGCCTGTTCCATGCCGAAGTTGGGCTGATCCGGCGGCGTCAATTGTACCGGAGTGGTGCCGATCAAGGCCTCACGGGGGCGCGCAAAGACGACACGTGCCTGATGGTTGCAATCAATGATGATGCCGCTGGCCGGGTCCATGATGAAGAGGGCGTCGTTGGCTGCATTGAAGATGGTGCGGTAGGCGTTTTCAGCGGTTTTCAGGGCCTGGGCATTTTCCCGTTCAACCGTGATATCGCGGGCTGCGCCATAGAGATGCCGTTCACCGGGACAGTCTGGTGGCTGGATACAGCGGCTGTGTTCACGCAGCCAGATCACCGTCTGATCCTTGCGGATCAGCCTGAATTCCGTCAGAACCGTGTCGCCGGGGCAAACCTTGCGCAACCCTGCTGCCACCCGCTCACGGTCATCGGGATGCACCAGTGGCAGCCAGCAGCCAATGGCATGGAGTTCTGCATCGCTGTAGCCGGTAATCTCCCGGAATCTGCCACCGACCCACTGTACCCGGTAGGGTTGGTCTCCCGTGCGGACGCAGATATGGCAGAAGTCGGCGGTCAGTTCGGCAAAGATCCGGTACGGCTCACTGGCCTGCGGCACAGCGATGGCGCCTCGTGCGGTGGCCTCCGGCTGGTTCATACAGCAGCTTGCCTGTGGGGCATCAGCGCTTGTCATGTATGCCTCTCCTTGCGAATCTGTTCCAGCACCCGTGCCATCTCTTCAAACAGCTTGGCAACCTGGAGCGGTTTGGGCAGGTAGCCGTCAAAGCCGGCGTTCAGCAGACGCTCCCGGTCGCCCACAATCGCGTGGGCCGTCAGTGCCACGACGGGGGTGTGGGTCCGGGTCAGGTCTTCCTGGGCCCGGATGGCGGCCAGCGCCTTCAGGCCGTCCATGACCGGCATCTGGATATCCATCAGGACTAGGTCTACCGGTTCGCTCTGCCAGATGTTCAGCGCTTCCTGGCCGTTGTTGGCCAAAAGCGGAGTGTGCCCCTGTTTGCGCAGGATCTCTGCCACAAAGCGTTGGTTGATCGGCTGGTCTTCAGCCAGCAGAATCCGCAAGGGATGTTCGAGTCGGTCTTCGTTATCCTCGGGGGCTTCAGCTGGGGCTTCCGGCAACGTGCCCCGCTTGAGCGGCACGGAAAAACTGAAGGTGCTGCCCTGGCCGGGCTGGCTGCTGACCACAATACTGCCGTTCATCAACTCCACCAGTTGTTTGCAGATAGCCAGGCCCAGGCCGGTGCCGCCATATTTACGGGTGGTGGAACTGTCGGCCTGGATAAACGGCTCAAAGATATGCTGCTGGGTTGCCTCGTCCATGCCGATGCCTGAGTCTCTGACCGCAATCAGGCAGAGCGCCGTATCGTCGCTGGTATCCTTGCAGCTGACCCGCACGGTCACCTCGCCACCAGCGGTAAATTTGATGGCGTTGCCCACCAGGTTGGTCAGCACCTGGCCGATCCGGTGCGGGTCTCCGACCACTACCGCCGGCAGTTTGCTGTCGTAGTGCAGGGAAAGTTGCAGCCCTTTGGCTTGGGCCCGCAGTTGCATCACCCGCAGGACGTCGTTCAACAGTTTGAGCGGCTGAAACGGAATTGCCTCTAGCTCCAGCCGGCCGGCCTCAATCTTGGAAAAGTCGAGGATATCGTTGATCACGCTCAAGAGGCTCTCGGCCGAGGTGTCGATGTTCTCCAGAAACTCCCGCTGCAAGGCCGGCATTTCCATGTCCTTTAACAACTGGACCATGCCGGTGATGCCGTTGAGCGGTGTGCGGATCTCATGGCTCATGACGGCAAGGAAACGACTCTTGGCCTCATTGGCCTCCTTGAGCTGATTCATGGTGCTGCGCAGGGTCTCTTCATGCCACTTCTTGGCGGTAATATCCGTGAAGATCGTGGCAAAACGCTCGGGACCGATCCGGCAGGCCGAAATGCTGAAGTGGCGTTCCATGGGGGGGAAATAGCTTTCGAAACTGCAGGATCTGCCGGTAGCCACCACCGTGGCGTATTCCTGCAGATAGGGGGGGCGACTGCTCTGATACAGCTCTGTGGCCAGCATGCCCAGGGCTTTTTCACGAGGAATCCCCAGAATGGCTTGGTAACTCTGGTTGATCTCCTCGATCTGGTAGTCGACCGGAGTGCCCTCCTGGTCAAACAGCAGGCGGTGCAGGGCCGCTCCTTCCGCCATGGCATCGAACAGGGCGTGGAACTGTTCTTCGCTGATAGTCAACCGTTCCAGGCTTTCCCGCAAGCGGCTGGAGGACTGTTGCAGGCTTTCCTGCAGCAGGGCGAATTCATCGTAACGAGGCGGTAGATGGGAGAATGGCTCGGCGTCTCCCTCTCCCATCCGGCGAACTGCCAGAGAGAGGGATTCCAGCGGGTGGCTGAGCCGACTGGCGATCAGGCGGGTGATGGCAACGCCGGCGCAGACCAGCAGGGCTGCCAGCAACAGCTTCTGGGCCAGCCTGCGGCGGGCGCTGGCAAAGATCTGGGCCTTGGGGGCGGTCACCTTGAGGTACCAGCTGTTGTGCGGCGTGGAAAGCGACTTGGTCAGGGTCATAACCTGGATAGAGGTACTGTCCTCCGTGGTAATCTGGGGGCGCTTGAGCGAGGGGAGCTTCTCTTCGGGCGCGGCAGCGCCTTCCAACAGCAATCCGGCCTTACCGTCGCTGGAGTAGATCTTGTGACCGTGCTGATCCATCAGTTCGATCAGGATACGGTCCTGTCCGGTCAGCTGATACTGCTCGAAGCCGCCGATCAGCAGGCGGATCTGGTGCAGCGGCACGGTGGCGATCACCACACCCCGCGGGGTCTCGCTGTCGAGCCGGCGGACCGGCGCGTAGAAGCGCAGTTCAGCAGCCTGATCCTGCTGATCGTTATGGATCAGAAAACCGTTGTTGCCCGCCATGCCTTGTTGCCAGGCTGCAGTGCGATTCTGCAGATCCAGGTCCAGGCTGCCCGAGTCTGCGGCAACCCTGCCGTCAGGACTGATGAAGCTGATCCGCTCCATCGGGCCTGAGCCGTTACGAAAATCGGCTAGACGCTTGTTGATGGATTCCCGGCTGCGGCCGCCCTCATTCAGAAAGGCCGAGCGGGCAATCACCTGCATGTCGCGCTGGCATTCCAGCATCAACAGCGAGATGCCCCGGCTGACCTGGTTGCTGGCGGCACAGAGGTTGCGGATGGTGACCTTTTTATCGTAAGCGGTCGTGCTTATGTAGCTGTGCAGCAGATCCACCAGCATCAGCAGCAGTACCAGCAGGGTAAAGGCCAGGCTGAGGCGGGTACGGAATTTCATGGGGTGCCTCCCCGGCGGTCTTGCAGCGCCCGCTGCAAAAAGACCGGCTCAAGCAGCGTTTCAACGGGAACGATGTTGGTGAAGCCCCGATCCGTCAGGAATCGGCTGATGACGTCACCGGAACCGTACAGCGAAGTCAATCCCGGTCCCTTGTTGAAGGCCTGCAGGGACTGTTCCGGGGTGATGGTGTTGACCGCTGCCAGGAAGGGGACCAGCTCGGCGGCCGGACGTTTGACAAAGGCTGCCACCTGCTTGAGCCCTTCGCTCGGGTGCTGCTCAAACCAGCGCTGCGCCTCCACCACGGCCAGCATCAGGCGCTGCAGCTCTTCGGGGCGCTCCCGCAGCATGCGGTCGCTGACCGCCAGGCAGTCGCTGATGGCCCCGGGCAGTTCCCCGGCATCGGCCAGTACCCGGAAACCCCGTTTGGCCGCTTCTGCGGCGGCCGGGTCCCAGATGTGTCCGGCCGCGATCAGGCCCTGGCTCAGGGCATCGGGCACCTGATCAAACGGAATCACCCGCAGATTGGCTGCCTCCTCCGGTATGCCGTGCTTTTTGAGCAAGAGCAGGATGAAGAGATGGGAAAAGGAGTTCTTGCGGTCGATCCCGACCGGTTTGCCGCGCAGGTCGGCCACGCTGCGGATCGAAGGCTGTGCCATCAGCAGGTCGGCTTTGGAGTAATCAAAGACGGTCAACACCTTCAGGCCAACCCCTTCGGCCTGCATGGTGATGAAGTCGGCATAGGGGCCTGCCACCAGGTCCGCTCCACCGGTCTCAAACAGCTGGTTGGCCTGGGGGTTGCCAGGGCTTAGGATCAGTTCGACCTCAAGGCCCTGTTGCTGGTACAATCCCAGCGACTTGGCCAGGTAGAGCGGATAGAAACCGGGCCAATCGATCAGGGAGATGCGGATCGGCGGATGCTGTTGACGATGGCAGGATTGCAGCGAGGCCAGCCCGAGCAACAGTACTGCGGCCAAACAGAGCAGGCGCACCAACTGCAACAGGGTGCTGAAGCGTTGCCGTCGTGACAGTTCCTGGAGCAGGGAGATTCCATTCATACGGTGATCCTTCCCGCCTTGAGCGAGAGTGGCCAGACCACCGGCCGGCGCTCTGTCCCCCAGAGCGTTGCAAGCTCTGCGCATAACGGTGTGACCGGGTCACTACCTACTACCTCAGTGTAACGGCTGGTGGCGGACCAGCTGCGCAGGTAGCCTGCCAAATCATCCAGGGTCCAGGCAGTCATCATGCTGAACTCGGGCGAAGTGATTTCATCGAACGGGAACTTCAGTTCGGCGTAGCCGTTTTCCACATGGCGTCGTTCTGCTGGCCAATAGGGGCCGACAGTCTGGTGGTAGAACCGGTCGAGCAACGTTTGCACCGCCTCGGCGCCATCTCCTTCGGCATGGAACACCCCGTAGGTCCAGACCGCCAGGATGCCGCCCGGCTTCAGCACTCTGCGGACCTCGGAATAAAATGGTTCAAGTTCAAACCAGTGCAGAGCCTGGGCCACGGTGACCAGGTCTGCGGCTCGGTCCGGTAGACCGGAGCGGTCGGCCGCTGCCGTCCGGTAGCTGATGTTGGAACGGGGGGTGGCGGCTGCAATCTGGGATGCGCTGGCGTCGGTGGCCCAGACCTGTTCGAACTGTTCTGCCAGCGCTATAGCGGCCTGGCCGGTGCCGGTGGCGCAGTCCCAGGCCAGTTGACGTCCAGGTGTGATGGTGACCAGCCAGGTGAACAGTGATGCCGGATAGGTGGGGCGATAGTTGGCATACTGCGCGGATACCCGGGCGAAATGATCGGTAAAGCTGCTCATGCGGTCCCTCCGGTGGTCAAACGATACATCTCCTCACTCAACAGTCTGATGTCGACTGGCTTGGCAATATAGCCGTCAAAACCGGCTGCCAGGAGCTGTTCCCGATCACCCTCCATGGCGTGGGCGGTCAGGGCGATGATCGGCAGGTGGCCGCCCTGCTGCTGCTCGTGCAGACGGATCTGCCGGGTCGCCTCCCGTCCGTCCAGGACCGGCATCTGCACATCCATCAGAATCAGATCGTACGGTTCATGTTGCCAGCGTTCCAAGGCCTGCTGGCCGTTTTCCACCACGGTCAGGCGATGCCCCATCTTAGCCAGTACGCGTTGGACAAAGATGATGTTGACCGGCTGATCCTCGGCCAACAGTATGCTTAGTGGCGGGCCCTGCCACAAGGGGACGCTCTGTTCAGGAACCTGCGTTGTGGGTTGAGCCTGTGCCGGAGGGAAAACCGGCAGCGGGCAGGATATCTCCAGATGAAAGACCGTCCCCAGACCTGGTTCGCTCTCAGCCCAGAGCCGCCCTCCCATCAGATCGGTCAGGTGGCGGCAGATAGTCAGACCCAGTCCGCTACCGCCGTATTTACGGGTGTTGGAGCTGTCGGCCTGGGTAAAGGGGGCGAAGATCCGTTGCATGGCCTCAGCAGGGATGCCGATACCGGTGTCCTGGATGCTGAACAGCAGGGTGACCTCGTCGGCATTCTGGCTGGGTCGGGAGACGTTCATGGTAACCCCGCCCTGCTCGGTGAACTTGACCGCATTACCCACCAGGTTCAGTAGGATCTGACGCAGCCGGAGCGAATCGCCCACCACCTGTAACGGCAGATTATCGGCGGTCTCCAGCTTCAGGTGCAGCCCCTTCAGACGGGCCTGGGCCTGGAAGGCCGTGGCTACGGTAGTGATGACCTCCTGCAGCAGGAATGGTTTCTGTTCAAGCTCCATCCTGCCTGCCTCAATCCGAGACAGGTCGAGGATATCGTTCAGAATTGCCAGCAGGTTTTCAGCGGCGCTTTCAATGCTGACCAGGTAATCGGTCTGTTCCTGATCAAGCCTGGTCAGGCGCAAGAGCTGCGCCGTGCCGATCACCCCGTTCATGGGGGTGCGCAGTTCGTGGCTCATGTTGGCCAGAAACTCGCTCTTGGCGCGGCTGGCTGCCTCGGCCCGTTCCTTGGCCTCCTGCAGGGCGGCTTCGGTCTTGCGCCGTTCCGTGATGTCCCTGGCCAATCCCAGCACGAAGCCCTGCTGTTCAAACTCGAAGTAGTTGATGTTCAGCTCGACCGGGATCAGCTGGCCGGTGCTGGTTGTATGGCGGCTTTCAAAGGTCAGCGCCCCTTGTGTCTTGAGCAGCTGCCAGAGTTCCGGCCAGCTTGCCGGCACGAAATCGTGATCGACATCCGCGATCCCCATCCGCAGCAGCGTCTCACGTTCGTAGGAGAGGGTCCGGCAGGCCTCGCGGTTGACATAGATCAGCCGGGCTTCCTGGTTGGCCAGAAAGGCGCTTTCATGGATGGAATCCAGGGCAAAGCTCATCATGGCCATATTCTTTTCAGCCTGCTTGCGTTCTGTAATGTCGATCACATTCCAGAGCACCCCGGATTCACCACTGGGAAGCTGCATCTTGACCCCGGAGAAGTAGCACCAGAAGATACTGCCGTCCTTGCGGCGCCAGGGGTAATCCGAACTGGCCAGCGGTTTGCCGGCCTTGGCTTCCTGGAAACAGGGGGCCCAGTTTTCGTAGTGCTGCTGATCAAGGTGCAGGATGCGGGCGCTCTGGCCGACCAGTTCTGCGCGGGAATAGCCGAACAGGTTGCAGAACTGGGTGTTGACCTGCAGGATCTCACGGCTGGACGAGACCACCAGCATGCCGGAGCCGTTGACTTCAAACAGGGTCTGCAGGTGTTCCCGCTCCGCTGACAGCTCCGCCTCGGCCTGCTTCTGTTCGCTGATATCGGTCAGGCTCCAGGCCACGCCGGCTTCCTGATCCGGCAGACCGAATTTGGCCCCGGAGATCACAGCCCAGAACAGGCTGCCGTCTTTGCGCCGGAAACGGTATTCCAGCCGGACCAGCGGGTCGTTGTCGCGGGCGTCTCTGAACCACCGGGCAAAAAACTCGTAGGCATCATGATCAACATGCAGCACCTCGGCGCTTTTGCCCACCAGTTCATCACGGCTGTAGCTGAACATGCTGCAGAGGTAGGGATTGACCTCGAGGATGGTACGGTTGGCCGAGACGATCAGGATACCGGTGGTGTTGCTGTTCATCAGGGCCTTGAAATAGTTGCGTTCCGCCTCCAGTTGCTGCTCGGCTGCGGCGCGGCGCTCCATCTGCAGAAACAACAGGCAGACCAGCAGGGTGGCAGGCGGGAAGAGCAGGGACAGCGGCAGGCCGACTTGGCTGATCACCTCATGGGCCAGCGGTGCGGGCAGGGTCAGCATGAAGCCGAGCATCTGCAGGTTGACCAGCAGGCCGAACAGCAGCAGGGCCGGAGGTTCGACCGCCTTGGGCCGCTTTTTGCGTAAAACGTGCCAGCTGCTGCCGATGGCGGCTGCAACCAGGCTGACGCCGACCCCCTGCCAGGCCCCGACCCCGCCGATCCACAGCCGGCAGACCGCCGCGATGGCGGCTGCAACAGCGGCCGGCAGAGGCCCGCAGAACAAGCCGGCAACCCCCACGACAATGGTGCGGCTGTCAAAGATCAGGCCGGGCTTGAGGTGGAACGGGGTCAGCATGACAAACACAGCGACCAGGCCGAACAGCACGCCGGATACAAGCGGGTAGAGGCGGTAGCGCTCCCGCAGTCTCCTGAGCAGCAGGCCGTGGATGAAGGTCAGCGCCACCAGCAGCGAGACGTTATGGATCAAGGAAAGCCAGATCATGCTCTGCCCCGGGCATGGGAGTTTTGACCATGCCCGGGGGCATGGGTAAGGCGTGCCAGTTCCGCCATCAGTATACCGATTTCAACCGGTTTTGCCACATGGGCGTCAAAGCCCTGTGCCAGCAGGCGTTGCCGTTCGTCATCCATGGCATGGGCCGTCAGGGCGATGATCGGAATATGGCGTCTCAGGCCCTGTTCCTCTTCCTGTTGGCGGATGAGGCGGACCGCCTCGTCGCCCCCCATGACCGGCATCTGGATATCCATCAGGAGTGCATCGAAGCGCTGGCCGGTCTGCAGAAAATCCAGGGCCTGTTGGCCGTTTTCGCAGGTCGTGACCCGGTGCCCCAGCTTGGTCAGGATCTTGAAGATGAACTCGGCGTTGACCCGGTTGTCTTCCGCCAACAGCAGGGTGAGCGGGCTGACGGACGGTTGGCTGTCTTCATCGGCAGGGCGGCTGCCGATGGTGGCCGTCGGGTCGGGCACAACAAACGGCAGTTCCAGGTGGAAGGTGCTGCCGCTATCGGGGACGCTTTCCGCCCAGATGCTGCCGCCCATCAGGGCCGCCAGACGCCGGCAGATCGCCAGCCCCAGGCCGCTGCCGCCGTAGCGGCGGGTGGTCGAGTTGTCGGCCTGCTCAAAGGGGGCAAAGATCCGCTCCATCTGTTCCGCCGGCATGCCGATACCGCTATCGGCGACATCAAGGCGCACCAGCAGCTTGGCCTTGTCACGCAGGATCACCCGTGCCGTGATCTCAATCCGGCCCTGTTCGGTAAACTTGATGGCATTGCCCACCAGATTCAATAGGATCTGGCGGGTGCGCAGCTGGTCGCCGCGCACGATCTCCGGCAGCTCCGGCGCCAGGTTGGTGCTGACCAGCAGACCCTTCTCGCGGACCTGGTACAGCTGACTGTCCAGCAGCTCCCTGATGCATTGGCGCAACGAAAAGTCGGTCTGCTCAAGCGACATCTTGCCGGCCTCGATCCGGGAAAGATCCAGGATATCGCTTAAGAGCGTGGTCAGGCTGGTGGCGGAGATCTCGATGTTGGTCAGGTACAGCCGCTGTTCCAGTGAAAGTTCGGTGGTGCGCAGCAGATGCACCATGCCGATCACCCCGTTCATGGGGGTGCGGATCTCATGGGACATGTTGGCCAGAAATTCACTCTTGGCCCGATTGGCGGCCTCGGCCCGGTCCTTGGCCTCATGCAGGGCGGCTTCGGCCTGTTTGCGGTCGGTGATGACCTCTTTGATCGCCACAAAGTTGATGATGGCGCCGTCATCGTCAAACAACGGGGTGACGGTGGCCAGTTCCCAGAATTCGCTGCCGTCCTTGGCCCGGTTGCAGAACTCGCCCCGCCAGGGCCTGCCGGAGGTGATGGTCTGCCAGAGCTCGTCGTAGAATTCCCGGGACTGGTGTCCCGACTTAAGCAGACGGGGGCTCAGGCCGATGACCTCCTGGCGGCTGTAGCCGGTCACCTCGCTGAAGCGCGGGTTGACGTACTGAATGGTGCCCTCCGGATCGGTGATCAGCACGATGTTGGCGGTCTGTTCCACCACCAGAGAAAAGCGCTGCAGGGCCCGTTCCGCGATCCGTTTGTCGTGGATGTCGCGGGCCAGGAAGCAGAGGCACTCCACCCCCTCGATGGTAATGGGGATCAGGTACATCAGGGCATGGCGCTGTATCCCCGTTTTCGTGGTCAGGATGAACTCAAACTCCTCCAGGTGGCCCCGTTTTTTGACGATCCCGATCGCCTTGGCGCGGGTGGCGTGATCCCACAGCCCCAGTGTCAGGGAGGACTGACCGAGCACCTCCTCCCTGCTCCAGCCGGTGCAACGTTCAAAACCGGGGTTGACCTCGATGAAACAGCCGTCCGAACAGCGGGTGATGCCGATCATATCGGGCATCAGGTTGAAGATACTGGCATATTTCTGCTCGGAAAGCCTGAGTTCCTCTTCGGCTCTCTTGCGGTCGCTGATATCGATCAGGCTCCAGACGACCCCCGGTTCGCCGCTCGGCAGATTCAGGCTGACCCCGGTGAACAGGCACCAGATGATGCTGCCGTCCTTGCGCAGCGAAGGGTATTCGGCCGACATGCGGGTCAGGGAGTCCCGCACCTCCAGAAAGCGCGGCGCCCAATCCTGGTAGTGCTGCTCATCCAGGTGCAGCATGCGTACGGACTGCCCCAAAAGCTCATCCTCGCCGTAGCCGAACATCTCGCAGAACTGCCGGTTGACCTTCAGGATGGCGCGTGTCGACGATACCACCAGATGACCGGAACCGTTATGCTCAAACAGGATCCGCAGGTAGTTGCGGTCGGTTTCAAGCTGTTGCTCCACCAGGCGGCGTTCCTGTGCTTCCTGTTGCAGGCGCTGGTTGAGTTTGCGCAGAGAGATGCTCAGTCCTGTCAGGATGATGACCCCGACCAGACAGACGAGCGAGATGGCGATGATGGACAGGTCCATGCTGTTGAGCGCGAACTGCTGCTGTAACGGCGCCCCGGTGGTCTCATGAGCCTGAAGGACGCGGGGGGGCGCTGCCATGATGACGGAACAGAACAGCAACAGGGAACGACGGCTCAGCATGCGGGCGCTCCTTGGGGGATGAAAGCAGCTGGGTAATAGGGCAGTTCGAGGGTGAAACAACTGCCCCGGCCCGGCTCGGAGGCGACCCGCAGGGAGCCTCCCATCAGGGCGGTCAGGCGTTGGCAGATGGTCAGTCCCAGGCCGCTGCCGCCGTATTTGCGGGTAGTGGAGCCATCGGCCTGGGTAAAGGGGGTGAAGATACGGGTGAGCTGTTCCGGGGACATGCCGATGCCGGTATCCTGTACCTCGATCCTGATCAGCGGTTGCTGGTCCGGATCGTTGATCAGGGACGCCTTGAGGGTAATATGGCCCTGTCCCGTGAATTTGACCGCGTTCCCCAGGAGGTTCAGCAGGATCTGCTTGAGGCGCAGCGGATCACCCGTGCAGAGCTCCGGCAGATTGTCCGCCAGGTCAAGACGGAGTTCGAGCTGCTTTTGCTGCGCCAGGGCCCGGTAGGTGATGACCGTCTCGCGCAGCATCTCGCGCAGCGGTACAAAGGTTTGCTCCAGTTCCAGCTTGCCTGCCTCCACCTTGGAGAGGTCCAGGATGTCGTTCAAGAGATCCAGCAGGATCTTTGAGCTGAGTTCCAGGTTGTCCAGGTACTCGATTTGCTCCTTGTTCAGCGGGGTGAAGCGCAGCAGCTGGGCCATCCCCATCAGACCGTTCAAGGGGGTGCGGATTTCATGGGACATGTTGGCCAGGAATTCGCTCTTGGCCCGATTGGACGACTCGGCTGCATGGCGAGCCACGACCAGCTCCTGCTCGGCCTGCTTTTGTTCGGTGATGTCATGAATGATTGAAAACAGCAGGGTCTGGCCACCGACTTCGACCGGTGAGCTGTAGACCGCCACAATGCGTTCTGTGCCGTCCTTCAGGCGATGAGCAAGCTCGAAATGTTTCTGCAACCCTTGGCTGGCCAGGGTGCGGAGTTGCCGGGCCTCGTCCGGCGGCAGGGGGTTGATCAGGCTGATCGGCATGCCGCGCAATTCATCCCGTTTGTAGCCATAGTAGCGAACCGCGCTGTCATTGGCATCGACAATGATGCCGCTGGACGGCTCGATCAAAAGGAAGACGGCGTCGTGTTCCTCAAACATCCGCCTGAAGCTGGCTTCGCTTTCCACCAACGCCCGTTCTGCCTCCATGTGGCGCTCCATCTCCAGGAACAGCTGGCAGACCAGCAGGGTGGCCACGGGGTAGATCAGCAGTATCGGCAGGCCGATATCGCTCCGGATGGCCTGGGCCGCGGCCTGCGGCAGCAGGATGGTGCAGCCGATCATCCAGAGATGCACCAGCAGGCCGAACAGATACAGCCCCACCGGCTGGCAGGCGTAGGGCCGGGAGCGGCGCAGCAGGCGCCAGCCAACACCAATGGCAGCGGAACCGGCGATGACCGCCACCCCCATCGGCATGCCGAGACCGCCCAGGCTGATCCGATAGGCCGCAGCCATGCCGGCTGCCACCAGGGCAGCCCAGGGCCCGCCGAACAGTCCGGCTGCAGCCAGGATGATGGAGCGTCCGTCAAAGATCAGTCCCGGACCGAGGGTAAAGGGGGTCACCATCCCCACCAGGGTGACACCGCCGAACAAGGCGCCGGAGAACAGGGCAACGCCCAGGGCCGGCTGGCGTACCCGGCGCAGCAGCAGGCTGTGGACAAAGGTCAGGGCCACCAGCAGGGCGATGTTCTGGATCAGGGCAATGTAGGTCATGGGCACAGGACCCGGGCCAATTCCGTGGTGAGCTCTGCAAGCTGAAACGGCTTGGCCACATAGCCGTCAAAGCCTTCCGCCAGGAACTGTTCGCGGTCACCGCTCATGGCATGGGCGGTCAGGGCGATGATCGGGGTGCGGATGGCCGAGTCCTGTTCCCGCTGGCGGATAAAACGGGTGGCCTCGCGGCCGTCCATGACCGGCATCTGGATGTCCATCAGGATCAGGTCGATGTTTCCTTGCAGCCAATGTCCCAGGGCCAGCTTACCGTCCTGGGCGCAGACCGTCTTCATGCCGAGCTTTTGCAACAGCCCCGCAGCGGCCCTCAGGTTGGTTTCATTGTCCTCGGCGATCAGTACGGTCAGGTCCGGCCCTTGCCACAAGGCTGCCGGGGAAACAGCCGGGGAAACAGCCGCGGTATGCTGCTGCCCAGCCGCAAGCATGACCGGCAGGGTCAGGGTGAAACAACTGCCTTCGCCGAGGCAGCTCGATACGGTGATGCTGCCTCCCATCTTTTCCGCCAGGCGGCGGCAGATGGCCAGTCCCAGGCCGGTACCGCCGAATTTGCGGGTGTTGGACATGTCAACCTGTACAAACGGTTCAAAGATCCGTTCCAGGTCGTGCGGTGCAATGCCGATACCGCTATCGCTGATGCTGACCCGCAGCCGGCCGGAGCCGTACTCGCCTTCCAGAGAGGCGGCTAGTTCGATCTGGCCCTGCTCGGTGAATTTGACGGCATTCCCCAGCAGGTTGCCCACGATCTGGGTCAGGCGTCTGCCATCGATGATGGCGTTTGTCCTGAGCGCATCAGGCAGATGGGTGATGAATGCCAGCTTGCGTTCCTCGATGCTGCAGCGGTGCTGGTTGACCGCCAGTTGCAGGCAGTCCATCAGACAGAACTGCGCACTGCTGATCTGTGTGCCTGATGCCTCAAGCCCCGCCAGATCGAGCAGATCGTTGACCAGCAGCAGTTCGCTGTCCGCCGATTGCCGAGCCATCTGCAGGTAGCCGTGCTGCTCCTGGTCGAGGGTAGTGGTCTCCATCAGCTGGATCGCCCCCATCACGCCGTTTAAGGGGGTGCGCAGCTCATGGCTGACCGTCGCCAAAAGCTCGGTCTTCATCCGGTTGGCGGCATCGGCCGATTCCTTGGCAGAGGTCAGCAGCTCTTCGATCTGTTTGTATTCCGTCACATCCTGCAGCGTGCCGGTGATATAGGCGCCATCAGAGGCTTCCAGGCGTCCGATGCAGCGAAGGTCGCCCCAGAAGCTCCGGCCGCTGTGCGAGATCATGCGGCAGGAAAGCTGGAATGGACTGCCCTGGGTAAAGGCCTCGTCCAGGGCCTGACGAACCCGGAGATGATCCTGGGGGTCGAAATAGCAAAAGCAGCGCTCCGGTTCGAGCGGCTCCTGCCGGGGATGCTCCAGCAGCTGATAGATCTCGTCGGTCCAGGCGAGCATGCCGGTGAGCGGGTTGCATTTCCAGCCCCCCACCTTGGCAATGGCCTGGCTTTCCCGCAAAAACAGGCTCTGTTCGGCCAGACGGGTCTCACCTTCCTTTTGCCGGCTGATGTCGGTGATGGTGCCGACATGGCCGATTACCTCCCCGTTTTCATTGAAGATCTCGGCTGACTGGCCGTAGACCCAGCAGATCGAGCCATCGGGACGCTTGCAGCGGTATTCCAGGCAGAACGGTTGTTTCTCGGTCACTGCGCGCTGCCAGGCCGCATGCACGGCCTGTTGGTCATCCGGGTGCAGCACCGACCGCCAGCCGTCTCCCAGGGCTGCCTCAAAGGGCAAGCCGGTGATGTCCGACCAGCGTTGGTTGACATAGCAACAGCTGCCGGCCAGATCGGTCTGAAAGACCCCGGTTGGTGAGGCGGTGGTGAGCGAGGCGTACAGGGCCTCCTGGGCGCGCAGTTCTTCCTCGGCGCGACGGTTGCGCTGCTGCTGGCGGTGGTAGACAACCGATGCGCCGGCGATACCGAACATGCCGACCAGCCAGATGGCGCCATGGGCCAGGCGGGTGGCGCGAAGCCCGTAGGCGGCGGCAGTCAGGTAGGGTGTCAACGGGACGGCGGCGCTGATCCCGCCGCGTATATTGCCAACCGGCACCTTGGTGTCGGCATGGCACTTCAGGCAGCCCTGTTCCATCCGCATCGGCAGAATCAGGCGATAATAGGGGGCGCCGTTGATGGTGGCGAGTTCCCGCACCTCCTTGTCACCTCTGTCGAAGCGTTGCAAGGCGGTTTTTTCCCACGCATCCGGGGCGTTGGCCGGATTTTTGAGGTGCTGGCTGGTGATATGTCCCTTGACGCCGAACTGCTCATCGTAGAGCGCCATGACCTGGCGTGTGACATAGGCCGGGTTCATCAAGGTCAGGTGGTCGCCATCGGTGGCGGTGATGTCCCGTTTCGGCACGGTCAGCCATGGGTTTGGCGGGGTATTCAGGGTCGGATGAACATAGACACCGCCGTGCATGGTCACCCAGCGCCTGAAGGCAAGGTCCTTCTGGATGACGCTTGTTGCCTCGTGGCGGGCGAACTCCTCTGCCTGGCGCTTGACCTGATGCGTGTTCCAGGCCAGCGAACAGCCCAGGATCAGCGACCAGAGCAGGCCCCACTGCAGGATTGCCATCCAGACGGTACGATATTTTTTCATGCAGGCCTCCGTTTTACCGGGGAGCGTGGTCCCGTCGAGCGGCAGCGAGCGGACCGTGGTTCGTTGGGATCGGTGCGGCTCCATCCGTGCTGGTGCTGCATTTGCTGTAAAATCAGTCGGTTTGCCCGTCTTGTTCGCTGAAGTGATAAACTTCTAATTTTTCTATCTAATTCAGCAACTAACTATACTGTGCAATGGCTTTGCTGACAAGCACACACGCGGTTTTTTGCAGGATCGCGCAGAGCGGATAACCGGCTGAAACCTGTTGACAGGCCAGGCCGGTTTCGGTAGGACGTTCAGACGTAGCGAGCAGGCTGATACCAAAGGAGTGCAACGTATATGGAAAAACCGTTGGTTGGGATCTTGATGGGAAGCGACAGCGACCTGCCGGTGATGGAAAAGGCGGCCGAGGTACTGACACAGCTGGGAGTCACCTGGGAGATGGATATCTGTTCGGCCCACCGTCTGCCGGAGAAGACGGCCCAGTATGCCCAAACTGCCCGTGAACGGGGGGTCGAGGTGCTGATCTGCGGCGCCGGCATGGCAGCGCACCTGGCCGGTGTGGTGGCCTCCCACACGACGCTGCCGGTGATCGGCGTCCCGCTCAAATCAGGGGCCCTGGCCGGTGTGGATGCCCTGTATGCCACGGTGCAGATGCCCCCCGGCATTCCGGTGGCAACCGTGGCCATTGATGGCGGTAAAAACGCCGCCTACCTGGCGGTCTCGATCCTGTCGATCAAGCGGCCGGAACTGGCTGAGAAACTGGAGCAGTTCCGCGCCAGGACCCGCCAGGAACTGGAAGGGAAGTCCCGGGAGCTGCAGGCACGCCTCAAGTAGCTGCAAGGAGTTTGCTGATGCATGAGATTCAGAAGTTCATTCACGGTTTTCGCAATTTTCAGGAAGAGTATTTTCAGGAAGACCGTGAACTGTTCGATCGCTTAAAGCAGGGGCAGCGTCCCAAGGTGGTCCTGATCGGCTGTAGTGATTCCCGGGTGGACCCTTCCATGATGGTCCGCTCCGAACCGGGGGACCTGTTTATTGTCCGCAACGTGGCCAACCTGGTGCCACCCTGTGAGCATGACCAATCCTATCACGGCGTCAGTGCGGCCCTGGAGTATGCGGTCTGCCACCTGGAGGTTGAGCATATCATCGTGCTGGGGCATTCCTGCTGCGGCGGCATCAGGTCGCTGATGGAGGGGATTCCGTCCGATAAGAACGGTGAGTATATCAGCAAGTGGGTCAGTATTGCGGAGCGGGCCAAGCAGCAGGTGTTGGAGACGTTCGCCGACGCCTCGCACGAGCGACAGGCCAAGGCCTGTGAGCATGCCTCGATCCTGGTGTCGCTTGAAAACCTGCTGACCTTCCCCTGGGTCAGGGAACGGGTGGCCAGCGGCAAACTTGACCTGCATGGCTGGTATTTCGAGATCGAGTCCGGCACCCTCTACAGCTACAATCCGGGCTCGGGCAAGTTTGAGATTTTGGCGTAAGCGGAGGGCACGGGCGTCCATAAAAAGACTGAACGAATCCCCTTGACAAGCGCAGAGGGGCTGATTATGATTTTTGTACGTAAAGGGGAGTAGCCACCGGCCGGAGACATGGCCGGCCCATGATTCGTCAAGACAGCTCCCCGATTTCAATCTGGAATCGGGACACGGCTCGGACATGGGACGAGAGATCGCAGGCAAGACCTTTACCCAGGTGTGGATTTCGTATTTCGCCGTGGGTAAAGGTCTTTTTTATTTGGCCTGCCCCGATTAACGTACCGGTATGATGGAGGAACCAACTCATGATGAACCGTTTCAAGACAACACTGCTGTTAACGCTTTTGACCATGCTGCTGGTGGGGATGGGGGGCGCACTGGGGGGCAAGGGGGGCATGCTGGTGGCATTTGTGATGGCTGCCCTGATGAACTTCGGCTCCTACTGGTTTTCCGACAAGATCGTCCTGCGGATGTACGGTGCCCAGGAGATCGAGCGGGGCGACCATCCCGCCTTTTACGGCATGGTGGAGCGCCTGGCACAGCGGGCCGGGCTGCCGATGCCTAAGGTCTACATCATCCCGGACCAGTCGCCCAACGCCTTTGCCACCGGCCGCAACCCCGAGCATGCCGCTGTGGCGGCAACCGAGGGGATCCTGCGGATACTCTCGCCGGAAGAGCTGGAGGGGGTCATGGCCCATGAACTGGGGCATGTCAAGAATCGCGATATCCTGATCTCGACCATTGCGGCCACCATTGCCGGCGCCATCGCCATGATCGCCAACATGCTGCAATGGGGCGCCATCCTGGGAGGTGGCCGGGATGATGAGGAGGGTGGCGGCATTGGCGGGCTGGTCGGCTCGCTGGCCATGGCGATCCTGGCGCCGATCATGGCGATGCTGATCCAGATGGCGGTCT
>CAZUSH010000064.1:0-21789 GCA_964622705.1 uncultured Geobacter sp. | reverse complement strand
GCATTGCCAAACCCTCAGCTGGCGCTGCTTTGAAAACTATGGGACAGCAGTGGGTAAAACCCATGTTCTAAAAGTCTTGTTAGCGCGCCTGAACGCTGAAAGAAATCCAGTCACTGTCTATATCGATTGCCGCACATTGGGTAGTACTTGCCAGTTTTCTGATCCACTTGTTCCGATGCCGACGAGATGCTTAAGTTTATTTCGCGATATTTTAGCACCAATGCATGATGCACTACTAGAACGCATCATTGAATGCCCACCAATTAATTCGGATAAGGCGTTTGACGCTATTCATAGACTTGCTCAATCAATTACACAACCCTCTAAAACCTACATCGAAACAGAAAAAACCCTTAAAAATAAGGCTGAAACAAAAAGTGGAATTTCTGTTTCAGCAACAATTGGTACAAATCCAAAGGGAGAATTGGGTTTGAGACAAAATGAGAATTTGAGTACGGAAACAGAGACAGCTTATCGCATTGAATCCAGGGAAAAGGTCATTTTTCCTGCACTTCATGAATCGCTTTCAGAAGCACTAGAGCTAGCTGGTACCAACCTCTACATCCTACTTGATGAATGGTCGTCTCTCCCATCAGATATTCAACCATTTCTTGCGGAATTTTTAAAAAGAGGAATTCTTCCAGTACAACGCGCTACAATCAAGATTGCTGCACTTGAACAACGATCGAATTTCACTCACTTTGAAGACAATATTTCAACTGGCTTTGAAGTTGGGGCTGACATTGCTACGGCTCCAGATTTAGATGATTACTATGTCTTCGATAAAAATCCTCAACACCTTACTACCACATATGCTGACATGCTATTAAGACATCTTGAGCTGGAACTCCCAGAGGCTTATCTTAAAAACACATACAACATTACAAGTGGAGACCAAATCGCATCCCGGATGTTTACAGAGCGCGCAACGTTTACAGAATTGGCTCGTTCGGCAGAAGGCGTAATTCGTGATTTAATAAATATCTTTACGCAGGCTTTTTTTCACGCACAAAGACGTGGTCGAGAAACTATTGACCGCAAAGCGGTGGTTGAAGGTGCGCGTCAATGGTTTGAGCAGGATAAGCAGACTCACATGGATGAAGAAATGCAGAATGTACTAAGGCGTATAGTTGATGAAGTTATTGGAACACGACGGGCAAGGTCTTTCCTGCTTGCCCGTCACTTGCAGCGGCACTCTATAATCCTAAAATTGGTAGACGCGCGGGTCTTACATCAGATGCAGCGGGGGTATGCAGACAAAGACAACCCCGGCTTGCGGTATAACATCTACTCCTTGGATTACGGAACGTATGTGGATTTGCTCGGAACATCGAAAGAACCGGAACTAAACTTTGGAACTGATGATGGAAGTGCTGATGTTGTTGTGCCATTTGACGATAAACGAAGCATACGTCGAATTGTACTAGACTCCTCGGTCCTACAGATTGCGGGATAATCTGCAGAATTTTGGGGACAGAATACGTAATTCCCGACTTTGCGCGTTGGCCTCAAAAACTACCTTACAATGATTGTATTGACTTCGCTCACGCCATTGTCGTGCGATTTTACGTGCGAATATGGAGGTGCCCCAATGACAACCTTAACAGCTACAGCGGCACGCAAGAGCCTCTGCAGCCTGGTGGATGATGTTGCACAATCACATGACCCGATCCATATCATTGGCAAGCGCCATGCTGCGGTGCTTGTTTCTGAAGATGATTGGCGTGCCATTCAGGAAACCCTGTTCTTGACCTCAATCCCTGGCATGCGTGAATCCATTCAGGAAGGTCTGAGCACGCCTGTGGAAGAATGCAGCGAGGAGCTGGCATGGTAGGCTGGAGGCTTGTTTATACAAAACAGGCGCAAAAAGATGCACTTAAGCTTTCCCGCCCAAACCTCAAACCCGCTGCAGAAAAAATCCTTGAAATTCTGAAAGAAAACCCGTTCCAGAATCCCCCGCCCTATGAAAAGCTGGTGGGGGATCTGTCTGGCGCCTATTCACGGCGCATCAACATTCAACATCGCATCGTGTACCAGGTGGTGGAAGAAAGCAAATCCGTTAAGGTGCTGAGGATGTGGACGCACTACGTATAGAGCTAATTCCCACGGACCAATTCCGGGGACATGATATTCAATTTCAAGATGAGTTATTCGTAGTGGAAAGGCTGGTTTTTTATCCGTATCAGTGTTGACCTTTGTCGTCTCACGGGGTATTTTAACCCCTGAATAAATATTAACAGGGGTTAAATGTGTTTGGCGAGCTTTCCATTGAAACCAGAACCCTCTTTGCAGAGCTGATGGAACGGCTGGCAGTGCGTGAAGCCCAGCGAAACATCGGTAATCTTGAGGGGTCTTTTTCAACCAAGTCCATTAACGGCAGGGATTACCTTTATTTTCAGCACTATGTTGCAGGCGGGACAAAGCGCAGCATCTGTCTGGGGCAGAAAACCGCCGCATTGGAAGAGCTGGTGCGCCGGCATAAAGCTGAACATACAGAGAACCAGCAGGACCCGATCGGTATACGGGAACTCTGTGCTCAGTTAAAGGCGGGGCGTGTAGCCACCGCGCCCCATCCGGTTGCACGGGTTATACGTGAGCTGGCAGATTCAGCAGTATTCAGGGTAGGTGGCGTTCTGATCGGTACCCATGCCTTTGGTTGTATCGGCAATCTGCTTGGTGTTCGTTGGGATGAAACAACCCTTGGCACGCTGGATATTGATGTTGCCGCAGAGCGGAACGTGAGTATTGCGGTGCCCGGCATACGTGCAGATATACCGAAGGCACTGGAAAGCCTTTCAATGGGGTTTTTCCCGGTTCCCCGCCTGAATCCGGCCCATCCTTCCACCACCTTTGCTGTTCGCAAGAGTCCGTTGCGGGTTGATCTGTTGACTCCCAAAACCTCCCAAAGTGAAGACCCTGTTTTCATTCCCCGGCTGAATGCGGCTGCGCAACCGCTTAGCCATCTGGACTACCTTATTACAGATCCGATTCCCTGTTGCATTATCAACGGTGATGCCATAGCCGTTATGGTGCCGCAACCGCTTGTTTTTGGCCTGCACAAGCTGATTGTTTCCCAACTGAGGGATGTTACGTCCGGTGCAAAGGCCCATAAGGATCTCTACCAGGCATATCAGATACTGTCGTATTTTGATCGGGAGCGTCCGTTTGAACTGCAGCAGTCCTGGGAGGAATTGATCAGCAAAGGCGGTGCATGGAAAAAGCGTGCTGAGGCAGGCTTGGCTGCCACGAAAAAATTTGGAGAACTGACGGCCATCTGAGGCATGCACTTTGCCGCACCAGACAACAGAATGGACTACGATGAGCCGCGTTTCTTCACTGTTGGTCTGTTGCAGGAGCGGGTTGTGGTGGTGGTTTGGACAATAAGAGGAGATGCACGCAGAAGTATTTCTATGAGGTACGCAAATGAACGCGAAATCAGCCGTAACAAAAAACACCAGGGTTGCCCCTGACGAAGCACCTGAGTTAACCGATGCCTGGTTTGAAAAGGCAGACCTTCATAAAGGCACTAAACTTGTCAGGCGTGGTCGGCCAGCCGCTTAACTCGTAGACATTAAACACCCATGACTAACACCCTCACCTACCACGATAGCCTAATTACCATAACTGCAGACGAGATCGTCTTTGCTGGTTACTATTTTCCCCGGCATACCCCCAAGACGGTCCGCCTGGCTGATATCGTCAATATTACGGTTTGTGAGCCCACCATCGGGAATGGCAAGTGGCGACTGCATGGTACCGGTAACATCAAGACCTGGTTTCCGGCAGATTATAACCGGCCCAAGCGTGACAAGATCTTTATTGCACACCTGAAGACCCAATGGGTCAGGATTGGCTTTACTGTGGAACAGAGCGCCCAGGTAGAGGCGATCTTCAGGCAGCACCAGCTGATCAATAATTAACGTAAGGAGGAGCTGATGCCGATTACCGTAACCTGTCGGTGCGGGGCCACTGCCACGGTGCCGGATAGCTATGCTGGGCGTACTGGCCAGTGTAATGCCTGCAAACAGCCCATTACCGTGCCGGATGTTCCACCAGCGCAGGCCCAGCCGCAGCAACCCCAGCCAGTGCACAAGCCCGCCCCAACTGCCGCTACCCAGGACAGCACCCCGGACCCGCTGTTTGACCGCAACATCTTCCTGCTGCGGCAAAAGCATCTGGCCATTAACGAGAAATACGCGGTCTGGGATGAACAGGGTGCTGCCCTGCTGTTTGTGGAGCGGCCAGCGCACCTGTTCAGGAACCTGCTGGCGCTGTTTGGCGGGCTGGTGGCTGGCGGGGTGGTGTTCTCGCTGCTGGGGTTCAGCTATCAGGTGATGCCCCAGCCGTTGCAGGTGGGCTACCTGCTGCTGGGCTCGCTGTTTGCCTTTCTGACCGTGATTCTGGTCTATGTGCGGCTGGAGCTGAAGCGGCACGTGAGCTTTTATCGCGATGAAACCAGGCGCTCCAAACTGTTGACCGTGCGCCAGGACAAGAAGCTTGAGCTGATCACCGCCACCTTTACGGTGCTGGACAGCAATGACAAGCTGCTGGGCACCTTCAGCAAGAACTACCTCTACGATATCCTGCGCAAACGCTGGGAGTGCCGCGACCGCTCCGGCAAGCTGCTGTTCACTGCCCGCGAGGATTCAATCATCAAATCAATCCTGCGGCGGCTGTTCGGCCCTTTGTTCGGGCTTTTGCGGATCAACTTCATCCTGTGCGACCCGATCAATGATGCCGTGCTGGGGGTCTTTAACCGCTCCTTTACCATTTTGGACCGCTATGTGCTGGATATGGGTGACGACCCCAGAAAGCGGATCGACCGCCGCCTGGCCTTGGCCATGGGGGTGATGCTGGATACTGGTGAGCGGCGCTAAGTAGGCTATTGAAAAACTACTGCGGAGCCTGCCTACTGCGTTGCGCGGTGCTCGCTCCCTCGCCTAACTGTATGTTATGTCTCAGTCGCTGCGCTCCGTGCGCCTTGTAGTCATGCTTCCTCATGACGTTTTTCAAAGCCCTGCTAAGCGGGCTGCCGGTGTTGATCTGATGGGAAAGATTGCCCCTCCCCGCGAGCTGCGGAGAGGGGCAGTGTTATTAGGGGGTATAGCCGTCTGTCAGGGTCTTGAGGAAGGCCACAATCGCATCCTCTTCTGCGTCCGTCAGGCCCAGGTTGCCCAGTTCCGTGTTGTTGACCGTGGCAGGGACCTCGGCAGCGGCCCAGCAGGTGGCGCCACGGGTGTCGGTGCCGGTGCAGACCGGCAATGCGTCGCGGCTGTTGTAGAAATGCACGATCTCTTTGAGGGTCTTGAAGTAGCCGTTGTGGGTGTAGGCCTTGACAAACAGTGCGTTGGGCCGCTTATCCAGGTTGCGCAGGGTCGGCACCTTTTGCTTGCCCATGTTTTCGGTGGCCATGGCCGCAAAGCCCGGATTGCTGATGCTGAGGGTTTCCAGGTAGCCGCCCAGGCCTTTGTCGATGAAGGCAGGGTCGCTGGTGTAGACCGGGTTGGCCAGGTTTTTGGGGACCCCGAGGTTGTCAAAGGAGTAGTCCGTGAAGAGCGGCAACTCGCCGTTGGGGCCGAGCGCGCTTGGGTGGCAGGCGCTGCAGTTGCCTTTTGCCGGGTCCTGAAACAGATTCAGCCCCTGCAGTTCCTGTGCGGTGAGCTGGGTCTTGCCGCGCAGGTAATAATCGTATTTTGAGCTAAAGGCGTTGACCTCTTTGGAGGCCTCAAAGGCGGCAATGGCCAGGCCAATGCGATGGTAGCTGCCGGTAACGTCGTTCACGCAATCAAGCGGCTTGGCAATATCAGGAAAGGCGTCGTTGAAAAGCGGCGCATAGCTTGCAGCCGCAACCTTATCGCAAAGGGCCTGGGCAGAGGCCAAGTTCATCTCAACCGGGTTCAGGAACGGCATCAGGGCCTGATCAGCCGCAGGGCTGCCGGTGATATCGCCGGTTGCGCGGCCATCCCAGAAGTTGCCGCCCAAGAAGAGCAGGTCGGTGTTGTCAAAGTGGAACAACGGGCTCTGGGTGGCATAGGCGGCACTGGGCGGCTTGCGGTTGCCGAAGCGGTCGGAGATGGCGCCGGGCATGACCGCCCCGGCCGTGTTGATGGTTGAGTTCGGGCCGGTGAAGCCCACCGAGGGATCGTGGCACGAGGCGCAGGATTGGCCAACCGGGCTGGACAGGTTGGTGTCGAAAAACAGGGCCTTGCCCAGCGCCTCCTGCGAGGACTGGCTGAGCGTAACGGTCTGGGTGCTGTCATTGCCGCACCCTCCCAGGACAAATAACCATGCCAGCAACACCAGGTTGCCGGTCAGCAGACCGAGACGTTTTCCCTTCATGTGTGCTCTCCTCTCTCTGGATAGGGTTTCTTGAACAAAAGGCTCATGCAACAGCCGGAAAAGCCGTTATTCAAAGTCGGGGGTCTGCTTGAACGAAATCGGACGATCTGTGCGCCACAAGAACGGTTAAATTCTGTTAGCACGGAAAGTGCCAATAAAAAACTGCAGTTATTACAGTGTGATTTGAGTGTTGAGTGTCGTCTGTCTCATACACGCAATGAAAAGGTGAGATGGTGTCTCGATTTGAGACGCATGGATTGCCGGGGTATGGTCTGGTTGCGCGGTTGGTGGCGAGCTGTGAGGCGGGAGTTGTCCGGTGCGGTTTTTTCGGGGGCTTGCGCGTTAGCGCTCCGAGCAGGCCAGTCTGATGCCCAGCGTTGCAAAGGCTGCAGCAAAGCTGCGGCGCAGCCAAACCTGCACCCGTTCCGAGGCGATCACCCTGGTGCGGAAGGCATGGGCCAGCAGGCCGTAGGCAGCAAACACCAGCAGGGTCATGGCCATGAATACGCCGGACAACAGGAGTAATTGCGCCAGCGGACTGGCTGCGGCGGGGCTGATGAACTGGGGCAGGAAGGCCAGAAAGAAGATGGTCAGCTTGGGGTTGAGCAGGTTGAGCAGCACCGCCTTGAGCATCAGGCCGTGGGCTGAACTGTATCGGGGGACGGTATCAAGCTGGAAGGTGCTGGTATCCTGCCAGGTGGCATAGGCCAGGTACAACAGATAGGCTACCCCGGCATACTTGAGGGTCTGGAAGGCCAGGGCGCTGGTGTGCATCAGGGCTGCGAGGCCCAGGATGGTGGCTGCCAGGTGTGGGATGATCCCGGCAGTGCAGCCCAGGGCTGCAAAGAGGGCAGCCCTGCGTCCCTGCATGATGCCGGTGGATACGGTAAAGATCACCCCGGTGCCGGGCACCAGGGCAACGATCAACGAGGTAAGCAGAAATTGGGTAGTCGGCATAGTAGGTTCCTTAGTATGTCAGGCTGGTTTATGGGTTAATCACTCAGGCATTGCTCAACTTTAACGCCCAGGCAGCCTTGTCCTCTTTGGGGGAACGATAGCTGCCCATGGCCTCCAGTAGGCTGAGCGGCTCCTGTGCTACCAGGATGGTGCTGCGGCAAGCAGGCCGGATAAAACCTTGCTCCAGCATATGATCAAAAAAACCCAGCAACCGGTCGTAATAGCCCGCGCTGTTCAAGAGGCCGCAGGGCTTGGAGTGGATGCCCAGTTGGGCCCAGGTCAGCACCTCCACAAACTCTTCAATGGTACCGATCCCGCCCGGCAGGGCGATGAAGCCGTCTGCCAGTTCTGCCATCAACGCCTTACGCTCATGCATGGAGTCCACAATCCGCAGGTCATCCAGGCTGGTCAGGGCCACCTCTTTTTCAGCCAGCAAACGGGGAATGACTCCAGTCACCCGGCCGCCCCCTGCCAGCACGGTGCGGGCCACAATCCCCATCAACCCCACGCTGGCGCCACCGTAAACCAGCTCGATCCCCGCTGCCACCAGCGCCTGCCCCAGTGCCTGGGCTGCTGCACTGTATTCCGGTCGTACGCCGGGGCTTGATCCGCAAAACACGCAGATACGTTGCATAACTACCTTTCCTTTGTGGTGTTGACACGCTTTTCCATAAACACCAGCTCAACCTGTGGCGAAAGCTGCTTGCTGGCGAATACCGCGTACCCCAACCGTTCATACAGATTGATATTACGCAGACTCAGGCTGCCGGTAAACAGCTCAAAGCGTGACGCTGTTGGAAAGGCCGCCTCAATCGCAGCCATCAGGCAACTGCCGATCCCCTGGCCCTGTAGAGCAGGGTCCACAATCAGACGGCCGATTGCCACACTGTTGTCTTCCCGTAGCACTGCCCTGACCGAACCAACCAGGCGGTTGTCCTGGCTGGCTATGAGCACGGTGATGGTTGCAATCTCCTGCTGCAGCTCGGCCAGGGTCTGGGTTAAGGGCGGGATGGACCAATCCTGGTACAGCTCAGCCTCGCTCTGGTAGGCAGCCTGCTGTAATGCATGAATAGCCGGTGCATCTGCTGCTGTTGCGCAGTTGATGATAAGGTTTTGCATTGCGGTTACTCCTCTCGCTCCACACAACAGGCCATGCAGGTGCGGGCCATGATCGGGTTGACGGCCAGTGGCGGAAGTCCCAGTTCTGCCACAACGTGGCTGCACAGCTCCTGCGGGTCTGGCCGGGATGATCCAGCTAACTGGTGCACAACGGTTTCAATTTGGCGCAGCCAGTCCGCAGCTTTCTGCAGAGTGGTTTGAAGTGCTGGAGCGTGAACCGGTTCGGCCCAGGCTGACAGCAGCATGCCGGCCTGGCAGGCCTCGATCCGCGCCAGTGAGGCCAGGGATTGCTGCACATTATCAAACACCGGCAGTTCATGGGGCACTGGCACGGCATCGCCGCAGATCACACAGCCCCGTTGCTGGTCCCACAGGCTGATGGAGCCGGCTGAATGACCGGGGGTGTGCAGGACCGTCAAGTGTACTGACGGGTCAAGCGCCAGTACATCACCATGGTGCAGGAGTTGGTCCACCGGCACCGGACCAGCCACCAGCGTTGCAAAGCCCGGTACCGGCCGCTGGCAGCATTGCAGTTGCGTATCCTCCACCCAGTCCTGTTCCGCAGCATGCACCAGTATCCGGCAGCCACTGAGATCGCGGATTGTGCGGGCAGCACCGATATGGTCGGGATGGCTGTGGGTCAGGATCAGGTTGTCGATCTCCTGGACACTGCGGCCCATTTCGCTGAGATAACGGCAGATCTGCTGCTCTGCACCGGCAACACCACTATCGATCAGGGTGAGCCGTGCTCCGGTGTACAGAAACAGGTTGACGAAGCGGGGAATGGCGCCGCCGGGTGTGGGTACCACAAAGGGGATGGTCAGTTGGTGCAGGTTTGGTGCGATTTCCATGATAATGTTCCTTTCTGCAAAGAATAAGGCCGCTGGATGATCCCGCGGCCAGGTCTTTGCAGTCCGGTACAAAGAGCAAGAGCGCGGGAATCGACCCGCGCTCCTTGGTGTCAGTCAGACAGGCAGCAACGAGCCGTCACAGGGTGACGACTACGACGACAGCTACAGTCTGTTGGTTGTTTTTAGGCATGGCTTGTTCATAATCGAATACTGTCCGATCGTCAAGCATTGAAGACCAGACAGCATCCCCGGCTGGCCGACCGGGGTGTTCACCGTTCTCATCCTCCGCCCTGTTGACGGGCATACTGGCGCGGTGAGGCGCCCAACTCTTTGCGGAACATCTCGATAAAGGCGCTCAGGCTCTGGTAGCCCAGGTCAAAGGCGATGGTGGTGACCGGCTGGCCCTGGTCCAGCCGCTTGATCGCCTCCTGCAGCACCAGCCGCTTGCGCCACTGGCCAAAGGTCAGACCGGTCTCGGTCACAAACAGCCGCGCCAGGGTGCGGCTGCTGGCCCCGGCCAGGCTGCTCCAGTCCTCCAGTGCCCGGCAATCCTCAGGGTTGTGCAGCAGCGCCTCAATCACCCGCATGACCCGCTCATCCCGCGCCATGGGCAGGTGCAAGGGGGTTGGCTCTGCCTGGCGCAGTTCATCCAGCAAGACCTGCATCAGGCGCCAGCCAGGGCTGTTGGGCTGGTAGGTCTCGCCGATCTGCACCGCCTTCAGGATCAGCTCCCGCAAGAGGGTGGAGACCTTCAGCACCGTACATTGCTGTGGCAGCCCGGTGGTGGCGCTAGGGTCAATAAACAGGTTCCGCAGGGCCACCTCACCGGGAAAATAGACCTCGTGCTCCTGATCCGGCGGTACCCAGACCGCCTGGGAAGGGGGCACCACCCAGATGTCGCGGCCGCAGATCACCCGCATCACACCGCTGCTGGCATAGATCAACTGACCGCGCGGATGGGCATGCACCGCAGCGCAGCCCACCTGCTGGGCCTGCAACTGCTGCGGGCTGACCTCCAGGGAGAGCAGAATGATCGGCAGGTTGGGGTCCAAGCGGTACCCCAGCACCACCGGCGCCATCCTTGTCAGTTTTGCGATAGTCATTGGCATACTATAGAAAGATTGTCAGGCGGGCGCAAGGTATTCTGCACAGCAGTTTACCGCAGAGTACGCGGAGGAACACAGTCAACAGACTGTAAGTAACGGATAATTGTTTGTGATTAAGGAATTAGCTGTATTCATGTTTTATTCTTTAAACCTCTGTGCCCTCTGTGGTGAATGCATTGTTTGATTTTATTCTGGAGGACTCGCCATGTCACAGCAGCATCATCAGTTGATTGTGCAGCAGTTTACCCAACAGGCCATCCCGTTTGCCCAACTGCCGGGTCATCTGGATTCTCTTAACCTGCTGCTTGAGCTGACCCGGCCAACCAGTGAGGATACGGTGCTTGATCTGGCCTGCGGCCCTGGTCTGGTGTCCTGCGCCTTTGCCCGTCAGGCCGGACAGGTGATTGGCATGGACCTGACCCCGGCCATGCTGGAGCAGGCAGCCAAACGCCAGCAGGAACAGGGGCTGATAAACCTGGCCTGGCAGTTGGGGGATGTGCAGGCCCTGCCCTATGCAGACAACAGTTTTTCTTTGGTGATTACCCGCTACAGCTTTCATCACCTGCTTGAGCCGCAGCAGACCCTGGCAGAAATGATCCGGGTCTGCAGGCCAGGTGGCCGGGTGCTGGTGGCGGATGTTGCGCTGTTGCCGGAAAAGGTGGCTGCCTATGATCAACTGGAGCTGTTGCGTGACCCCTCCCATACCCATGCCCTGACCACGGTTGAATTCAGCACCCTGTTTCTGCACAGCGGCCTGCATGACTGCAGACAGGCCGGCTATACCGTGGAGCTGGACCTGGAGGCGCAACTGCAGGCCTCGTTCCCCCAGCCAGGGGATGAGGAGCGGATACGGCAGATGGTGACTGAGGATATCGGTATCAACAAGCTGGGTATCAAGGCCCGGTATCAGGATGGTGCAGTGGTCTACAGTGTGCCGATCAGCGTGTTTGTAGGCAGCAAAGGAGCAGTATGATGGATTGGTTACACAAATCAAGCATCGAGGAGATCCGCCAGCGCTTTGATGGGGATGTGGAGCGTTTTTCAAACCTGGAGACCGGCCAGAGCGCCACCATGGATGCGCCCCTGGCCATGGAGCTGATCACCAGGGCGGCCCTTGCCTGTACGCCGCAGATCCGCAGGGTGCTGGATATCGGCTGCGGGGCCGGCAACAACACCCTCAAGCTGCTGCAGTATGCACAACAGCCCTTTGCGTGTGACCTGCTGGACCTGAGCCTGCCCATGCTGCAGCGGGCCAAGGAGCGGGTGCAGGCCGCCACCAGCGCCACGGTGCAGACCTTTCAGGGGGATTTCCGTGAGATCGAACTGCCTGAGGCAGGCTATGACGTGATCCTGGCTGCAGCGGTGCTGCATCACCTGCGGGATGAACAGGACTGGGAGCAGGCCTTTGCCAAGATCTATCACTTGACCGCACCGGGAGGGAGTGTCTGGATCACGGATCTGGTGGCCCAGGAGACCGCAGCGGTGCAGCACCTGATGGAGCAGCGCTACCAGGAGTATCTCGGCAACCTGGGAGGTGAGGCCTATTGTGACAAGGTGCTGGCCTACATTGCCAAAGAGGACTCGCCCCGGCCGGTCACCTTCCAGCTTGAACTGTTGCGCCGGGTCGGGTTCAGCCAGGTGGAGCTGCTGCACAAAAATGCCTGCTTTGCGGCCTTTGGGGCAATCAGGCGCAGCTGCTAAATCTGCTGGAACAGCCGCAGGTTGCGGGGTATGATGCGCCCCATTCCCTGTATGAGGTGCCCTATGGCCATTGAACCAGCCACCCCGGAATCGATCAACAAGATAGCCCTGCTGCAGACCCTGGGGATTCAACTGCAGGAGATCGGCGAGCGCCACGCGGTTATGTGCGTAACTGTTGACGACCGTCATCGCAACTACCTTGGCGGTGCCCACGGCGGCCTGCTGGCAACGCTGGTGGACACCGCCTCGTTTTTTCCCCGCCCCTTGCTCCCCTCCGGGGTGACCTGCACCACCACCAGCCTGCAGGTGAACTATATCCGCCCTGCAGCGGTGGGGGACGTGCTGACGGCCCGTTCAGAGCTGCTGCACCTGGGCCGCCGCACTGCCAGCGTCAGGGTGGAGGTGACCAACCAGGAAGGCAAGCTGGTGGTGCATGGCACGGTTGGGTTGCTGGTGCTGGAACAGTAACGCGGTGCTTGCGCTCACACCTCGGCCGCGTAGGGCGGGGCCGGATAGTAATCCAGCAGGTGCTGCACCTCGCGGGCATGGGCTGCGCCGTACAGCTGCCCCACCAGCCAGAGGGCCTGGTCAAGCCCGGCGGTCACCCCGGCGCTGGTGATCAGGTTGCCGTCGGTAACGTAGCGCACCCCTTCCAGTACGGTGGCGCCACCCATGGCGCGCAGATCCTCCACAGCTGCCCAGTGGGTGGTGATCCGTTTGCCCTGTGCCACCCCTGATGCCAGCAGGATAGCCGCGCCGGTACAGACCCCGGCGGTCCAGCAACAGGCGGCGCTGGTCTGTTTGACCCATTCCAAAATTTCTCTGTTGCCTACCAGCGGTACCGGGTTGGCGGTACCCGGCACAAACAGGATATCCGGCTGCGGGGCAGTGGCAAAACTGTAATCCGGCTGCATCCTGAGCCCGGCCAGACAGGTGATCGGCCCACTGGTGGGGCTGACCGTGTAGGCTTGGTCGTCGGGGTGTCCCAGATACTGTGAGGCAAAAAAGACATCCTTGGGAGCAATGAAATCCAGCTCCGCCACGCCGTCAAATACCAAAAATGCGATCTTTAATCCCATTGGGTTTGTTCTCCTTTATGGTGTATCGGTTCCTGACCAGAACCGGTCCCGGTACTCACCGGGGCTTATCCCGAAGCTGCGCTGAAAGGCCTGGCGAAAGTGCTCACCGGATTGGAACCCAGACTCCCGGGCGATGGTTTCCAATGCCTGGCGTGACCCTTCCAGCAGGGCCATTGCTGCTTCAAGGCGAATCTTTTCAATGAACCTGGCCGGGGTGCAGCCGGTCTCCCGTTTAAACAGCCGCGCAAAGTTGCGCAGGCTCATGGCGGCCTGCTCAGCCAGCAGTTCGTTGCTTAACGGCTGGCGAAAATGCTCCCTGATCCACTGCACCGTGCCGGACAGCACCCCGCCTTCACGGTATTGCGCCAACAGGCCGGTGCTGAACTGGGACTGACCGCCCGGACGCTTGAAGTACAGCACCAGCATGCGGGCCACATTCAGGGCGGTTACCCGTCCGAAATCCTCCTCCACCAGCGCCAATGCCAGATCGATCCCGGCCGTGATCCCGGCCGAGGTGTAGACCGGCCCATCCTTGACATAGATGGCGTCGGCTGCCACCGCTATCCTGGGGAATTGGTGCTGCAGCTCTGCGGCCATGCGCCAGTGGGTGGTGGCGCGGCGTCCATCCAGCAGCCCGGCCCCGGCGAGCAGAAAGGCCCCGGAGCAGATCGACCCGACCCGGCGGGCCAAGGGGGAAGTCCGCCTGATCCAGTCGATCAGCTCTCCGGCAACTGCGCCGGGATCGGGGCCACCGGGCACCAACAGGGTGTCGGTATGTGTGCGGGAGGCGCAGGCCACATCGGTCAACAGCCGGATGCCCGAGGCGGTGCGGACCACCTGGTCGGCGGCCTGACCCACCAGCTCGATTGCGTAGGCCGGTGTCGGCCTGCCTGCCTCCTGCAGCAGGGTGTTGGTGAGCGCAAAGACATCCAGCGGGCCGGTAATGTCGAGGATATCGGCATCATCAAAGGCCAGCATGGAGACCAGCCTGGTGGCCTGGTTGCGGTGATCTGGTGAGGTGTGCGTGTGCATGGCGCCACCGTAGCGCAGGCCGCGGTTTGGCACAATGACAAAGAACAGGTGATTTCGGCCAAGGTTAAGCAGGTTTTACTGCAGCTTTGATTTGAGTAAGCCGCACCGGCTGCCGATAGAAGTAGTATCGCATGCTGCAGAACTATGGAGGATCGTATGGGTATATCAGCCGTTGCCTCGTTTCACTCCCCGATTGGTTTGGCGGCCTCTTCCCCCAAGAAGGCCGCACAAGGCTCCTTTGAAACGTTTTTCACGAAAACCGGCACCGATACCGCGCAGACGGATACGGCCAAGCAAACGGTCATGGCACCCTCCGTTGGTGGCGCTGATCTGCCCATTGATTCCGAGGATGAGCGGGCTGCCACCGCAGAGCTGCTAAAGCTCTATAAAATGCTCACGGTGGGGAAGATCGACGTCAATGCCCTCAATAATTCAGATACCAAACCTGATGTGCCCAATGGACCCAATCGCCAGATTCTGGAGACCCTGAAGACCGTGCTGAGACGCATCCTGGGGATACAGGGGTCGGCCAATAATGACAATCAGGAAAACCTGAGCCTGCAAGACCTGATCGACACCTTGCCCGCGGGTATGCGGGACCTGCTCAGAAAACGTTTTGCCAATTTGGATGAGCTGCTGCAACAGGATGAAGCAAACCGCAAGACACGCGCCAAGCAAACCGGGAGTGAAACAACGTAGACCGCCTCCTGCGTCTGTCCCTCTGCCGGTCCAAGCGGTACCCGTAACCGTCGTGCCAATCACACAAACCCCCTACGCCACAATCCATGCTGCGGTGCCGTGAACATTTTTATCGGCACTGCTTGACAATAATTATTTAGCTGGCTAAATATATGCTGTCTAAATAATTGCCGGGGGCTTCATGTTTGAGATCGTAGACCTGCCTGACAAAACTACCCTTGCCAAACTGGCAACGCGCTATCCCATGCTTGATGTACCCGCCCTGGAGACCTGGTTGAGTCTGCTGCGGATCTCCGGTGATTGCATGGGCGACCTGGACCAGTTTCTGGCCCGTTATGGTCTTTCGCAGCGCAGATTTTTTGTCCTGATCCTGCTGATACGGAATCCGGACGGTCTGAAAGTATCGCAACTGGCCGAAGGTACCGGGGTTTCCTGCGCCACCATGACCGGCGTGGTGGAGGGGCTCTTGAAGGCCGGCCTGGTTACACGGGAGGCCGATCCGCAGGACCGGCGGGCCTTTGTGGTGGCGATTACCGCCACTGGCCAGGAACTGCTGGATCAGGTTTTGCCGCAGCACTACACCCGCATCAAGGCGATTACCGCCGGACTTGACCCGGCTGAACAGAGGCAGTTGCAGCTGTTGTTGTCAAAGATCGCGTCCGGGCTGCAGCAGACCCGGGTGGGTATGGTATGAGGGCGCTTCCGTAGGGCTTTCCGGCATGCGGGAGGTGCGGGCAGGTGAAGCCATGCCCAGAAAAATTAACAAAAAGGAGCATATGCAAATGCAACAGAGAAAACTCGGCAGACAGGGATTGACGGTTTCGGCCCAGGGGTTGGGCTGCATGGGCATGTCGGACTTTTACGGCACACGGGATGAGGCGGAGTCCATTGCCACCATCCACCGTGCCCTGGAGCGGGGGGTGAACTTTTTGGACACCTCGGACATGTACGGCCCCTTTACCAACGAAGAGCTGGTGGGCAAGGCGATCAAGGGCAGGCGTGAGCAGGTGATCGTTGCCACCAAGTTCGGCATCGTGCGCAGTAACCAGCCCGGCCCCAACGGCGGCTGGGCGCCGATCACCGGTATCAGCGGCCGACCCGACTACGTGCGGGCTGCCTGTGACGCCTCGCTCAAGCGGCTGGGGATCGACTGTATCGACCTGTACTATCAGCACCGGGTGGATGCCGAGGTGCCGATCGAGGAGACCGTGGGCGCCATGGCCGAGCTGGTCACAGCCGGCAAGGTGCGCTACCTGGGGCTGTCGGAGGCCGGTGCCGCCACGATCCGGCGCGCCCATGCCGTGCATCCGATCAGCGCCCTGCAGAGTGAGTACTCGCTCTGGAGCCGTGAGCCCGAGGACGAGGTGCTGCCCACCCTGCGGGAGCTGGGGATCGGTCTGGTGGCCTACAGCCCGCTGGGACGGGGCTTTCTGACCGGTGAGCTGCAGAGCCCGGATGACTTTGCGCCGGATGATTACCGCCGCAACTCCCCCCGTTTCCAGGGAGAAAACTTCCAGAAAAACCTGGAGGTGGTGGCGCGGGTCAAGGCCATTGCCGCCACCAAAGGGATTACCGCCGGCCAGTTGGCCCTGGCCTGGGTGCTGGCCCAGGGCGATGATATTGTGCCGATCCCCGGTACCAAGCGTCGCAGCTACCTGGAGCAGAACATTGCCGCGAGCGCGGTTACGATCAGTCCGGCGGAGCTGGCCGAGATCAACGCGGCCCTGCCCCGCGGGGTGGCCAGTGGTGAGCGGTATCCGGCCCAGATGATGGCCTTTCTGAATCGGTGATGCCGCTTCCATTTCAAGGCGCTCTCTTTGTTGGTTCGTTTTCGGCTCCTCAACGGGCTGCGTGTACGCCTCGTCGCCGGATTCCTCGCCGCCTTGCTAGCATCCTTGAGCGGGAACCAGCATAGCAGCTGCAAAGCTGCTGCGGAGTCTGGCGGACGATGCATGTACCTGTTATGAAATGCAAGAAAGCATAGGGAGGAAACCGCAATGCTCGGTTCGTTGACCATCATCCTGGTCTGCCAACTGCTCGGCGAGATCATCACCCGCCTGACCGGACTGCCGGTACCCGGTCCGGTCATCGGCATGCTGCTGCTGTTCTGCGGTCTGCTGCTCAAACAGCGCCTGCCCACCGAGCTGGAAGGCGCCGCCAACTCCCTGCACCGCTATCTGGCGCTGCTGTTCGTGCCGGCCGGGGTGGGGGTGATCACCAACCTGGATCTGCTGGTCCGCTCCTGGCTGCCGCTGGGCGGGGCGGTCCTGATCGGTACGGCCGTGACCATTGCCGTGACCGGTCAGGTCATGCAGCGGGCCAACCGTCGCAGTCGGCCGGAGGAGGGAGAGGCGCCATGAACAACGATGTGTCGCAACTATGGGTCTACCTTGCCACTACACCGCTGCTCTGGCTGGCCGTGACCCTGATCGCCTACCAGCTGGGGGCCTGGCTGTTCCGGCGGTTAGGTTGTAGCCCGATCCTCAACCCGGTTCTGACTGCCGTGCTGGTGCTGGTGCTGCTGCTCAAGCTCAGCAACACCCCTTACCAGACCTATTTCAAGGGGGCCCAGTTCATCCACTTTCTGCTGGGACCGGCCACGGTGGCGTTGGCGATCCCGCTCTACCGCGAGGTGGCCATGATCCGCAAGACCTTTTGGCCGATCGCGTGTGCGCTGCTGATCGGCTCACTGACCGCCATTGCCAGTGCCGCGGGGATCGCCTGGCTTTTGGGGGGCGAGCGGGTGCTGCTCTTGACCCTGGCCCCCAAATCGGTCACCACCCCGATCGCCATGGGGATCAGCGAGCAGATCGGCGGCCTGCCGTCCCTGACCGCGGTGGCAGTGGTGCTGACCGGCATCATCGGCACCGTGATCGGCGATCTGGTGCTGAAATGGGCGCGGGTGCATGACGACACGGCCCGCGGCATGGCCTTCGGCATCGCCTCCCACGGCATCGGCACGGCCCATGCCATGCAGCAAAGCCGCATTGCCGGGGCCTTTTCCGCCCTGGCCATGGCCTTGAACGGCCTCTTGACCGCCCTGCTGTTGCCGTTGTTGATTCGTCTGTTGCAGTAATCTGAAAGGAGCCACGTATGTTCATCGTATCCGTAACCTACCAGCAGCCGCTTGAGGTGGTGGACAGCCACCTGGAGGCACATATCGCCTTTTTGGATACCTATTTCGCCAAGGGGGTCTTCATCGCCTCGGGTCGCAAGGTGCCGCGCACCGGCGGTTATATCCTGGCCCGCAATGTCAGCCGGGCCGAACTGGAGGCGATCCTGGAGCAGGACCCGTTCAAAAGCAACCGGGTGGCCAGCTATGAGGTGACCGAATTCAGCCCCAACAAGACCGCCCCTGAGTTTGCGCAACTGCTGAATCTGTAGCCGGCCGCCTGAAGACGGAGCGTATACTGCAGGCAGCGCATCATTCGATTGCTGTTGACGGCGCTCCGTGGTAAACGGTCAGGCATGCCCCGGCAGTGGCAGCACCATCCTGCCGGGACAGTGGCCGTTTCACCTCGTTTCCGGGAGCCGTTAACAGTGGCGCGTATCAATTTCAAGAGCCTGACCACCCGCCTGATCCTGCTGGGGCTGGCCTTCATTGTGGTGGGTGGGATCATACGGGCGTTTCTGCTCGGTAATTTCTTTCGACACAGCGTCACCGGCCTGGCCTCGACGCAGCTTTTGACCATGGCGCAGTACGTTGCCAAGACCATTGATCACAACCTGGTGGAGCGGCGCGCCATGCTTGAACGGCTTGCCAAGCGGCTTCCGCTGCAGTTGCTGCATGATCGCAGACGTCTGGAACAGTGGCTGGGCGAGCGGTATGAGGTCAATCCGCTCTTCTCGCAAGGCCTGATACTGCTTGATCCAAACGGCAGGGTGCTGGCGGATTATCCGCCTGTCAGTGGCAGGGCTGCTCTATCGCTGGCAGATCGTAGCTATTTTCAGCAGGCCCGGCAGGGGGGCTTTGTGATCGGCTGTCCGGTGATCGGGCGCATAGCCAAGCTGCCGGTACTGCCCATGGCGCTGCCGGTACGTGATACTGCCGGACAGATCCGGGCGGTACTGGTGGGGATATCGGCCCTGAAATCGCCGAACTTTCTTGATAGCTTGTACACCACACGGATCGGTGAAACCGGCGGGCTGGTACTGGTGTCGCCGCGTGATCGCCTGATTGTGGGCGCGTCGGATGCCGATCTTGCCCTGCAGCCGTTGCCGCCGCCAGGCGCGCACCCACAGCTCGATCGGGCCTTACGGGGGTTCCGCGGGACAGTGGTTGCCGACAGATTCGGGATCGAAGAGCTGGCCGCCATTGCCACGGTGCCGAGCAGCGGCTGGTTTGTGGTGGCCCGCATGCCGACCAAGGAACTGTATGCGCCGGTCAGGCAGCTGAACCGCTTTCTGCTGACCAACACCGCGATCATTGCCCCGCTTTTCCTGCTGATCATGGTGGTTGCGTTGCGCCGGGTCATGCGTCCGCTTAAAAACGCCGCTTTCCATGCCGATCGGATGACCCACGGCGAGATTCCGTTTGAGCCGTTGCCGGTGGTGCATCATGACGAAGTCGGCCACCTGACCGCCGCTTTCAACCGGGTGCTCTCGAAACTGATCGAAAGCCGGGCCGAACATGAGCATAGCGCACTGCACGACGCCCTGACCGACTTGCCCAATCGGCAGTTGCTGGCCGACCGGATGGGGCTGGCGCTGGCGCGGCTCAAACGGCATCAAGGGTATATAGCCGTCCTGTTCCTTGATCTGGATGGTTTCAAACAGATCAATGACCAGTTTGGGCACAAGGCCGGTGACGCGGCGCTGCAGGAGGTTGCCAAGCGCCTGGGCAGGTCGATGCGGCAGGAAGATACCCTGGCCAGGGTGGGCGGCGACGAATTTGTGGTGCTGCTTTCCGATCTGGGTGAAGGGGCCGAGGCTGTGGCAGAACTGGTGGCCAACAAATGCCTGAAAGTTTTTCAGGAACCGTTTGTGATCAACAACACCCCCTGCCAACTGGGCACCTCCATCGGTATCGCCATCGGCGGTGGCGACGCCTCGGCCGACAAGCTGCTGGTGGCGGCGGACCGGGCCATGTACCAGGCCAAGGAGGCAGGCCGCGCCAACTACTGCTTTGCCTGACTTTCCGCTGGAGTGACTTGCCAGGTGCAGATAGTGTGGTAGTAGTTGGCTGTTGCTATCCCACCGTGCGGGAGGTCTTCCCATGCGTACCGTGATGCTGGCTGTCTGCCTACTGTTGCTTGCCTGTCTGCCTGCCCCTGCTGCGGTCCTGAATGTCGAGTTCGGTTTTGTCCCCTACACAGCACCTGCCGACCCTGCTGCCAAGCAAGTCACCAGCGTGGCCGGCAAGGCCGTGGTCTATCTCAACAACCTGGTGGTGGCCGAGCAGGAGCTGGAACCGCGCGACCTGCCGGTACTGTTTGAGGAGCGCGACATCTCGCCCGCAGTCTGGATTCCTGCCAGTTCGCTGGGCTCGCGGCTGCGCAAGGGCACCAATACCATCAGGGTAGAATTCACCCCCGCCAACCCAACCCAGCCCTATCTGGCCCGTTTTACCTGGTCTGAAGTAACCGACAAGGTCACCAGCACTGATGACGGCGCTGGCCGCAGCAGCGCCACCAACTACGGCGGCACCGGCAAGGAAGAACGCCCGGTCACGGGCAAGGTGGTATTTGAGCGCGGCTTCAGTGCTGATTTTGCGGTTGACCGCGCCTGGCATCACTATCCGGCAATCACCGCAGTAAGCCCGGCAGACAAGGCCAGCCTGATTGCCCTGCTGAAAGAGCGGGCCGCACTGTTCAAGCCCAACTTTGCGGCAGCCTACAAACTGCTGGAGAAACAGCCCAACCTGACCGTACCAGCCATGAAAAAGGCCAAATGCCTGGAAAACGCCTACAAGGCCGGTATCCGGGTCAAGGCCCCCACGCTAGAACAGCTGGAAACGGTTGTGACCAACAATCCCGAACTGCTGCTGCAGGGCAAGGGGGGCAGCCCGCTGCACCCGTTTAACCGGGCTGCTTTTGAGAAGATCAAGGGTGATGAAAACCAGATGTGCGCGGCCATGGCCCTGTTTACCCTCTATCCGCCCCGCCTGACCGTGGTGAAAAACCCGGCCGGAAAGTGGGAGGTGGTGGAGTGAATCAAGGTCGTAATAGCTTAAAACTACTGAGTAAAGTTTCACCAGAAGCATATTTTATACAAAATTACATTTGAACTGTAAATTTGTATAAAATAGTGCTAACCTACTGAACATGCTGATACATCGAACCATACAATCAGAATTGCTGCGATTGGCCGGACAATACCCGATTGTGACTATTATCGGGCCGCGTCAATCCGGTAAAAGCACCCTCTGCCGGATGGCCTTTCCCGACACGCCATACGTCTCGCTTGAGCAACTTGCTTTGCGCGACTATGCAGTCAGCGATCCTCAGGGTTTTTTGCGGGATTATGCCGCTAACGGCGCGATAATCGACGAAATTCAGCGCGTTCCAGGGTTGTTGTCGGAATTGCAGGTGCTGGTAGATGCCAACCCTCAGCAAAAAGGCGCCTACATCATTACCGGCAGCCATCAGTTCCAGCTCATGGAAAGCGTTACGCAATCACTTGCAGGCCGAACTGCTATTCTCAAGCTACTGCCATTTTCATTTCAGGAACGTTACGGCGAAGCCGTGCAGCCGGACATTGCCGGGATGCTGTTTGCAGGATTTTACCCGCGGATTCTGAATGATGGTCTTGATCCGGTTGAAGCGCTTTCATTCTACCTGACCACCTATGTTGAGCGCGATGTCCGCGAGATCATGGCCGTCAAAGATCTGGTCTTGTTTACCCGCTTTCTGCGGCTTTGCGCCGGACGTACCGGTCAGATTCTTAATCTCAACTCGCTGGCCGCCG
>CAZUSH010000063.1:0-22126 GCA_964622705.1 uncultured Geobacter sp. | reverse complement strand
CAGCTTCTCCAGCACCTTCTTGGAGGTGACCACGCAACTGATCTCTGCCTGTTCGAGGGCTGAGGCAAAGGCATCCCTGGAGGCGGTATAGTTCAGGTTGACCGGCACCTTGCCCAGCAGGGTTACAGCGATGTTGGCAGTAAACCCGGCCACAGACGGGGGCAGCAACACACCGACATTGGTCCCTTCAAGCAGCGGCTTGAGCCGGTTTTTGACCAGTAGGGCCCCGGTCAGCAACTGGCCGTAGGTTGCGCTCTTGCCGGTGGTGTCGTTGACTGCCGGGTGCGACCAGTTGCTGCGGGCCGTGCGGACAAAGGCATCAGCCAACGGCAGGCGCTGATGCTTGCGGGCCTCAAAGTAACGGACTGACAGCTCCATTACCGCAGTACGGGCCTGGTTGGCCTGTTCAGCAGCCAAGGGGGTGCCGAACAGGATATGCATAGGGTAGCGGTTCAGGTAGATATGGCGGTTGCGGGCATAGCTGAAGATATTGCCCCAGGCCCCGCCGATGTAGGCCGGAATGATCGGCACCCCGGTTGCCTGGGCAATCCGGGCAAAGCCGGGCTTGAAGGCGTTCAGGCTGCCGTGGCGGGTGATTGCCCCTTCAGCAAAGATGCAAACCAGGTAGCCCTCATCCAGTACCTGCTTGGTGCTGCGCAGGAATTCTTTGAATCCGGCCACGCCATCCTTGGCAGAGACCGGAATGACCCCCATCAGCCGGAAGAGCCAGTTCAAGGTTGGGGTCTGGTAGATACTGCGATCCATCACAAAGCGGATGCGGCGGGTCTGGGTTGCCACCAGCAGCAGGGCATCAATCCAGGAGACATGGTTTGCCACCAGCAGGGCCGGGCCTTCCAGCGGTACATTGTCCTTGCCGTCAATCCTGATCCGATACAGCAGGTGCATCACCACCAGCGCCACAAAGCGCAGCAGGAAATCCGGCAGGTAGCGGATGGTAATAATGGTGAGCAGCAGTGTGATCAGACCCATGACGCTGAACCCCTGGGCTGCGGTCATATGCAGCGGCCCGCTGAACAGGTAGGTCAGTGCAGCGGCGATCAGGATGCCTACCCAGTTGACAAAGCTGGAAGCAGCCAGTACCTCGGCCCGGATGGCCGGTTCGGAACGCATCTGAATGAAGGTCTGTAGTGGCAACGAGAACAGACCGGCGCTGATACCGAACAGGACGATAATCGCCAGCACGGTGGGTAAATTCGGCGGTGCGTTGTGCAGCAGCACCGGCGCAATGGTCAGGCCGATGGCCCCCAGCGGCACGATACCGAACTCCACATCGTTGCCGGACAACTTGGCTGCCAGCAGCGAACCACCGGCAATCCCCAGGGCCGAGGCCAGGAACAGGTAGTTGCTGTTGTCGGCAGACAGCCCCAGTTGCTGGATGCCGTAGCCGATCAGGTTGAGCTGGGTAAAGGCCCCCACCAGCATGAACCAGGCCGAGCCGATGATGGCCAGCATCAGCCAGCGGTCATGCCAGACATGCTGCAGCGTACGGAAGATCTCGGCTGGAAAGAAACTTATCCGGCGATCAGGGGCGGCTGCCATTACTTTGGGGAGCTGCATCGAGCAGATCAGTCCGATCAGTGCCACCAGCAGGCAGAAGCAGGCAGCCAGCCAGAAACGGCCGGATGCTGCCTGGGTCAGGACCGAGGCCAGGGTGGTGCCGAAGATGATTGCCAGGAAGGTGAAGGACTCAATCAGGCCGTTGGCACGGGAAAGCTCTTCACGGGGGGCCAGTTCAGGGATGATGCCGTACTTGGCCGGGGCAAAAAAGGCGCTGTGGGTGGCCATCAGGAACAGGGTCAGGTACAACAGCCAGGCGATCCCCCTGGCAAAGGCCAGTACTGCCAGCGCCGTTACCAGTACCTCCAGCAGTTTCACCCCGACGCTGACCCGCGCCTTGCTGTAGCGGTCGGACAGGCCACCGGCCGGTGCGGAGAAGAGCAGGAACGGCAGCACAAAGGCGACCCCTGCGCTGGCAGTGATGATGCCGGCCTTCTCCGGCCCCTGCAGGTGAATCAGGAAAAAGACAATCAAGAGCTTCAGGATGTTGTCGTTCATGGCACCCAGAAATTGGGTCAGGTTCAGGGCCGGCAGGCCGGCGGGCAGTTTGGGCATTCCAAGAACCTCACGGAGAGAGTGTGCGGTGGCTGTCCAGAAGCAGGGGACCTGCAGATAATACCATACTAATTCCATGGTCGCATTACCTCCGCTTCCTACATTTTGATCTGCGGGCCGTGGGCTAGTCCTCTCAGGGCACCGATAACCATGCGCCTGGTACGCTGTTGAGTGGACCCTTTGCAATGAGAACCGCTCAGGATGCCGATACCGGCCATGAGGAGTAACGGCAGTGTTGCGATCAGTATGCGTAAGAACAGTATGCTATGCATGACATCCTCCTGCTGCTGTTGTGGTATGTGTGGTGTAGCAGGGAGGATGCCAAATGAAGCAATCGCGCTAACAGACTTTTGTTATTGGATAAAATCTGGCTGCTGCCTGGTAGGCTGGTGGTTTTGTTTGGTAGTCTGGTGCATTTTGTGTTCTGTGTGTGTACATTTTGTGTATATCTAGCATTGCTTGCCAAGCACGCTAGGTAACGGTATCCTATGACCTATGGAAACCAAAGGACCAGCCGCATTCAAATATCAGACTCCGGGCAGCAGCAATGCTGGGTTGGTGGCAGCATTGATCACCAGCCTGATTGTTACGGTTATCTGTGCTGCCAATGTTGCTCCATGGTTTCTGATCGGGTTGCTGCTGCCGGTGGGGATTGCCGTGTACCTGATCCGTGTTGGGATGCGTAAATCCCTGGTGATTGCCCCGCGCTACCTGATTGTGGGGGATACCATCATCTACTTCAGCACGGTTGCCAAGGCCCAGCTTGACCGGCGGCGGCAGGTGCTGACCCTGCTTTCGGAAAAGGGCAAGCGGGTCATGATCGAGGCGGAAAAGTTCCCCACCAATGCCCGCAAGGATGCCAAGATCAAGGCCAATAAAAGCGCCAAGTTTGACAAGGTTAGCGAAAAGATCCTGGGACGGCTCACCGGAGTAACCCCTGAAGTCATTGGTTGAGGATAGCGCCGCCCCACGGCAGTTTTCCCGGCATGTTCACCTGTTGTATGTGCCGACCCTCTCTTGCAACCTCTCGTGCCGCTACTGTTACCTGGGCAGCCAGACCGATCCAACCACACTGAAACGTGATGCCGGCCAGGCGGTTACTACCCTGCAGCGGGCGCTTGACGCCTTTCTTGCTGCCGGGGTGCTGCCGTTCAATGTGTCGCTGCATGGCGGTGAAGTAACCACCCTGCCGCCTGCGGTGCTTGAACAGTTGTTTCTAGTGATTAACCGTCACTATCTGGATCATTTTGATCACCTGCATGCCCTGGGGTATCGCAAATCAGCCCCGCATCTGAAGACCAACCTGTTCAACTTTCACCAGCTCTACGATCTGTTTGATCGCTACAAGGTCTCAATCAGCGCCAGCATTGACCTGCCATTGGCTCTGCATGCCCGATACCGCACTGATCGTCGCGGGCGGCCGTGGCTTAAGCGTACGCTTGAAAACCTGCGCCTGCTGGGGCGGTATCCCCACAGCAAGAAGATTTCCGCCACCCTCTACCATGAGCACCTGCAGGATATCCCGGCCCTGATTGACGATATCTGGATGATTCACCGTGAACTGGGCTTTGACATGAACAACTTCAACATCATGTTCGGGTTCGGGTCGGAACTGAACTGTCAGAAGTTCGGCGGTGCGCCGGGCATAGGCTTGCAGCAGGCCAGTGAACAGAAACAGCTGGATCTGTACCGTGCCCTGCAGCAGGCCTTTCGTAATACCGAGCTTGAGGAGGGGCTGCGGCGTAACTGGTTTGATGAGTTCAAGCCTTCCTACTGCACCAATGCCTTTAACTGTGGGGAGCGTTTTTATCTGCTGCAGTCCAATGGCGCGGTCTGGTCCTGCGTACGGGGCCAGGGGGTGGAACAGCTCTGCTATGGCAACCTCTTTAGTGATGGCGTGGAGTCGGTGTTGGCTGAGGGCGAACGCCGGGTAAGAAGTCTGCACCAGCAGCAGGGGCTTGATCCCGGCTGCCGGGCCTGCGAGTACCTGCAGATCTGTCACACCGGCTGCCCGGCAGTCAAGCTGCAGAACCGGTCTGCCAAGTCCTATACCTGCGCCTTGCAGAAGGCGATCTACCGGGATAATCCGGTTTCCTATCCGCCATTATCTGAAGAGCTACAGCCAGCAGCAGCACGGGAGTACCTGCTGGGGATGCATCCGGCCCTGCTGCAGGAGGCGGTAGTGCAGGATCTGACCAAAACGCCGGTACTGCTGCTTCCGGCAGAACTGTATGAGCAGAAAAACAGCCTGCAATCCCTGATTGACGCTGACCCGCTCTTGCAGCAGCTCTACAGCCCGGATGCCGTTGTGTTGGAGCTGGATGACGAGCTGATTCCGCTGCAGTCCCAGATACTCTCTCCGCAGCGTGCACTCTATAGTGTCGGCCCGGACGACCGTTTGACGCTGCATGTCCGTCGTTCTCTGTTTGAGGCCAACTGTACGGAGCTGATCCGCAATACCCTCTATATTCAGCTCTTGCGGGACACCACGGTGGTCTATGGTGATGAGCAGCGCAGCAAGCAGGAACACCTGATCACGCACCAGCTGTTTTACAACCTGCTGGCCGGGAGTCATCTGGGTGATGGATTCGTGATGGTTGATCTGAGCGGTCTTTTACAGCTTTGCCGTGGCTATTTTGTCAAGAACGTGCTGAATAACCTGTTCGTAACCACCGGGCAGTTGCGGGAATATCATTACAGCAAGCAGAAAAACAACGCCTTTTACCATCTCCAGGCCATCAACCTGCCGTTTCAAAACTTTGAGTTTTTTGGGATTAAGAGATAGAAGGAGACTGAATATGTCGCTCGCAAATCTACCGCAGCTTGCGGCAACCGTTGAGCGGTTCATGAATCTGGTGGGCATGCCGGACGACAAAAAGCGGGTGCAGCTTGAAGAGGAACTGGTCAACCGGATGGCTGGGACTGCCGACAAGAAACCGTCACTGATCTATGCCCAGGAGCGTGTGTACCTGTATAGCGGCAAGACCCTGGTAAAGGAGTATGGGGTAACGGGGACCAACGGGAGCCGGGTACTGCAGTGCGACGGCAAGAAGATCTCGCTTCTCGACCGCCAGGCCTTTCTGAACAACAAGACCATCCTGATTACCGGTGCCGTGGCCGCCTCGGCCCTGACCGGTGCGGCACTGGCCGAGGCCGAGCAGCGCAGGCGCCAAAGCAGCGGTTTCGGCACCTCATACAGCAACAACAATAATAACAATAACAACAACAATAATAATAACAATAACAACGGCTAGCTAGTCTGTTGTTGCGTGTGCCAGGTTTGTCAACATCTGCAACAGGCTGTGTTCATCCAGCCCGCAACTGGTGCAGATCTGTTCCCGCAGGACCGCCGGTAACGGCGCGCAGATGGTCAGCAGCACACCGGTTTCCGGGTGACGCAGGCAGGTGCGAAACGAGTGCAGGGCGATACCCGGCAGGCTGGGCAACGGTTGGGCATCATACCGCTTATCACCCACCACCGGATGGCCGATTGCTGAAAGGTGCCGCCGGATCTGGTGGGTACGTCCGGTAACCGGTTCAACCACCAGAAAGCTACAGTTTTCACCAGTACTCAAGCAGCGGTAACGGCTGATAGATTCCTTGCCGTCCAGCGGCTGGTTGATTTCATCATCACCTGTCAGCACACCTTCCACCACGGTTAGGTAGACCTTGTCCAGTCCCTCTTCCTTGACCTGCCTCCCCAGCATCCCGGCATTGGATGAACTGGTGGCAAGCAGCACCACCCCGGAGGTGCCGCGGTCCAACCGGTTGACCGGGTAGGCCCGTACCGGGTAGTTGGTCTTCTTTTCCAGCCAGCTTGAGGCGATATCAGCCAGGTTCTCATCCACCTCAGCAGCGGGGTGCATGGCCAGACCGGCAGGTTTGTTGAGTACCAGCAGCCGATCATCCTGCCAGAGCAGATCAATCGGTGGCAGCGGCTTGTTCAGCTGTTCCAGCACCTGGCCACTTTCCTTTAATCCGATGACGTCGCCGGCTGAAAGCAGGGTGTCGGGTGTGGCTTTTGCGCTGTTCAGGGTGCAGGCGCCGGATTTGATCAGCTTGCGGCAGTAGGACGGCAACGCCGCCGGCAGGAGGCGTTGCAGAAAGCTCTCAAGCCGACGGCAGTGGTCTTCAGCAGAAACAGTGTAACTGAGCATCAGATAATTTTGGAAAGCGGGTATTCAATAATCCCCTCGGCGCCCAGCCGCAGCAGCTCCGGCACGATCCGGCGCACCTCCTTTTCCGGCAGGATGCTTTCGATGGAAACCCAGTCCGATTTGTAGAGATGGGCCACGGTGGGGGCCTTCTGGCTGGGCAGGATGCCGATGATGGCGTCGACCTTGCCGGCCGGGGCATTCATCTTGAGGCCCACCATCCCTTCGGCCTTCAGCGCCGAGTTAAGCAGGGTGGCGATCTGTTCGATCTTGGCCCGCTTCCAGGGGTCTTCCCAGGCGGCCTTGTTGGCCACCATCACCGGTACCGACTCCATCAGGTCGCAGACGATCCGCAGGTTGTTGGCCCGGATGGTGGAGCCGGTCTCGGTGACCTCCACAATGGCGTCGCACAGGCCGTCGATCACCTTGGCCTCGGTGGCGCCCCAGGAAAACTCCACGGTGACGTCGATATTGCGCTCCTTGAAGTAGCGCTTGGTAAAGCCGACCAGCTCGGTTGAGATGGTGGCGCCCTGCAGGTCCTCCGGCTTTTGCACCGGCGAGTCCTGGGTCACCACCAGCACCCAGCGCACCGGGCGGCGGGAGACCTTGGAGTAGACCATCTCGCAGACCTCGACCACGTCGGCGTCGTTCTCGCGAATCCAGTCACGGCCGGCGATACCGACATCGATGGTGCCGCGCTGGACGTAGCGGCCCATCTCCTGGGGACGGATCAGGTGGCATTTCATCTCGGCGTCGTCAATGGAGGGGAAATAGCTGCGGGAGGAGACCGTAACCTGCCAGCCCGATTTCTTGAACAGCTCAACGGTGGCCTCTTCGAGGCTGCCTTTGGGGATGCCGAAGCGCAGAACCGTACTCATTTCTTGTACACCTCCTCAGGATTGAAGAGCGGGTTGGAATGTTCGACCCATTGGCCGTCTTCCCACTTGACGTAGAAACAGCTGCGGTTGCCGGTGTGGCAGGCTGCCGGGCCGTTCTGCTTGACCTTGATCACCACGGTATCGGCGTCGCAGTCGGTCAGCACCTCCATCACCTCCTGGGTGTTGCCTGACTCCTCACCCTTCATCCAGTATTTGTTGCGGGTGCGGCTGAAGAACCAGGTCTTGCCGTCCCGCAGGGTCAGGTCGAGGGTCTTCTTGTCCATGAAGGCCACCATCAGGACCTCGCCGTTTTCATAATCCTGGATAACGGCCGGGATCAGCCCGCCCATCTTGTCAAAGTTTATCTCAATCATGTCAGTGCCTCCTGAAAATGGTCCGGGCAGTATAGGGGGCGCAGGGCCAAATTGCAAGCCGACATCGGCTGTTATGCAACTACCGCTTGTCATCGGGCGGGATTACGGTATATACAAAAAACGGCGTTTGATCTGTATTTTCGCTCTGAGGACGAGCTGCTATGGCAAAAAATCTTGGCTTTGGTTCCCACCTGATCCGGCTCCTGCTTACTCTGGGCTTTCTCCTGTCGCTGGTTGGTGCGCTGACGGCGCGTATTCCCTGGGATGGTCAACGGTTTCTGTTTGCCATTTGCGCCTTGCTCTTCCTGGCGGTGATGGGGATGCTGGCCGCGCGTAAACTGGCCTCCCGGGTCAAACGTCTGACGGCGGTGATGGACCAGGCGGCCGAAGGGGATCTCTCGGCCCGCGGCAGTGATCTTTCGGCCGACGAGGTCGGCATGCTGAACAGCAACTTCAACGATATGCTGGAGCGTCTGGGCGGGATCGTGAACAGCATCCACGGCGCCGTGGCTGAGCTGCGCCAGATCGGCACCACCATCAAGACCGTCGCCTCCCAGGGGCTGGGGCTGGCCGAGGGGCAGAAGGCCACGGCCGACCACACCAAGGCGGCTGCGCGCCAGATCAGGCAGTCGGTGGAGGAGGTCACGGAGGCGGTTGAAGGGCTCTCCTCCTCGGCGGTTGCCAATGCCGCCTCGATTCAGGAGATGGTCGCCAGTACGGCGCAGATCGACCAGCTGGTCGAGCACCTCTTGCATTCGGTGGAGCTGGTCAGTGACTCTATCGTCAGGATGGCTGGTGATCAGAACGAGATCAATGCCAATGTGCACCGCCTGATGCAGAACGCCATCAAGACTACCGATCTGGTGACCGACATGGAGCATTCCGTGCGCCAGATCGAGGAGCGGGCCCAGACAACCGCCCGGGTTTCAGTGGACGTGTTGCGTGACGCCGAGCAGGGTAACCTCTCGGTGGAGAGCACCATTACCGGCATTGGCCAGATCCGCAGCTCCTCCCGCACCGTGCAGCAGGCCATTGATAACCTTTCGGTCCATGCCGCCAGCATCGGCACCATCCTGCAGGTGATCGACGAGGTGGCGGAACAGACCAAGCTGCTGGCCCTGAACGCCTCGATCATTGCCGCCCAGGCTGGTGAGCAGGGCAAGGGCTTTGGTGTGGTGGCCCACGAGATCAAGGAACTGGCCCGCCGGACCACCGCCTCGACCCGTGAGATCGCCGAGATCGTCAACGGGGTCAAGGAAGAGACCGAGAAGGCGGTATCGGCCATTGCGCTTTCGGAGCAGGCCGTGACCGACGGCGAAAAGCTCTCGCAGCGCTCCGGTGAGGCGTTGCACAAGATCGTACAGGGGGTCAAGATCGCCAGCGAGCAGGTTGGCGAGATCGCCAAGGCCACCGAGATGCATGCCCACCAGGGAGAGAAGATGCGGCTGGCCATGGAGGAGGTGGGGGCGATGGTGGAGCAGATCGTCAAGTCCTCCGGTCAGCAGACCAGGGATGCCGAGGTGATCAACAAGGCCTCCGGCGAGATGCGCCAGCTTGCCACCGAGGTGTATGGGGTGGCCCGTTCCCACAACGACGCCGGTTCGTCGATCGCCGATGGAACCGAGACGATTGTGCGGATGATCGAGGGGATCAGGCACGCCTGCCAGGTGCAGTCCGAGGTCAGCGGCCAGATTGTGCATACGGCCGAAGATATGGAAAAGACGGCAACCGGCAACCTTGAGACGACCCGCGTGATGGAAGAGGCTGCCAGCGGGCTGTCCCGCCAGATCAAGAGCCTTGAGCAGGAGCTGGCAGGCTTTAAGACCACCGGCTCGGCGTCAAAGCCCGACTAAAGTTCTGGCAAAAAACAACGAAAAGAAAAGTACGTAAGCGATGTATCAGGCATGACCCAAGGCAGATGAAAGAAGGTGAGCGCGCATGGCATTCAGTACGATCGTAGCACTGTTTATCGCCGGCAAAGTGTCCCTGGAGGCGGCAGCCGATATGCTGGCCAATAACCTCGGGTATACCAACCGCGCCATGGCCTATGCCCTCTTGAATGCGGCCCGACATACCATCTGAGCCATCAGCTCTCCTGATAACAATCACAAAAGGCCTTGGTCAAACCAAGGCCTTTTGTCGTCCGGGATGGCGAGAGAGTAGCGCGCTTCTACGATGAAACCGCGCCAGAATGGAAATTATAATGAAAACTGCATTGCGGGCTCATCTATTAATGGTTACAATCGTGCCACCGATGTAAGCTTACCGCCTGGGAGATCCGATTTTGGAAAACACGCTGCTGCATACTCATTTCCAAAAGACGGTTTTTCACGACTTCCCCTTTGCAGCCTGGATGAAGGATCTTCAGGGCCGCTATCTGGCGGCGAATCAGCGGCTCGCAGAATACCTGGGCTTAGCCTCTCCTGATTTGTTGCTCGGAAAGACCATTCACGATTTTTTCCAGCCCCCCTTTGCTGATCAGATCTCTGCCGAGGTCGAGAGCGTTTTAATCCACCAAAAGCCGATTCATATTGAAAAGGAGTTTCCGGTCGTTGGCGGTTCGCGATGGTTTGATATCTACCAAATCCCTGTCTTTATTGATGGCGATCTGGTTGGCATGGTTGGATACGCCTGGGATATTTCAGAGCGGAAGCGAATCGAGTCGGCCCTGAGCGAGAGCGAGGAACGCTATCGCAGGGTTGTCGAGGTCTCGCCGGATGCCATCTTTGTCCACTGCGAAGGCAAGTTTGTGTTTATGAACCAGGCTGCTGCGACCTTGTTGGGCGCTGAGCGGCCGGAAGATCTTTACGGCATGAGCGCGCTTGACTTTGTCCATCCTGGCATGCGCGAGCTTGTTGCCCAGAGGATCAGGAACGCCTGGTCGCAAAGCGATAACCCGCTGATCGAGGAAGCGCTGCTGCGGCTGGATGGTACGACTGTGTATGTCGATATGGTGTCGGTGTACTTTTCCTATGAAGGCAAAACATCTGTCTTGGCCATTGCCCGTGATATCAGCGAAAGAAAAAAGATTCAGGACGAATTCAACAACACCCTGACGGCCCTGGCGGCCAGCGAGCGGTTCTTGAACGCGATCATCGACACTGAGCCGGAATGTCTCATGTTGCTTGATCTCAACGGTACGGTGCAGATGATGAGCAGGGCCGGCCTGGCGATGATTCAGGCCGATGACTTTGCACAGATTAAGAATGAATCCTTTTATCAGCTGATCCAGCCCCGCTATCGTGAGGCATTCCAAACGTTGGCAGACCAGGTGTTCGAAGGACTGCCCGGCACACTTGAGTTTGAGGTTACGGGGCTCGAGGGCGCGACCAATTGGTTGGATATTCACGCGGTGCCCTTTCGTAATGAAAAAGGGGACGTCGCCTCGCTGCTGGGGGTCATGCGGAATATCTCGGAGAAGAAGCAGTTTGAGCAGGCCTTGCAAGCTGAGCGCGACCACTTTCGTGCCCTGTTCGAGCATGATGGCGCGGCCCATGTGATCGTTTCCACTGACCGCATCATTACCAGGGTGAACAAACATTTTTGCACAATCTTTGGCGGTTATGAAGAATCAGAGCTGGTTGGGCAGTCCACCTTGTTGTTGCACGTCGATAAACAGCATTATGATGACTGGGCTCCTCATTTTCAGCAGGCGTTTGACGGTAAAGCCAATTTCAGCACCGAATATCCCTGGCGTCGTAAGGATGGCAGTGTTTTCTGGTGTGTCTTCACCGGTGTCAGGATGGAGCTGGTGACCGGCGAGGTTGTTGCTGTCTGGAGCGTGCTGGATATAACGGCCCGCAAGCAGGCAGAACAGCAACTGCAGGTGGCCAAGGAGGCGGCCGAGGCGGCGAATGCCGCTAAAAGTTCCTTTCTGGCCAACATGAGCCACGAAATCAGAACACCGATGAACGGTATAATCGGTATGTCCCACCTGTTGCGCACCACCAATCTCTCCCCGGAACAGGAACACTACCTGGCGAACATTGAGTCGTCTGCACTCACCCTGACGAGTCTGATTAGTGACATCCTTGATCTCTCCAAGATCGAAGCCGGTAAGCTGGCATTTGAAAAAACCGATTTTTCACTGCGGCGCTGTCTGCAGGAACTGCTTACCAGCCAGCAGTTCCAGATCCAGCAAAAACAGTTGTCCGTTCGTACCTGCGTGTCCGACAACGTGCCGGACATTCTGCATGGCGATCAACTGCGCACGCGTCAGATCCTGTTGAACCTTATCGGAAACGCCATCAAATTTACCGAACAAGGAAGTATAACGGTTTTTGTACAGCTGGTTGAGGCTCGTTATGGCTTTGCCGTTATTCGGCTGAGTGTCGTTGACACCGGAATCGGCATGACCGCACAGCAGTTGGAACGGATCTTTGCCCCGTTTGAACAGGCGGACAACTCCTTTGCCCGAAAATACGGCGGGAGCGGTCTCGGCCTTGCCATCTGCCGCAGGTTGACTGAATTGATGGGAGGGCGGATCTGGGCGGAGAGTACCATAGAATGCGGCAGCAGCTTCCATGTCGAGCTGGGGTACTTGATTCCGCAGCAGGCAGAACCGCAGGTACTGAAGAAAAACACGAGTCACGCTGACGCAACAGAGGACCGTCCCCTCACGATTCTATTGGCTGAGGATAACAGGGTTAACGCCGAATTCATTGTCAAGGTTCTGGGACGGGCGGGCCATACTGTTATCGCGGTGGAGAACGGCCTGCAAGCCGTTGAACAGGCCGCGCTGGCGCCGTTTGACTGCGTGCTGATGGATATTCAGATGCCGGTGATGGATGGCTATGAAGCGGCTCAACAGATGCGAAGGCAAGAATTTGGCACGGACAGGCGCATGCCGATCATTGCCTTAACCGCCCACGCGATGACCGATGAGCGAGCCCGGTTACTGGAGCATGGTTTTGATGCCCACATTCCTAAACCGGTTGATATCACTCTGCTGATTACTGAGATGCGGCGGCTGACACAAGCTCGCGCCCTGTAGGACGGGCCTGAAACAGAGGGGACGTGTCCGGTCGTTACTGGCGGTCTAAAATCCTCAGTTTTTCGAACTAATCTTTCAGGCTTTGGTAATTGCATGGTTATTTCAATTTGGAAAATAACAGGTACCACCAAAAGCTGAAGCTAACAGGCCATGCCTAGGTACCCCTTAATCGATTTTCTAAGCTCAAAAGCCTATCCACTCATCAGCTGACGGATCTTCTTACGCTAACTCACCTCACAACATTTCTTGGTTGCTTTCCGTGTAAATCAGGTGTTGCCCCAGAGATTTATTTTTCGGTACACACGTTACAACAACCATCGGGTGTGACAATGCAGATACCGCACAGGGAGCAGCGGTGGTCGTAAGCCGTGGTCACCATCTTACGGAACGCCTGGCCCCGCACCGCCGGCCGGTAGTTATCCAATTCTTCACCATCAGCAGCCCGGCCTACATCATTGGTTGGCCAGCATGCTCAGGGATCACTGCTGCCACTGCTGCAGGGCGGTGCGAATCATTTCGAAATAGCCCGGCTCCCGCACGACCTCTTGATATCCCGGAACAGCTCCCACCCACTTGCCCAGCCGGACGTTGCGTTCCTGGGTGAGATACAGGGTGGGCAATCCCATCAGCGCCGGTCCATCCATGCCGGCAGTGGTAACGCCAATCTGGCCCAGCAGACCGTGGCGGCAGCGCAATTCTTCAAACAGGTGCAGTTGAGCCCGGCGCATGTCCGGCCCCTGGAAGAGCGGCTCTTTCCAGCACAGGGTCAGGTTGACGGCGCTTGGCGGCACAAGCTCCAGAGGAACGTTATCGCCGAAAAAGATGGGGGTGAGCCCGGCATGCACTACCAGTTCAGCAAGCTGACCCAACTCATCGAAGCAGGTATTGCGCTGGGCATCGTGGTCGCCCGTTCGCACCCACAGCAGCACCTTCTGTTCCGGCTTTCCCCCCATCTTGCCGTCGATCCATGATTGTAAGGCAGCGGATGGTGATTCGTCTCCCAGAAAGCCTGCGCGCAGGGTACGCTGTGCTCCTGGCGCGTCGGCGCGAAAAGCCTCGGCAATGATATGCGTCAGATGTTTGGGGCTCGCCGGACGAGACCGATAGGGGCGCAGGGCTCCTTCCAACCCGGCATCGCAAAGGAATCGTCTGACGTGCACTTCCTGGGCAGCGCCCGGTTTGATCTGAATGGCAAGGCCGGCAAACAGTGCCGCAGCAGTCAGGTACCAGCCTTCGCCAAACGAGAAGCCGGGATCGGCATGGAACGTATAGGCGCGGTTCCGCTCCAGCACGATTTTCCTGGCGGCGATTGCGGCAGCTTCAGCCCTGCGGGCAATCTCTCTCGCCTTGGCTGTATCAAGCAGCCGGGCACAACGTGCGGACTCCACTGCCGCCTTTTCGGCGGTGACGGCGATCTCCTCGACGCGCAGCCAGCCGTCTTCGCAATCTTCTAATGTGGGCGCCCGCTGAGAACCGCGCGAGAGCTGCCCGGCACCATAGCGTGCATCCTCTGCCCGGGCACCATGAGTTTGAACCAACACCCAGTGGAGCAATGCCACCTCCCGGCTTTCCACTGCGTTGCTCAGCGCCTTTGTGGCCAACAGAACAACCTGCTCCAGCAGAGATCGATATTCATCGCGTACTCCGGCTAGATGCAGCGTTCCCTGCAACGCGGTGGCCTCAGCCAAAAGCGTGACGGCCTTTTGTGTGAGCTCCCCGCTATTCGTTTTGTTATAGAGCAGACTTGTCACAGTATCTTCTTTAACCATGTTTTCGGCGCAAGCGATAGCTTAACGCTGCGCATCTCATTGCTCACAAAATACAATAATGCAAGCCTGACCCTGTGCCATCTACTAAATAAACCGTCCCGGAATTCCCGCACGAACAAAAAGAAAAGCCCTGATTTCTCAGAGCTTTATAGACTACGCCGGACTTATCCGGATTATTTGTTGGTGGCTGCTCAGGGATTCGAACCCCGCACCGTACGCGTATGAAGCGCATGCTCTAACCAGCTGAGCTAAGCAGCCATTTGAAGACGCCAAAGCGACGACTACTGATATTGGTTGCAGAACGAGTAGATCTCAGAAATGCCCGCTCGGCAGTGAAGAAGTACCATTTATGCTATTTTGATTCTGTTGTCAAGCGCTATGTTGCAGAGATTGTGCTTCGTCCGCAGGTCTGCAGTGATGCAACGTGTGGTGACACTACCGGGTGTTACTGGGACGTGGCTGGTGATGCGGCAGCGGCCATAATGCGGCCCGGTAAATAGAAGGTGACCACAAAGGCCGTTGTTACAAGCAGTGCAATCAGGCCCGCCACCGCTGCCCAGCCACCGTGGGACCAACATGCCCCACCCAATGTCCCTGAAATACTGGAGCCAAGGTAGTAGAAAAACAGATACAGGGCCGATGCCTGTGCCCGGGCGGTCTGGGCCTGCCGTCCGACCCAGCTTGAGGCGATGGAGTGAGCGCCGAAAAAGCCGACAGTAAAAAGTGCAACGCCACACACAATGATCCAGAGTTTAACTGTCATGGTCAACGCCACCCCGAGAGCCATGATAGCCAGAGAGGTGCGCATCAGGTTTGTACGGCCAAAGCGATTCACAAAACCGCCCATGATACTGGCGCTCAACGAGCCGAGCAGGTACACAATGAAAATCAGGCTGACGTGCCACTGGCTCAGATTATACGGTTGTGCCAGCAGTCGAAAGGTCAGGTAGTTGTACAGGGTCACAAAACCACCCATGACAAGGAAGGCGATAGCGTAAAGGCTGAGCAGACCCGGTGACTTGAGGTGGCTTGCAAGGGAGGAAAACAGGTAACGGGCTGCAAAGGGGCGTCGTGGCAGGTGGGATGCCGGCAGACTCCAGGCAAAGATGCCGCTGCCGACCAGGCAGAGTGTCCCGATGATCCCCAGGGCGAGCCGCCATGAAACCAGGTCGGTCATGGCAGCGGTAAAGATCCGTCCGGTCATGCCGCCGATGGCGTTGCCGCTGATATACAGTCCCATAGCACTGCCAAGGGCGCTGCTGTCCAGTTCCTCGGCAAGGTATGCCATGGCCACGGCCGGTAGCCCTGCCAGCACCAAGCCCTGCAAAAGCCGCACGATTAACAGTGAGGAAAAGGTGTGGCAGAAGGCCGTAAAAAAGGCCAGCATCGAGGTGAGCAGGAGTGCTGTGGTCATGATCTGCTTGCGGCCGGTTGTTTCGGACAGGGTGCCGGCGATAAGCATGGCAATGGCAAGTGTGGCCGTTGATACCGAAAGCGGCAGGCTGCTGAGCGCCGGTGAAACTCCGAACTCCTGTGCGAATTCCGGTAGCAGCGGTTGCACGTCGTAAAGGGTCACAAAGGTGACGAACCCGGCAGCAAAAAATGCAACATTGGTACGGCGAAAAGCACTGGTGCCGCTTTGAACCTGTCCCAAGTCTGAAGCCGTTTGTGTCAAGGTGCCGCTTTCCATCTGCCTGATGCCGCCTTTCATTTGTTTCTGCTGTTCATGATCGTAGCACTCTGGTAATAATAAAAATAATATATGTTTTTTATCGATTTGATAGTTTTTGACTATAGTGGAGTGGGCTATGGATATCAGGCAACTGCGGTTTTTTGTCGAAATTGTCAAGCAGGGCAGTTTTACCAAAGCAGCAGAACAGCTGCATGTGGCCCAACCCTCAATCAGTGTGGCAATCAAGACGCTTGAGGATGAGTTGGGCCTGGCGCTGTTTAACCGGCGCGATCGCAAGGCCACGCTGACGGACGAAGGAGAGGTCTTTCTGGGGCATGCCCAGGGGGTGCTTGCCAGTTTAGAGGCTGCCCGGCAAGAGATGGCTGATCTGCGGGGGCTTGTTGCCGGAGAGGTCAGGGTGGGGGTGCCACCCATGATCAGCGCCTATTTTTTGCCTGATATCATCTGTGCCTTTATTCAGCGCTACCCCCATCTACGGCTGTCCATCTTCGGCGAGGGGGCCTGGCGGATCCAGAAAATGATCAGTATCGGCGAGATCGATATGGGGGTGATTGCCAGCCGGACCATCCCGGACGACCTGGAGGCCCGACATTTCCTGCGGGAGGAGGTCGTGGTGTGTGTGCCGCCTGGTCACCGGTTTGCAGGTCGCCAGTCCGTAAGTTTTAAGGAGTTTATGGCCGAGCCGCTGGTCTTTTACAAGGAAGGGTATTACCTGCGCGAATTGATTGAGGAGCTGTTCAAGGAGAACGGTGGCACGCCCCGGATCGTCTTCGAGACCAACCTGTTCTCGCTGGTCAAGTCGCTGGTGCGACGCGGCTTGGGGATCTCGGCCTTTTTGCGGATGGTGGTGGTTGAGGATGACGAGGTGGCGGCGATTCCGTTTGACCCGCCATTCTATCTTGATCTGGAGATCGCCTGGAAGAAAAACGCCTATCTTTCAAAGGCTAATCAGGCCTTTGTCGACTTTTTGCTTGAGCGGACAAAGGTGTTTGCAACAGAACAGCAAGCCTGATCTGAGAGCTTTGAAATGCGGATAAATCAACAGGGACTTGCCGTTATGCAAGTCCCTGTTGATGTTTGGTTGCGGGGAGAGGTTTTGAACCTCTGACCTTCGGGTTATGAGCGTTTAATACCCATATATTCAATAACCAATATAATTAAAGACTTGTAGTTGTTTTAAAATGTTGCAATCGGATAAATCTTGTCCATATCTTCTGTTTTGACCATGTTTTGAAAAATTTAGGGTACCTTTTAGGGTACAAAATTACCTTCAATGATGCACCCCGAAGGTCAAGCTGCCAGACGCTGTTCTGGCCGGTTTTTACCTCTTGAAAATTTAGGAATGGTTGCCAGTACAGACGCAATTTTTTCTTTGGTTGTTTCCGTATCGTAAGATGCTTGCAAGGCCATCCAGAATTCGGGAGTAGTGCCGAAGAACTGCCCAAGTCTAAGTGCCGTGTCTGCAGTGATAGCGCGTTTGCCATGTACTATTTCATTGATTCGGCGTGGTGGTACGCTGATCGTCACGGCAAGGCGGTACTGTGTCACTTCAAGCGGTTCCATAAAGTCATGCAGTAGTACTTTGCCCGGATGTACCGGTGCGAGCCGTTCCCCGTTTGATACGTCAGAAAAATCTATGTTATCCAGTTCACTGCGCTTAATAGTCATGTTCCTTCTCCTCGTGGTAATCCACTATCTGCACATCCTCTGCTTCTCCGTTGCCCCAAGTAAAACAAATACGCCACTGGTCGTTGATCCGTATGCTCCGGTCGCCTTTTAAAGCTTCAAGACGATTCCCCGGTGGAATCTTCAGCTCATCCAATATCCGGGCTGCGTCGAGTTGTTTAAGCTTGCGTCTAGCCACCTGCTGCATATCCTGCGGCAACCGGCGTACTACATGCCCTGCAAAGACAGCAGCGGTTTCCTTGTCTGCAAAACTCTGAATCATGGTGTTAGGATAGTCATGCCCGGTAATAACGTCAATCGTTATGTTTTGTTTGCATGTGCAGCCCGTTCTGGCTTTAGGGGGCGAATAGCAATAAAAAAGGGACTTGCCGTTTAGCAAGTCCCTGTTGTTTTTTGGTTGCGGGGAGAGGATTTGAACCTCTGACCTTCGGGTTATGAGCCCGACGAGCTACCAGACTGCTCCACCCCGCGTCAATTGGAATACCTTTATTAGCAGAGTGTGATGCTTGGTGTCAAGCCTTAATTTTATTCCTGGTCAGCCAGGACCTTGGCGCCGCTGCCGATACGGGTGGCGATCTCCGTGGCTGCCTCTTTATCCAGGTGGCGACCAACCCTGACCCGGTACCAGGTGCCTTTGTCGCCCAGGCTGATTTCACCGATGGAGGCGCTATAGCCTTTGGCGGCAAGCTTTGCCTTGGTGGTCTCGGCCTCTTTCTGGTTGCTGTAGGCCGCCACCTGCACGACAAAACCGGCGGTACCGCTCTTGGTTGCGGCTGCTTTGGCTGGTGCTGCCGGGGGCGTGGGTTGTTGCTGTGTCTGCTGGACGGCAGTTGTTGCAGGAGCAGGCTTGGGCTTTTCGTTGATACCGCTGCCGAGGACGGTCTGCTTCTGCCCCTTGGGCAGGCTTTCAAAAAAGGAGAGCGGAACCTGGCCGGCCGGTGCCGCCTGCTGCTGCGGTTGTGATGGTTGGACCTGGGACGTGGCCGGTGACTGCGGCTGTTGGGCAGCCGGCGCTGGAGCTGTCGCTGGTTTGGGCGAGGACTCAAGGCTCTGTTGTTCCATGGCGGCCCGATAGGCTTTTTTGGCGGATTGCTGAGAGAAGTACCAGCCTACGCCGAAACCGGTCGCAAACATGCAGACCCCGACAATGAATACCGCCAAGACAGCGGGACTTGATTTGCGCCCTGCCGGGCGTTGCCTGACGGCTCCCGAACTGGTGACGCTTGATTGGCGCGGTTCGTTGTAGTCGATACGCATGGAGTTCTCCTACATGCGCTCCGGAGCGGATACACCCAGGAGCGCGAGTGCGTTCTGCAACACCTGGCGGGTGCGGGCCAGCAGATAGAGACGGGCCCTGCTCAGGTCGACATCATCCGTGACAACCTTGGCCTTGTTGTAATAGCTGTGGAACTGACTGGCCAGTTCGGTCAGGTAGTAGACAATCTTGTGCGGCTCAAATTCCGTGGCAGCCTCTTCAACCGCCTCCGGCAGGCTGTCCAGCCACTTGATTAAGCGGAGCTCTTCGGCTGTTTCAAGCAACGGCAGAAGTTTCTGGATTTCTTCTTGCCAGGGGATGCTCAGCCCTTTCTCTGCGGCGTTCTCGAAGATGCTGCAGATGCGGGCATGGGCGTACTGGACGTAATAAACCGGGTTGTCCAGGGATTGCTGCTTGGCAAGATCGATGTCAAAGACCAGCTGCGAATCCGGTCGCCGCATCACGAAGAAGAAGCGGGTCGCGTCGCGTCCCACCTCGTCGATCAGGTCGCGCAAGGTCACATAGCTGCCGGCCCGTTTGGAGATTTTGACCTCTTCACCACCCCGCATGACCGTGACCATCTGGTGTAGCACGTATTCCGGCCAGCCCTGCGGGATGCCGGCGTTCAGGGCCTGCAGACCGGCCCGCACCCTGGTGACGGTGCTGTGGTGGTCGGCTCCCTGCTCGTTGACAACCCGGACGAAGCCGCGTTGCCACTTGTTGAGGTGGTAGGCCACGTCCGGCACAAAATAGGTATAGCTGCCGTCGGTCTTACGCATGACCCGGTCCTTGTCGTCGCCGAAGTCAGTGGTACGCAGCCAGAGCGCACCGTCCTGCTCATAGGTGTGGCCGTTGGCTATCAGGCTGGCCACGGTCTCATCAACCTTGTTGTCGCGATAGAGGCTTGATTCAAGAAAGTAGTTATCAAAACCGACGTCAAAGGCCTTGAGATCCTGGTCCTGTTCGCGACGCAGCCAGGCCACGCTGAAACGCCTGATGGCGTCCAGGTTATCGGGATCACCGGCTGCCGTGACCTCTTGATCATCGGCATGGACCGATTCCTTGGCCAGGTAGGCGGCCGCCACCTCCTTGATGTACTCCCCCTGGTAGCCGTCGGCGGGCCAACTGGGATCAGACGGTTCAAGTGCGCGGCAGCGGGCCTGAACCGACAGGGCCAGGTTGTTGATCTGGGCTCCGGCGTCGTTGTAGTAAAATTCACGGGTGACCTCCCAGCCGGTGGCGTTCAGCAGGCGGCAAAGCACATCACCGATGGCGGCACCGCGTCCGTGGCCGATATGCAGCGGGCCGGTCGGGTTGGCGCTGACAAATTCGACCTGGGCCTTCCTGCCGTTGCCGCTCGTACTGGAACCGTAGCTGCCGCCTGCGGCTTCGATCCGGGGCAGGCACTGCTGCCAGGCTGCCGGGCTGATAAAGAAGTTGATAAAACCGGGACCGGCGATCTCGGCTCGTTTGACCAGCCGATTTTCGTCCTGCAGGTGCAGCAGGAGCGCTTCAGCAACCTGACGGGGGGCCTTTCGTTCTGGTTTTGCCAGCTGCATGGCGATATTGCAGGCAAAATCGCCATGGCTCTCATTGGCCGGGGTGTCGATGGTAACGTTGGGAAAGCTTTCCGAAGATAAGGCGCCGGCAGTACGGGCCGTGTACAGGGCCTGTGTCGCCAGTGCGGCAAGTTGTTGGCGGATCATTGCTTGGGGGTTTCCTTCGTGGTGTCGGTACTGGTGGGGGCAGGCTGCTCATCCTGATCCCTGATGGTGATATCGCGTGAAAAATCGGGGCAACGCGCCCCACCGTCGGTGACGGCAAATCGTTTGGCACAGGTCTCGCGCCAAGCGCAGACAGCACAGCTTTGACGAGCCATAGATCCCTGCCTCACTTGTTTCCGTTCGGCGGAAACTGATAGATGACTTCATTCGGTTTGACCAGTCCCAATTCTTTGCGGGCTATCCGCTCCAGCTGGTGACGGTCGCTGCGCAGCGCTTCAAGGGAGAGGCGCAGCTTCTGGTTTTCCAGGCGTAGATCTGCCACCCGTGTCGCAATGCGGGCCTTTTCCTGCTTCATCTCATAAATCCGCAGCAGTCCCCGTTCGCCGAAGACGGTAAAGAACAGGATGAAGGCGAGGCAGGCCGCCGGAATCAGCCAGGTGCGACGTGTTATGCGCATGCCGGTCATCTTACCCCCTGCGGCAACGCGCAGCAAAGTAGTCAGCAGTAGCCTTGAGGCCGGTTTCCAGACCAACCTGCGGTTGCCAGCCGAGCTTTTCCTGCGCCAGGCTGATATCGGGCCGCCGTTGTTTCGGATCGTCCAGGGGTAGCGGTTTGTTGACAATCCTGGAGTTTGACCCGGTTATTGTAATGATTTTTTCAGCAAATTCAAGAATCGTATTTTCAACCGGGTTGCCCAGGTTAACCGGCCCAATGAACGCCTGCTCATTTTCCATCATCCTGATCATACCGTCGATCAGGTCGCTGACATAACAGAATGAGCGGGTCTGCCGACCTTCACCAAAGACGGTAATATCTTCGTTTTTGAGGGCCTGCAGCATGAAGTTTGAAACCACCCGGCCATCGTTTTCCGCCATGCGGGGGCCGTAGGTGTTGAAGATGCGGATAATTCTTATGTCAACCTTGTTCTGGCGATGATAGTCCATCATCAGGGTCTCGGCCACCCGCTTGCCCTCATCGTAGCAGCTGCGGATGCCGATCGGATTGACATTGCCCCAGTACTCCTCCCGCTGGGGGTGGACCTGCGGGTCACCATAGACCTCCGAGGTCGAGGCCTGCAGGATGCGGGCCTTGACCCGCTTGGCCATGCCCAGCATGTTGATGGTGCCCATGACGCTGGTCTTGACGGTCTTGACCGGGTTGTACTGGTAATGCACCGGCGAGGCCGGGCAGGCCAGGTTGTAGATCCGGTCCACTTCCAGCAGGATCGGTTCGACGATGTCGTGGCGGATCAGCTCAAAGCGATGGCTGTCCATCAGGTGGATGATGTTGTCCTTGCTGCCGGTGAAGAGGTTATCCAGGCAGATGACGTCGTGCCCTTCCCCCAGCAGCCGTTCGCAGAGGTGGCTGCCGAGGAAGCCGGCGCCGCCGGTAACGAGGATGCGCATCAGTTCCCTCCCTCCTGGATGCCGTTGCCGGCCCGGCCCAGCGGTATGTAGCGGATCTGCT
>CAZUSH010000062.1:0-22215 GCA_964622705.1 uncultured Geobacter sp. | reverse complement strand
AGCCAGTCCGAGTTGATTGAGCCGTTAGGAGCAGAGAAGCACTGACCCAAGCTGGTGTTTACCTTGCGCTGCCCAAAACCACCCACCGGGGCCGGAACTGCTGATTTGCCGGAACTTGCCGAGCAACTGAAACGGCTTACCAAACAACCCCTGATTTTCAACTGCTGCGAAAAGCCCGCCAGCCCAGATTTAATGCGGCCTAGCTGGCCGAAGCGTTTTTGACTTTAGGTGCCACGGAGGACGCTGGTACAAAAGGCTTCTAACGTTTACGAGATAACCGGCTGGCGATGCCGGAGCGATTCTGCTTGACTAACCGACCAACTGACGACTGAGAAACTGGTGAAATTCAGCGCAGAGTAAGCCAGTCCGAGTTGATTGAGCCGTTAGAGTTGCGGCACGTACGCCGGATGACTGCTGAGTGCCGCTAGCGCAAACTGTACAAGTTCCTCTGGTAAACCGTTGGACTCTTGCAAAAACTGGCTGTAAACGCGGTTAATTTCAGGTTCACCGTCGGCAATATGGACTGGCGATGCCTTGTATTTCCCCGGCCTGTTTTCGCCGTCGTCAACTGCTGTATGGACAAAGCCAGATTGCCCCCAATTTAATGCCTTTTCCAACCCTTTCTTGTCATAACAAAGTTCAAAACTGATAGGTTCGTTGTCAGTATTGAACCAGACAATGAAGTCCATGTCGGGTGAAGAGAACCAGCGGCGAGTTGGTTCATTGCGGAATTGGCGTACGTTTTTGAATTCTAGCAACAAGTGTTACTCCGAAACTCTAACGTGATACGAGTTAACCGACTTGCGCCTCAAGGCGGAAACGCTCGAAAAACCGATTTTTAACGGGAAAGTCAACGTCAAAGCCACTTACCATGCGGCGAAAGTTCGCGTTGAACGAGACGTTAGGCGTCATAACTAGCTGGTCGGTGGTTACTACTTTAGAGATAACTAACTTTCCAGCAAATGAAATACCAAACGAAGATGCGAAGGTACAGGGGAGTCGCGAAGCGACGACCGCGTGCCGCATAATGCGTTATGCGTAGCGCAGCTAGCTTCGCCAAGTATCATGTTTTCACACCTTTGTAAAATTGTCAGCCGGGTTTTGTCGCTTTTTCCTGAATAGTAATTACGTGATTCCGGCTAGTTATGTCGCTTAACGTTTATTAGACACCCTAATTTTTTGGTAAAAAAACGTCAAATTGTCGTTTTATGCTGCGTGACATTTTGTAATTTGCTGTTATTATTAACCTAACAAAAATAAAAAACGTCCTAAATTTTGCGGAGAAAACGTCATGCAAAATCAGCCTGCCAAGCCCAGGTTACTCGACCAGTTGCGTGATCGGATCAGGCTTAAACATTACAGCCGTCGCACCGAAGATGCCTACCTTGATTGGGCAAAGCGCTACATACTGTACCACAACAAACGGCACCCGCAAGAAATGGGCAAGCAAGAAGTTGAGGCGTTTCTCACCCATCTGGCAACCGAGCGAAACGTGGCTGCAGCTACCCAGAATCAGGCCAAGGCTGCCCTGCAGTTTCTGTATAAAGAGGTGCTTGAGATCCAGTTGCCGTGGCTGGATGAGGTGGAGCAGGCCAAAAAGCCGAAGCGGCTGCCGGTGGTGCTGACCGAGAAGGAGGTGCAGGCCCTGCTTGCTCATGTGCCGCAGGCCTATGCCCTGTTGGCCCGTCTGATCTACGGTACCGGCATGCGTCTGCTGGAGGGGTTGCGCTTGCGGGTGCAGGATCTGGATTTTGAACGGTACGAACTGGTGATCAGAGAAGGAAAGGGGGCCAAGGATCGGGTGACCATGCTGCCGCAATCGCTTGTGCAGCCGCTGCAGGAACATCTGAAACAGGTGCGACTGCTGCATGAACAAGACTTGCAGAAGGGATTTGGTGAGGTCTGGCTGTCTGAGAGTCTGGCCCGCAAGTACCCAAATGCAGGGCGGGAATGGCCCTGGCAGTACGTGTTCCCTTCCTTTCGTTTGTCGGTTGATCCCCGTTCCGGTGTGACCAGACGGCACCACCTGGATGAAAAAGGGTTGCAGCGGGCCATCAAGCAGGCAGCTACGGATGCCGGGCTGACCAAGAATGTGACCCCCCATACCCTGCGGCATTCCTTTGCTACCCACCTGCTGCAGGCCGGTTATGATATCCGCACGGTGCAGGAGTTGTTGGGGCACAAGGATGTGCAGACCACCATGATCTATACCCATGTCTTGAACAAGGGGGGCAGGGGAGTGACCTCGCCCTTGGACCGGCTCTGATATGCAGTTGAGGCTTCCCATTCACGATTGCCTGCCGGCCCTGTTGAGCAGCATGCAGACGCATCCCAACACGGTGCTGTCCGCTCCGCCCGGCGCAGGCAAGACCACCCAGGTGCCGTTGGCGCTGCTGCAGCGTATTCCGGCTGAGGCAGGCAGGATCATCATGCTTGAGCCGCGCAGGATTGCGGCTGCCTCGGCAGCGGGCTACATGGCTGCAAGCCTGGGCGAGGCAGTGGGGCAGACCGTGGGCTACAGCATCAGGTTTGAGCGCAAGGTTTCCAGGGCAACCAGGATTGAGGTGGTGACCGAGGGGATTCTGACCCGGCGCTTGCAGGAAGACCCTGAGCTGAAGGGGGTGGCCTGCGTGATCTTTGATGAATTCCACGAGCGCAGCATCCATGCGGATCTTGGCCTGGCGCTCTGCCTGGAATCGCAGGCTGTCCTTCGGCCCGATCTGAAGCTGCTGGTGATGTCAGCTACGCTTGATTGCCAGCCCATAGCGACACTGTTGGGCAATGCACCGGTGGTGAGCGCCGAGGGGCGGATATTCCCGGTTGAAACCCGTTATCTGGAGGGTGATGCACGCCTGCCCCTGATACAACGAATGAGCAGGGCCATCAAACAGGCCTTGGCAGAGGAACCGGGCGATCTGCTGGCCTTTTTGCCGGGTAGCGGCGAGATCAGGGCGGTTGCGCAGCAACTGGAAGGGCTTGCCGATCTGGTAATCTGTCCGCTCTATGGTGAGCTGCCCTTTAGCGAGCAACAGCGGGCGGTGCTGCCGGGTGTGCAACGCCGGGTGGTGCTGGCCACCAACATTGCCGAGACCAGCCTGACCATTGACGGGGTGCGGATCGTGGTGGACAGCGGGTTGACACGCCGTCTGCAGCTTGATCCGGCCAGCGGCCTGGAGCAGTTGGTGACCGTGCGGGCCTCGCAGGCCTCGGCCCGGCAGCGCAGTGGCCGGGCAGGCCGGACCGCGCCCGGTGTCTGTTATCGCCTCTACAGCCAGCAGAGTTTCACGGCCATGACGCCCTTTAGCCCGCCCGAGATCATGACGGCTGATCTGGCGCCGCTGGTGCTGGAGCTGGCAGCCTGGGGCTGCACGGATGCCCAGCAACTGGCCTGGCTGGATCAGCCGCCTGCTGCCCATCTGACAGCGGCACGATCGCTTTTGCAGCTCTTGGGCGCCCTGGATGGTGGCGTTACCATCACAGCCATGGGCAGGCGGATGGTGCGTCTGCCGCTGCATCCGCGCCTGGCCAGGCTGCTGGTGGCGGCAGAGGCCCAGGGCATGCTGGCCGAGGCCTGTCGCATGGCAGCTGAGCTGTCGCACCGCAGCACAGCCCGTGTTGCCATCAAGCAGACCGAACAGCAACTGCTGGCCCTGATGCGGCGTTATGGTACCGGTGTTGGCTTGCAGGCAGCACCTGACCCGCTGCTGTCACCCTACCTGGCTGCCTGGCCGGACAGGCTGGCCCAGCAGCGTGCCAGGGAGCAGCAGCGCTATCTGCTGGCATCGGGTCAGGGGGCGCGGCTGGCCGAGGGGCTGGCACCAACGGAGCTGCTGGTGGCATTGCAGCTTGCCGGCGGCAGCAATGCCGAGGGGGTGATCCGGCAGGCAATCAGCTGCACTGCTGCCGAGGTGCGCGCCAGCTTGCCGCACCTGTTGATCCAGCAGCGCCAGGTCTGGTGGGATGCCGCTGCAGAGCGGGTCATGGCTGCAGAGCAGGAACAGTTGGGCGCGGTGGTCCTGGCCAGCCGTCAGGTTACGCCCAGTGATCAGGAGGCCTGGCCGTTGCTGCAAGAACAGGTGCAGCGTAAAGGTCTGGAGCTGTTGGTCTGGTCTGAGGCCGGTCGGCAGCTACAGGCCAGGGTACAGTTGGCTGCCGACTGCATGCCTGAAGAGACCTGGCCGGACCTTTCCCCAACAGGGTTGCTGGCATCCCTGGAAGGGTGGTTGCTGCCCCATGCAGCAGGGCTGCGCTCTATCCAGGACCTAGGGCGGCTGAATATGCTGCACCTGCTGCAGGAGCTGGTGGGGTGGCGGTTGTTGCAACTGCTTGATCGGGAACTTCCTGTTACCATAACAGTGCCCAGCGGCCGCCGCAGTAGCCTGGATTACAGTGATCCAGAGGGGCCGGTGCTGGCGGTAAAGCTGCAGGAGCTGTTTGGTCTGGCAGACTCACCCACGGTTTGCCGGGGCAGGCGGGCGGTGCTGGTGCACCTGTTGTCACCGGCTGGCAGGCCGGTGGCGGTGACCCGAGACCTGCAGGGGTTCTGGCAGCGCGGCTACCTTGAGGTGCGCAAGGAGCTGCGAGGCCGTTATCCCAAGCACCCCTGGCCCGATGATCCCTGGCAGGCAGTGGCGACGCACAAGACCAAGAAGGCGCTGGAACGATAACGTTAAAAAAATTACCGATTAGCACTGATCTACCGCCCAAAGTTCCCCCCTTTGCTAAAGGGGGACTTGATAGTCTGCGGAAGATTGACGTTAATCAGGAAAACTTTTGCCACAGAGGGCACAGAGTCCACAGTGCAAAAACAGGCAAATCAAGATTTTTAAAAAGCACTTACAGCACTTGGCCTTGTTGTCGGGTGCTATTGTATAGATACCTCTGTGCTCTCTGTGAACTCTGTGGCTAACTGCCGTTTATTGCGTAATCATCAGGAGGTGTATACGCATGCTACTCGAGATGCACTGTCATACTGCGGAAAAATCACGCTGCAGCTCGGTACCGGCGGTTGAACTGATCCGGCGGGTACTGGCCCGCGGGCTGCAGGGGATTGTGCTGACCGACCACCATGCCCTCTGGTCTGCGGCAGAGCTGCTTACGCTCCGTTATCAGGCCGGGGTGCCGGACCACTTCCTGATCCTGTCTGCCCAGGAGGTGACCACCAAAGAACATGGTGATCTGCTGGTCTATGGCGCCGAGGCCGCGCTCCCCAAAGGCACGCCGCTTGAGCAGATCAGGCAGGCGTGGCCCCAGGCAGCCCTGGTGCTGGCCCATGCCTTTCGCAAGGGCCGCCACCCCAGTGACGAGCAGCTCTTGAACCCGCTTTTGGATGGGGTGGAGATCTTCAGTTCCAACCATGGCGTGGCAGAGAACAGCCGCGGCCTGGCAGACTGGCATCGTCTGCGCTTTATTGCCATTGCCGGCACCGACACCCATGGGGCCCAGTATGCCGGGGCCTATCCCACCATCTTCGATCATCCGGTTGCCACGATCAACGAGCTGGCCAGCGAGCTGCGGGCCGGGCGTTGCCGCCCCTTTTTCAAGGAAATACCCCGCTCCGGCGCCAATGCCCTGGTGACCGAGGTGACCTTTGGTACCAAGGAGGGGGATGAGAACCGTGAGCGGATCATCATCCGTACCCTACAGGATGAAAAGAAGTGGAAAAGCACGGAGCGGGCCGAGCGGATCATGGCAGCGGTGGCATCGGCCGGTTTTGCCGAAGGCCGCTACCGGGTGCCGCAACCGATCGAGATCGATGCAGCGCGGATGACCATTATTGAGCAGGGGATCAGGGGCAAGTCGTTGTACGACAAGCTGCTGGCCGCCAACCATGCCGATGCCCGCTGGTTTCTGGAGCTGGCCGGGCGCTGGCTGGGACGTCTGCACACGGCCAACCTGGCCGTGACCCCTGCGGAAGAGTTTGCCGAACGGGAAGAGGGCAGGCTGCGGCATTACTTGTCCCGCTTTGAGGTGATCAATCATCGCCACACTGGCCGCGCCCGTCAGATCGCCGAGGCGATCCTGGCGGCAGAGCATGATCAGATTTGCGCTGCGGACTGCTTGGTGCAGGGACATGGCGATTTTCATCCCAAGAATGTCATGCTCGGCCAGGATCAGCAGGAAAACCGCGACACCCTGTTTGTGGCAGCCATTGATTTCGGCAGTTCTTTAATGCTACCGCCTGCCTTTGATGTGGGCTGCTTTCTGGCCCAGTACCGTAACCAGTTGTTCAGCCACTCCGAACTGTTGGAGCGGCTGCCGGAAACGATCTTTCTGGAGGCCTACCTGGATGAGGGGCCGCCGGTGGGCGATGACTTCCTCTGGCAGGTGGAGCTGTTTCGCGCCCGTACCAACCTGAGCATTGCCTCGTTTTTGATTCGGGTTGGGATGGGAGAGAGCGAGGACCTCTGGCGGGTGCTGGTGGAGGCCGAACAGAGTCTGAGTCAGATATGATGATCGATCAACGCCGCATACATCCGCTTAATCAGGCCGCCCATACCGCAGGCCCGGTGCTGTACTGGATGAGCCGCGAGCAGCGGGTGGCCGACAACTGGGGCCTGTACCATGCCCAGCAGCTGGCATTGGCGCGTCGCGTTTCGCTGGTGGTAGTCTTTACCCTGGCAGAGGGCTTTCTGGGGGCCACCTTGCGTCAGTACGGCTTTATGCTGCGGGGACTTGAGCAGGTTGCTGCACGTCTGCAGGAACTGCGGATACCGTTTGTGCTGCTGCGCGGTGAGCCTGAAGCCACCATGGCAGGATTTGTTACCCAGCAGCGGGTCGGCTGCGTGGTGGTGGATTTTGATCCGCTGCGGATCAAGCGGCAGTGGTTTGCCACGGTTGCCGCAACCGTGCCGGTGGCGGTGATCGAGGTGGATGGCCATAATGTGGTGCCGTGCCGGTATGCCTCAAACAAGCGCGAGTATGGTGCCTATACGCTGCGGCCCAAACTGAGGCGTCTGTGGCCGGAGTTTCTGACTGCGTTGCCGCAGGTGGTGTTGCATCCATTTGCCTGGCAGGGGCAGGTACCGCTGTTTGATTCGCCCGCGTTACTGTCACGGCTGTGCCTTGACCGGTCCGTAGGGGAGCTGGCTGCTCCTGAGCCGGGAGAAAAGGCAGCAGCCGCTGCCCTGGCTGATTTTGTCCAGCACCGTTTGACCGGCTATGCGGTACAACGCAATAACCCGGCGCTTGAGGGCCAGTCGGGCCTGTCGGCCTGGCTGCATTTTGGCCAGCTCTCACCCCAGCGGGTGGCCCTGGCTGTGGCAGCACAGGGTGATACGGACGATGCTGCGGCACTGCTGGAAGAGTTGTTGGTACGGCGTGAACTTGCCGATAATTTTTGCCTGCATTGTCCGGGCTACGATACGCTTGGGGCTGCGCCGGACTGGGCCAGCAGGACCCTGGAAAAGCATCGCCATGATCCGCGGCAGTTCTGTTATACTGCTGAACAGTTTGAGCAGGCGCTGACCCATGATCCACTCTGGAATGCCGCCCAGCAGGAACTGCTGTTGCGCGGTAGGATACACGGGTATCTGCGCATGTATTGGGCTAAGAAGATCCTGGAATGGTCGGAAAGCCCGGAGATCGCCATGGACATTGCCGTGCAGTTGAATGACCGTTATGCCCTGGATGGCCGCGATCCAAACGGCTACGCCGGGATTGCCTGGTCCATCTGCGGGGTGCATGACCGGGCCTGGGGTGAACGGCCGGTCTTTGGCACGATCCGCTTTATGAGTTATGAGGGCTGCAGGCGCAAATTTGATCTGCAGGCCGCGATTGACCGGAGACATGCCCTGCTGTCCGGGCAGACAGCAGGAGATTCCAGTAGTGGCAGCACAAAAGGCGGGAAGCGATGACAGCGGTGCATGCGTTCATGCTGCTGGCCGGCTTTTTACTGGGAGCACTGGCCGGATTTCTGATGCACCGGTCCGATTACTGTCTGGCCGGTATCTTCAGGGATCTGTTTCTGTTCGGGGCCGTACGTCGCCTCAGGACGTTGCTGCTGCTCGTGGCTGTATCAGTGCTGCTGTTTGAGCTGCTCCACCTGCTCGGTCTTGCGGCGGTGCCCTTTCCCCTGTTTGGTCCTCCCTCGTGGGCCAACCTGCTGGGTGGATTTCTGTTCGGCATCGGTATGGTTCTGGCGGGCGGCTGTGTGGTTGGTACGCTCTACAAGCTGGGGGCGGGCAGTTTTTCCTCCCTGCTGGCATTTGTCGGTTTGGTGGGCGGCAGCACCCTGTATGCGGAGCTGCACCCCAGGTGGCAGGGGATCGCAAAGGCACTGGCGCTGCCGGTGCAAAGCGTTACGCTGCCGCAACTGCTGGGATTAGCGCCCTGGTCGCTGGTGCTGCCGCTTGGGCTGCTGCTGTTGCTGCTGACCCTGCAGTGGTGGCGCCAGGGCAAGCTGGCAGAGCCGTTGGTAGTGGAGGGATACCTGCAACCCTGGCAGGCTGCAGTGGGCTTGGCAGTACTGGGTGCTGGTACCGTTTTGCTGCAGGGTATGCCGATGGGGATCACCACCTCCTACGCCAAAATGGGGGCAGTGCTTGTCAAATGGCTCAGTCCGGCGCATTATGCAACACTTAGCTATTTCAAGGCAGTGCCGTTGCACTATCTGCCGCCCTTGGGCGGTGGGCTCGTCTCAGGTGGCCCCGGTTATGCCCTTGACGGTATTGCCCTACTGCAATTCCCCCTGATTGGCGGTATTGTTGCCGGTGCAGCCTGTTCAGCCATCAGCCTGGGCGAGTGGCGGATCCGTTTCAGCCTGCCGTGGCGTCAGGCGGTATCTGCGCTGCTGGGGGGCTGCATCATGGGGCTTGCCGCGCGGATGGCGCCGGCCTGCAATATCTGGCACCTGTTTGGCGGGCTGCCGATCCTGGCGTTGCAGAGCATGCTGTTTCTGCTGGGGCTTGTGCCGGGCGCCTGGGTGGGAGGTCTGCTACTGACCCGTCTGGTTATGCCAAGGCGTTAAGGTAAAGGATGCTATATGTTGAACCAACCAACTGAAATCAAAGAATTTGATCTGCGCGGCCAGATCTGCCCCTCTACCTTGCTGACCGCCCTGCGCGAGATTAACGGGGCCAAGCAGCAACTGAAGGAGGCGACGCTTGGCCTGGTCTTTTTGACGGATAATCGCAGTTCCACCATGCATATCTCCGAGACCGCCGGCAATATGGGCTACAAGGTCAAGGTGGAGAAAAAAGAAGGTTTCTACCGCATTGTCGTTTCAGGAAACGCCTGATGTCCCCGGATTCCCGCACATCTCTCGACAGTGCAGCAACAGAGGCGCCGGTTTCTGCCCAGCAGCAGCTTGAGCAGCTGCTGGCAAAAAACAGCGCCTTGATCGGGTATATCCGCGCCAAGACCGATCATCTGCTCAAGGTCATGGGCACCGTCCCCCTCAAACAGGAGGAGTTGGATGACAACACCTTGCTGGCGGTTGATCCGATCGGGATTGTGACCGAGGCGTTTGAGCAGGTGCTGGAACACCTGCACAAGACCAACCACGACCTGACTGCTACTCGTGATGAGCTGCAGGCGATCTTTGACTCGGCCGGCGCCGGCATCATTGTAGTGAATGAGCAGATGCAGGTGACCGCCTACAACTACTACAGCCACGGGGCCTTTTTTGCAGGCCAGAAAAAGGTGGTGGGCAAATATCTGCGCAGCCTGATCTGCGGACATGAGCGGGAAGAGTGCATCCTCGACCAGATCCTGGCCACCAGGCGTCGGGTGGAACAGACCGATTTCTGCCACAATGGCCGGCATTACCATCTGGTGGGCACGCCGCTTAAGGATGCCGATGGCGCGGTCAAGCAGATGGTACTGTTGTACACCGATATCACCGAACGCCGCGCTGCTGCCCAAGAGATCGAACGTCTGGCCTACTTTGACATGCTGACCGGCCTGCCGAACCGGGCGCTTTTGCAGGACCGCCTGTCGCAGATGCTCTCCCGGGCCAGTCGTCACAACGAGCTGGTGGCGCTCTTGTTCATTGACCTCGACCGCTTCAAGGAGGTCAACGATACTTTGGGACATGGCTGCGGCGACCAGATGCTCCAGTACGTGGCCGAGCGGTTGAGCGCTTGCCTGAGGAGTTCCGATACCGTGGCCCGCCTGGGGGGCGATGAGTTTGTGGTGTTGCTGGAAGGGCCTGCCAACCGTCAGGCCGTAGCCGAGGTGGCCACCAAGCTGTTGCAGGCCCTGGCGCAGCCGCTCCACTTGGGAGAACGGGAGATCTACACCGGCGGCAGCATCGGCATCTCGCTTTTTCCCTTTGATGGCGAGGATGTCGAGACCTTGTTCAAAAACGCCGACACCGCCATGTACCATGCCAAGGATCAGGGCCGGAACACCTACAGCTTCTATTCGGTTGCCATGCATACCCTGTCGCTTGAGCTGCTGACCCTGGGCAGCCACCTGCGGCATTCCCTTGAGCGTCAGGAGCTGAGCCTGGTGTACCAGCCCCAGGTTAGTTTCAGCTCCGGTGGGGTCGTGGGGGTGGAGGCCCTGTTACGCTGGCAGCACCCGCAACTGGGGGTGGTCTCACCGGAACGTTTCATTCCGATGGCTGAAGAGACCGGCATGATCGTGCCGATCGGCAATTGGGTGCTTGAGCAGGCCTGCTGCCAGGCTGCTGCCTGGATTGCCCAGGGCTTGCCGCCGGTGCGGGTGGCGGTCAACCTGTCGGCCAAGCAGTTCCGTGATCCGGGTCTGATCAAGACGGTACAGTCGGTGCTGGCCGACTCCGGCCTGCCTGCCCATCTGCTGGAACTGGAACTGACCGAGGGGATGCTGATTGAGAATCTAAAGGGGACTCGGGCAACCCTGCAGGCCCTGAAGGAGATGGGGGTCAAGCTGGCCATCGACGACTTCGGCACCGGCTACAGCTCCCTTAGCTACCTCAAACATTTCCCGCTGGACCGGCTCAAGATCGACAAGTCCTTTGTACAGGAGATCGCTGACCAGAGCGGTGATTCCGCCAGTATCGTGGAGGCGATCATCGCGCTTTCCCACAGCCTCAAGCTGGTAGTGATTGCCGAAGGGGTTGAGCGGATGGACCAGGTCGAGTTTTTACACCAGCATGGCTGTGATGAGCTGCAGGGCTACTACTTCAGTCATCCGTTGCCGCCGCAGCAGATGGCGGAGTTATTGGACAAGGGCTGTCATGACCCTGCCTTTTGTCTGTTTCAATATGGCTAAGGATCGCTAATCCATGGAGTTTCAACTCTTAAAGGACCTGGTGCTGCTGTTTGGTCTGGCACTGGTCACGGTGGTACTGTTCCGGCAATTCAAGCTGCCCTCTATCATCGGTTTTCTCTGTACCGGTATCCTGGCTGGTCCCTATGCGCTCGGTCTGATCAGAGACACCCATCAGGTTGAGCAGCTGGCGGAGATCGGCGTGGTGCTGCTGCTGTTCACCATCGGTATCGAGTTCTCCCTGAAGGAACTGCTGCGGATCAAGCATCTGGTGCTGTGGGGGGGCGGGGTCCAGGTGGGGGTGACCATCACGGCGGTGGCGCTGGTCTGGCTGCTGCTGGGATTCTCCTGGCAACAGGCGGTTTTTTTCGGCTTTCTGGTCTCGCTCTCCAGCACGGCCATCCTGATGAAGCTGTTGATGGATGCCGGTGAAATGGATTCGCCCCACGGCAAGACCTGCCTGGGGATTCTGATCTTTCAGGATCTCTGTGTGGTGCCGCTGATGCTGTTTACCCCGTTTCTGGGGGGGGCGGGGGATGGCCTGACCGGGATCGTGATTGTTTCTGCCAAGGCGCTGGTGGTGGTGGTGGTTTCCCACTTCAGCGCCCGCTTTGCCGTGCCCTGGATCTTCAACCAGGTGGTGCGGACCAAGAGCCGCGAGCTGTTTATCCTGACCATCATCTTTGTGGGGTTTGGCACCGCCTTTTTGACGGCCCAGGTGGGGCTCTCCCTGGCCCTGGGGGCCTTTATCGCCGGTCTGGCCATCTCTGAGTCAGAATACAGCCATCAGGTCATGGGGGACATCATCCCGTTTCGGGATGCCTTTATCAGCCTATTCTTCATCTCGGTGGGGATGCTGCTGGACCCCACCGTGGTGCTGCGGCACCCATTGATCGTGCTGCTGATCGTGCTCGGGATCGTGCTGATCAAATGGCTGGTGGCAACCGGAGCCGCGCTGGTGCTCAGGTTTCCCCCCAAGCCGGCCCTGATCAGCGGGCTGTTGCTGGCCCAGGTGGGGGAGTTCGCCTTTGTGCTCTCCCAGGTGGGTCAGAAATACGGGTTGCTGAACAGCGAGCAGTATCAGCTCTTTTTGGCAGCCTCGGTTGCCACCATGGCACTGACCCCCTTTGCCCTCAATCTTGCCGAACCACTGGCAAACAGGCTTTCGGCCTGGCTGCCGGCCGTGCTGAAGCGCGGTACCAGGGCAACCGGTGTCAGTCATGAGCGCTTTCCCATGGAAGACCATGTCATCATTGTGGGCTTCGGGATCAACGGCAAGAACCTGGCCAGGGTCTTAAACGGCAACGGCATCCGCTATATCGCCATCGAATCCAACCACCACACAGTTAAGGCCGAGCGCAAGAAGGGGACCAGGATCATCTTTGGCGATGCTTCCAAGCCGGAGATCCTTTCCCATGCCCTGATCGAAAAGGCCCGCATCATGGTGATCGCCATCTCGGACGCCACCGCCACCCGGAGGGTGGCTGCCCAGGCCCGGATGCTGCGGCCCACCATCCACCTGATTGTGCGGACCCGTTACGTGGCCGAGATGGAGCCGCTCTATCAGTTGGGGGTGAACGACGTGGTGCCGGAGGAGTTCGAGACCTCGGTCGAGATATTTTCCCGGGTCCTGCGCACCTATCTGATCCCCAGCGATCAGATTGAACACTGCATTGCCGAGATTCGCCGGGATTCCTATCAGATGTTCCGGACCATCAGCCGCCGTCACAGCCATGCCACCGGTATCAGCGGCTATCTGTCCGGTGTGGAACTGGCAACCTTCCGGGTGCAGCCCGGTTCGGCCATTGCAGGCACGCAACTGCGGGACGGGTTGCTGCGGGATCGTTCCGGCGCCTCTGTGCTGGTGATCAGGCGCGGCGATGAGGTGAATTCAAACCCGGACCCGGTCTGGCAGTTTGAAGCGGACGATATCGTGCTGGTGCTGGGGAAACCGGATCAATTAATCGTTGCCGCCCACCTGTTTGAGCTATAACCCTGTATGATCGTGTGACTGGAGTCGTCAATGCCCGATAATTTGTTTATCCCATCCGTTGACCTGCGTATCGGCGCCCTTGAGGAGTATAACCGGGTCCGCAAACATAAGGCAGCCGAGCGCCACAAACGCTCGAAACCGCGCCCCTGCATCACCATCTCCCGTCAGTTCGGCTGTCAGGGGTATCCGGTGGCCGAGCAGTTGGTCGAACTGATGATGCAACGGACCGGTGAACCCTGGGTGCTGATCGATCAGGCCGTGCTTGACGAAGTGGCCCAGCGCCATAATATCTCGCGGGATATCCTGGAAAGCCTGGGGGAAAAGAACCGTCTGCTGGACGATATCCTGGCAACCTTTTCGCCCCGCTGGACCCACAGTCAAGACTGCTTTCAGCTGCTCTGCCGTCACGTGGTCTCACTGGCGGAACAGGGCAATGTGGTGATCATGGAGCTGGGAGGGGCCATCATTACCCGCCACTTTGAACATGCCTGGCACTTCAGCCTGTACGGTTCAATGGCATTTAAGAGCGCAAATATAGCCAAGCGTTACGGCATGGAGCTGGCTGAAGCCGAGGCATTCGTGGTCAAACAGCAAAAGCAGCGCGATGCCTTTACCCGTGATTTCCTTGACCGTAACGATCGTGATCCGCTGTTGTACAATCTGCTGTTCAACAACGACCTGAATAAGCCGGAACGGATCGCCCGGGTCATTGCCGCTTATGTGGCGGAGCAGTTGGATTGAAAGGATAGGATTACTGTTGGCTGGGAGTGCGACAGCCTGAGCAGGTGCCGCTCAGAAAGATCTCATGGCTGTCGACCTGGAAACCTTTTGGTGCCATAGCCTCAATAGCGGGTGGGCAGTCTGAAAGTTCATACAGCTTGTTGCAGCTATGGCAATGAAAATGGTGATGGTGCCCTTTGCCGCTGCGTTCGTATAGCGTACCCAACGACGGATGGCTGATCTGATTCAGCCAGCCCTGTTCCAGCAGTACCTTCAGGTTGCGGTAGACCGTGGCCTGGTTAAGGGATGCCACTAATTCCTTGCCATTAGACAGAATCTCTTCAATACCCAGTGGTCGGTCCTGCTGGAGGAAAACCGCTTGAATGGCGTCACGTTGTGATGTTTTGCGAAGCATATAACGCTTTCCTGCTTTTTGCGAATATTTTTGCAATAACGGATTGACTCGGCATGGCGTCCTGTGTTATTGCGAAGGCATTTGCATTAGAGATACTATAATCACTTTACATAATCAATAGGCGCGTAAAAAGCGGCCAAGCGTCTACCTGATGCAGAGTACGCCAAAGGAGCACCTGTATGTTTGCACTACGCGCAACCACCCTTACCCTTTGTTTTGCCCTGACCACCGCTGCCACCGCCCTGGCGGCCCCGCCCTTGCTTACCGATGATGCCGGTACCGTGGAGCCGGGCAAGCTTGAGATCGAGCTGAACGGCTCCTATGCCTATGACCACGAAACACGGGATGCCAGCAGCGTGCGGACCAACACCACTGATGCCGAGTTGAAGCTGACCACGGGCCTGTTGCAGAACCTGGGACTGTCGCTGGCCGTGCCGTACACCTTTCAGGCCCGTACCAACGAAGACGGTGCAGTCACGAACATCGATGGTCTTGGCGATATGACCCTGGAGGTAAAGTATCGCTTTGCCGAACTGGCTGGCATCAGCTTTGCCATTAAACCGACCGTAATCATGCCTACCGGCAAGTACAGCGCCGGCCTGTCAGAAGGCCGCTGGCAGTTTGGTGGCACCCTGATTGCCACCAAAGAGTTTGCTGATGGCGCCTATGCCCTGCACGCCAACCTTGGCTATGAGCACCATACGTATCGCACTGCCGAGGAAAAGGCGGAAAACCGCAGCAACCTCTGGTCCGGCTCGGTTGCGGGTGAGGCTGAAGTGCTGAAAGGACTGTTTGCGGTGGCTGATTTCGGTCTGGCCACCAACCCGGACAAGACCTCAAACGAGCTGCCGGTCTACGCCTTGACCGGTCTGCGCTACCAGATTAACGATCACCTGGATATTGATACCGGTGTCAAGTTCGGCCTGACCAGCCCGGAGACCGATGTGACCGCCCTGTACGGCCTGGTGCTGAAGTTCTGAAGATGTTGTTCGTGGGAGCGTTGCAACTGGTGCCGGTCACCGGCCTGAAAGGAAACGATGGTATGCGGAACATGCTCTGTTTGTTACTGCTGAGTCTCGCACTGCTGCTAGCGGGATGTCAGGATCAACCACACATTACCACGGCGTCTGACAACACTAAGTTGCAGGTGGTGACCACCCTGTTTCCAATCTATGATTTTGCCCGCAGCATTGCTGGCGACAAGGCCGTGGTTACCTTGCTGCTGCCGCCCGGGGTGGAGGCCCATGCCTTTGAACCCAGGCCGGAGGATGCGGTCAAGACCGCCAAGGCCGGCCTGTTCATCTACACCAACCGGCTGATGGAGCCGTGGGCTGAAAAATTTGTGAGCGGTCTCGGATCAAGCACGATCACCATTGTCGATGCCAGCAAGGGGATTGCCCTGAGCCCCGCAGGGCATGGCCACGAAGATCACCACCAGCACGAACATGCTGCACTGGACCCCCATATCTGGCTTGACCCGGCTAACGCCAAAACCATGGTGGCCACGATAGCCGCAGCCATGGCCGCCAAGGATCCTGCCCATGGCGCTAGCTACCGCGCCAATGCCGCTGCCCTACAGCAGCAGATGACCCAGCTGGATGCCGATTACCGTGCCGGTCTTGGCGCCTGCAGAACCAGAACCCTGCTGCATGGCGGCCACTACGCCTTTGGTTATCTGGCAAAGCGGTATGGCCTGCAGTATGAGGCGGCGGTCTCGGTCAATGCCGATGCCGAACCCACGGCAACGCAGATGGCGTCATTGGTGCAGCAGATCCGTACCAGCGGTGTCCACTATATCTTCAGCGAAGAGCTGGTATCACCACGTCTGACCGAGACCATTGCCCATGAGGCCGGGGTCAAGGTGCTGGCTCTGCACAATCTGCACGACATGAGCAAAGAGGATTTCAGGGCAGGTGTCAGCTACCTGACCTTGATGCGCCGTAATCTGGCTAACCTTAAAACCGGACTGGAGTGCCGCTGATTATCTCGTCTGTTTCAATGTCAGGAAGGGTGCTTGAATACGGGCTATCCTTCACAGGCGAGTAGAGGTGACCGGTATTCAAAATCCGGCTGTAGCAGGTGCGCCACCGGTATGCTGTGTTCAGTCAGCAATTTTCTGACAGTGCCGGCTGACTGCAGCAGCAGATGTACAATCTGAGGATCAAACTGGCTGCCACTGCAACGCTCAATCTCGTGCAATGCCGATTCAAACGAAGTGCCGGGGCGATAGTAGCGGTGTTGCAGCAATGCTGATAATGAATCTGCTACTGCTACTATGCGGGCTCCAACGGGAATCCCAAATCCGGCCAGCCTTGCCGGATAGCCTGAACCGTCAAAATGTTCATGGTGATGCAGGATAATATCGGCAATGCCATCTGGCGTACTGAACGCATCAACCGGTTTGACGATCTTCGCCCCGATTTCAGGATGCTGCTGTAGCAGCAGTTTTTCTTCAGCAGTTAGAGGCCCTGGCTTCTTGAGGATAGCATCAGGTATGCCGATCTTGCCGATATCATGCAGGTGAGCTGATACATGGATCATCTGGACATCCATAGGTGCAAGACCGTACTTGCTAGCAATAAATTCACTAATCCTTGCCACCTCTTCAGAGTGATTAAAGGTTGAAGAGTCCCGGGCATCAACCGCATTCCCCAATGATTGGGCAAGCTGGTGAAGCGAGAGGCACTCTGTCCTGCAGGGTGCCTGAAATGACCCCGGCTTTCTAGATTCTCTCTCAAACCGGTTTCGTTTTAGTCTTACATGCACGCCGCCACCCGATTTCTTCCCTCCCTTTTGGCGCGGTATAATGCCTGATCTGCCTCGCTTACTAGTTCTTCAAGCTGTTTACCGGGTGGCAGGGCGGCACTGCCGATGCTGACGGTCAGCAATCCGCAATCTTCGTAAGGGGGGAAAATGAGGCTTTCAACCCGTCTTCTGATCCGGTCGGCAATCTGCAAGGATTCTTCCTGAACAGTACCACGTAACAGGATCAGAAACTCTTCACCACCCCAACGGCAGAGCAGATCGCAGCGACGCAATGCACTGCCGGCAACCTGAGCAAATTTTTTCAGTACTTCATCACCGGCCGGATGACCGTAGGTGTCGTTTACCTTTTTAAAGTGATCGATGTCGGCCATTAAAACTGCCAGTGGGATGTCATTTTCAGCGTATTTTTCAACTTCCTGCCTGGCTATGAGCTGTCCTGCATGGCGGTTCAGACAGCCGGTCAACTGGTCGTAGCTTGCCTGATCCCTTAACGTTTCAAAGTATGATCTGATCGGCCGGACTACAATATGCGCCGCCAATAACATGGGAAATGCCAGCCGGGTGCCGTCCAGGCCAAGTACAATTTTTTTGCTGAAGATATGGTCGCAATGCAGCATGTCTACCATTCTGCCTTCACGCAGTCCCATGTTGCGCAGCCGTTTGGTGTCGTTGCAATCGCTGTTGATTGCAACAATTTCTGCGGTTTCTCCCATATACAACTCATCGACATGCAGTAGCGCCATGTTGGTATCCTCTTGAATATTGGTTTCAACAGTGTGGCCTGACACGAGCAGAGAGAAGGAGGAGGCAACCTTTTACCCGATACACACTGTTGAAACCAAGCCGATTTAGTCTGATGGTAATTGATACTGTAGCAGCCGCCCTGAATTGGCCAGTATGCCCAGGGTATGCACGATATGCAGCATACCGGCGGCAACCGGCCCCATAATGCCTAGGGCTCCGGCAACCACGCCGATGATATTGGTGCCGGTGGCAATGGCAAAGTTCTGGTTGACGATTCGCAGGGTCTGACGGCTCAGGTCGCGGACATACAGCACCCCGGACAGGGAATCGTCCACCAGGGCGATGTCGGCTGCCTCGATGGCAACTTCCGATCCGGCTACCCCCATGGCGATGCCGATGTCTGCTCTGGTCAGGGCCAGGGCATCGTTGATGCCGTCTCCCACCATAATCACGCGATACCCTTCAGCCTGTAGACTGCTGACCAGATCCGCCTTCTGCTCAGGCAATAGTGAGCTATGGCAGTGGCTGATGCCGAGATTGCGGGCCAGTTCATCCGCTGTTGCCGGTTCATCGCCGGTGACCATGACCAGTCTGCAGCCCTGTTGTGTCAGGTTGGAGATGACAGAGGCAGTTTCCGGGCGTTGGGGATTTTCAATGGCCAGCACCCCTTCAATCTGGCGATCTCTGGCCAGATAGATAACGGTCAGGCCCCGCTTGATCAGCGGCTTTGCGAGCTTTTGCGCTGTTTGGCAGGTTATGTTGCATTGGGTCAGTAGTTTGTGGTTACCCACCAGAATTTCTTTGCCATCCATGATGGCCCTGATTCCCTTGCCCAGGTAGTAGTCGCACTGGCTGTGGGGCAGGGGGCTAATCCCTGCTGCGGCTGCCCGTTCCTTGATCGCCTCTGCCAGGGGATGGTGGTTGTGGGCCTCTCCGGTGCAGGCCAGCAACAGGATCTCGTTGGTGCTGAGGTTTCCGGCAGAAATAATCTCGCAGACCTTGGGATGGTTGCCGGTCAGGGTGCCGGTTTTGTCCAGGCAGACCAGATCAGCGTCGCCTACTGCTTCCAGATAGCGTCCACCCTTGATCAGGATCTGGCGTCGCGCTGCTGCATGCAGGGCAGAGCTGACTGCTGAAGAGGCTGCCAGGCTGGTGGCGCAGGGGCATGACATGACCAGCAGAACCGTAAAAGCGCGCCAGGGATTACGGGTAAGCAACAGGGTTGCCAAGGTAGCGCCAAAACCGATTGCAACAGTCTTGCGTGCCAGCCGGTCCGCTACCCCTTCAATCGGTGCGCGGTTGGACTGACTCTCTTCCACCAGCCGCAGGATGCGGGCCAGGTAGGTGCGATCACCAACACAGCGGGCCTGGACATGGATCACGCCGCCGGTGACAAAGGTGCCGGCATGGACGCTGCTGCCCGGCACTACATGCACCGGCTCAGCCCGGCCGGTGATGGGGGACTCGTCCACCAGCCCCTCACCAAAGACTATCTCGCCATCCAAACAGACCTTTTCGCCGGTGTGCAGTACCACGACATTGCCGGGATGCAGTGAGCTGACCGGTATTTCAATCTCGATTCCGTCCCGCAGCACAAAGGTGTGGTGTCCGCTGATATCAAGGATGTCTGCTATCGCCTTGCGGGAACGCTCGGTTACCCAGCCTTTCATCAGATCAGCGCCTGAATCGATCCAGAGGATTTCCAGGGCGGCATCCACCTCACCGGCAGCAATGGCCAGCATCAGGCTGCCTCCCAGGAAGGCGTCGAGATTCACATTTTTTTGCTTCAGGCTCTTTACTCCCCGTTTGACCAGCGGAACAGCAAAGGCAGCAGACAGAAGTCCAAACGGTGTGAACAGACCGCCTGCCAGAGGGGTGCTGATCATCTTGTTGCGGATAAAGAGACCGGCAACGGTGACGGTGAGTCCCCAGAAGCGGCGTTTGAGTCCAATCAGGTCCACCGGTTGGGTGGTTGGGGCAGTGCAGCCGCAGTCACTGGCCTTGGTGCAGACCGTTTTACATTCTGCTGCTTTAAAATTTATGAATGATTTTGAAAGCAATACTTCAAGTTCTACAAGTAGTGCTTGAATGCTGCAACTCTCTCTGTCGTACTGAACCAACAGGCTGCCGCAGGCCGGGTTTGCCTCTGCAGAGCGTACACCTCTGAATAGAGTCAGTGACGATGAGACGCCTGATGCAACCTGCCGGTCATGCAGGCGGGGGGCCTGAAAGCGGACCCGGCCCGGCAGGTAGTGGCGGATCAAGTGATGCCGTACTATGGTTGAAGGTGCGTTTGTTTTTGGTTGCATCTGATTCATCCTTGAAAAAACTGTTTCACGCGAAGGCGCGGAGGCGCGAAGTCAAAATTCAGGCAGTTGAGACGTATGCTTTTGTTGTCAACATCACTGAAATGGTTTGTTGTTTTGATTTCTCTCCGCGAACTCTGCGGCTCCGCGTGAGAACGGGTTTCTCTGGATTATTCTGATTCCTTTTCCTTGCGTTTCAGGGGCTTCAGTGCATGCAGGGCAACCCCGACGGTTCCGGCATTGTGCAGTGCAGCAGAGAGCATAGGCGGGGCAAATCCGGTGACAGCCATGACCAGTGCAATAGAGTTGATGGACATGATCAGCCGGAAATTGGTCTTGAGCAGATCCATTGCCTCTTGAGATATGTCGCGTGCAATCAGCAGGTCGTCCAGCTTGCCCCGCATCAGCAGTAGATCAGCGGTCTCCCGCGCAATGTCTGAACCGTGTTTAAGGGAAACTCCCAGATCAGCGTGGGAGAGGGCAGGAGAGTCGTTAATGCCGTCACCCGCCATGGCTACGCAATGACCCTGCTGCTGGAGCTGTCGCACCAGACTGACCTTGTCTTCGGGCAGGGCCTGTGCGTACCAGGAGGCGATCCCCACCTGACCGGCAATCAGTGCTGCTGTTGCCGGGGTGTCACCGGTCAGCATAATCGGTTGCAGGCCATGCTGTTTCAGCCTCTGCACAAATGCCGGAGCATCAGCCCGCAGCGGATCGTGCAGGGCCAGCATGCCTGCCAGCTTCCCGTCAATGGCCATGAACAGCAGCGATGCTCCCTGACTGCCCAGCCGCTGCATCTCCTTGTCGGCCGGTGTAAGATCAACCTGTTCGTCGTCTTCAACAAAATGCCGGCTGCCGACAATCACCCGCTTGCTGTTCAGGTTGGTGACAATGCCGTGGGCCAGCAGATATTCCACTGCTGCATGCTCTTCGGCATGGCTGATGTCGTTGTCTGCCGCATGTCTGACCACGGCTCTGGCAACCGGGTGGGGAAAGTGCTCTTCAACGCAGGCTGAAAGTTGCAGAACAAATTCAGGGGTATGGCCGTTGTAGGCGATTACCTCCGCCACTCTGGGTGTAGCTTCGGTCAGGGTGCCGGTCTTATCCAGTACTACCGTATCGATCCTGCTGAGCTGTTCAATGTATTTACCGCCCTTGATCAGGATCCCCTGTTTTGCGGCAGTTGCCAGAGAGGCCAGGATGGTGAGGGGGGTGGAGAGTTTGATGGCGCAGGAATAATCCACCAGCAGTATGGCAGCAGCGCGGACCGGGTTGCGGGTGACAGCCAGAGTCAAGGCTGAAAGCAGGAACGAGTAGGGTACGATCCGGTCGGCCATCCGTTCACTCATGCTTTGGTACTCGGCCTTAAGCAGTTCACCCTGCTCAATGATTTGCACCATCTGGGCCACTTTGGTGTCATCACCGGTTCTGGTTGCCTTGATGCGCAGTTCTCCTTCTTCCACTACGGTTCCGGCATAAACCGAGCAGCTAATGCTGCGGTTGATTGCCAGAGGCTCTCCGGTCAGGCTTGCCTGATTGACCATCGCTTCACCGGAGAGAACCGTACCATCCACCGGAATCAGGCTGCCCATCCGCACAATTACCGTATCACCCGTTACCAGCTCGGTCAGCAGGATCTCTGATTCCTGGCCATTGCGCTCAACCCAGACCGTTTCATCGCCGGTCTGAAACATGGTGGCCAGCAGTTGGCGGGATTTCCCCCGGGCCCATTCATCCAGATATTCTCCCAGATTCAGCAGGAAGGTGATCACCGATGCGGTGGAAAATTCTCCGGTTGCAAGTGAAGCCCCCACTGCCGAGGCATCCAGCAGAGCCACATCCATTTTGCGCTGACGGATAGAGTCAACACCTTTCAGCACCACCGGCACGGCTCCATACAGTGCTAAAGCCGTACGGATGGGGGGCGGGATCAGCGGACGCAGCAGCAACAGGATGCCGGAGCGGATCAGCACTGACCGCTTGTCGGCCAGTTCATCCGGTTTTTGGGATGTGCGGATGGTGGGCAGAATCAGGCTGCTGGAGAGCATCAAGAGCTGCTGACGGGTGTGGCTGCC
>CAZUSH010000061.1:5694-22316 GCA_964622705.1 uncultured Geobacter sp. | reverse complement strand
CCTCCCTGGATGCTGCGCTGTCGTCCCTGCGTGATACGCTGGAAGAAGGGTATCTGCAGCTGGAGGATGCGGCCCTGCAGTTGCGTGATTATGCGGCGCGGATAGAGGCTGACCCGGAACAGCTAAAGCTGGTGGAAGACCGGCTGGACCTGCTGCAACGGCTCAAGCGCAAATACGCCCCGAGCGTTGAGGAGATCCTGGCACTTGGCAGCACCCTGGAGGCGGAGCTTGAAGAACTGCGCGGTCGCAGCCAGTCGCGGGCCGAGCTTGAACAGGAACTGGCAGCCCTGCGCAACGAGCTTGCGCGGCTGGGCAGCGAGTTGTCGGCACAGCGCCGGGCCGCCGCGCTCAGGCTGGAACAGCAACTGGTAGAAGAGGTGCAGCAGCTGGCCATGCCCCATGCCGTGGTGCAGGTCGCCTTCACAGCGCTTGTCGAGCCGCGCAACAACGGATTTGAACGGGTTGAATTTCTGTTTACCCCCAATCCCGGCGAAGAGGCGCGCACCTTGGGCAAGGTGGCCTCCGGCGGCGAACTCTCACGGCTGATGCTGGCCTTTAAGCAGGTGTTGCCGGAAGGGGAGGCGCCGACCCTGGTCTTTGATGAGGTCGATACCGGCGTCGGCGGCGCAGTGGCCGGGGTCTTGGGGCGCAAGTTGCGGCATGTTGCAGCGATGCAGCAGGTCTTTTGTGTGACCCACCTGCCGCAGGTGGCGGCCTGGGCCACCCACCACCTGCGGGTGGAAAAGCTGGTGGAGAACGGTCGTACCGTCACTACGGTGCAGCCGCTTGACCAACGCGGTCAGGTGGACGAGATCGCCCGTATGCTGGCCGGCGAGAACATCAGTGAGGCCGCCCGCCAGCATGCCGCAGAACTCATTGCACAGGCAATCATGCCGGCGTAACCAGATTGTTTCGTAAACAGGCTTGACAGCGGATTGCCTCCTGTGCTTTTATCCGGTCCATGAATTCTTTTTACCGTTATGCATCTTTTTTCGGGTTTTTCTGGTACGGCTTTTATTTTACGCCGTCTGCCCGGGCAAGGGTGTACGCGGTTTAGGGAAAACCAACTACACAACCAAAAGCCGGGGCAGACGGATCAGTCGCCCCGGCTTTTTTCGTTCTGCAACCAGTAAAAGACGACACAAGGCCGGGGGGGCTCCTCCCGGCCTTGATGCTTTTGGAAAAAGGAGCGCGGAATGATTATCGTCATGAAGGCAGGTGCAGGCAAGAAGGACAGAGACGAGGTGGTGAAACGGGTCAAGGAGCTTGGCTACAAGCCCCATATCATCCATGGCACCACCCGTGACGTGATTGGCGCCATTGGGGACGAAAGGGGAAAGCTGGTGCTGCAGTCGCTTGAGAACATGCATGGGGTTGAGAGCGTGGTGCCGATCCTGCAACCGTACAAACTCGCCTCAAGCGAGGTCAAGCATGAGCCCAGCCAGGTAAAGGTTGGCGACAATGTGGTGATCGGCGGGAAACAGGTGGTGGTGATGGCGGGTCCCTGCTCGGTTGAGGGGGAGGAGCAGATCCTTGAGAGCGCCAGGCTGGTCAAGGAGGCCGGGGCGACCATGTTGCGCGGCGGGGCCTTCAAGCCGCGCACCTCACCGTACTCGTTCCAGGGGCTTGAGGAGGAGGGGCTGAAGCTGCTGGCCAAGGCCCGCGAACTGACCGGTCTGCCGTTTGTGACCGAGGTGATCAACCCCGAAACCGTCGACCTGGTGGCCGGCTATGCCGACATGCTCCAGATCGGCGCCCGCAACGCCCAGAACTTTGCCCTCTTGAAGAAGGTGGGGCAGTGTGGCAAACCGGTGCTGCTCAAGCGCGGCATGGCCATGACGATTCAGGAATTTTTGATGAGCGCCGAGTACATCATGAGCGAAGGGAACCAGGGTGTCGTATTGTGCGAACGGGGTATCCGCACCTTTGAAACCGCCACCCGCAATACCCTCGATCTCTCGGCCATTCCGGTCTTAAAGCTCAAGACCCATCTGCCGGTGGTGATCGATCCCTCCCACGGCACCGGTAACTACCATTATGTGGCGCCGATGTGCTATGCCGCCGTGGCCGCCGGCGCCGACGGCCTGATTGTTGAGGTGCATCCCGACCCGGAACGTGCCTCAAGCGATGGGCCGCAATCGCTCAAGCCCAAGAAGTTTGCTGCCATGATGGCAAAGCTGCGGCTGTTTGCAGAAGCAGACGGGCGGACGCTGTAGGTCTGCGGTGGCTGGGGACCGTCGCCAGCGACGGTCCCCGGATCGCGGGACTGCCGAAACCGCAGGGCGCGGGATCGTCTTTGGGCTACCGATGAGATTAGTCGTGGGCGTCGGCGGCATCGGGGAACTGGGCCCCAACCTGACGGATCGTCTCGATCGTATCGAGGAATACCTCGATCAACTCGGGATCAAAGGCGGTGCCGGCATCCTTGCGCAGCTCATCCAGTACGGCCGAGGCCTCCCAGGCCTCCTTGTAGCAGCGCCGGTTGGAGAGGGCATCGTACACATCGGCGATTGCCACAATCCTGCCGTACAACGGAATCTCCTCCCCTTTTTTACCTCGCGCCGAGCCATCTTCCTGCTCGTAGCCCGGTAGCGGTTTGAGGGTTGCCAGACTGATATGGCCGGGATACCCTTTGCCGTCCCAGCGCTCATGGTGGTTCAGCGCCACAGTGGCGGCAGCCTCGTCCAGTTCCGAGTACAGGTCGGGGAAAAGTCGGGCACCGTAAACTGTATGCAGCTTCATGGTGTCGTATTCCTCAGGCGTAAAGCGTCCCGGTTTTTTGAGGATGCTGTCCGAGATGGCCACCTTGCCCACATCATGCAGCATGGCTGCCATCCGCAGGATGTCGCGATTACGATCCACCTCAAGCTGCTCAAGCCCTTTCCTGGCTGCCCAGGCCTCATACAATACCACCGAATAGGCTGCCACCCGGTTAACGTGGGGGCCGGTCTCCTTGGGGTCGCGCAGCTCCGCCATCCGGTTCATTCGCAGGATGATCTCGCGGGTCATCTTGGCCCGCTCTATGGCATTGGCCGCGGTGACGGCAAAGTAACTGATTCCGTTCTCATCGAAGTTGTCAAAGGTACTCACCTTGCCGTCGGTATCCTTGGCGTTGATCAGCTGCAGTACGCCGACCGTCTCGCCGCGCATGCTGGTAAGCGGCAGTACCAGCTGTGAAACCGTGCGGTAGCCGGAGGCATCGTCGTAGAGCCGGTTGAAGGAGTAGGGCAGCTTGGGGTCAAGCTGGTAGACGTCGGGAATGTTGAGTTGCTGGCCGGTAGTGGCGACATAGCCGGCAATGGAACTGTTGTCTACCTTGATGACGATGTTTGAGTAGACGGACCTCTGGTACGGAGCCAGTTGGGCATTGACGGTGTCGTTCTGCAGGTAGCGCGCGGACAGCACATTGCCATCCTTAATGTAGATGGTGCCGGCATCGCAGTCAGTGAAACGGCGGGCTTCGGACAGGATCTTTTCCAACAGAAAATCAATATCCTTGATTTGGGAGATGTCCAGGCCGAAGTTGAGCAGTTGCTGTAATGTGCTGTTATCATTCTTCATACGCCACCTCCCGCAGTGCTTGCGCCAGCTGTTATTGTAACCGAAGCACACGGATTGACAAGTGGCAAGATGGGGACAATTTTTGATTGCCGCACGGCTCAGGATGCACTACCATAGGGCACTTTTTCTGGAGGTCCTTCGCATATGTCCCGCCTGCTTGTGCACATCCTGCTTGCGCTTGCGCTGTTTGCCGCTCTTCCTGCATCCGCCGACCAACGTAACGACCCCCGTGAACAGGCCCTTTCAGACACCCTCGATCTCTGGCGCGAGGGTCGATTTGCCCAGCTCTACGATACCCTTTCCCATCGCAGCATGACCCGTGAACGTTTCGTTGCCCTGATGCAGGACAGCCAGCAGAAACCGGCCTGCTGTCACCAGAAGCTGAACCATTTCAGAGTCATTATTGAAAAGAAAACCACTGCCAAGGTCTATGCCAGGATCGGTATGGAAGGCGGCCCCGGCAGCGATGCCAGCCAGAGCAGGGAGTTTACGCTCGACCATGAGGAAGGACAGTGGAAGATGCGGCTGGCCGACCTCAAGGTGCTGGCCGGTGTAAGCAAAAAGAAGAAAAAATAGCAACAACAAGGAGCAGCAGGATATGTCAGATCATGCAGCAGCACTGCAGGTTACCCCGTTACACGCCCGACACCAGGCCTTGGGAGCCCTGATGGCCCCCTTTGGCGGCTGGGATATGCCGATCCAGTATGAAGGGATCATTGCCGAACACCGCTGGTGCCGTGAACAGGCCGCCCTGTTCGATATCTGCCATATGGGTGAATTCCTTTATAAAGGCGATATCGTGGCCGGCGGGCTGGAGGATCTGTTCACCTTTTCCGTGACCGCCATCCCGGTCGGCCGCTCCAAGTACGGTTTTCTCCTGAATGAACAGGGCGGGATCATCGACGACCTGATCGTGTTCCGGTTGGCCGAGGACGAGGCCATGATCGTGGTCAATGCCGCCACTGCTCCCAATGATTTTGCCGTCATGCAATCGCGTTTGACCGGCGGCAGCTTTACCGACATCTCCGCTACCACGGCCAAGCTGGACCTGCAGGGGCCCACGTCCCGCGAGGTGCTGGTGGAGCTACTGGGCGGCTGGGTAGCCGAGATCCCCTACTTCCGTTTTGTACAGCAGGGTGTGCTGGGCAGCCCGGCCATTGTCAGCCGTACCGGCTATACCGGCGAGCTGGGCTATGAGCTGTTCCTGCCGGTTGAAAAGGTTGGTGAACTCTGGGACCGGCTGCTGGCCGATGAACGGGTCAAGCCGGCCGGGCTGGGGGCCCGTGATGTGCTGCGGCTGGAGGTGGGGTACTCCCTCTACGGCAGTGACATCGACGAGCAGACCAGCCCGCTTGAGGCGGATCTGGCTGCCTTTGTCAAGTTGGACAAGGCCTTTGTCGGCAAGCAGGCCCTGCTGGCGCAACAGGGGCAGCCGTTGTCACGCAGCAAGGTTGCCTTCAAGGTCAGCTCACGGCGTACGCCGCGCCATGGCTTCGGCATCTTTGACGGTGAGCGCAAGATCGGCGAGGTCACCAGCGGTGTCTTTTCCCCCATGCTGGGCTGCGGGATCGGGATCGGCTTTGTTGAGCCGGGCTATACTGCCCTGGGCACCAGGCTGACCATTGCCCAGGACCGTACCAGCATGGAGGCAGCGGTCTGCAGTCTGCCGTTCTATCAGCAGGGTTCCCTGCGCGACTGACACGTACGCAGTAATAAGGAAAAGGGGAAAATCATGAAACAGCTGTTCTTGATGCTGGTGCTGGGTGCCCTGCTGCTGCCTGCCGAGCTGCGCGCTGCGGAGGGTATGCGGGAAGGGTTGTGGGAGATCACCTCGTTGAGCGAGATGTCCGGGATGCCGATGAAGATACCGGCCACTACCATTCGGCATTGCTACAGCAAAGAGGATGTCAAGGATCAGAAAAAGGTGATTGCCCGTGAAAAGAACTGCACCCTGACCGACTACAAGGTCACGGGTAACAAGGTGGTCTGGGCTATGAAGTGTACCGGCCAGAACGCTGGCAGCTTCAAGGGGGAAACCACCTTTGGGCCTGACGTCTACAGCTCGATCATGAAGATGAAGTCCAAGGGGTATGACATGACCATGCGGGTCAAGGCCAAGCGGATCGGGGCCTGCCCCTGAAGCAATAGCATGGTGTGTAACGACAGAAAACAACATGGAGGGATAGTACAATGGCTGAGATGTATTTTACGAAGGAACATGAGTGGGTCAAGGTGGAGGGCGCAACGGCGCTGGTCGGCATCAGCGAGCATGCCGCCCACGAACTTGGTGACGTGACCTTTGTGGAACTGCCCGCCGTGGGCAAACAGGTCAAGCAGTTCGAGGTGTTGGCCGCCATCGAATCGGTCAAGGCCGCCAGCGACATCTATGCGCCGCTTTCCGGCACCGTCACCAAGGTCAACAGCGAGCTGGACGATGCCCCGGAAAAGGTCAACGAGTCGGCTGAAGAGGCGGCCTGGATGGTTGAACTGCAGCTTGCCGACGCAGCTGAGTTGTCCCAATTAATGACCAAGCCCCAGTACGACGAGTACCTGAAGAGCCTGTAGGAGATACCAGACCATGCAAACCAGTCATTACTGCCCGCACACCCCGGCGGAGATCCGGGAGATGCTGGCTGCCATCGGGGTGCAGAGCGTTGAAGAGCTGTTTGCCCCGATCCCGGCCGAGCTGCGTTGCAGCACCTTCAACCTGCCCGCCGGGATGTCGGAGTTCGAGACCTATGCCAAGCTGCAGCAGTTGGCGGGTGACAACTGCCAGAACCTGTCGCTGTTCATCGGCGGCGGTTTCTATGACCACCTTATTCCGGCCGCCATCGACCATCTGGCCGGACGGGCCGAGTTCTACACCGCCTACACCCCCTATCAGCCGGAATGCTCCCAAGGAACCCTGCAGGCCCTGTTCGAGTACCAGACCGCCATCTGCCGTCTGACCGGGCTGGATGTCAGCAACGCCTCGCTGTATGACGGCGCCACCGCCCTGGCCGAGGCCGCCCTGATGGCGATGCGGGCCACCAACCGTAACAAGGTGCTGGTGGACGGTTGCGTCTCGCCGATTGCCCGTCAGGTGCTGGCCACCTACCTTTCGCACCATGATGCGGAGCTGGTGGAGCTTGCGCCGCTGGATGGCCTGCTGAACCGGGCCGAGCTGGCTGCCCAGTTGGATGACCGGACTGCGGCCCTGCTGGTGCAGTACCCCAACGTCTTCGGCTGTGTGGAAGACTTCTCCGGCCTGGCCGGTCAGGTACACGCCCAGGGGGCCCTGCTGGTGACGGCGGTCTATCCGATCGCCCTGGGGATGCTCAAGTCACCGGGTGAACTGGGGGCCGATATTGCCGTGGGCGATGGCCAGTCACTGGGCAACCCGCTCTCCTTCGGCGGTCCCTCCTTTGGCTTCATTGCCGCCCAAAAGGCCCACATCCGCAACATGCCGGGCCGGATCGTCGGTGAGACGGTTGATAAAAACGGCAAGCGCGGCTTTGTGCTGACCCTGCAGGCCCGCGAACAGCACATCAAACGTCACAAGGCCACCTCGAACATCTGCAGCAACCAGTCGCTCTGTGCCCTGCGGGGCCTGATCTTCCTGGCTGCCATCGGTCGTCAGGGGCTGGCCGATCTGGCGCGCCTGAATTACGACAAGGCCGAGTATGCCAAATCCTGCCTGGCCACGCTACCCGGCGTGACCGTGCTGCAGACCGCGCCGACCTTTAACGAATTCACCATCTCGCTGCCAAAACCGGCGGAAGCTGTGGTGGCGAGCCTGCTGACTCAGGGGATAGCCGCCGGCATGCCGCTGGGACCGCTGTACGAAGGTTCGGAAAACCTGCTGGTGGTGACCGTGACCGAGAAGCGCAGCAAGAAAGAGATTGACCTGCTGGTGAAGGAGCTGGAGGTGGCGCTATGCAACTGATCTATGAAAAATCCGTGGCTGGCCGCCGTGGCGTGATGCTGCCCAAATCCGATGTGCCGTCAGCGGCAGACCTGCCGCAGGCGCTGTTGCGCTCGGAGTCCGCGGCCCTGCCGGAACTGTCCGAGCTGGACCTGGTGCGGCACTTCACCAACCTGTCCCGCCGCAACTACTCGGTGGATACCAACTTCTATCCACTGGGTTCCTGCACCATGAAGTACAATGCCAAGGTGCTTGAGAACGCCGCCAACCTGTTTGCGCCGCTGCATCCGCTGACCGCCCTGCTGCCGGGGGGGGAAGAGCTCTGCCAGGGGGCCCTGGGGCTTCTGTATGATCTGGGCCAACTGCTGGCCGATATCACCGGCATGGATGAGGTCACCACCCAGCCGCTGGCCGGCGCCCATGGCGAGATGACCGGCATGCTGCTGATTGCGGCCTATCACAAGGCCAAGGGCAACCGGAAGAAATACGTGGTGGTGCCGGATTCCTCCCACGGCACCAACCCGGCCTCGGCCGCCATGGTGGGGTACGAGATCATCACCATCCCGACTGCTCCCTACGGCGACATGGACCTGGAGCTGTTCAGGCAGGCCATGAACAACGAGGTGGCGGCGGTGATGATGACCTGTCCCAATACCCTGGGGCTGTTCAACCCGCACATCAAGGAGATCGCCGATATTGCCCATGCCCACGACGCCCTGATGTACTATGACGGCGCCAACCTGAACGCCATCATGGGCAAGGTGCGTCCCGGCGATGTAGGCTTTGACGTGGTGCATGTCAACCTGCACAAGACCTTCGGCACCCCCCACGGCGGCGGCGGTCCCGGTTCCGGCCCGGTGGGGGTCAAGAAACAGCTGATCCCGTTCTTGCCCATGCCGCGTATCATGCATGATGAGGAGAGCGGCAAACTGCGCCTGCAGACCGGCGCTCCCGAGAGCATCGGCCGCACCGCCAACTTCTTCGGCAACTTCGGCGTAATGGTCAAGGCCTACAGCTACATGATCATGCTGGGCCGCGAAGGCCTGATCCAGGTCTCGGAGCAGGCGGTGCTGAACGCCAACTACATCAAGGAAAAGCTGAAGGCCTACTATGACCTGCCCTACGACCAGACCTGCATGCACGAGGCGGTCTTCTCGGCCTCCAAGCAGCTGGAAAACGGTGTGCATGCCATCGATATCGCCAAGTTCCTGATCGACCGGGGCTATCACCCCCCCACGGTCTACTTCCCGCTGATCGTCAAAGAGGCGATCATGATCGAGCCGACCGAGACCGAGAGCAAGCAGACCATGGATGAATTTATCGAGGTGATGATCGAGGCGGCCAAGCAGGCAGCATCAGACCCGGCCTCCTTTGCAGCCATGCCGGTCAGCATGCCGGTCACCCGGCTGGATGAGACCAAGGCGGCCCGTAGCCAGACAGTCTGCTGTATAGGCTGATTCTGTATGCATAGCGTATGGCGCCTCATCGATACCGGCCCCTGCTCCGGCAGGGAGAATATGGCCATCGATGAGGCGCTTTTCCGTTCATTTGATCCGAGCAGTTCCCAGCCGGTCCTGCGCCTGTACGGCTGGCAGCCCCCGGCGCTTTCCCTGGGGCGTTTCCAACAGGCCGGCAGTGATCTGGACCTGGCCCGCTGCGCAGCGGACAACCTGACGATTGTGCGCAGGATCACCGGTGGCGGCGCCATCTATCACGCCGATGAACTGACCTACAGTCTGGTCTGCAGTCCCTCCCAGATTCCGCCGGCTACCTCCGTGAAGGATTCCTTCCGGGTGCTGACCGCCTTTTTGCTGGCGTTCTACCGTGGCTTGGGGCTTCAGGCCGCCTATGCCGTTGACCTTGCCCCGCCGGGAACCCGCCTGGGGGCCCGTACGCCGCTCTGTTTTGCCGGTAAGGAAAGCTACGATATCCTGGTGAACGACCGTAAGATCGGGGGTAATGCCCAGCGCCGCTCCAGAGAGATTATTTTTCAACATGGCTCCATTCCACTGTACAACCGGGTGGAGCAGGGGCTGGCCTATCTTGCCGTCAAACCGGTGGGGGTGCAACAGGCCACCACCTGCCTGCTGGACGAGGGGATTGCCGCGGAGGCGGCTGTCTTGAAGCAACAGTTGGTTGCCTGCTTTGAGGCATGCCTGCAAACCGCTATGGCGCCTGATGGCCTGCGTCCGCAGGAGCTGGCCTTGGCCCGCAACCTGGTAGAACAAAAGTATACCAGCACCAGCTGGAACCTTGAGGGTGAAGAAGCATGAAGATCGAACGTAAACCGGAATGGCTGCGCAAGAAGGTGGTTGCCGGCGAACAGACCGCCATGCGGGCCCTTTTGTCCGAATTGCAACTGAATACGGTCTGCCAGCAGGCTCTGTGTCCCAATATCTCTGAATGCTTTGGTTGCGGCCAGGCAACTTTTCTGATCCTGGGCAGGGACTGCACCCGTCAGTGCAGTTTCTGTAACGTGGAAAAAGGCGTCCGGCCTCTGCCGCCTGACCCGGATGAACCACGCCGGGTGGCCGAGGCGGTGGTGCGTCTGCAACTCACTCATGTGGTCATCACCAGCCCCACCCGTGATGACCTGCCTGACGGCGGGGCTGGGCAGTTTGCCGCCACGGTGGCTGCCATCCGTGCCGCTTCCCCCACCACCAGGGTCGAACTGCTGGTACCCGACTTTGGCGGTGATCTGCAGGCGCTGCAGACGGTGCTGCAGGCAGGGCCGGATATCCTGGCCCACAACCTGGAAACGGTCCCGCGCCTCTACGAGGTCCGTAAAGGGGCCGACTATGCCCGCTCTTTAACCGTGTTGCAGACAGCAGTCAAGCTGGCGCCGGATATTCCGGTCAAGTCAGGGCTGATGCTGGGGCTGGGCGAGACGGAGCAGGAGGTTGTGGCGGTCATGCAGGATCTGCGACAGGTTGGTTGCAGTTACTTGAGCCTGGGGCAGTACCTGGCCCCCAGCCGCCGTCATCAGCCGGTGGCGGCCTTTATCCCACCGGAACGTTTTGAGGCGTTGCGTGAGCAAGCCCTGGCACTGGGGTTCAGGCATGTGGAGAGCGGGCCCTATGTCCGCAGCTCCTATCATGCGGCCAAGTACGCTTAGCAGGGCTTTGAAAAACTATTGCGGAGGCTGTCTACGGCGTTGCGCGGTGCTCGCTCCATCGCCTAACTATCTGTTATGTCTCTGTCGCTGTGCGCCGCGCGCCTGGTATCCAGCCTTCCTCATAACATTTTTCAAAGCCCTGGTAACATTCAGTGACTGGGGGGCATGCCTTCCAACCGTCATTCTGCACAGCAGGAAAGCAGGCTGATATCCCGATCAAACCCCTGCGCGCACAGTTTCAGCCCTTCGCCGATTGAGGGATACACATGCATGGTGGAGGCAAGGTCTGCCACGGTGGCGTGCATGTGCAGCGCAAGGGCTGCCTCATTGATCATGTCTGCCCCGCGCTGACAGAGCAGGTGGACACCAAGAATGCGTCCCGTGGCACTATCGGCGATCATCTTGATGACGCCACTGGTCATGCCGGTCACATGGGCCTTGGGAATGGCGCTGACCGGCATGCAATTCACAACACAGTCAAAGCCGGCAGCCCTGGCGCTTTCCTCGCTGTACCCCACCATCGCTATTTCAGGGTCGGTGAAGATGGCCATTGGCGCTGCCAGATAATCCATGGCACAGCGGCATCCCGGATTGAACATGTCATCCGCTGCAATAATCCCCTCCTTGGCGCCGACTGTGGCCAGCATCATTTTCCCCACCGCATCACCAGCAGCCCAGATGCCATGAACTGAACTGCGCATCTGCAGATCGGTGATAATGAAACCTTTTGCATCCACAGCTACCCCGGCGGTTTCCAGGCCAATATCAGCGGTTGCCGGAACAGTACCGACCGCAAGCAGCAGTTGCTCAGCGGAAAAGCTACACTGCTGCCCTTGAACCTCGGTGCAGACCACGGTCATACCGTCGCGCCGCTCCAGCGCCTTGAAGGTGACATTGGTAACCATGTTCAGGCCTTCTTGCTCAAGCACCTCTTGCAGTGATTGTGCAAGTTCCTGCTCGATGCCCGGCAACAGGCGTGGTCCGTGCACGAGCATGGTGACCTGACAGCCGAGGCGCTGATACATCTGGCCAAGCTCAACCGCGATGACCCCGCCACCGATGATGACCATGGAGGCGGGCACCGTCTTGAGCAGCAAGGCGCTCTGGCTGGTCAGGTAGGGGCAGGTGTCTATTCCCGGCAGATCCAGGATGCGCGGTTTGCCGCCGACAGCAATCAGGAAACGTTTTGCGCTGTAGCGCAGGCCATCACATTCAACCGTGTGGGAATCAACAAAACGCGCAGTTCCTTTTACCAACGTAAGGCCGGGCATGTTGTTCAACACATCAAGATACCGTTCCTGGCGTAACGTGGCTACGACCTCTTCCCTATGCTTGGATAGCCGCGTCGCATTAACTGCCTGCTCGTCTGAAGCGTTGTCCACGCCCAGTTGACTTCCCAAGAACGCTTCATGCTTGAACAGAGCGGCGTGAATCAAGGTCTTGCTGGGGATGCACCCCCAGTTAATACAGGTGCCCCCCAGCATGCTCTTTTCAAACATCAGTACCTGTGCGCCGTAGCTTGTGGCGCGTAATGCTGCTGCAAAGGCAGTTGAGCCGGAACCGAGAATGATAAGATCATGTATCGTTTTCATGGCTGATACCTGCATGCACACCTTGCAAAGGCTGCCTCATCAGCAGCCTTTCGGAACACTCAACACTCATTTTATGAATCAACCGGGTTGCCTTTTGTCTCAGTATCAAAAATGGCCATCAGGGTTTCAGCGGTATACGGACAGATCTCTGTCGTTATGCCGTTTTTGCCTTTATGAACCCATCTGACCTTGTCTCCGCCAGCATCATGCAGCAGCACAACCCGGGTGCCGCCAATACGTTTTAGTTCTTGCCACATCTCATCCATATTCAACAGCGAGATGCCGCCAATCTCTTCCGCCCCGCTGAAATTTGCCATGAAGCGATCAACAAGGTCGTAATCAAGGAAATCTTCCTCTTTTCTCCACCACTTCACAAAGCAGTCTTTTTCGTTCCGTTTGTCTTGCAGGATGGTGATAATTTCCTGTCCTCTCATAGCGCACCTCCCTACAGATGTTTTGGAGGGCTTACCGATTCCCTCTGCAAATTATTATACGCTCTTGCGGAACTAAGGGGGTATCAACTTTTGCAATGAGAGCCTACCATTACTACTGGACCGGGGAGAGCCATGGTTAGAGTCTTTAGGGAAGGCTGTGGGGAGAGCAGGGGGGTAAAAAAAGACTCCTGAAGCTGGGCTGTTTCAGGAGTCTGAAGGGTCTGTGTTTATCTGCACATGACGTACTTACGCGTAGGTGGAGAAACCGTAGTCAGGACTCTTGGCCGGCTGCGGCGCCTGCTGGGAGTTCTGCTGGACCATCTGTGCGATCTTGTTCTGCGAGTCGGCATTCATCTTGATCATGGATGCAGACAGTGTCTGCTGCGTCTGGGATGCCTGCATCAGGGTCGCTGCTCCTGCTATCGAACTGATATCCATGGCTGCACCTCCTTCCTTTTTATTATTATTTCACCAGAGTCCCTGAAATGCAAACGTTTTTTCCGACTGAAATGGTGCGTTACTTTTCATCCGGTAAAAAACTGCTATAGTGCTACCCAGCAGACGGTCATGAACGGGAGGAACCATGAGGATAGAATGGTGGCACTGGATTCTGGGCGGTTTTGTGCTGATCGGGTTGGAGTTGATCATTCCATCCTTCACCATCATCTGGTTCGGTCTGGGGGCGCTTTTGGTGGGTCTGCTCGTTGCCGTAAGCCCGGCAATGCCGGACTGGCTGCAGGTGCTGCTCTGGGCCGTGGCCTCGGTGGCCTTTACCGTGATGTGGTTCAAGTATCTGAAGCCCAAGGGGGACCGGACCCACGCCGGCCTATCAAAGGAAGGGATCGTTGGCGAGACCGGCATCATCATCAAGGGGACCAGCGACAGCTTTGCCAAAGGTGTGGTGCGGTTCCGCATCTCGATTCTGGGGGCGGATGAATGGACCTGCTTTGCGGATGAACCGCTGCCGGTGGGCAGCACGGTCCTGGTGGTGGATATTGAAGGGCAGATCCTGAAGGTACGTAAAATCTAAGGAGGGCATCATGCCGGCTTTGTTCGTCGTCGCAGTCCTGTTTGTGGTGGTTGCCGCCACCATTTTTGCCGGAGTCAAGACCGTGCCCCAGGGGCAGGAATGGGTGGTCGAGCGATTGGGCAAGTTTCACAAAACCTTGAAGCCCGGCCTCAACTTCATTGTGCCGTATATCGACAATGTCTCCTACCGGGTCTCCACCAAAGGGGATGTGCTTGCCATCGGTTCACAGGAGGTGATCACCAAGGATAACGCCGTGATCATTACCAATGCCGTGGCCTTCATCAAGGTGACCGACCCGACCCGGGCGGTCTATGAGATCCAGAACTACGAGTATGCCATCCAGAACCTGGTCATGACCTCCCTGCGGGCCATCATCGGCCAGATGGATCTGAACAGCGCCCTTTCTGAGCGGGAGCATATCAAGGCCCGCCTGCAGGACAATATCTCCAAAGAGGTGGCCACCTGGGGCATCTATGTCCAGTCGGTGGAGATCCAGGATATCAAGCCGTCCGAGTCGATGCAGCGGGCCATGGAGCAGCAGGCCAGCGCCGACCGCTTCAAGCAGGCCACCATTTTAGAGGCCGAGGGTAAGCGGGAGGCCATGATACGAGAAGCCGAGGGCAAGCTGGAGGCAGCCAAGCGCGAGGCCGAGGCGCAGGTCCGTCTGGCACAGGCCTCGGCCCGGGCTATTTCAGATATCAGTGAATCGATCAAGGAACGCGACCTGCCGGCGCTGTTTCTGCTGGGGGATCGCTATATCAACGCCATGCAGAAGATGGCCGGGTCGCAGAATGCCAAGATGGTGGTGCTCCCGGCTGACCTGCCGGCCGCAGTACGTGGTATGATGGGGAAGGGCTAGGTGGATCGATCCCATGAGTACTGGATGGACAAGGCGATTGCCGAGGCCCGCAAGGCCGAGGCGATCGCCGAGGTGCCGATCGGCTGTGTGATCGTGCGGGACGGGCGCATCATCGCCCGTGCCCACAACCTGCGTGAAAGCAAGCAGGACCCGGCCGCCCATGCCGAACTGCTGGCCATCCGCAAGGCAGCACGCCACCTTGAAAACTGGCGGCTGCTGGACACCACCCTGTATGTCACCCTGGAACCCTGCCTGATGTGCATGGGAGCGATCATCCTGGCCCGCATCCCCACGGTGGTCTTCGGCTGTTACGACCTCAAGGCCGGGGCAGCCGGCTCTTTGTTTGATCTGTCCGCGGACCCCCGTCTTAATCATAGCTGCACCCTGGTCAGCAGGGTGCGGGAGCAGCAGTGCTCGGCCCTGTTGAGCGATTTCTTTGCCGCGCTTCGTCAAAAGCGTCGTCAGAAAGAATAACCTGCTGAAGTATTAGAATATTTTTACTGGTAACCCCCCTTCTGTCTGCGTATAGTTAAACCCAGATATTCAAATATTCCATTGGGTGGTGCTTTGTATCTCTGCGCACCTTGCCGGCGTTTCCGGCATCTGGTGCTCCAATGGATCATCAGGGGTGCAGAAAACAGTAGGGAAGGGGCCACGAACATGGTGCGTTTTCTCCGTAGGATTCTTCTGGGCGGCACACTGCTGGTGCTGCTCAACAGCAGCGCCTGGGCCGTTCGCATTGGTGCCCCGGCACCGGATTTTACCCTGCCCGACCTGACCGGTCACAAAATCACCCTCTCGTCATTACGCGGTAAAGTGGTACTGCTGAACTTCTGGTCCACCACCTGCGGCCCCTGTGTTGCTGAAATCCCTGCCTTGAACAGCTTGAGCAAAGAGCTGCGCAACCAGGGGTTGGTGGTGTTGGGGGTGTCGATTGACCAGGCCGAAGGGCCGGTGCGCGAACTGGTCTCCCGCTTGAAGGTCGGCTACACCAACCTGTTGGATTGCAGTAAGGACGTCTATTTTGACAGCTATGGCCTGTTTGGCCAACCGATCAGCATCATCGTTGACCAGCGCGGGTTTGTCAGGGAAAAGCTGATCGGCAGCGTGGCCTGGACCTCGCCGCAGGTGCACCAAAAACTGGAAGCATATCTGAAAGGACGCTGACATGATGGGACAAAAAAAGTGGATACTGGTGGTGGCGGCATGCGCTATGCTGGGGTTGTGGGGGTGCAGTTCCAATAACTTTCTGGTGTACAAGGATGCCAAACACTTTTACGTCACCAGCAACGGACCTGAGCTCAAACGTATTTTGTGTGACTCTGGTGATATGGACAAAATCGCTGTTGACTCCAAGCTGCCTGCGCAACTGCAAAAAGACCTGAAAGACGGGATTTGCTCGAACAACAAGGTTAAAGAACGACTGATGGCGCTGCTGGAAGGCATGACCAAGGAACAGCGCTCGTCCCTCAAGGATGCTTTCAGGAAGAACGGCTATGACATCAACGTCATAGCCAACTGTTGAGGCGATGCCTACTGACACCGGTCCGGTGTCTCGCTCAGGGGTTGAGTTTTTGGAAGGCATAGTGTATAAGGTGAACGGCCTGAGCAATCAGGCCGTTTTTTTCAGGAGAGGTGTCCGAGTGGTCGAAGGTGACAGACTCGAAATCTGTTGTACCGCAAGGTACCTAGGGTTCGAATCCCTACCTCTCCGCCATAGAATAATCCGGTTAAGTCCGGTGTGGTACAGAAAGCCCCTGAAATACGGGGCTTTTTCTTTTTCTCTTGTCCGATGTAGTCCATAGCGATATGCTGGAATCTAGGTTTTTTGATGGTATGTTTGGTGGTGGGGGGTAGATACCATCAAGGCGGATACCACCAAAACAGGAGGACAGCAGCCATGCCTAAGAAAATAGCCCCTCTTTCGGATCTTCAGGTTAGCAAGGCCAAGCCCAAGGAAAATGACTACAAGCTGTCAGACGGCAGTGGTTTGTATCTGTTGGTCACTACGTCCGGTGGCAAGCTGTGGCGGCTCCAGTACCGTTTTGATGGTAAGCAAAAGCTGTTGGCCCTGGGGCAGTATCCAGCCGTTTCTTTGGCTGAAGCAAGGCAGCGCCGTGAGGATGC
>CAZUSH010000061.1:0-5594 GCA_964622705.1 uncultured Geobacter sp. | reverse complement strand
TGGGGCAGTATCCAGCCGTTTCTTTGGCTGAAGCAAGGCAGCGCCGTGAGGATGCCCGCAAACTGCTTGCCAATGGTCAAGACCCGTCAGCGGTAAAAAAAGCTGTTCAACAAGCTGCTGCTGTCTTTGCGGAGTCAACATTTAAAAAAGTAGCTGATCAATGGTTTGAGAAGCGAAAGCCGGAATGGGTAGAAAGCCACGTTGTGTCGATCAAGGGGCGGCTTGATAACTACATTCTGCCAGCGTTTGGCAGTAAGCCCATCGCAGATGTCACAGCGGCTGATGTTCGTGCCATGCTCCTGAAGATTGAAGCGCGGGGGACCGTCGAGGCAGCTAAGCGAGTAAAGGTTATCTGCGGGCAGGTGTTCCGTTATGCCGTTGCTCATGACCTGATTGCACATGATCCATCGGCTGCTCTGAAACCGTCCGAGCTGTTCCGTAAGGTGGAGAAGCGGCACTTTGCAGCGGTAACGGACCCTAAAGAGCTTGCACCATTGTTGCGGTCAATAGAGGGGTACACCGGCAGCATAGAGACCCGTTGCGCTTTGCGGTTGCTTCCAATGCTGTTGATGCGTCCCGGCGAACTGCGGCATCTGGAATGGTCCGAGATTGATGTTGATGCAACACAGATCAACATACCTGCTGAAAAGATGAAGATGAGGAGCGCCCATGCGGTCCCCCTTTCCAAACAAGCACTGGCGATCCTGGACGAAATTAGGCCACTGACCGGGACCGGCAAGTATGTTTTCCCCTCCACCAGATCAGCAGAACGTCCGATTTCTGATAATACCTTAAACGCCTGTTTTCGGCGCATGGGGTACGATAACAATACGGTGACTGCCCATGGCTTCAGGGCTACTGCCCGTACTATCCTTGATGAAGTACTGGAATTCCGCCCCGACCTAATTGAACATCAACTTGCCCACGCAGTTAAAGACCCAAACGGCAGGGCCTACAACCGGACAGCCTTTATAAAAGACAGACGGCTGATGATGCAGGCCTGGGCCGACTATCTGGACGAACTGAAGGCAGGGGCGAAGGTTATTCCTATCTCAAGAACAGCATCATAGTGAGTGAAGACATGTCAAACGACCAAGCCATAAGTCGTATAGAGAGCATTCTTGCAAAAGGCTATGGATTGAGCTATCTGCACACAACGTTGCATGACAACGGTTTTCCTGTTGGCTATACACGGCTGGAACGCCTGTACCAGCAAAAAAAACAGATCACACCTAACGACATCCTCAGCTGTATCGTTGATACCAACTCTCAAACACCTAATACCGGCCGCCCGCCAACCCCTGAAAATGAAAAACATGCAAACCGACGCGATCTACTGGAAGTAGTGCATCCTGTCGTCAAACAAAAAAACTGGCTAAAAAAATATGACGATCCATCAGTCGTATTCAGTACTGCAGAGAGCAAAGGTGACATCCAGGTTGCCAATATGATGTCTGAAGAGGCACGGGTGGCCTTCGAAACGTCCGGCAACATGCTGCATGTGCTTGAGGCGTTTTTCCAGCGCGTTGATTTACTGGTCGGAAAACTATCCGAAATATACGTACGAGAAGTAACCCATGCCGACCTCGCTGGAGATGGGGTGAAAGACAGTCCCTGCGAACTCCATGACGGCTGCGGTCTGTATCTGCTCATATTCCCGGATGGAACCAAAGAATGGCATCTGGCCTACCGCTTCTCTGGCGAGCCCAAAGACTATCACCTTGGGAACTACCCTGACCACTCCTTGTCATATGCCCGCCGCTTCAGCCTCGCTGCGCACGACCTGCTGCGTAATGGCAAGGATCCAGTTGCACCCGAACACAAAAATGAACTGATCGCCCGCATCGAATGCATCTATGAAAAAGAACCAGATGTAACCATTCCGGCCTGGATGGCACTGGCGCTAGCTGACGGTTTCAAGCACTACTACTCCCGCCGTTTTTTACATCAGGAGGCTGTATCTCTTGATAATGCATTAGGGATTGACGGCAAGAAGAACCAGGAAGAAATAGATTTTTTTACTGTCGACACGAGGAAGCTTGTAGAAAAGGCCCGTGAACTGCAGTGGTATTTTAGATGTTCGTTTGCCTCAGCTTGCAAGGCTGCTGAGCAGATATTTAGAGCTGAAATGGATGTCCTAGGGCAAGAACATAATAGCAGCAAGAGTGACCTTTACCTGTTTAATCATGCAACCCTGAAAACCATCTGCGAGCAGGAGGCTCGGGGAGAATATGGTAGTTATGCCGGATGGTGTGAGCGCCACAACAGGACGCCTTATGCTAATGAGCGATGCCGTGATGCATACATTCAGTATCTTCATGCTATTGGTGTGTCAGCCCCCTAAATCGTAGCTGCCAAGCCAGAGGAGAAAGTAGAAAATAAAGCGTCAAGTACTACCGCAAGATGTACTTGCAAAAACACCCCCCCAATTTCACAAGTCCATCACAATGAAATATGAGCGTAATTAATTGTCCCAAAATTTTTACTTTGGGAGGATTCTATGCGCTTCAAACAGACCCCGCCGGACTTCAACTCACTTATCAGATTGCCTGCTGTTCTTGAGCTGGTTCCAGTATCCCGCTCAACGTGGTGGGCCTGGTGCGCGGCAGGTAAGGCACCTCAACCTATTCGGCTTGGACGAACAACCTGTTGGCGGTACTCGGACATCCTCGCCTTCATTGAAAATGGAGGTGAGAGATAATGGCTGCCAACGACATTTTCAGAGAAGAGATGGCAGCGGCTGGCATCATCACTCATGACCGGATCATTGCCGATGGCCGCCTGCACCGGATTCACGTTATCGGGGACCGTCGGGGTACCCGAAATGGCTGGTATGTTCTCTACGGTAATCATCCCGTAGTCGGCATTTTTGGCTGTTGGAAACGGAATGTAAAAAAGAAGTGGGTCATGGAATATAGCAAAAATTGGCCCACATCAGCCTTACGCACACTACGTGAACGTGAAGAGCTACTTGAGCAACAGCTGCAGGCGAACTTTCAAGACTCTATCCGGGCGCAGAAAAAGATTGCGGTTCTTTGGCAATCTGCGCCCAAGGCTCACAACTGCCATGGGTATTTAAAGCGCAAACAAGTCAAAGCATTCGGCTTGCGCTATGACCGTGGTGCTCTCCTCGTCCCGGTCACGGATGCGGATGGTGAGCTCCACGGTCTCCAACGGATCTGGCCCAATGGCGACAAACGCTTCATGCCGGGAACCATTATATCAGGGAACTTCTACCTGATCGGTGAGATCGTTGACAAGACAATCCTGCTGGCCGAGGGCTACAGCACGTCGGCAACGCTGCATCAGGTCACTGGTTTGGCCTGCGCTGTGGCCTTTGGAGCAGAAAACCTGTTGCTGGCTGCCAGGGCCTTAAGAGCGGCATGGCCGAGCTGCCGCATCGTCATTTGCGGCGACGACGACCATATGACGCCGGGTAATCCAGGACGGACCCTTGCCGTGGAAGTTGCGCAGGATATTGGTGCTGCCATCAGAATGCCTTGTTTTCCTGCTGGTCGAAGTCTAGGGGATACAGACTTCAATGACCTTTACCGGATAGGTGGTGCTGAAGCAGTGCTGTACAGCATGGATCTGAAGGGAGGCATCGTTTATGTTTAACACCGCTGGGATCAAAAACTATAAACGGACGAAATCAATGCGTTTGCCCTCAATGGCAGACAAGTTGTTTGAGTTTCACCCTGGTGAACGGACGTTGCCATACTTTGAGATGGTGCCTGAGCAGATCCTTGCAGACGAAAGGTATCTCAGCCTTTCTCGGCAGGACCAAGGTGATTTCCTGAGACTTGTCATTCACCTTTGGACTGAGCGCTGCAGGCTTGTAAGGCATCCTGGCATCATTTCAGAGAACCTCGGGATGTCATTGGCAGAGTGGGAAGCCCTTGAAGCACGTTTGGTTGCTGCCGGCCTGCTTCAAATTTCAGCTAACCAGCACTATATCATTCAGCCTGAACTCCGAGAGCAGTACCTGCAGACATTGACAGCGAACAACAACAAGCGGAGAGCCGTGTAATAGCAACATACGGCGCCAAAATTCGCAAATGCGGTTCGCATTTGTGGCTCGCATTTGCGGTTCGCAAAATGTCTCTACCTCTGCCTCTGATTCTAAGTAACACCAAGGAGGTGGGTAGAATAGGAATAACCATATGGCTGTAAATCCAGATGAGAAACAGGAACAAGAAGAGGTTTAACACCTGTAACGCAATTTGTTTGGCTACGACCATATCAACATGAAAACCCTAACATTTGCTAACCAGCTGGTATAGTTTGACCGTATGTATGTTTTCCAATAATGCAAAACGAAAGGATTATTAGTTTTTTAATGACATTGTTTGTACTGTCTGTACGGAAAGGCCTCTAGCAGTCGGGGCCTTTCCGTTTGTCTTGCTAGACAGAATCCGTGTCTTTGATGGTACCAATGGAGGTTACTCTGCCTCAAAAAGCTCTATAAAGCCCTGGACAGTAGCTTGAGATTCAGGTACATAGGCAAGTAATGATCAATTAGGTAAAGTGATAGCTATGCGAAAGAGATCGCTCAACACATATGCGTTTATTACAGACCCGCCCAAAAGGCGGGTTTTTCGTTTTTTAGAGGTGTAAAGAAATTTTACAGTTGTTGTGTAACGCACATTAATTGCTGTGCTTTTTATAGTGTCTTGGGGCTTCTAAACTGCCTAGGACAACAAGAGGGATGTCAGTACAGGAATGACTCCTAGAGGTGTAGACGGACAACCAGCTGCTGGGATTGAGCCTACTATCCTGATTAGGGAACAAATGAAGTACTTGCGATTGTTTGGGACGTTGGTGGCGGTACTTGGTTAATCTTGCAACAGTTTGAGGTCCAATGCGCTTAGTTCACGGCATATACGAACAGCTGCTCGATGAAGCCTTGCAGGAAGCGCTGGCTCAGCGGCCGGAGCTACGCCGCGTTCTCAGTAAAATCGATCCGGAGGAACAACCAGCGATTTACGCCAGCTTTGTGGCCAAGGTTCTGGAACAGGCTCTGCGCGAAGAATCTGACCCGGAACGGCGTCTGGCCCTCTGCAACCGGCTCCTCGGCACGGTTGCGGCCGAGCCGGGCAAGCAGCATCTGGAAAAGCGGCGCCTAATCCCGGAGAGCAAACCGCTCCTGCTGGAAATAACCCCTCCAAACTACGGCCAATCCGGCCTCCCCCGACCCCACACCTCTCTTGCAGAAAGCTCTCTCTTCACCGGCTCCCCCCAGGAACCGCAACTGGCCCATGAACTGCTGGAAGAGATGCGCTCCGCCGATGGCGTGGACATCCTAGTGTCGTTCATCAAATGGTCAGGCCTGCGGCTGCTTATGCCGGCCTTTGAGGATCTGCGCGACCGACAGGTACCGGTGCGGCTGATCACCACCTCCTACATGGGGGCGTCCGATGCCCCGGCAGTAGAGTGGCTGGCCAGGCTCCCCAATGTGCAGGTGCGCGTCTCCTACGACACCGAGCGGACCCGGCTTCATGCCAAGGCTTACCATTTTCGGCGACAGAGCGGTTTCTCAACTGCCTACATCGGTTCGGCCAACATGTCCCAGGCGGCCATCACCAGCGGGCTGG
>CAZUSH010000060.1:0-22427 GCA_964622705.1 uncultured Geobacter sp. | reverse complement strand
GCCGATCCAGTTGCGCTGCATCACCAGCACCCGCTCCGGCCAGCCCGGCAGCTTGTTGGTGAATTCCAGCAGTTCCTCGGCATAGTCGGTGATCTTGAAGAACCACTGCTCCAGCTCCTTCTGGACCACCTCGGTGTCGCAGCGCCAGCAGCCACCATCCTCCACCTGCTCGTTGGCCAGCACGGTCTCGCAGGAGGGGCACCAGTTGACAAAGGACTGTTTCTTGTAGGCCAGCCCTTTCTTGTACATCTCCACAAACAGCTTCTGCTCCCAGCGGTAGTAGGAAACATCACAGGTGGCCAGCTCACGGTCCCAGTCGTAGGAAAGTCCCATCTGCTTGAGCTGATCCCGCATGTAGGCCATATTTTCATAGGTCCAGGTGGCGGGATGGCTCTTGTTCTTAATGGCGGCGTTCTCGGCCGGCATGCCGAAGGCATCCCAGCCCATCGGATGCAACACGTTGAAACCGCGCATCCGCTTGAAGCGCCCCACCACATCGCCGATGGAATAGTTCCGAACATGCCCCATATGAATCCGGCCGGAGGGGTACGGAAACATCTCCAGCAGGTAATATTTCTTTTGAGCGGGATCTTCCGTCACCTTAAAGGTCTTCAGATCCTCCCACTGCTTCTGCCATTTTGCCTCAACCTCAGCAGGTACGTACTTCAGTTCACCAGACATCGATAACTCCTCTTTTTTGCAAGTTCATTATCCAAGTTTTGAAAAACGGCGTATCAAAGCCCTGTTATTGACCGTCATAGCCGCTGCATTCCAAAATGGCCTGTGCAATACCCGGCAACGGCACAACCCGGTCAACACAGCCGGTGGCCACCGCCTCACGCGGCATGCCATAGACCACGGCGCTGTCCTCGGATTCGGCCACAACCTGTCCGCCCTTCTTTTTGACCGTCACAACCCCTTTACTGCCATCATTTCCCATCCCGGTCAACACCACTGCCAGCATGCGGCTGCCAAAGGCCTCGGCACAGGAGTTGAACAGCACATCCGCCGAGGGCACGTAGCGATCGTCAGCGGTGGGGGGCAGGACCCGCGCCTTCACCTCGACCCCCGCAACCTCCAGCGCAAGGTTGTGGCCCCCCGGTGCCAGCAGGGCCACCCCCGGTTCAATCCGATCACCATCCCGGGCCTCGCGGACCGTAAACGGCGAGGTCCTGTTCAGACGGTCGGCAAAGGCGCGGGTGAAACCGGCCGGCATATGCTGGGCAATCACCAGACCGAACGGGTAGGACTGTTCAAACGAGCTAAAGATACTCTGCAGCGCAGGCGGACCTCCGGTCGATGAGGCGATCGCCACCAATTCGACGGGACGTTTGCCGGCCCGCTGCTGCGGTCTGCGACGTTTCTCCTGGGTAATCGGCAGGGTGCCCGCCTGCTGCACCTTGCGGCTGCGCAGGTTCACCATGACCTGTTTGATCTTCCAGCGCAGGTCCTGCTCGATACTGTGCAGTTCCAGGGCATTGCCCTGCATCGGCTTGGCCACGAAATCAAGGGCACCCATCTCCAGGGCGCGGAAGACCTTGTCGGCATCCGAGAGGGCACTGATGACAATCATCGGCATGTTGAAGCGGTTGGCCAGGATACGCAGCAGGGTGAAACCATCCATGCGGGGCATCTCCAGGTCGATCGTCACCAGGTCGGGTTTGAGCGAGATAACCTGCCTGATCCCCTCTTCGCCGTCAACGGCGTAGCCCGCCACCTCGACCCCCGGCATCCCCTCCAGCATCTTGCTGATGCTGCGCCGGCTGTAGGCTGAATCGTCAATAACCAAAACCCTGATCGGTTTCATGCTATCCCCACCGAACTGCTGACCGCGGGTTTCTGGTAGACCATATCGTTTTTAAAATGGCGCAGGGAGAACAGCGTGGTGATGTTCATCAGCGATTCGGAATGTCCCAACAGCAGAAAACCTGATTCCCGCAGCACCCGGTAAAACGATTCAACCACCTTCCGTTTGGCCATGGTGTCAAAATAAATAATCACATTCCGGCAGAAAATGATATCAAAACTGCCCAGCATCCGCATCCGGTCGCTGTCCAGCAGGTTTAAATGACTGATGGATACCAGCTTCCTGACATGATCGCTGATCCGGTAGTTGCCGTCGGACTGAGGTTCAAAATACTTGGCACGAAAGTAGTCGTCGGTCGCCCGAAAGGCTGAAGCGCCATAGATCCCGCGCCGGGCATGCTGCAGCACCCGCTGGCTGATGTCGGTGCCGACCACCTCGATGTTCCAGCCGTCCATGCAGGCCATCTCAAGCAGCAGCATGGCGATGGTGTACGGCTCCTCGCCGGTGGAACAACCGGCGCTCCAGATCCGCAGCCGATGATTATTGAGCCCTGGCTTTCTGGCACGCCCCGCACAGATTTCAGGAACAATCTCTTCGATAAAGGCCTTGAGCTGAAACTCCTCCCGGAAGAAATAGGTCTCGTTGGTGGTCAACAGATCCATAATCTCTTCCAGTTCCTGCTCACGCCTGCGATTAAAGCGCAAGAACTGATAATACTCACGGAAACTGGCACACTGGTTCACGGTCAGCCGCCGCCCCAGTCGTTTTTCGATCAGGTAGGAGTTCTGGTCGTCAAACCACAGCCCGCAATGACTGTAGATCAGATCCCGCAGCAGGCGGAAATCCTCTTCAGACATGGGCTGAGGTGTATCAAGCGGTGACATGCCTACTCCCTGTGCAGCACAAGCCGGATCTCTTCCCGCACCAGATCGTTCTCTTCACGGTCCAGCACCATCTGCAGCTGCAGCGCCGCCTCTTCCAGGGGCAGCAAAGCGCAGACCCGCACCGCCGCAATCCGCACATCCCAATCCTCATGGCAGAGGATATGCTGCAGCCAGGGCAGCAGGAGCGAGACATCATGGCGGCAGAGCAGGCCGATAGCCCCTTTCAGCACCTCACCGTCACGGGAACCAAGCCCCCGCGACAAGACCCGCAACAGTTCGGGAGAGACCACCTGCTCGGCAACCTCAAGACAGGCCAGTTGCACGACCTCGTCCCCCTGTTCCCAGCAGTGTGCCAGATCCGGGACGGCATCACAGCCGGCCAGCCTGACAAGACTCCGCAGCACAGCCGCCTGAACCCAGGCATCGGGATCCTTCAGGGCCAGACGCAGGGGCGCAACCGCATGCAGGTTGCCGCACTCGGCCAGGGCCTCGGCAGCGGCGATCCGGACATCGGGATCCTCATCAACCAGGGCCGTGACCAGATGCGAACAGCCGCTATCGCGGCCCAGCCTGCCGGCTGCCCGGGCCGCGGCCTCACGGACACCGGCGTCTTCATCATTCAACAGACAGGAAAGTCCCGCACCGTCGCCACAGTCGGCAAACAGTTGCGCGGCGCCACGCCGCTGAGCCGGTTCCGCAGCCTGGGCCATGCGGGTTGCCGCCTGCGCTATCTGCCCGGCATCCACAAGGGTGCTGCAGCGCAGGGTCGCCAGGGCCGCAGACCGTACCAGCGCATCCTCATCCTCCAGCAGTCTGATCAGGCTGCCATGCAGACGGGCATCAGCCAGCCCGGCAGCGGCCGAGGCAGCGGCGGCGCGTACACGCGGCATACTATCCTGCACCCCTTTGATCAGGGTTGCTGCTCCCGCTGCATCCCCCAGCCACCCCAAAAAGGCGCACAGCACGGCGCGTTCGGCCGGATCGTTGCTTTTTTCGAAACGCTCCACCGCTGCATCGACGGCCTGCCTGCCGATCGACTTCAGGACGGCCCGGGCGCGTGGCGCCAGGTACTCATCCGTCAGGAAGCAGAGCAGGACCTCGGCGCTGGCCGGATCAGCCAAACGCCCCAGCAGGTCGATAATCGCTTGATTCAATTCCCGGTTGCCCGGCATGCATGCCCCATGCAGGACCTCCAGGAGTCCTTCGGCGGCCAGCCCTTGCAGCCTGGCATCAAACTGTTGAGCCTGGGCAGCCTCAAGGCGGTGCAGCACCTGCACCAGGGAGCAAAGCGCCACCTGCCTGATACCGGTCTGCGGCGCCAGCACCCCACCTAGCAGGAACTCAACCGCCTCAAGATCGCTGCCGATCCTGCCGAGGCAGGCATACAGCGGTCTCAGTAGCATCGGCTGGCCTGCCAGCTGGTGAATGATAGTAGGCAAGGGTCCGGCAATACCGATCAGGGACAAGGCGGTCAAGACATTGAAGCGAAAAAAAAGATCTTCATTTTGACCAAGGGCGTCCAAAAGCGCCGGCACTGCCGCAGCATCACCGCCATGCCCAAGTCCTTCCGCTGCGGCAGCGGCAACGTTGACATCGGCGTCAGCCAGTGCATGGACCAGCCCTGCCTGAGCCTCTTTACCGCCGATCACCCCCAGGACATCGACCACCTGTTTACGCAGATCGTGGTCAGAGTCATCCAGATAACCGAGCAACACCGCCACCGCCCGCTCCCCCAGACGTACCAGCAGTTCGGCAGCCGCATTGCGCAAACCGGCGTTTTCTTCATCACGCAGGAGGTCAACCAGCTCATGCAACGCGTCCGTTGCAGGCCGCATGGACAAGAGTATCTCAACCGCCTGCTTACGCACCCGCCAGCTTTCATCACCAAGCGCTGCAAACAGCAACGCGCGGCTTTCCCGGAACGGACGGCCGGCCTGCTCCTGCACCAGCCGGTAACGCGTTTCTTCATCCTGGACGGTTTGATGACTCACAGCGACATTCCTCCTGCTTCGTGAAGCCGCGCCGGATCGGTAGTAGAAAACAGCTGATCAATATGCAGCACCATGTACATGGCCTGATTCCAGAGGCAGACCGCAATCAAAAACTCGGCGCCAACCCCTTCCAGCATGGTGGGCGGCGGCGCCAGATCCTGCAGACGCACGGAAAACACCTCATCAAGATCATCCACCGCCAGGGCAGCCAGACGACCGGCCACCGAGATGATGATCAGCTTGCCGGGTCCGCCCGGCTTGGGAGGCATGCCGAAGCGTGCCCGCAGGTTCATGACCGGAATCACCTGTCCCCGCAGGTTGATCATCCCCTCAAGGGCGGCATTCTGCAGGGGAAAGCCGGACAGCTTTTGGGGGGTGACGATCTCCTTGATCCGCATGATATCAACGGCAAACAGGTTGTCACCCAGTCTGAATCCGGCAAGTTGCAGTTCCTGTAGGCCGGTTTCCATCTCACACCCCTTCGTCAAGCGCCGTATCAACCACCTTCGCTATGTCGAGCAGAATGATCATCCGGCCGCCCGACCTGCCGATACCGGCGACAAACTCGCGCGACACCCCTTCGAGCACCGCCGGTGTCGCTTCACGCTGCTCTGCAAAGATCCTGAGCACATCAGTCACCCGGTCAACCCGCAGACCGTGCAATCCCTCACCGCAGCGGACAATCACGATCCGCTCCTGGCTGCGCTCATACTCAAGCGGCATGGCCAAGCGCTTACGCATGGCAAAGACCGGCACGATCACGCCGCGCAGGGAGAGGACACCATCAACAAAGGATGGCATCCTGGGTACTTCCGTCAGTTCACGCGGTTTGATGATCTCCTTGATCTCCATGATATTGATGCCGTACTCCTCGTTTCCCAGACGAAAACAGAGAAATTCCTCGTATTCGGCGTCAACGGCGGCGCTCTGCGGCTCCTGGTCAAGGGTCTCCTCGCGGAGCCGGCCTCCGTCAAGATCGGCGCTCCGGCCGGCCATGATCACTGCCAAAGGATCGAACTTATGCGGCAAGGCCGCGGGACGAGGAAGCAACGTTTCAGGAAAGATGCGCGGCGACACCGGCTGAAAGAGATCTTCCGGCAGGGGCTGTTCCAAAGGAACAACCTCAGGCCGGACCTCGACGGCGCCTACCGGCTTCGGCTCCTCCAGCTGCCCGCCACCGGCCGCCTCTTGGCGTGCCTTATTACGAATCTTGGCCAGTTCCATCAGAGCGTCACCTCATCGCGCACTTCCTGGATAATCGAGGCATCAATCACCGCAGCATCATTACCGTAGGCCACCAGCAGGGCATTGGTCGCCACGGCGTTGATCCGGCGGGGCACTCCGCCGGTCAGTTCATGCACCGCCTGGACAGCATCGGGCGTAAACAGGCCCGCTGTCCCGCCGGCAGCAGCAATCCTGAAATCGAGGTACTCCATGGTTTCCTCAAGGGAGAGCGGCTGCAGGTGGAACTGCAGGGCGATCCGCTGTCTGAGCGGCTCCATCGGCTGGTAACGCAGCAGGTTGCGCAGCTCGGGCTGGCCCATGATCAACACACTGATCAGGTTACGATCATCCATCTGGTAATTGGTCAGCAGGCGGATCTCGTCAAACACTTCCAGTTCGGTGATGGTCTGGGCCTCGTCAATCACCAGCACCGGACAGACGCCGGCGCGATACAGCTCATACAGCGTGCCGGTGATCTGGCGCAGCAGGTCGTCCTTGGCGCGGGCCGGTTGCTCGATATCAAAACCATGGGCAACCGTGCGTAAAAACTCCAGTGCCCCCATGCGTGGATTAAAGATCAGCACAAAGCGGAAGTCGCTGTTGCAGCGATCCATCAGCGCCCGTGAAAGGGTGGTCTTGCCGCAGCCCACGTCTCCGGTCAACAGGGCGATTTCACGTTCCTCTACGGCATATTCAAGCCTGGCCAGGGCCTCTTCGTGCCCCTTTGAAAGAAACAGGAAACGGGGGTCAGGCGTCTTGCCGAACGGCTTTTCCCGGAGGCCGAAGTATTCTTTGTACATCCCTAGCTCCCCGCGCCGCGCATGGCTTCGGCAATGATGCCGCCGGCATCCAGCACCAGGATCGTGCGCTGGTCACCCAGGTCGGCTGCGCCGGAGATACCGCGCAACGACTTGAAGGCGGCTCCCAGAGTCTTGATCACGATATCCTGCTGTCCCAGGAGGTCGTCCACCACAATCCCCAGGCGCTTCTCGGCAGCCCCCACCACCACGACATACTGTTCTCCAGGATTGCAGCCGATCCGCTCAATCCTGAAAAGCCGCTCAAGCCGCAAGAGCGGCAGGGTCTGTTCACGCAGGCTGATCACCTCTTTGCCTTCAACGGTCTTGATATCGTCGGGGATAAGGATCAGCGATTCGACCACCGAGGTGATCGGCACCGCATAGGTGCGGCCGGAACAGAAGACGATCAGGGCCTTGATAATCGCCAGGGTGATCGGCAGGATGATCGTAAAGCGGGACCCCTTACCCGGCCAGGTTTCAATATCCACCATACCGGACACTGCCGCGATGTTGTTGCGGACAACATCCATCCCGACCCCGCGACCGGAAATGTCCGTAATGGTCTCGGCGGTCGAAAATCCGGGCAGAAAGATCAATTCAAGCGCCTCGCGGTCAGACATGCCGCTGACATCGCTGACCAGGCCTTTGGCCAGGGCCTTTTGCTTGATTTTTTCCACATTGATGCCGGCCCCGTCGTCCTCCACCTCGATCACAACATGGTTGCCCTTCTGGAAGGAGGAGAGCCGCACCGTACCCCGTTCGTCCTTGCCGGCAGCCAGGCGCTGCTCGGTCGATTCAATCCCGTGATCAATGGCGTTACGGATGATATGCATCAGCGGATCGGCAATATCCTCCACAATCAGCTTGTCCAGTTCCGTCTCGGCCCCGAACAGTTTCAGCTCGATCTTTTTGCCCTGTTCGCGCGAGATCTTGCGGACAATGCGCGACATCTTCTCGTACAACTGCCCCACCGGAATCATCCGGATATCCATGACCCCTTTTTGCAGGTCACTCAGACGGCGCTCAAGGCCTTTGGCCGATTTTCCCAACTCGATGGCCATGCGGGAAAAGCCTTCGGTACGCATCCGGTTGGCGATATTGGCAATGGAGGAGTGGGCCAGCACCAGCTCCCCCACAATGTTCATCAATTCGTCCAGCTTACCGATGTCGACCCGCACGGTTCGGCTCATGCTTTTGGCAGTCAGTGGCTCCTCAACGGCAGAGACCGCTTCGGGCGCTGTGGACGCAGCTGAAGGCAAAACCGACGGTGTCGTTCCAGCCGCAGCACCAGCCGCTGGCGGAGTTTGCGGCACTGCCTGGTGCCCATGTTCGGCCTTGGCGGCCTGCCCGCCACCGGCAGCCAGAATGGAAACCTGCAGCGGTTCCAGGGTCGCCCGCAACTCCTGTTCAGTCCGGTCGCTCCCCACCAGCAGATCGAAGTCGATGTGGGTGTCAATGTTTTCGCCAACACTGGGCAGGGTGCTGATCACCTCACCGGAACGTTTCAGCAGGTCGGTCAGCGCGGAAAGTTCCTGATCAAAACTGGTCAATTCAAACGAGGCGTGGACAACATAGATCCGCCGTCCCTTGGCGCAGTTTTCCTTGAGCCGGTGTTCCTCATATTCGGTCAGTGCCCCCATCAGGGTCTCTGAGAGCCCCAGTTGTTCCAATATGGGGGTTTCTGCTGCCGGTTCAACCGGTTCAAGGCAGGCGGCAATCGCCGCGGCATGGGCGGCTGCAGCGGCCTGATGCTGGTCCAGGGTACCGTCGCTGCAGGCACGCAGCAGGGTTGTCAGCAGTTCGGCGGATGAAAAGAGCAGCTCCAGCACCTGCTTGGAGAGGCTAACCTTGCCCATCCGCAGCCAGTCCAGCAGATTCTCGGCATGGTGGGCCACCTCGGCAATCAGGGCGAAGCCGAACATGCCAGCCAGCCCTTTCAGGGAGTGGGCGGCGCGGAAAATGGCGTTCAGCAGGTCGGGATCCCAACTGCCCTGCTCCGCCATATCAGCCAGATCAGCCAGCTGGCTGCCTAATTCCTCAACGATCTCCTCGGCCTCTGCCAGAAAATCGCGGGCGGCATCTGATGGTTGACGGGGGTCGGAGCTCATAGAAACCTTTTGACTATCTCGATGAGCTGCGTAGGCTTAAACGGTTTGACCAGGTATTCATTGGCGCCGAGCGCCATACCTTTTTCAATATCCTTGCTGCTTCCTTCGGTGGAGATGACAATCACCGGCGTGTCTTTGTAGAGCGGATTTTTGCGGATGAAGCTCAGCAGTTCGAGCCCGTTGATATCGGGCATATTGATATCGGTCAACACCAGATCGATCTGTTCCCTGGGCAGCATGCGCAGGGCCTCGAAGCCGTTGGGAGCCTCGACAATCCGGAGCGACCCCAGTGATTCCAGGGTACTGACCAACAGTGAACGCATCGCAGCAGAATCGTCAACTATCAATACATTGAAAGACTTCACCGGATCGATTCCTCCCGTGCTGCTCTGAAACAGAGTCAGACCTGCGCCTGCAGGCTGCATTTCAGGTTTTTCACAAACAAGCTGAAAGGCTCTCCATTGACCTCGCCACGTCGCGGTTTGTCAAGATAGCGGCAACCAAGGCCCTCGACCTCGTTGATTGCATCAGGGTGCTGAAAATCGGAAACAACGATAATGCTGAGAGAGGTAAAGTTCCGGCGCAGCAGTTGCACCAGCTCCAAGCCGCCCAACACGCCGGAGCCGTCCATCTTGGGCATGATCAGGTCAACCAGAATGGTTGGACGGACACCGCTGCGGTACAGGTTGTCGATCTGCACCAACGCCTCTTCGCTGCGGGCATGGGCAGAGACCGTAAAGTCATCCTGCAGGGCAGTGGTTACGGCCGTAGCCAGGGCCTGATCATCATCGACCACCACCAGGGCCGGTCGAGCCGGCGCCATGGCCGCAGCCGGAGAGGCAGCGACCTCCCCGAGCTCTTCCGTTTGCCCGGCATCGGCCCCCAGGGCCTCCTGCATCCGCACCCCTTCAATCAGGAGCTGTTCGGGGGCACTGTCACCCAGTTCAAGGATCAGTTGCACCGGATCAAGATAGGCGGCGTCAACGGTCTCAATATCTTGCGGCGAGAAGTCGAAGCTGCCGTCTGTCCAGGCAAACAGGGTCATCAGCACGTTACTGATCTGCTCCCTGACCGTTTTTTCAATCGTCTGCAGATCAACCTGAAAACGCTGACACAGGATGGTGCCGATCCGCTCCTTAAAGCGCTCCTGCTGCTGGATTGCCAGGGCTTGGTGCACGACTTCGGGCGAGACAACCCCCTTGCGGACCAGCAACTCCCCCAGGCTCTGCTGAAAACCAGTTGAAGCGGCCCTGACCAGCAGACCGTCCCGAAAATGCAGCACCGCCTCGCGCCCCCGGCTTTTCAGGAGCAAGGTCCCGGTGCGCCGGCTCACGCCGACAATCTGCAGGATCTCATCCAGCCCAAGTTCTTCCAATGTGCCGTGCAGTCCGCTCTGCATCTGTACGCTTAGCACTCCTTGATCACGATTCTACGGCAAACGGGTGCCCATGATAAACCACAGTACGCCCTGAGTAAAGCGCTATGACGCCTTGTCCGGCTTTCGTTCCCGCCCCCGGAACAGCAGCCGGAACGGCGTTCCCTTGAAGCCGAAGGCCTCGCGGAAGCGGTTGCCCAGGAAGCGCTCGTAGGGGGTTCCGATCCCCTCGGGCTGGTTGGTGAAGATGGCAAAGGTGGGCGGCTTGACCGCCACCTGGGTGGCAAAGTAAAACTTGACCCGCCGGCCATGGTGCAGGGGGGCATGGTGGGCCTCCACCGCCTCCTTAAAGACCCGGTTCAGCTCAGAGGTGGTCACCCGGCGGGCGTACTGCTCGGCCACCTCGGCCGCCTCTTCCATCACCTTGTGCATCCGCTGGCCGGTCTTGGCCGAGACGAACACGATCGGTGCAAAGGCCAGAAACTTGAACTCGTACTTGATTCTTTCAACAAAGGCCCCCAGAGTTTTGTTGTCCTTTTCCAGGGTGTCCCATTTGTTGACCACAAACATGCAGGCACGTCCGGCCTCATAGACATAGCCGGCAATATGCTTGTCCTGCTCGGTGATCCCCTGCTCGGCATTCAGCACGATCAGGGCCACATCGGCCCGCTCGATACTCTTTAAGGCATCAACCACACTGTATTTTTCCAGTTTCTGGCTGGTCTTGCCCTTGCGCCGGATACCGGCGGTATCGATCAGGCAGTAGCGTTTCTTGTTACAGGTAAAATAGGCATCCACCGCATCACGGGTGGTACCGGGGGTGGGATTGGCCACCACCCGCTCAAACCCCAGCAGGCGGTTGACCAGCGAGGACTTGCCCACGTTGGGGCGCCCCACCACCGCGATATTGGTCACCTCATCCTCACCGGGCAGCGGATTGTCCGGCAGCAGCTCCTGGATCTCGTCCAGCAGGTCACGCACCCCACGGTTGTGGGCAGCCGAGATGGTATGCAGGTTCTCGATCCCCAGGGCATAAAACTCGGCAGCCTCGTTCTCCACCTTTTCGCCATCCACCTTGTTGACCACGTAAAAGACCGGCTTGGTGACCCGCCGCAGCATCTCGGCCACCTCATAATCAGCCGGGGTCAGGCCCTGCTTGGCATCCATCAGGAATAGGATCACATCCGCCTCTTCCATGGCTAACAGCGACTGTTCCCGCATCTGCTGCAGCATGCGGTCCTCGGTCACCGGCTCAAACCCGCCGGTATCAACCAGGATGAACGGCTTGTCAAAGCGCTCCACCACCGCGTAATTGCGGTCACGGGTCACACCCGGCATATCATCCACAATTGCCCTGCGCTCCCCCACGATCCGGTTGAACAGGGTGGACTTGCCCACATTGGGACGGCCCACTATCGCTACAATTGATTTCATTCGTATCCCAACTCTCTCAGCATCGCTGTCCGCTCGGTCCAGCGTTCCTGCACCTGCACGAACAGTTCCAGAAAGACCCGCGTCCCCAGGAGGCGCTCAATATCCCCCCTGGCCTGCTGGCCGATCTTTTTCAGCATGCTGCCCTGCTTGCCAATAATGATCCCCTTGTGAGAATCCCGTTCCACCACAATCGTGGCGCTGATGGCCACCACGCCGTTCTCCCGTTCTTGAAAGGCATCCACCACCACGGCGGTGCCGTAAGGGATCTCCTTGGTGGTCAGGCGGAAGACCTTTTCACGGATCAGTTCAGCCACAATGAACTTCTCCGGCAGGTCGGTCAGGATGTCGTCCGGGAAGAGCGGTTCACCCTCGGGCAGTTTTTCGCGTACGAGGTTTACCAATCGCTCCACATTACTGCCGGTTTGGGCGGAGATCGGGATGATTTCCGGAAATTCATACAGCTTGGTATAGCTGTCAATGATGCTGAACAGACGTTCACGCGGTTCAACCTGATCAATCTTGTTCAGCACCAGATAGATCGGCGCACCGGCCTTGCTACAGATATCCCTGACAAACTGCTCATCAATCCGCTGGGTTGCATCCACCACCAGAAACATCAGATCAACACCGGTGACAGCAGTCATGGCAGCATCAACCATGGCCCGGTTTATCCGATTGCGGGCGTTATGGATACCGGGAGTATCCACAAACACGATCTGGCTGCTGTCATCGGACAGGATGCCGCGGATCACATTGCGGGTGGTCTGGGGCTTGTCCGAGACCGCCACCAGCTTTTCCCCCAGCATCCGGTTCAGCAGGGTGGACTTGCCCACATTGGGGCGCCCGATGATCGAGACAAAGCCGCTTTTATAGGTGGTATCGCTCATATCAGTTCTTTGCTCCCCAGGTGTCGCGCAGCGTAACAACACGGTTAAAGACCGGTTTGCCCGGCTGCGAGTCCTTTTCATCGACACAAAAATACCCCAGCCGCTCAAACTGGAAGCTCTGGCCCGCTGCAGCCTGCATAAGTGAAGGTTCCACCTGGCACAGAGGCAAGGTCTGCAGGGAATCAGGGTTGAGGAACTGTTTGTAGTCAGCCCCACCCCGGTCCGGATTGGCATCGCTGAACAGCCGGTCAAACAGGCGGGCCTCCACCGTGGCGGCATGACGGGCCGAGAGCCAGTGAATCACCCCTTTGATCTTGCGGCCGTCAGAGGTGACCGGCCCGTTGGTTGAACCAGGGTCGTAGTCGGCATGCAGCTCCACCACCCTGCCCTGCTCGTCCTTGACCATACCGGTGCACTTGACCACGTAGGCATACTTGAGCTTGACTTCGCCCCCCACGGTCAGACGATGGAACCCTTTGGGCGGGTTTTCCATGAAATCATCGCTATCGATCAGGATTTCCTTGGAGAACGGTAGCGTGCGACTGCCCAGCTCCGGCTTGTGCGGATGGTTGGCCACCTCAAACTCGTCCACTTGCTCTTCCGGGTAGTTATCGATAATCAGCTTGATCGGGTGCAGCACTGCCATGGCACGCTGGGCATGCTCGTTCAGATCCTCCCGCACGCACTCTTCCAGCAGTTCATAGCCGATCCAGGCATCGCTGCGGCCCACGCCGATCTTGTCACAGAAGGTGCGGATGGCAGCCGGGGTAAAGCCGCGGCGCTTCAGGCCCATGATAGTCGGCATGCGCGGGTCATCCCAGCCGTTCACCAGGCCGGTCTGCACCAGTTCCTGCAGCTTGCGCTTGCTCATCACGGTGTAGGAGAGGTTCAGACGAGCAAACTCGTACTGGCGCGGACGGGCCGGTACCGGCAGGTTGTCCAGAAACCACTCGTACAGCGGACGGTGCGATTCGAACTCCAGAGTACAGATCGAGTGGGTGATCCCTTCAATGGCGTCGCTCTGGCCATGGGTAAAGTCGTACATCGGATAGATGCACCAGGCGTCCCCCACGTGGGGATGGCTCGCATGCAGGATCCGGTACAGCACCGGATCGCGCAGGTTCATGTTGGGTGAGGCCATGTCGATCCTGGCCCTCAAAACCTTGGCGCCGTCCGCAAACTCACCGGCCCGCATCCGGCGGAATTGGTCCAGGTTCTCCTCCACCGAACGGCTGCGGAAGGGGGATTCCTTGCCTGCCTCCGTCAGGGTGCCGCGATACTCCTTCATCTGCTCAGGGGTCAGGTCATCCACATAGGCCTTGCCTTGGCTTATCAGGTACTCGGCCCACTGATAAAGTTGCTCAAAATAGTCCGAGGCATGGTAGAGGTGCCCCCCCCAGTCAAACCCCAGCCAGCGCACACTTTCCTTGATCGACTCAATATACTCGGTCTCTTCCTTGACCGGGTTGGTGTCGTCAAAACGCAGGTGGCAGCGGCCGCCAAAATCGCGCGCCAGCCCGAAATTCAGACAGATCGACTTGGCATGGCCAATGTGCAGATAGCCGTTCGGCTCGGGTGGAAAGCGGGTCACCACGGTCTGGTGTTTGCCGCTCTGCAGGTCGTCGCTGACAATGGTGCGCAGAAAATTGTTAGGGGTGCTGGCTGCTTCAGTACTCATTGGATGCCTCGCTTATTTTACCGCAGAGGACGCAGAGGAACGCAGAGGTTGAAAACTGTTGACCATCCGCTTAATGCCGTCCTTGAGGTGAATAACATTGAAGTTTATGAGTAATCCCACCTGAAGGTTACTCAATTTAAGGTAAGAGAGAAGCTGTGCTTCATGAATCGGTGCAATTTTATCAACTGATTTGAGTTCAACAACAATAGCATTAGATACAAGCAAATCAATGCGATAACCCACATTTAGCTTAACTTCATCGTACAAAACCGGGAGTTCTACCTGGCTTTCAACCTCAAGTCCGCGTTTCACCAACTCATGTTTAAGACATGTTTCGTAGGCACTTTCCAACAAACCCGGTCCTAGTGCTGAATGCACCTTCATGGCCGCATCGACAATATGTCCTGAAATGGCCTTAAGATTTTCCTCTGTGAACCTCTGCGTCCTCTGTGGTGAGTTCACTGCAACTCCCCCAGCAGGGAGTTGGCATACCCTTCCAGAATCTTCACATCCACCAGTTGGCCGATCAGGGCAGGTGAACCGACAAAATTGACAATCCTGCCACTGTCGCAGCGGCCGCTGACTTGGCCATGTTTCTTGGCCAGCCCTTCTACCAGCACCTGCTGCACACTGCCCGCATAGGCCTCGTTATGGATCCGGCTGCTGGCCAGTTGCTGCTTTTGCAGACGTTCCAGCCGGGCCAGTTTGATCTCCTTCGGAAGATCATCTGCCAGATCAGCGGCCTTGGTGCCGGGCCGGGGGGAGTAGACAAAGGAGAACAGGTCAAAATAGTTGACCTGATCCATGAGAGAAAGAGTCTCCTCGAATTCAGCCTCGGTTTCACCCGGAAAGCCGACGATCATGTCGCCGGTAATCTTGATTCCCGGCCGGGCCTGACGCAGCTTGGTAATGGTTGCCAGGTAGTGTTCCCTGGTATAGCCGCGATTCATGGCTGCCAGGATCCGGTTGTTGCCGGACTGAGCCGGCAGGTGCAGAGCGCCGCACAGCTTGGGCAGGTCGCTAAAGCAGGCAATCAGGTCATCTGACATATCCTTGGGGTGGGAGGTCACAAATCTGATCCGCTCAATGCCGCTCACTTCGGCCACGGCCCGCACCAGCTCACTGAAAGAAGGCTGGTGCTCCCCCTTCAGACCATAGGAGTTGACGTTCTGGCCCAACAGCACTACCTCTTTGACTCCCTGGTCCGCCAGTTCATGCACCTCGTCCAGCACCTCGGCAAAACGACGGCTGATCTCACGCCCCCGCACATAGGGAACTATACAGTACGAGCAGAAATTGTCACACCCCTGCATCACGGTCACAAAGGCAGAAAAGCGGCTGCGGCCCTCTATAGGTGGAAACAGATCAAGCCGCTCGCTGCTGTCAAGGAACTGGGTCTCTGCCCTGCGTTTACCCTGCTCGGCATCCTGTACCATCTCCGGCACCAGATGCAGATTGTGAGTGCCAAACACCAGATCCACCCAGGGATATTGTTTGAGCAGGTCTTCTCCCTGCTGTTGGGCAACGCAACCGGCAATGCCGATCAGCACACCGGGCCGCTTCTTCTTGAGATTCTTGAGATTGGCCACGTTCTGGTGCAAACGGTCCTCGGCCCCGGCCCGCACCGTGCAGGTGTTGAACAGGATCAGCGAGGCCTCATGCCTGCGCTCGGTCAGGCTATAGCCAAGCGGCTGCAGCAAGGTCACGATCCGTTCGGAATCGTTGACGTTCATCTGACAGCCAACGGTTTCAATGTACAGTTTTTTTCGGTTCATAGAATCGTTTTTTATAGTGTTTTTAACAGGCTGTCGTCAACAGAAAGCTCAAGGTCCTGACAGTTTTTGTGGCAGAGAGCGCCTGCGCCTGCTATAGTACACCACTTATTTTTTCAGTAAGGGTGCACTCACATGAAAATCGCAGAAAAGCTCGCAAGCGGTTGCCGCTTTATCTCGGTGGAATACTTCCCCCCCAAGGAACGCCAGGACTGGCCCGCATTTTTTAAGGTGGTGGAACGTCTGGCAGGGCTTAATCCGTTGTTTGCCTCAGTCACCTATGGTGCTGGCGGCAGCAACCAGAATGCCACCCTGGAAATCGTGACCCACATGCAGCAGCAACTTGGGCTGGAAACCATGGCCCACCTGACCTGCGTGGGTGCCCAGGCTGACCGCCTGAACCGCTTTCTTGGCGACCTGGCAACTGCGGGTATTCAGAACATCCTGGCCCTGCGCGGTGATCCCCCCCAGGATACCCCGGCCAGCGAGATTACCGAAAGCCCCTATCACTTCGCCTCTGATCTGGTCAGTTTTGTGCGTCAGGCCCACCCGGAAATAGGGATCGGCGTGGCAGCCTACCCGGAAACCCATCCCGAGGCGATCTCGCCCGAGTCTGACCTGGGTTACCTGAAGCTCAAGATGGATCTGGGCGGTGACTTTGCCGTAACCCAGCTCTTTTTTGACAACCAGCTCTACTTCGACTTTGTCGCACGGGCTCGGGAGCGCGGCATCACCAAGTTGATCATACCCGGCATCCTGCCGGTACTGAACCTGAAGATGATCGAACGGATCAAGCAGCTCTCCGGCGCTTACATACCGCCTGCGTTCATGGCAGCCTTGCAAAAGGCTGACCAGCGCGGCGGCGCTGCCGAGGTGCGCAAGGTAGGGGTTGCCCACGCCCGTAAACAAGCAGAAGGCCTGCTTGCTGCCGGGGTGCAGGGGGTCCACCTTTATACCTTTAACAAGGCCGAAGCCATACTTGAACTGACCGAAGGACTGTTGCCATGACCACAAATCCCGTTATCCAGGCTCTGAGCCAGCGTATCCTGATCCTTGACGGTGCCATGGGCACCCAATTGCAGGCCCGTAACCTGACCGCTGCCGACTTTGGCGGCGCAGAGTACGAAGGCTGCAATGAGATGCTGGTGCTGACCCGGCCGGATGTGATTGGGGATATCCATAAGGCCTATCTGGAGGCTGGGGCTGATATTGTTGAGACCTGCTCCTTTGGCTCCACTGACATCGTCCTGGCTGAGTATGGTCTGGCTGACAAGGTATTTGAGCTGAACAAGGCTGCTGCCGAGGTGGCCCGCCGGGCCTGCGACACCTTCAGCACACCGGACAAACCCCGCTTTGTGGCCGGTTCCATGGGCCCCACCACCCGTACCATCTCGGTGACCGGTGGCGTGACCTTTGAGCAGCTGGTTGCTGCCTTCAAGGAACAGACCCTGGGCCTGCTGGCTGGTGGGGTAGACCTGCTGCTGCTTGAGACTGCCCAGGACACCTTGAATCTCAAGGCTGGTGCCGAGGGGATCAGGCTGGCCTTTGAACAGACAGGCCTTCGGGTGCCGCTGATGGTCTCCGGCACCATTGAGCCCACCGGCACCATGTTGGCTGGTCAGAATGTGGAGGCGCTGTATGCCTCCCTGACCCACCTGGAGGAAAACCTGGGGCTGATCAGTATCGGGCTTAACTGCGCCACTGGACCTGAGTTCATGACCGACCATTTGCGGGCCCTGTCTGAGCTGGCCACCTGCCATGTCTCGGTCTACCCCAATGCCGGTCTGCCGGATGAAAACGGCCACTATGCCGAATCCCCTGATTCCCTGGCCCAGAAGCTCTCCCGCTTTGTGGATGAAGGCTGGCTCAACATCATTGGTGGTTGCTGCGGCACCTCGCCTGCCCATATTGCCGCCATTGCCACAATGGCTGCAGGCCACGCACCGCGCAGGCCGGTCAGTACCCGTCGCAAGCTGGTCTCCGGCATTGAGCCGCTGTTTATTGAGGATGATAGCCGGCCGATCCTGGTGGGTGAGCGGACCAACGTAATCGGCTCCCGCAAGTTCAAGAACATGATCGTGGCCGGTCAATTTGAAGAGGCAGCCGAGATCGCTCGGGCCCAGGTCAAGACCGGCGCCCAGGTGATTGATATCTGCGTGGCCAACCCGGATCGTGATGAACTGGCTGATATGGAGCAGATGCTGGTCTACCTGCCTAAGAAGGTGCGGGCGCCAATCATGATCGACTCCACCGATAGCCGGGTAACCGAGCTTGCCCTGCAACGACTACAGGGCAAGTGCCTGATCAACTCCATCAACCTGGAGGAAGGCGAGGAGCGTTTTGCCAAGATGGCTCCCCTGCTCAAGCGTTACGGTGGCGCCGTGGTGGTGGGCTGCATTGATGAAGACCCCCAGCATGGTATGGCCGTAACCCGGCAGCGCAAGCTGGAGGTTGCTCAGCGTTCCTACGACCTGCTGGTTAACAAGTACGGCCTGCGGCCTGAAGATCTGATCTTTGACCCCCTGGTCTTCCCGGTTGGCAGCGGCGATGCCAGCTACATCGGCTCGGCAGTGGAGACCATCGAAGGGGTACGCCTGATTACGGAAGCGTTCCCCCAATGCAGCACCATCCTGGGTATCTCCAATATCTCCTTTGGCCTGCCAGCCGCAGGGCGCGAGGTTCTGAATGCCGTGTTCCTGTACCACTGCGTCAAGGCTGGTCTGGGCTATGCTATTGTGAATACCGAGAAGCTGGAACGCTACGCCTCCATCCCTGAGGAAGAGCGGAAGCTGGCAGAAGACCTGCTGTTCTGGCGCGGTGCAGATCCGGTGGCAACCTTTGCTGCTGCCTTCCGTGACAAGAAACCGGTCTCCCACGCCCCCAAGGCAGAGCTGCCACTGGATGAGCGCCTGCCGCTCTACATCATTGAAGGGGTCAAGGATGGCCTGGCAGCAGACCTTGATGCAGCGCTGGCCCGTGGTGACAAGCCGCTTGAGATCATCAATGGTCAGCTTATGGCCGGTATGGCCGAGGTGGGTAGGCTTTTCAACGACAATCAGTTGATTGTGGCCGAGGTACTGCAGTCGGCCGAGGCCATGAAGGCAGCGGTCTCCCACCTGGAACCGCACTTGGCCACATCGGAATCTGCCTCCAAGGGCAAGATGCTGCTGGCTACGGTTAAAGGTGATGTGCACGACATCGGCAAGAACCTGGTGGAGATTATCCTCTCCAACAACGGTTTCCAGGTCATTAACCTGGGGATCAAGGTGGGGCCGGAAGAACTGATTGCAGCGGCCAAGCGTGAAAAGCCTGATTTCATCGGCCTGTCCGGCCTGCTGGTCAAGAGCGCCCTGCAGATGATCGTGACTGCCGAAGACCTCAAGGCTGCCGGTATTGATGCCCCGCTCTTGGTGGGTGGCGCTGCCCTGTCCCGCGCCTTTGCCGATACTCGCATTGCACCTGAATACAGCGGTCCGGTACTGTATGCCAAGGATGCCATGGCCGGCCTGGAGCTGGCCAACCAACTGGTTGATCCTGCGCTGCGGCAGCAGTTGATGCTTGATCTGGCCCGTCAGCAGGAGGCCAGCCAAGCCACGGCAGCAGCCCGACAAGCCGGACAGCAAGCCGTTCAGACACATGCACAGAAACCTGATATCCCCCCTGCTCCGATCTTGGTTGCACCAGATTTTGAGCAGCATATCCTGCGGGATATCCCGGTGGGCCAGATCATCCCCTATCTCAACCGCCAGATGCTCTACACCAAGCATTTGGGCCTGACCGGGTCAGTGGAAAAACTGCTGGCAGGCCAGGACGAAAAGGCAACCAAGCTCCATCTGACCGTTGAGGCCATGCTGGAGCGGGTACTGCAGGAAGGGCTGATCAAGCCCCAGGCGATCTACCAGTTCTATCAGGCCAATAGCGTTGACAACGACCTGATCCTGTTTAATGCAGATGGTACCGAGGCAACCCGTTTCAGCCTGCCCCGCCAGAAGAACGGCGAACAGCTCTGCGTGGCAGACTTTGTGCGACCTCTGTCAGGTGACAAGAAAGACACCATGGCCCTGTTTGCGGTCACCTGCGGTCAGGGTGTACGGGAACTGTCTGAAAAATGGAAGGCTGACGGCGACTACCTCAACTCCCACCTGCTGCAGGCTCTGGCTTTAGAGCTGGCCGAGGCAACCGCCGAGTACCTGCATACGCGCATCCGCACCGCCTGGGGCATGGTAGATGATCCAAGCCTGACCATGAAGCAGATCTTCAATGCCGAATACCAAGGGATCCGGGTCTCCTTCGGCTATCCGGCCTGCCCCAACCTGGATGATCAGGAAAAGCTGTTCAGCCTGCTCAAGCCAGAACAGATTGGCATCCAGCTGACGGAAGGGGATATGATGGACCCTGAGGCCTCGGTCTCGGCCCTGGTGTTCCATCACCCGCAAGGAAAATATTTTGATGTGAGCAGGTAGCCCCCTTGAAAATCTGAACAGGGCTCCCTACATTACCTTTTACATTTCCAACTACGCTGCAAGGAGACGCAACCGCATGTCCAAGGCAACAAAACAGTTTCAGACCGAAGTTAAGCAACTGCTTGATCTGGTTATCCATTCCCTCTACTCCAACCGCGAGATCTTCCTGCGGGAGCTGATCTCCAATGCCTCCGACGCCATTGACAAGGCCCGCTTTGAGGCCCAGTCCAACGAGAGCCTGCTGGAAGGCAACAGCGACTGGAAGATCAAGTTGATCCCCAACAAGGACAACGGCACCCTGACCATCCGTGACAACGGTATCGGTATGAGTATGGCAGAGGTGGAAGAGAATATCGGCACCATTGCCAAGTCCGGCACCAAGTCATTTGTGCAGGCCATGAAGGATGCCGCCGCCGCAGAGCAGCCGGAATTGATCGGCCAGTTCGGGGTCGGTTTCTATGCCTCCTTCATGGTGGCTGACAAGGTCACCCTGACCACCCGCCGGGCCGGTGATGCCAGCCACGCCACCCTGTGGGAGTCCGCCGGTGACGGTTCCTACACCATTGAAAACGCCACCAAGGCCGAGCGCGGCACCGAAATCGTGCTGCACCTGAAGGAGGAGTTTAAAGAGTATCTGGATGAGTGGAAGATCCGCTCCATTGTCAAGAAATATTCCGACTTTATCCAGTATCCGGTCTGCATGGATATCACCCGCACCGAGACCCCCAAAGGGGTGGATGGCGAGGAGATCGAAGGTGCTGGCACCATCGAGAAGATTGAGGAGCAGACCCTCAACTCCATGAAGGCGATCTGGGCCCGTGCCAAGAGCGAGGTGAGCGAAGAGGAGTACAAAGAGTTCTACAAGCATGTCTCCCATGACTTTGAGGACCCGTTCCGTACCATCCACTTTGCTGCTGAAGGCACCAGCGAGTTCAAGGCCCTGCTCTACCTACCGGCCAAGAAGCCGTTTGACCTGTTCATGGCAGAGCGCAAGCGGGGTATCCAACTGTATGTCAAGCGGGTCTTCATCACCGAGAAGTGCGATGCCCTGCTGCCGGACTACCTCCGTTTTGTTCGGGGCGTGGTGGACTCATCTGACCTGCCGCTGAACGTCTCCCGTGAGATCCTGCAGGAGGATGTACAGATCAAGCGAATCCAGAAGAGCCTGGTGGGCAAGATCCTCTCCACCCTGTCTGACCTGAAGGAGAAGGAGTACGATCAGTACCTGACCTTCTGGAAAGAGTTCGGGCCAGTGCTGAAGGAAGGCCTGCATTTTGACTATGCCAATAAGGAGAAGCTGCAGGAGCTGCTCCTGTTCCAGAGCACCCGCACCACTGAAGGAGAGTATGTGTCGCTCAAGGAGTATATCGAGCGGATGCCTGAGGCTCAGAAGGAGATCTACTACATCACCGGCGAAGACAAGGCCGCCTTGGAGCAGTCACCACTTTTAGAGGCGTTCAATGCCAAAGGATTTGAGGTACTGTTCCTGACTGACCCGGTTGATGAATGGGTGGTGCAATCGCTGCATGAGTACAAGGAGAAGAGCCTCAAGGCGGTTGACCGCGGCGACGTGGATCTGGACAGCGAAGAAGAGAAGAAGGAAAAGGAGAAGAAGCAGGAAGAGGCCAAGAAGGAGTTCGGCACCCTGCTGGATCTGATCAAGACCCGCCTGGAGAGCAAGATCAAGGAGGTGCGCTTCTCAAATCGTCTGACCGACAGCGCCTGTTGCCTGGTGGCTGATGACTTTGGCATGAACGCCAACATGGAGCGGATCATGCGGGCCATGAACCAGGCCGTGCCTGAGTCAAAGCGGGTACTGGAACTGAACCCGGATCACCCGATCCTGAAGGTCATGGCTGAGATGCACAAACAGAACCCGGAGAACAGCCGCCTGCAGGACTACTCTGACTTGCTCTATGATCAGGCGCTGCTGACTGAAGGCACACCGATCAAGGATCCACTCAAGTTCACCAAGCTGGTCAGTGAACTGATGGTGAAGGCGGC
>CAZUSH010000059.1:0-22636 GCA_964622705.1 uncultured Geobacter sp. | reverse complement strand
CGGTAGCAGGTGTATAGCGCACCTGCTCGACGCCGGGAATCCTTGAGAACTGAACCTCCACGCGCCCCTGATCAACAGGGGCGCTGGGACGCCGTTTCAGGGACAGCCGCAGCCGTCCCGGCAGTTCATGGACAACTGTTGCTATCATGCCTTTTTAGCCCTGCTGCGTGCAGCCGTTTTTTCTACAGGAGCTGCTTCAGCCTCGGCAGTTTCTTCAAGAATCTGCTCAAGACGGCTTAAGACGCCATCGTCACTCTGTTTTTCCTTGATGCGTGAAAACAGGTAACCGGCGCCCAGTACAGCGCCTGCACCCACGGCAACACTTAAGGCGCCGCGCAGATAATGGCCGGTTTTAAGATGAAGATCCATGGTCTATGCCTCCTTCTGTGCTTTGGCACGCTGTGCCTTGATCTTTGCCTCAGCCTTTTCAAGCAGTTCTTTCTGGCGCTTGATCGATTCTTCGGCCTCATCCAGATCGGTGTGGTACTGATGGACACCTTCAGCCACGATATCTTCAACGTCTTCCTTGACCTGCTCGTACTTGCCGGTCACCCACTCCTTGAATTTGTACCCTTCCTTGACTGCACCCACCGCTGCCGGACGCAGTTTGCTGGTTGCCTTGGATGCGCCCAGTGCCGCTACAGCACCCAGTGCACCGGCTGCCAACAGCCAGAGGGTGTTGCTGTGAATATGCAGGCCGGGTAGTACATGCACGCCGTCCTCCTTATGATCGCCGCCATCGCTATGGGCGTCGGCCGTCTTGCCACCGCCTCCTTTTGCTTCTTCGTGGTCATGATCTTCCATACGGTGTCTCCTTTCGTTGTGGTTTTTTGCAGGTACTACACAAAGAGGGTTCTGCGCTTGTTGTACATATGCAGCCCGCTCAGCCCGAAAAACAGAAATCCGGCCAGTGCGTGTAACTTACGGTAGTGCAGGGCAATACCGATGCTGCTGACGGCAAAGGTGGCCATCATGCCGTAGTTGAGGAATTGACGGTAGGTAACCGGGATATTGTTGGCAGAAAGAGGGGCAGCCTGTTTTATCCCGGAAGAATGACGTGTGTGTTGTGGTTTTAAATTCTTGCCAGCCTGTGGCAGACCAAGGCGGGTACGCAGCAGTTCCTCCACCCCTGATGTCTGATCATACTGCACCAGCAGGCTGGCAGTACGCTGATTGACACTGACCTTGGTGACACCGGGCAGCATCTGCAGCATACCGCTTGTCTGACCGGCTTCTGAGGCATCAGCAAGGCGGTTGTCCTGCACCCGTATCCGGCCAGGAATATAACTGGTGATGGTTGCGCTCATGTTCAATCTTCCCTTGGGTTGTAAAATAAAAAAAATGCAGCCAGCCAAAACAATCCTGTGAGAGGGATTCGTGTTTTAGCTGGCTGCGTATGTACCACTGCGTGGCTGGCTGATTATTCTGTTGTCATTTGCTACCGATTGCAGCTTCCGCCGCAGCCTCCGTCTCCGCCGCAGCACCCCTTTTTCTTCCAGAGTGATCGGTAGAGGAGCCAGAGGGCTCCTCCAACGATCACGGTCAGTAATAAGAAGTCAGACCAGCTCATGTCATCCTCCCAAACCGAGCAGCCCGCCGCCCTGGTAGATGATCAGCGCGACCAGCCAGGCCAGTGCAGTTGAGTAGGCAACGGCCACTCCTGCCCATTTCCAGCCGCCGAACTCCTGCTTCATGGCTGCAATCACCACAATGCAGGGCATGTAGATCAGCACAAAGGCCATGAAGGCAAAGGACGAGAGCGGGGTAAATTTTCCCTGCAGGGCTGTTTTAAGCCCGGTCTGGTCTTTTTCCGGTTCTTCTTTCTGGGGCAGATACAGCAAAGTACTGACCGCTTTTTTTGTGGCGTCAAAGAATGATACGGCGATTTCTTTGGTATCTTCACCGACAGTGGGATTCTCTTTTTTCTCTTCTTCTTTCTTGGGGGCATAGATCTCGCCCATGGTGCCCACCACGATTTCCTTTGCGATCACCCCGCTGATCAATGATGAGGCGGCCTCCCAGGTGCCAAAACCAACCGGTTGGAAGACAGGTGCTATGGCAGCGCCGGCCTTGCCCAGGTACGAGTCACGCTTGTGCTCTACCCCCCAGGGCAGGTTGAGCAGGAACCAGACCAGGATGGAGAAGGCAAAGATATAGGTACCGGCCTTGATCAGGAAGTGCTTGCCCTTTTCCCAGGTGTGCAGCATTAGACTGGTAAAAGAGGGCATCCGGTAGGGGGGCAGCTCCATGATAAACATCGGAGCGTCACCCTTGAAGAGGGTCTTCTTAAAGATGAAGCCCATGACAATAGCCAACAGCATGCCCAGAATGTACAGAATCCAGATTACGGTAGCGGCATTATCGGTAAAGAAAACAGCGGTAAACAGGGCATAGACCGGCAGGCGTGCACCGCAGGACATCAGTGGCACCAGTAGTGCGGTTAGTACCTTGTCTTTCTGGTTTTCCAGGGTCCGGGTGGCGTAGATACTGGGTACGTTGCAGCCAAAGCCCAACAAAAGCGGTATGAATGATTTGCCGTGCAGGCCGATGGCATGCATGGCCCGGTCCATCACAAAGGCGGCCCGCGCCATGTAGCCGCTGCCCTCCAGAAAGGTGATGAAGAACATCATGCCGAAAATGACCGGCGTAAAGACCAGTACTGAGCCGACCCCGGCAATGATACCGTCATTAACCAGGGACACGGTCCAGTCAGGCGCGCTGATGGCCCCAAGACCGGCGGTTGCCCAGCGTTTGACCGGACCGTTCAGGACACCGTCAATCCAATCGCCATAGGGGCCGGACAGATCAAAGGTCAGCTTGAACAGGAAAAACATGGCCGCAGCAAAGATCGGCATACCCAGAAAGCGGTTGAGTACAATCCGGTCGATTTTTTCAGTCAGCTCGATGTTACGTTTTTCCGGTTTGGCCAGCACTTCGCGGCACAGACCGGCTGAAAGTGCATAGCGGGTATCAGCCAGCAGCCCTTCAAGATCGTCGCCGTGGGCCCGCAGCAGATGTTCAAACAGGTGTTGTGGCAGTGAACCAGCCGGAATATTGGCCGTTTTAAAGACTAGGTTGTCCCCCTCCAGCAGCTTCAGCAGCAGCCAGCGTTGCGGGTACTGCTCAAGCAGGTTGGCATGGCTGCGTTGGATATGGTCTCGTAGACCACTCAGCGCGGTTTCAATATCTTCACCATAATTAAGATTCCTTGGTCTGTTCAGAGAGTCTGAGACCACCGCCTTCAGCAGGTGGTCAAGCCCGGTCTTTTTGACTGCAGAGGTTGGGATTACCCGAATACCCAGAGTTTCTTCCATCTGTCTGGTGTTGATCTTGTACCCCTTGGCTTCGGCCTCATCATAGATGTTGAGGGCCATTATCATTGGGATGCCAAGCTCAAGTAGTTGGGTGGTCAGATACAGATTGCGCTCAAGGTTGGTGGCGTCAACCACGTTGATGATCAGGTCCGGCTTTTCGTTAACCAGATAATCACGGGTAATGATCTCTTCCTGGCTGTAGGGGGAAAGTGAGTAACAGCCGGGCAGGTCCACCAGCCGGATGTTGCGGCCTTCAACCTCAAACTGGGCCTCTTTCTTTTCAACGGTCACGCCGGGCCAGTTGCCCACCTGCAGGCGGCTGCCGGCAATGGCATTGATCAGGGTTGACTTTCCGGCGTTGGGATTGCCGGCAACGGCAACCACCAACGGTTTTTGTTGACTCATGGCAGCACCTCGATCTCAATCCCCTTGGCCTCGTTCTTGCGCAGGGAAAGGTTGTAGCTTTTTACGGTTATTTCTATCGGGTCACCCATGGGTGCTACCTTTTCCACCTTGACGGTCTCGCCGGGGATCACCCCCATATCCATCAGACGGCGGCGGATCGGTCCGATGCTGCTGTCTAGCTTCAGTATGGTGCCCTGTTGACCGGGCTTGAGATTGCTCAGGTTCATACGTTGATTCCTTTCACTTTGATGCTACGGGCCATGCGGCGATCAATGGCTATGCGGGCCTCGTCAACCAGCAGCAACAGCAGGTTACCGTCGTTATTCAGGACTTCCACCTGCTTACCCACCCGCAGTCCCATCTCTTCTGCGCGGGTTTGGGTGGCCTTGCCGTGCTGATGGCCATGACCTTCGTGCTTGTGATGGCCATGGCTGTGGCATCCACCACCGCAGCCACCGCAGTGATGTATTTCTGTTATTTCGCCCCGTTCGCCGGGGGTGAGCAGTTCAAGTGGCATCATTCAATCCTCCGTTAAGAAGTTGGCCGCAAAAGATCACAAAGATCTCAAAGAAAACAATTTCATTCTTTGTGTTCCTTGCGTTCTTTTGCGGCAATCAGGTGTTAGAATTTCAGCACCAGACCGTACACCGCAGTTAGATCGGTTTCCGGCTTGGTCAGACCGAACTTGATACCGGCATCAACATCCAGATGATCATTGATCTCATACCGCAGTCCGGTCAGGGCGTAGACCGGCAGTTCGTTTGAGGTTTTATCCGGATTGGTGGCAAGGCCGAAATCAGCCACTGCAAACAGCCCCTTGGCTACTTCTGCCTCACCGGCAATGGAACCGGACCAGAGATTTCTATGCTGTGAACCGTCATCTTCGCGGTAATGGTGGTACTCATAACCAAGATTGGCATGCAGGGCATAGGCACCGTCTGCAAACTCTTTGGTGGCAATCATGGTGCTGCCGAACTGCCAGCGACCCTCGGACAGGCTGGCGCTGTATTTACCGGTGGGCATGATCACACTGGGTTTGATGGCCAGGGCAACACCACCCAGTTCAGCAAACGTGTATTTCACTTCAAGGGTCATGTCGCCGAAACCGTCAACATTTGAGACATCTCCATCAACACTGCTGCGCTCGTTGAACAGGTAGGGAATAGCCAAAGAGATACCCAGATCCTTGTACAGTCCGGTGGTGATCTTGACTTCTCCGTCCACGGTAGTGGTCTTGGTGGTGGAGCCGTCAGCGGTATGCTTGTCATAACCGTATGAGCTGTTCAGTTCGATCTCAACCTTGCCGACATCAACGGTACCGGCATCATCGGTGGCAAGGGGCGGACCGGCCAGGGCAGTACCGGCAGTTGTCAGGGCAAAACAGAGGGCGAGGGTGGTTGCATGCAGTGTTTTCATTGGTGTGTCTTCTCCTGTCCTTGAGGTTATTTGGCTGGCTAGGAGGTGGAGGAGACACCGTTGGCTGGCTACTACGGATTTGCCTGCTTTCGCAGGGAGTTATTTGGTCAGAATGAGTTTGTTTTTACTGGTGATGCGCAGGTGGTACTCCTCTCCTGCATGGCTGATGATGATTTCGTTCGAGTCGCCGAACAGTTCCAGGCTTGTGAGCATCCTTTTGTCCATGCTGTGCTACCTCCGGTCAATTATCTCTGGTTTTGTGCAGAATACTCAGGCAGTTCAGACATTCCCGTAAGGTGCAGACGCCACAGGCGTGATGCATGAAAACCGGTATGCCGTGCTTTTTAGCTGCTGTCATTGCCTCGTTGCGGGCGTGGTGCGATACCTTGTTGGTAAAGATGACCACTGCGTCGGCATGTTTCATTTTGCGGCCCATGTTTGGTTCGGCCCGGCTGAAGATGCGTAAGTTCATGCCGAACTTTTGGGCTTCTGTCAGATATTTTTCACCAAGCCTGTCCATGCCGCCCACCAGAATGACACTCATTGGTATCCCCTTTGATGGAATTGAATGTTGTTATCATTTATTGGAGTAAAAAAGTCGCGTGCTGCACATGGTTTTGCAACGGCTGTTTGGCGGTTGAGAGAAATCTGCTCATGCACTGGCGACAATGACGGTAGTTCGCTGCCAGGTGCAGACTTTCAGCCGGATTACCATAAATCTTCCAGAGTGCCTGACAGGTAAACGGCAGTGCAACCAGGCCCATGAAGGCAGCTACATCCTTGGGGGGATAGCCGATAAACAGCCCGATTTCATGGGGAAATCTATCCTGGTTTTGTACCCTGCCCTGCAATTCATCCAAGAGACGGTCTAAACAAGCTGTGCGGCTATACCCGTTTTTGTGTAAGAGCGTGCGTATGCCGGTGTGGCGGAGGTGCTGATCCAGGTGTTCACGGTTAAAGGATAACAGCAAGAGCGCGTTTTCTTTCGTGACCAGCACTCTGAATTCCAGGCTACTGAGCCGGTTTTGCACCTGTTGGTGCAGATTCTGCCACAAGTGATACAGATTTCTGCCGCAGGGGCGTCTGCGATTGACCAGTGATAGCAGGTTTGCCGGTTTTACCCCGGCCAGCACCTCGGAAGACTCCAGCATGAGATAGGCGGTCAGGCAGTCAACCGGGTTTTGATAACGGCCGATCAGTTCGGCCGGTTGTTCTTGATCACGCTTATTCTTCATGCAGACTTCCTGTCATAAAAGAAAATGAATTTTGTTATCAATAATCGATCGGCTGGTCGGTGTCAAGATATTTTAAAGACAAGCTCTTAATCACGCTCTTCTCTGGAGCCTGTTGGCTGGTCGCATGCTCTGGTTATAAACGCGCCACTCGTTTTACCCGTGTACTCGGCACCACAGTAGGGGCAATGATAGACCTGTTTTTGGGCTGGGGCCGGCCGGTCGTGGCCAAACTCCCTGAGCTCAAAAATATTTTCGCATGCTGGATTATTGCATTGTTGTAGTTGCATAGCCGCTCCTTATCCCATGGCGTCATTGGCATGATCTGTAACTGCTCAAGCTGGATAAGAACGTCGGCTACTGGGGTGGAACAAAAATAGCGTAGGCAGGTTGGGGGAGTTTACTCGGGAGGGAGTGGGGAACAGCGTTGATAGCGAATACACAAGTAATAGCAGTCGAGCAGAACCCGAGCAGCGGGTCCTCCTGTGTCAGGTCCTGTTGATCGCAGGCATCCAGGCTGCTTACGGCCTCGCAGACGACACCTTGGGGTGTATCCGTGTCCTGCGTAGAGGCAAAGCAGGTCAGGGTACTGCAGAGCATCTGCAACATCAGGATGGTAAACAACAAGATGGTGCGTTTGGGTGAAGTCAGGTGCATGTGTGTACCTGTGAGATCTCGGTTGTCTCATCCGTTGCCCGCAGGCACGCTGCACAGGTACCGTAGATGACCATGTTTCTTGTCTCGATGGTTCCCCAGTCCGTCACCGGTGACGGTACTGACAGTGTGTCCACTTCGTGCCAGGCAAAGTCAACCACTCGCTTGCACTGGTTACAGATCAGGTGGTGGTGTTGTTCGCAGACCGCTTCAAAGCGGGCCTGGCTTTCGGCGGTCTGGATGCGCCTAACCAGGTTACATTCTTCCAGGGTGGCGAGGGTCCGGTAGACCGTGTCCAGCGAGAGGCTCGGCAAGGAAACCAGCAGGCGCTTGTGCAGGGTCTCGGCAGTGGGGTGATCCGGCACCTGTAGCAGGAGCTTGTAGGTTTGGCTGCGCTGATGGGTCAGTTTAAGGCCCGCTTTTCTGCACTTTTCGGTAAACTGTTGCATGGCGCCTTCCACCAGCGCACTGGTTGTATGATTGGTTGCCATGGCAGCACTCCAGGTTGATTAGTAATGGTATAGGTAGCAATTTTGAAGCTGTTTTGTCAAGAATTGAGTCCAAAATTTTATTGACATATTATTAAATAGGTATTATTCCTATTTGACCGTTGGATCGAAAACATAAAAAGGAGACACGTATGGCAAACGGACCAAAAAGTGAACAAAATCTCATGGATGCATTTGCAGGTGAATCACAGGCTAACCGTAAATACCTGGCCTTTGCAAAGCAGGCGGATAAAGAGGGTTTTTCCCAGGTAGCCCGTCTGTTTCGTGCCGCAGCTGAAGCTGAAACCGTGCATGCCCATAATCACCTCAAGGCGCTTGGCGGTATCAAGAGCACCAAAGAGAACCTTGCTGAGGCCATTGGTGGTGAGACCCATGAATTCAAAGAGATGTATCCTCCCATGATCGAAGCGGCCAAAGAAGAAGGGGCCGCTGAGGCGCTGCGTTCGTTTACCTACGCCAATACGGTTGAAAAGACCCATGCCGAGCTGTATCAGAAGGCTTTTGATTCCCTCGGTCAGGCAGGCGAGCAATTTGATTATTATGTCTGTCCCATTTGTGGACATACTGTTGAAAAAGGAGCACCGGATACCTGTGACGTTTGTGGTGCCGCCGGTTCGGTTTTTGTGCAGATCAACTAGCTGAAATTATACTACTTGTGGCGGGTTGCAGAAAAGCACCCGCCTTTCTTATGGCCTGTTAATAGTAATATTTACTACCTGATTATTGCTTGTTGTTGTGTGTGTTGCTCACCTTAACCATTGCGTTAAAAGTCTGTATGCAGTTTCTAACCTTTTGACATGGCGTGGTATTTTGTTGCGCTTTAGAGTGGGCACAGTACTTGCGGCAAAAAAAGTTTCTGGATGCTGCCAGCATCCGTACAAGCTGAAAATCCAACAAAGGAGGAAGAACGGATGAGCAATGATTGCACATGCCCGGTCACGGGTAAAACCAGCAAGCAGGCAGCAGGCGGTGGCAGGTCAAATCGGGACTGGTGGCCGAACCAGTTGAACATTGGTATGCTTCACCAGCATTCCTCCCTCTCTAACCCGATGGGCGAGGCTTTTAATTACGCTGAAGAGTTCAAAAGTCTCGATCTGAATGCGCTGAAACAGGACCTTTATAAGCTGATGACCGATTCGCAGGACTGGTGGCCGGCAGATTACGGTCACTACGGAGGGCTTTTTATCCGGATGGCCTGGCACAGCGCCGGTACCTATCGTATGGGCGACGGTCGCGGCGGAGCCGGAGCCGGTAACCAGCGTTTTGCACCGCTTAACAGCTGGCCGGATAACGTGAACCTGGACAAGGCACGCCGTCTGCTCTGGCCGATCAAACAAAAATACGGAAGAAAGATCTCATGGGGCGACCTGATGATCCTGGCCGGCAACTGTGCCCTGGAGTCGATGGGCTTCAAGACCTTTGGCTTTGCTGGCGGTCGTGAGGATATCTGGGAGCCGGAAGAAGATATTTATTGGGGCTCTGAAGCTGAGTGGCTGGGCGACAAGCGCTATGAAGGCGACCGGGAGTTGGAGAACCCGCTTGCCGCCGTGCAGATGGGGCTGATCTATGTCAACCCGGAAGGTCCCAACGGCAACCCTGATCCGGTGGCATCGGGCCGGGATGTTCGTGAAACCTTTGCCCGGATGGCCATGAATGATGAAGAGACCGTGGCCCTGGTTGCCGGTGGCCACACCTTTGGGAAGTGCCACGGAGCAGGTCCCGCAACCTATGTGGGGCCGGAGCCGGAAGCCGCCGCTATTGAGGAGCAGGGGCTGGGCTGGATCAGCAGTTTCAAGAGTGGCAAAGGTGGCGACACCATCAGTAGCGGCATCGAAGGCGCCTGGAAACCAAACCCCACCAGATGGGATATGGGTTACCTGAAGGTGCTGTTCAAGTATGAGTGGGAACTGGTCAAGAGCCCGGCCGGTGCTCACCAGTGGCTGGCCAAGGATGTGGAAGATGAAGATATGGTGGTGGATGCCCACGATCCATCCAAAAAGCGGCGGCCGATGATGACCACGGCTGACCTGTCACTGCGGTTTGATCCTGCCTATGAAAAGATTGCCCGGCGTTATCTGGCCAATCCGGACGAATTTGCCGATGCCTTTGCCCGGGCCTGGTTCAAACTGACCCACCGTGACATGGGGCCGCGCTCACGCTATCTGGGGGCAGAGGTGCCGGCAGAAGAGCTGATCTGGCAGGACCCGGTTCCGATAGTTGATCATGAAGTGATCAATCAGCAGGATATTGCCGATCTCAAGGCCACCATCCTTGCTTCAGGTCTCACACTAGCTCAACTGGTTACAACGGCCTGGGCTTCGGCCTCCACCTTCCGTGGTTCAGACAAGCGGGGCGGTGCCAATGGTGCCCGTATCCGTCTGGCACCGCAAAAAGAGTGGGAGGTCAACCAGCCTGAACAGCTTGCAGCGGTGTTGAAGAAACTTGAAGAGTTACAGCACCAGTTCAACAGCAAGCAAACCGGCAACAAAAAGGTCTCGCTGGCTGATCTGATTGTGCTGGGTGGCTGCGCTGCCATTGAACAGGCAGCAAAAAACGCCGGTCAGGCCGTGACCGTGCCCTTTACACCGGGGCGTACCGATGCCACCACGGAGCAGACCGATGTTGACTCATTCAGCGTACTTGAGCCCAAGGCCGATGGTTTCCGTAACTACCAGAAGGCCAGATATGCCGTAACCGCAGAAGAACTGCTGCTTGACCGCGCACAACTGCTGACTCTGACCGCTCCGGAGATGACCGTTCTGATCGGTGGTCTGCGGGTACTGGGTGCCAACTATGGGCAGACGCAGCACGGCGTCTTTACCAAACAGCCAGAGACTCTGACCAATGACTTCTTTGTTAACCTGCTGGATATGCGTACTGCCTGGAAACCGACCACTGCTGATGCTGATCTGTTTGAAGGGCGTGACCGCAGCACTGGTGAACTGAAATGGACCGCCACCCGTGTGGATCTGATCTTTGGTTCCAACTCGCTACTGCGGGCCATTGCCGAGGTTTATGGTTGTGCTGATTCGCAGGGGAAATTTCTGCAGGACTTTGTGGCAGCCTGGAGCAAGGTGATGCATGCGGATCGCTTTGATCTGGATTGATTTTGGAGACTTATCGGTAAAAACCCCATGAACAGCTTGTGCTGTAATTAAAGTTTGTTAAGCTTTTATCGGGGGGAGTTTTAAACCCTCCCCCTGCATTTCCTGAAAGGAGGTACTCAGTATGGCAGAAGCAGGACAGGGCTGTGTCAAACCGGCCGCAGGTCCCGTAGCAGCGGCACCACCACCACCATCTGAAGCACAACCAGCAAAGGAGACAAGAACCATGAGTGTAGCGCGTGTGGGGCATCAGGCCCCTGATTTTGAGGCCAACGTGTACTATGACGGCGGCTTTCAGACCATGAAACTCTCTGATTATAAGGGAAAGTGGATCGTCCTCTGCTTCTATCCGGGCGATTTCACCTTTGTCTGACCGACTGAACTGACGGCGGTCGCCGTCAAGCATGCAGAACTGAAAGAACTGGGTGTAGAGAGCTTTGCCGCAAGTACCGATAGCCGCTTTGTCCATAAGATCTGGCAGGCGGAAGAGTTGTCAAAAATGGTGCCCGGCGGGGTGCCGTTCCCGATGATTGCCGATGCCAGTGGTCTGATCGGTCAGGCCTATGGCGTCTTTGAACCTGCTGCCGGTGTGGATATTCGCGGCAGATTCATTATTGATCCTGATTTCAACATCAGAGCCATGGAAGTGCTGACCCCTGAAGTTGGCCGCAGTGTTACCGAGCTGATCCGTCAGATAAAGGCGTTCCAACATGTCCGTGCCACCGGTGAGGTCATGCCGGCAGGCTGGACACCGGGTAAGCCGACCCTGAAACCGGGGCCGGATCTGGCCGGGAATGTCTGGAAGGAGTGGAAGCCGGAGATGGCCTTCTGATTTCTGTGACTTCGCCAAAAGTCCATCTGCTTCGTTTGCTCAACCTTCGTCACTGCAGCGTACTATGAGTACGCCTCATTCCTCAGGTTTCGCAAGCCTGGCATCTGGAGCTTTTTGCTGTGTCACGTATGGAATATATAGGGGATGGAGTTTAAACCATCCCCGAACTCTAGTTGGAGGTTTTTTAATGCAGTATCTATCCATTGTCTATCGTCTGTTAATCGCCTTCTGGGTTGGTGGCGCGGCTTTATTTACCTTTGTGCTGACACCAACCCTGTTTAAAACCTTTGATCGTGACATGGCCGGAACCATTGTTGGTGTCCTGTTTCCGGGCTATTTCAAGGTTGGTTTGATCTGTGGTGTGCTGGCACTGGGATGCCTGCTGTTTGTCCGGGAAAAACGCTGGCTGGCATCGGCGCTGATCATTGTGGCAATGCTGGTTGTGACCTCGGTACAGGCCTTTGTGATTGAGCCCAAGGCTGCTGCCATTAAAAAAGATATTCCTTCGTTTGTGACGACCCCACCGGATAACCCGTTCCGTCAGCAGTTCAAAAAACTGCATGCCATCTCGGCAGTGAGCAACCTTGCCGTCATTGGCGGCGGGGTTGTGTTGATCATTCTCTTATAACACCCGCTCTCAGCTGGTTTGTTTTAGTTGGTGGGCAAAGGTGAAGTAATGCCGGTAGCCCTGCAGCAGAATCAGGAAGGCGGTGATGGCCACGGCGCCGGTGATGGCGCACATGATGGCGATCTGGTAACGCACTGCCAGGAGCGGCTCGGTGCCCGAGAGGATCTGGCCGGTCATCATGCCGGGCAGGGCCACGATTCCGGTGGCGGCCATGGTGTTCATGGTGGGGATCAGGGCGGCCCGGTAGGCGGTGCGCAGGGCCGGCTCGGCTGCCTGGCGTGCGCTTGCGCCAAGACAGATGGCGGTTTCCAGCTCATCGTGACGTTCACGCATCTCGGAGGAGAGCCGCTCGGCGGCCAGGCTGGCGCCGTTCATGGCATTACCGATGATCATACCTGCCAAGGGGATCAGGTAACGCGGGTCATACCAGGGGGTATAGCCGACCACGATCAGGCAGAAATAGAAGGTTACACCACCGCAGCCGATCATGAGCGAGCTGCCCATGATCAGATAGAAGTGCGGCATCCGCTCCTTGAGACGGGAACCGATCACCTGCAAAGAAAACCCGGTCATGGTCAGGAGAATCAGTATTACCAGCAGCGGCGAGCGCACACTGAACACCAGCTGCAAGAGATAACCCACCACCAGCAGTTGCACCACCATCCGGCAGGAGGCCCAGAGCATCTGGCGTTCCTGGCCGATCTGCCTGAAGCGCGCCAGGCTGACTGAAAGCAGGATCAGGGCATAGGCATAGCCCAATTGCAGCAGATCAAGGTGGATCAAGGCGCTTTTTCCCATCAGTTATTCCTCACCTTCCGGCTCAGCCAGGAACCGTTGCAATCCCTCACTCTGCGGGGCTGTAAACAGATTGGCTGTTCTGCCGGACTCAATCAGTCTTCCCTGCTCCATAAACAGCAACTGGTCGCTGATACGGCGGGCCAGCCGCAGGTCATGGGTGACCATCACCACGGCCATCTGTTCGGAACGGCAGATTTCATGCAGGGTCTGGCCCAGGCTGTCAGTGGTGGGGCGGTCAAGGGCGCTGGTCGGCTCGTCCAGCAGCAACACCCGCGGGTGGGTGATCAGGGCCCGGGCCAGGTTGACCCGTTGCTGCTCGCCACCGGAGAGGCTGCGGGCATCCCGCAGGAGGTAGTCCGGTGTCAGGCGTGCCAGCTTGAGACAACGTAGGATTTCCAGATCATCCGGCCCCGGCAGGGGCTGCTTGCGGTACTTGAACGGCAGTTGCAGGTTGTCGAGCACACTGCCGCTGAACATGTAGGCCTTTTGCAGCATCATGCCGACCTGGCGGCGCAATATAAGCGGATCAAGCGCAAGAATGTTGCTTCCCTGCAGCAGGATCTCGCCGCTGCTGGGGTCTTCCAGGCGGTTGATCAGGCGGATCAGCGTGCTCTTGCCGCTGCCCGAGGGGCCCACCAGGGCGGTCAGCTCGCTGGTCTGCATGCTGCAGGAGATACGGTCCACCAGCAGGCGCAGGTTGCCGGTCTGGTCGGGCCGCTTGGCGCAAACCTCATGGAGCTGGAGCAGGGGGATGGTTTGATTGGTCTGCATGCCCCGGTTATAGCATGCCTGATTGCGATGGCAACCTGAAAGAAAACAGCACGGAACAAGCACCATCGAAAATTATCAAACATATTTTTAAAGTATTGGTATGTTGAGATTTTTATTGCTGGTGTACTTGCAAAACAGTTGGTTGGTTCTATAGTTGTTTCCAGTGCAGACAGATAATCGTGCTGCGGTGAGAGGAGTAGAACCATGGCATTACGCAAAGAACTGCTGGATGAGCTACGCCAGCGCCGCACGGCTGCCCTGGCCGGCGGCGGCGCCGAGAAACTAAAGAAACGACATGCTGAAGGACGGCTGGGGGCCCGTGAACGGGTTGAAATGCTGTTTGACCCCCATTCATTCAGCGAATTCGGCATGCATGTCAACCATGCCTGCCATCTGCCCGGTTTTGCCGACAAATTCATGCCGGGTGACGGGGTGGTGACCGGCACCGGTACGGTTGACGGCCGTCCGGTGGCGGTCTACAGCCAGGATTTTACGGTTGGCGGCGGCGCCCTGGGGCAGATGCATGCCAAGAAGATTTGCGACATCATGACAATAGCCTGTGAAACCGGCATCCCGGTGGTGGCGATCAATGACTCCGGCGGCGCCAGGATTCAGGAGGCGATCCATAGTCTGTCCGGTTACGGCCAGGTCTTTTACCGGAATGTGGCTGCCTCGGGGGTGGTGCCCCAGATCGCCATCATTGCCGGTCCCTGTGCCGGTGGCGCGGCCTACAGCCCGGCCCTGATGGATTTTCTGATCCAGACCCGCAGTCATTCCAGCATGTTCATCTGCGGGCCGGAGGTGATCAAGGCCGCCACCGGCCAGGAGGCGCCGCTTGAGCAATATGGCTCGGCCGAGGCCCATGCCGCGGTCAGCGGCAACATCCACTTTGTTGCCGATGATGACCGGCATGCCATAGCAATTACCCAGCAGCTGATCAGCTTTCTGCCGCTCAACAACCTGCAGGACCCACCTCATCGCATCCCGGAGGAGATCAGCCTTGAGCCGGATCATGGCATGAACGAGCTGTTGCCCGAGGATCAGCGGGCAGCCTATGACGTCTATCAGGTGATTGAACATCTGCTGGACCCTGGACAGTGGCTGGAGGTGCAGCAGGAGTTTGCGCGCAATATTGTGGTGGGGTTTGGCCGGATCTACGGCATGGTGGTGGGGGTGGTTGCCAACCAGCCCGCCTACAAGGCCGGCTGCCTGGATATCGACAGTTCCGACAAGGCTGCCCGTTTTATCCGTTTCTGTAACGCCTTCAACATCCCGCTGCTCAACCTGGTGGATGTACCCGGTTTCATGCCCGGTCTGGCCCAGGAACGGGGCGGCATCATCCGCCATGGCGCCAAGATGCTGTTTGCCTATGCCGCCGCAACGGTGCCCAAGATTACCGTGATCATGCGCAAGGCCTATGGAGGCGCTTATCTGGCCATGTGCTCCAAGGACATGGGGGCTGATTTCATCTTTGCCTGGCCCTGTGCAGAGATCGCGGTGATGGGGGCCGAGAGCGCCGCCCGGATCATCTACAAGAAAGAGATCGAGGCTGCTCCGGACCGCAGCCAGAAAGCAGCCGAGCTGATCAAGTTTTACCGTGAGCACTTTGCCACACCGTATCAGGCTGCCTCACGCGACATGGTGACCGACGTGATTGAGCCGTCCGAGACCCGCGCCAGGGTGGCGCTGGCCTTGCGGATATCGCTGACCAAACGGGTTAGTCGGCCCGCCAAGAAGCATGGCCTGATACCGCTTTAACTTCGTGGTGTTATGGCGTCTGTTTTGAGCTGATACTTTAAGTCGTTGGGGGCGTATATGCCTATTGGCGATAACCTGCAGGGCGCACTGCTGATCAGTGCCATAGATTTCTTCTTAAGCTTTGTGATTATTGGTGGGATCGGCCTGCTTTTGGCCCTGTTTCCGCTGATCAACCGCTTTGCCAAGCGGGCTGGGGAACAACAGCAGCCTTGTGCGACAAAGAGGTCTGATGCCGCCAATGCCGCAGCCGGAATAGCCACAGGACAGCCTGTTGCAGCGGGTCTGCATCCGGGGTTGAGCGATCAGGAGCTGGTGGTGATACTGACCGCTGCTGCCTATACGGTTTTGGGTGAGGCGGTTCGTGTGGAAAAGTTTCGCCCGCTGTCTGCCAAGGACTGGAACTGGGCAGCGCAGGGCCGCAGGGAATTGCAATCGCATCGTTTGAAATAGCGCGTGAAAGGAATTGTCCATGAAGATGTTGAGAATCACGCTTGAAGGTAAGACCTATGAGGTTGGTGTTGAACTCCTGGATGAACCGGCAGCACCTGCAGCTGTGCCGCGCCCGGCTGCTGCCGCAATGCACACTGCAGCCCCGCTGATGTCTCCTCCCCAGGCGGCAACGGTTGTTGCCGGTTCCGGTATGGTGGTCTCCTGCCCCATGGCCGGCAAGGTCTTCAAATGCCTGGTGAAACCCGGTGATCTGGTCACCCACAATCAGGTGCTGCTGGTGCTGGATGCCATGAAGATGGAAACGCCGGTCGTGGCGCCGGTGGACGGTTGTGTGCGTGCTGTGCTGGTCAAGGAAGGTGATTCCGTTGACGAAGGGGACAGCCTGCTCCAGATTGAGCCCCAGGCCTGAGAATACGCATACCTGCCGATCATTGCCGGGAGATCCACTATGTTTGCACAACTCCTTAACCTGCTGCGTCTACTGTTTGAACAAACCGGCCTGAGCCAATTGAGCTGGGGCAACCTGGTCATGATTGCGGTGGGGATCGCTATGATCTACCTGGCGCTGGCCAAAAAGTATGAACCGTTTCTGCTGTTGGGGATCGGTTTTGCCTGTGTGATCGCCAATGTGCCCGGCTCGGGTCTGACCCAGCCGGGTGGACTGTTTCATTATGCCTATCAGGGGGTTGCGCTCCTGATCGTGCCGCCGTTAATCTTTTTAGGGGTGGGTGCCATGACCGATTTTGGCCCCATGATCGCCAATCCGTGGCTGGTGATCTTGGGGGCTGCGGCCCACTTGGGGATCTTTGTGGCGCTGATCGGTGCCAAGTTGCTCGGTTTTTCCCTGGCTGAGGCCGGCGCCATCGGTATTATCGGCGGCGCCGATGGCCCCATGGCCATCTTTGTCACCATGAAGCTGGCGCCCCACCTGCTGCCGCAGATTTCAGTGGCTGCCTATTCGTACATGGCGCTCATGCCGCTGATTCAACCCCCTGTCATGCGGCTTTTGACCACGCGCAAGGAGCGCCGGATCGTCATGGCCAAGCCCAGAGAGGTCACCCGGCGTGAGAAGATCGCGTTCCCGGTGGTGATCGCCATCATCGTCAACCTGTTCTTTCCGCCCATTGCACCACTGATTACCATGCTGATGCTGGGCAACCTGTTTCGGGAGTGTCTGCTGGTGGATCGCCTTGCCAAGACCGCAGCCAATGAAGTGATGAACATTATTACCATTGTGCTGACATTGGCAATTGGCTCCACCATGAATGCCGACCAGTTTCTGACGTTGAAGACCCTGGAGATCGTGGCATTGGGGTTGGTGGCTTTTCTCTTCGGTACTGCCTCCGGTGTTGTGGCAGCCAAGGTCATGAACCTGCTGAGCGGCGGCAAGATCAATCCGCTGATTGGGTCAGCCGGGATCGCCTCAGTGCCGATTGCTGCCAGGGTCTCGCATACCGTGGCAAATCAGGAAAATCCCCATGTCTACCTGATCATGCATGCCATGGGGCCCAATCTGGCCGGGGTCTTTGGCACTGCCATCTCAGGCGGCATCCTGCTGGCATTGTTGGGGGTGAAGTAAGCATGGCTTCCGGCGCATGGCGCTTCCTTGGCTGGTCCGGTGCGCCTGCCTTGCCTTGGCATCCCGGGCAGGAACCAGAAGAATCCAGCATATCAATAAGGTAACGCTATCTGTTACTGGTGTGTCCGACGCTGATTTGCTATAAATACCCCCATACAACACGAAGAAAGGAGCATTGAGCGCATGTCGAAATCTGTTAAAGGCACCAAGACCGAGCAGAACCTGCTCAAGTCGTTTGCCGGTGAAAGTCAGGCCCGTAACCGTTATACCTACTTTGCCGGTGCGGCCCGCAAGGAGGGCTATGTCCAGATTGCCGATATCTTTGAAGAGACCGCCAACCAGGAAAAGGAGCATGCCAAGCGCTTCTTCTCGTTCCTTGAGGGGGGCATGGTGGAGTTTACCGCAACCTTCCCGGCCGGGGTGATCGGCACAACTGCGGAAAACCTGCTTGAGGCTGCCAATGGCGAGCTGGAGGAACACTCTGATCTGTACCCCGGCTTTGCGGCTGTGGCCAAGGAAGAGGGCTTTGCCGAGATTGCAGCGCTCTGGACAGCGGTGTGCGTGGCAGAAAAACAGCATGAAAGCGTTATCGTGACCTGCTGGCCAACATCGAGGCCGGCAGGGTCTTCCAGCGCGAGCAGATCGTGGTGTGGCGTTGCCGCAACTGCGGTTACTTGCACAGCAACCACTCCGCTCCAGAGCTTTGCCCAGCCTGTGCCCACCCCAAGGCCCATTTTGAGTTGTTAGGAGAAAACTGGTAGTCTGACGTTACCGTCATCGTTTGTAGTCAAACGGCCGCCCCGAAACATCGGAGCGGCCGTTGTCGTGTCATGAGGCGATGGAAACGGGTGTTGCCTTTGCGTTGCAAGCCGGGTAATAGACTTGGCAAAGAAAGCGCGTTGTGAAGCTCAACAGCGGTTGGGCACTGCTTTCGGGAGGGATCATGCAACGGACACAGATCAGGAAGCATTCACTGGATTCGATGGGGATTGATCCGGGCGGTTTTGACTACACGCCGCTCGAAACGGTGCTTGAACAGATCGGTCCCCGTGTGACCGAACCGCATCGTCATGAATATTTTGAGATTATTTGGATTACTAAGGGTAGTGGTGTTCATTTTATCGAGTTTGCCTCCTACGATATTGAGTCAAATAGTCTGATCTTTCTTGGTCGTGATCAGATTCATGCCTTTCGTGAGATTACCGGCATGGAAGGGCACATGCTGCGTTTCAGTGAGATTTTTCTCCGTCGCTCCAACGACTTGATGCCGTTCACCGGGGGAGGCGGCCTGTTTGATGCCGCATCACCTCCCGTCAGGTCGATCCCTTATGAAAAACTGGGCCGGTTCACTTTGCTGATGGACCTGATACGAAGTGAATGCCCCCTGTCCACAGCCCCCCATCATGAAGCCATGCTGTTTCATCTACTGCAGCTCTTTTTGCACGAGGCAGAGCGGCTTGAAACCGGTGAGCAGCGATCATCGCCGGTACGGCAACGGGTCATGCAGACGTACAACCGTTTTTTCTCATTACTTGAGCAGAAGTATTATCAAGAGCACAGCGTTGCCTTTTATGCTGCTGAATTGGGACTTACGCAAAAACGGTTGAACGAGCTATGCCGCAGTGTAACGGCCATGCCGGCAAAAAAGGTTATCGAAGAACGAATTATCCTTGAAGCAAAGCGCTATCTGCGGCATTCCGCTATGAGCATCAAGGAAATCTGTTACCTGCTGGGGTTTGCTGATCCCGCCTATTTCACACGGGCCTTTACGAGGGTCGCCTCGGTTGCGCCCTCGGCCTTCCGTTGTGCTGAGGCTGAAAAGTACCAGCAACAGTGCGGATAGTCCATTTACCTCTCAGCTGCCGCGTCTTATAACCTCCACGTCACAGCAACGGCGATGCCGATGCGTACAGGAAAAGGAGGGATGCTTCTATGAAAGAGGCGCACATCAGCAAACCACCGGTTAGTTGCAGTAATTGCAGCGCGGTATGGCGCAGCAAAGGTACCACCAACTGTTGGAGTGAGCCGACCGGTCGTCCTCCACGTCCGGCAAACTGTCCCAGTGACCATCATGCAGCCATTGTTGATGCGTCCTTTGAGGAACTGAAAGGGGAGAGTGACGACGCTCGTTTGGCCAGGGTAGCCTCCATTGTGGAAGGACTTTGCTATGAGCCGGTACCTGGTTCGGATGCCGTCTGCGCACGTTGGAACCGTATTGAGGACACGGTCGCGCTGGCAAAACTGATGGGGTGGAAGAGAATCGGCATAGCCACCTGCATTGGGCTACTGGAGGAAACGCGGCAACTGGCACTGATCCTTGAGGCGCAAGGGCTGGAGCCGTACAGTGTCTGCTGCAAGTCAGGCAGTATCGACAAGCTGGAGGTGGGAGTCGCCGAGCCTCAGAAGATTCGGCCCGGTACCTTTGAGCCGGCCTGTAACCCAATTGCCCAGGCCCGTATTCTGGCAGAATATGCAACCGATATGAACATCATCATGGGGTTGTGTGTCGGTCACGACATGTTATTTGCCAAACACTCTACAGCTCCGGTTACCACCTTGGTGACTAAGGATAGGGTGACCGGACACAACCCGGTGGCGGCTCTCTATGGACAGAACTTTTACTACAAGCGGCTGCAGAAACTGGCGATCCTCCCTGATGCTGAGTCGATCAGCTGACAGTCCTGTATGGGGACAGCTTGCTAGTGCCGTACGATACAGGCTTTGGAGAACTAACAACAGGTGCTTTTCAGACGGTTTCTTCCGGAATTGCGAGCGTTGCTTCAGTACCTTTACTGGGGGCGCTGTGCAACGTAAAACTGCCCTGCAGGAAGTCTGCAACTTTTGCGACATTAGTGGATCAGTTTATACTGGATGATATAGGCAACAATCCCGCCAAAGTAGCCCACCAGGGCCAACAGGCTGATACGTTTGACATACCAGAAAAAGTGGATCTTCTCCAACCCCATGGCAGCAACCCCGGCGGCTGAACCGATGATCAGGATGGAACCGCCGGTGCCGGCGCAGTAGGCCATGAATTCCCACAGAAAGCTGTCGGCCGGGTACTGAGCCAGGCTGTACATCCCCATGGAGGCAGCCACCAACGGCACGTTGTCTACAATGGCACTGACCATGCCGATGATGGTGACGATCACATCCTGACGGCCAACTGCTTTGTCAAGCCACTGGGCCAGGTTACCCAGGATATGGGTGTGTTCGAGGGTGGCAACGGCCAGCAGGATGCCGATAAAGAAGATGATCGAGCTTAAGTCGATCTGCTTGAGGGCCCGGACCAGGGTCAGGTGCTCTTTGTGTTCGTCATCTTTTTTGCTGTGCAGCAGTTCACCAATCAGCCAGAGGATTCCCAGGCCGAACAGGATGCCCATGAAGGGTGGCAGGTGGGTGATGGTCTTGAAGATCGGCACACAGATCAGGATGCCGAGCCCCAGGACAAACATCAGGTTCTGTTCAAAGGGGGTGGTCTTGTCCTGCAGGATATGGCCTGTTGCCTTGGTCGGACCAACTACCTCGCGTCCCCGGACCAGGTAGCTGGTGATTGCCAAAGGCACGATCATGTTGACCAGGGAGGGGACAAAGACTCCTTTCATGATGGCCAGGGTGGTGATCTGACCGCCGATCCAGAGCATGGTGGTGGTGACATCGCCGATGGGGGTCCAGGCGCCGCCGGCATTGGCTGCTATCACGATGATGCCGGCAAAGAAGAGCCGGTCGTCATGCTTGTCCAGCAGCTTTTTGATCAGGGAGATCATGACGATAGTGGTGGTGAGGTTGTCCAGCACCGCGCTGAGAAAGAAGGTCACAAAGCCGACCAGCCAGAGCAGGGAGGAGAGTTTCGTGGTCTTGATGCGGGAGGTGATCACGCTGAAGCCGTTGTGGGCATCAACCACCTCCACAATGGTCATGGCCCCCATCAGGAAGAAGACGATCTGGGCCGTGGCTGCCAGGGATTCGTTCAGTTGCTGGTTGACCAGCTGGTGATCACCGCTGAACAGGGCGTAGATCGTCCAGAGCAGGCCAGCGCCAAGCAGTGCCGAGGCTGATTTGTTAATCTTGATGGGGTGCTCAAGCGCAATGGCGGCATAGGCAACGATGAAGACGAGCACAAGCAGGGTAAGCATGAAGGGGCTCCTCCGGATGATAGTGCTTTAGGCGTATGCAAGCGTGATACCATGGGTTCTGCTGAAACAGCAAAGCATTCGTTTTACAAAAAAGTATGCATACTATGCTGTTACCTGAATGCTGTATGGTGGTGAGGTAAAACTCACCAGCTGCCCGGGGAATAGTTGGCCAAGAGATGCTGAAAAAACAGCCAGCAGATGCTTAAAGGCAGAAGCAGAAAACAGAAGCGGCGGAGCATGACTCCGCCGCTTCTGTCTGCACGGTCTTTGGATGTTTGGACGGTTAGTAGCCCAACATATGCGGCAGCCAGAGCGAGATGGCCGGGACATAGGTGATCAGCAGCAGGAAGACCACCATGGCGATCAACCAGGGCAGCACTGCCACGGTCAGTTCCGAGATTCCCATCTTGGTGATGCCGCTGGCCACATACAGGTTCAAACCAACCGGCGGGTGGCACATCCCCACCTCCATGTTGACAGTCATCAGGATGCCGAAATGGATTGGGTCGATCCCCAACTGCATGGCCACCGGAAACAGGATCGGGGCCAGGATCAGCAGGATCGAAGAGGGCTCCATCACGTTGCCGGCCAGCAGCAGCAGGATGTTGGTGACGGCCAGGAAGGCGATCTTACCCAGGTTGTGGTTGATGATCCAGTCCGCCATCATCTGTGGGATCTGTTCAGAGGTCATCAAGTAGGAAAATAGCACCGCATTGGTGATGATATACAGCAGCATGGCCGACATGTTGGCCGAGTCCAGCAGCACCTTGGGAATACCCTTGATGGACATGTCTTTATAGACAAATACCGCCACAAAAAAGGCATAGACCGCACTCATGGCAGCAGCCTCGGTGGGGGTGAACACACCGGTGTAGATGCCGCCCAATACAATCACAATCAGCAGCAGGCCCCAGATACTCTCCTTAAAGGCCAGCAGCCGCTCTTTAAAGGTGGCCTTGGGCAGGCGCGGGTAGTCGAACTTGCGGGCACGGTACCAGGCCACGGAACCGAGCAGGGTTGCCAGCATCAACCCCGGTATCACCCCGGCCA
>CAZUSH010000058.1:0-23253 GCA_964622705.1 uncultured Geobacter sp. | reverse complement strand
CTAGTTCCAGGCACGCCAGTGAGCCAAAGGAGACGGAATTTTGCCATCCTGGATGAAACCAGGGATGGCGTTTTGCAAGTGACTGCAGATTGGCAAGGATAACTCTTTTTGTTGATGGCGGTAGTGGGACGGCATCACCGTATAAAATGATGCCGAGCGGATCGACTGGAATCAGTGTCGGAGCCAGTTGCGGATAAAGGCAGACCAGCCATGCATAAATGCCACGCAGGTCGGAAAGCGTCCCGCCATCAAATCCGGTGAGTAACGAAAGCACCCGCCCAACCGGTAAACCTCCGTCAATTAGGTGTTTTAGGTGTTTGGCTGCCAAAAATTCGGCCATGGTCCTGTGCAGCGGTTGTCTCTGCTCTGGTCCGGCCCCCTTGAATAACCTTTGTTGGGCGGCAAGACGAAGTACTTCTGGTCTTTGCCCAAACTCCGTTAAATAGGGATAGTCGTCGCATGAATTTTTACGTGATAACGCTACTCCTTCTAGCCCACTACAAAGAATAACCGTACAAAGGTAGCCTGCTGCTTCGACAAGAGATTTTGTGTCAGCATCTCGATGCGCCCGGCTGTGCTCGTCGTTTTCTTCGTGGAGCAATATTTCACAGGCTTTTTCAAACAATTCCATACGTGATGATGGCCAGTCGTTTGTCTTGACAACCGTCAGGATCAGATCAAGCGTTTGGGGATTGGTTAGCAACTCGTCAATGCCTCGTTTCGAAGCCTCTTTGAGGAACTCCTGTGAGGAGGGAACATGTTCGGCGGCAATGGTAATAATGTCGTCTTTGGAAAGAGGTTCGAGGCTGATTACGGCAATGGAGTCTGAGGGGGCAACCTCGCTCAAGTTCTCCAGATCGCTTGAACCGTACCAGTCAGCGGAACGGCATGATAGCCTGAAACGTGGCGAGCCAAGTTCATCAAGACGTTGCCGTAGGTCGTCAAGGATTGTGGTGCCATCTTTGGACTTTGAACGTTGTTCGTCCAGCCCGTCCAAATAGAGAGTTTTTCCTGGATAACTTCTGCTTTTTAGGGTTAACAAGTTGCGGACCGTGACATATTCGGCATTAGGTTCTTCTGATGCTGCTTTTTTAAAACATGTTGTTTTACCTGCGCCCGGATCGCCAAGCACAACAAGGGCATCGTGACACCAATAGTCGAAAAAGGGCTTAGACTCATTGGTCGTTACATCTGGTTCGGGAATATGCTGAAGAAATTTTCTCTCTACGAAGGCCATAATGTGTTGTTTAGATAATTTGATGAAAACGGTACTGGAATGTTGAGAATCTCTTCAAGCTCAATCTCCTGTTGGGCAATGGTCTGCTCCAGCAGGGTAACGGTCTTGCGCAGGTCGTTCAGTTTTTCAGTCTGCTCCTGCAAACGCTGCTGGTTGAGGGTGTAGCCTTTAACCAGGTGGTCTCGCAGGGTTTTGGTGGCCCATTGACGGAATCTGGTTCCTTGCTGGGATTTAACGCGGTAGCCGACCGAGATGATGATATCAAGGTTGTAGAAAGCAACCGGCTTATCTGAATGAGCAATGTGCATATTTTGCACATTGCTTTCTTTGTCCAGCTCTCCCTCCCGAAAAATGCTGCCAATATGTTTGGTAATAACAGAACGCTCTCTGCCAAACAGCAAAGACATCTGCTCTTGCGTCAGCCAGACGGTTTCCTGGTCAAGCTTGACCTCCAGCATGGCCTTGCCGTCAGCAGCCTGATAGATCAGTATGTTGCTTGTTTGTTCAGTCATTGTGTGTCTCATCTCGTATCCAAAGATCAGAGCCGCTTTATTCCAATTCCAGATCAAGGATGAGATCGAGGCGGCGAGGAAATTGGCGACGCAGACGTACACGCAGTACGCCCTGGAGCCAATGACAAGCCAACGAAGATATCGCCTTGAAATGGAATTGGAGTCACTTCAAAATCACGCCGGCCTCACCCTGGGCCACCACCTGCAGGGTCAAACGGTCAGCCAGCACGCTGGCTTCGCCCAGTGAGAGCGACTTGACGGCGCCGGTCAAGCGGACCCGCTCAGCCAGTTGCAGGGTTGAGAGTGCTTCAGTGGCTTTGGCGCGGGCCTTGTCCAACTGTTCCACCACGGCACTGTCCAGCTTTTCCTTGATGGTGCTGCGGATCGTGCTGCTAAAGAGCCAACTGCCCGCGCTGATCAGCCAGCCCGCGTTTTTGGTGTCAAAATCCACCTCTTCAAAGGTCAGGGTGTTGCTTTGTTGGTTATAGACCGGCTTGGCCAACACGGTCAGCTCTCCATCAAAGTCGCCGGTGCTGGTCAGTACCACCTTGAGGCGGCCATTGTCCCCTTGCAGGCTGAAGGACTTGATCGTGATTTTCTTGTCATCCCCAAAGGTCTTGTCCAGCAACACCGGGTTCAAGGCCGTGACCAGATCAGTGAAGAAGATCTCTACCCCGAGCTGAACATGGAAGGTCTTGTCAAAGCTGTTCATGTGCTGGATTGGCGGCAGGGGCCGCAGCGGCGCGGCCATCGGCTTGGGCCCCACCGTGATCTCGGCGTTGGTGATCACGCCGATGGAGAGCCTGATCTGGTTGTTGCTTGCCAAAAGCGGGCTCATCACGATCCGCTCCGGGGTCAGTTTTAGCCAGGTGCTGAACTCTTTGTTGACCAGGGTGGGGGTAAAGGCCTGCTGCCATAGCGGTGCGATCTTGGCCCTGAGCTGGACCGCGTCATTGATCTTGTTGTCGATGATCGGCGCCAGCAGCCGCTGCACCGGTTGGGTCACCCCTTCCACCATTCCCTTGGGCTGCAGGGTCAGTGGCCCCAGCTTGAGGGTACCGGCCAGGTTGTCTGACAGGCCGGTGTAGTACAGCTCGGTCCTGAGGCGCCAATCCGGACTGACATCCACGCGGGCCTTGAAGCGCAGCCCGGCCCGCAGCGGGTAGCTTTCGTAAAAGCCATAACCAAAGGTGAGCTGCACCGGCAGGGTGAAGTAGATGAAGTTGTCGTTGGCCGTGATGCTCACCGGGCCGGTGCGCAGAACCTTGACCGAGGTGCCCAGGCCGCCTTGCCCCTTGTACAGCTCCTGCGGCAGGGCGCGGTTGACAATGGCGGAGAGATCGCTGGCCGAGGTCTCGACACTCAGGTTGATGGAAGAGGGAGGCACCGCGGCAGAGGCGGATGCGACACTCAAGAACAGCAGGATACACACTATGGATAAACGGTACACAATCAAAGACCTCCGGTAATAGGGTTATGCCTTGTCTTCATCCCGCATAAACAGCAGAAAGGCCATGGCCGGGCGTTTGCTGCTCTCGCGCATGGCAAACTGCATGCCGTCAAACTGCCAGCCTTGGGCAACCTTTTCGTTTAAGGCCTCTTCAATGGCCTCTTCCGTTACATTGGACAGCTCAACAACCTTGTACTGCAACATGGGACACCTCCTTGGGCAGGCAATAGCAGGTTGTTGAAAAACTACTGTGGAGCCTATCTACGGCGTTGCGCGGTGCTCGCTCCTTCGTCTAACTGTTTGTTATGCCTCAGTCGCTGCGCTCCGTACGCCTTGTAGCTAGGCTTCCTCGTAACGTTTTTCAACAACCTGATACTACCCGATCTTACGGGAGTGTGACAATCCGAAAGGGCAGGTTGACAATCCGCTGATCGGTTGTATCTAAAACTGTAAGGGAGTCTGCGCTGACTGCGCAAAGGAGGAAGCATGCCCGAACATCCTTGCGAACAGAGCCAGCTGGCCGATGATCCGCGTCTGAAGCTGGTTGAGCGGGCCATGAAACGTTTTCAGTACCAGCCCGACGCGCTGATTGAGGTGCTGCATACTGCCCAGGAGGCCTACGGCTACCTGAGCCGCGAACTGCTGGCCCATGTGGCGGCCAAGCTGCAGCTGCCGGAGAGCCAGGTCTTTGGAGTGGCCACCTTTTACCATTTTTTCAGCCTGCGGCCCAAGGGGGAGCACTCCTGTATCGTCTGCACCGGTACGGCCTGCTACGTCAAGGGTGCGGGCGAGATCTTGAACCGGCTGGAGCAGGTCAGCGGCATCCGTGCCGGTCAGACCACGGCGGATGGCACGCTGTCGCTGGGCACGGCCCGCTGCCTGGGCAACTGTTCGCTGGCGCCGATGATGACCCTGGACGATGTGGTGCATGGGCCCGAGAGCCCGGACAGGGCCGAAGAGAAGTTGCGCACGGTGCTGGAGGATAGCCATGAACCGGCTTGAACTGGCAGAGCTGACCGAGGCTGCGGTGAGCAGACAGCAGGAACGGCGCGGGCGGCTGTTGGTCTGCTGCGGCACCCCTTGTGTGGCTGCCGGAGCCGAGGCGGTGGTGGCGGCCCTGCGGCAACGCCTGAATGAACTGGGCAATCCCCTGGAGCTTGAGGTGGTGGCTACCGGCTGCCAGGGGCCCTGCAGCCGTGGGCCGTTGCTGACATTACAGCGGCCCGGCAGGATCGATCTGGCCTACCAGAAAACCACCCCCGGCATGGCCTTGGCCCTGTTGGAGGCGGTGCTGCAGCAGAATGAACCGCCCACGGAGCAGCAACTGCAGGCAGACTGGCCGTTTTTTGCGCGTCAGACCAGGGTGGTGCTGGCCAACAGCGGCAGGATCGACCCGGAGGATATTGAGCAGTACATTGCAGCGGGCGGCTATGCCGCCCTGGCCCAGGTGCTGCACGATATGACCCCGGATGAGGTCTGCGATGGGGTGGTGGCAAGCGGCCTGCGGGGGCGGGGCGGGGGAGGCTACCCCACCGGCCTGAAATGGCAACTGGTGCGTAAGGGCAGCGGCAGCAGGAAATTTGTGGTTGCCAATGGTGACGAAGGCGATCCGGGCGCCTACATGGACCGCTCCCTGATGGAGTCCGACCCGCACCGGGTGCTGGAGGGGATCGCCATTGCCGGCTATGCCATCGGCGCAGAGCAGGGCTACCTCTATGTGCGCGGCGAGTATCCGGTGGCTGCCCAGCGCCTGCAAAAGGCGATCAGAGATGCCGAGCGGCTGGGGCTGTTGGGCAGCCGAGTGCTGGACTCCAGCTTCAGTTTCAGGATCGATATCCGGATCGGCGCGGGGGCCTTTGTCTGCGGTGAGGAAACCGCGCTTTTGGCCTCGATCATGGGGCGGCGCGGCCAGCCCCGTCCCCGTCCCCCCTATCCGGCCCAGGCCGGTCTGTGGGGCTGCCCCACCCTGATCAACAATGTCGAGACCTTTGGCAACATTCCGGCCATCTTCAGCATGGGGCCGGCTGCCTTTAGCGCCATCGGCAACGGTAAGAGCCGCGGTACCAAGGTCTTTGCGCTGTGCGGCGAGGTGGTCAACAACGGCCTGATCGAGGTGCCGATGGGGATGTCGCTGCGCGAGATCGTCTATGAGATCGGCGGCGGTCTGACGGACGGGGTGGCCTTCAAGGCAGCCCAGACCGGTGGCCCCAGCGGCGGCTGCATCCCGGCCGAAAAACTGGATACACCGGTGGATTACGAGAGTCTGCAGGCCTTGGGCTCCATCATGGGCTCAGGCGGTCTGATTGTGATGGGCGAGAAAAGCTGCATGGTGGATGTGGCCCGTTTCTTCATGGAGTTCTGCCTGGATGAGAGCTGCGGCAAGTGCGTGCCCTGCCGGACCGGCACGGTGGAGATCTACCGCCTGTTGACCCGCATCGGCAACGGCAGTGCCACCGAGCGGGACCTGACCAATCTGGAAAAACTCTGTCAGATGGTCAAGGATGCCTCGCTCTGCGGCCTGGGGGCGGCGGCGCCCAATCCGGTGCTGTCCACCTTGCGCTGGTTCCGGTCAGAGTACGAGGCCCATGTGCGGGAGCGGCGCTGTCCTGCCGGTGTCTGCACCATGAGTGAACTGCCGCTGCATCTGCTGGCAGACCGGCTGCTGCACCGGATTGCCGCATCACGTTGTAACGGGGAGGGTTTCTGATGCCTGCCGTAACCTTGACCATGGACGGGGAACTGATCAGCGCCCGTCAGGGCCAGACCATCCTGGAGGTGGCCCGCGATCACGGAATTGGAATCCCGACCCTCTGTCACCTGGATGGACTGGAGGCGATGGGGGGCTGCCGGCTCTGCCTGGTGGAGCTGCAGGGCAGCCCGCGGCCGGTGCCGGCCTGCCTGACCGAGGTGGTGGAGGGGATGCAGGTCACCACCAGCAACGACAAGCTGCTGGAGTATCGCCGGATGCTGGTGGAACTGCTGCTGGCGGAGCGGACCCACACCTGTGCGGTCTGTGTGCAGAACGGCAACTGCGAGCTGCAGACCCTGGCCGCCAAGCTGGGGATCGACCATGTCCGCTTCGACTACCTGCACCAGCAGTTGCCGATGGATGCCAGCCGTGAACGCTTTGCCCTGGATCATAACCGTTGTGTGCTCTGTTTACGCTGTGTGCGGATCTGCGACAGCGTTGAGGGGGCCCATACCTGGGATGTGCGGGGCAGGGGGGTGACCAGCCGCGTGGTGGCCGACCTGGACCGTCCCTGGGGTGAGAGCGTCAGTTGCACGGACTGCGGCAAGTGCGTGCAGACCTGTCCCACCGGCGCCCTGTTCAAGAAAGGGGCCACCGTGGGTGAGATGATCAAGGAACGGGCCTTCCTGACCCGTATCCTTGAGCGCCGCCGTTTGGCTGCCCAGCGGAGGATGTCATGAGCAAGCTGCGGCTGGCCACGGTCTGGCTGGGGGGCTGCTCCGGCTGTCATATGAGTTTTCTGGACCTGGGTGAACGGCTGGTGGAGCTATCCCGGTCCGTGGAGCTGGTCTACAGCCCGCTGGTGGACACCAAGCAGTTTCCTGCTGCCGTGGAGGTGGCCCTGGTTGAGGGGGCCGTGGCCAACCTGGAAAACCTGGAACTGCTGGAGCAGATCCGCCAGCGTTCAAAAATCGTCGTCAGTCTGGGGGATTGTGCCGTGACCGGCAATGTAACCAGTTTACGTAATTTCTTTGGCGTGGATGACCTGCTTTCGGCAGTCTATCAGGCCGGTCCGGGCAGCGTCGTGCCTGACGGGGAGACGGGCGGTGTGCTGCCACAGCTGTTGCCGCGGGTGCTGCCGCTGCATCAGGTGGTGGAGGTGGATGCCTTTATCCCCGGCTGCCCGCCCGAGCCGGAACGGATCTGGGCTGCGCTCTCCGCGCTTTTGCAGGGTAAACCGGTGCACTTAAGCGAAGAACAACGGACATTTGGGTAAACAGAGTCCGCTGTAATTTACCACAGAGGACACAGAGAGGCACAGAGAACGGCAAAATCATAAAACTTTTGATTGTTACACCAACATCAAAAACAGATTTTGATGTTTGGCCTAAAATCTATTTGTTCAAAATTTGCTTTTCCTCTGCGTCCTTTGCGGTAAAGCGGTTTGCTGTTTTGAGGTTTGGAGATGCTATGTCAAAGACCATTACCATAGCGCCGGTAACCCGGATCGAAGGGCATGCCAAGATCACCATCCAGCTCAATGATGCCGGAGAGGTGGCGGATGCCCGCTTCCATGTGACCGAGTTCCGCGGTTTTGAAAAATTCTGTCTGGGCCGCAGCTACCGCGAGATGCCCTCCATCACGGAGCGGATCTGCGGTATCTGTCCGGTCAGCCATGCCCTGGCCTCGGCCAAGGCAGGTGATATGTTGAAAGGGGTCAAGATCCCCCCTGCGGCGGAGAAGTTGCGGCGTCTGATGCACTATGCCCAGCTGGTGCAAAGCCATGCCCTGAGCTTTTTCCTGCTTTCCGGTCCGGACCTGCTGCTGGGGATGGAAAGCGACCCGGCCAAGCGCAATCTGATCGGTCTGATCGAGGCTGAGCCGGAGCTGGCCAGGGCCGGTATCCGGCTGCGGCAGTTTGGCCAGGAGACAATCAGGCTGTTGGGAGACCGTGCCGTGCATCCGGCCTGGGCCGTCTCCGGCGGGGTGCGGGAACCGCTGACCAGGGAGAAACGCGACCTGATCGCTGCCGGGCTGCCTGAGGCCTTTGCAACGGCGCACCGGGCCTTGGCCCTGGGGTACGAGGCCTTGCAGCGCCTGCAGGAGGAGGCGGCCTGGTACGGAAGCTTCCCCAGCCTTTTTCTGGGGCTGGTGACACCTGATGGCGGGCTTGAGCAGTACGATGGCCTACTGCGGTTTGTGGACGAAAACGGTGTCAACCTGGCAGGCGATCTCGATCCGGCGCGCTATGGCGAGTTTATCAACGAGCAGAGCCTAAGCTGGAGTTATCTCAAGTTCCCCCGGTACGCGCCGGCCGGTACTAGGGGGGATGAGGGGATGTACCGGGTGGGCCCGCTGGCCCGCCTGAACGTGGCCGCCTATGCCGGTACGCCGCTGGCTGAGCGGGAGCTGCGGCGCTTTCGCCAGTTCCGCGAAGGTGGCGGCCCGGTGCTGGGCAGCTTCTACTACCACCAGGCCCGCCTGATCGAGCTGCTGTACTGTCTGGAACGGATCGGGCAACTGCTGGATGATCCCGGACTGTTGGACAGCCAGGTGCGCAGCCATGCCCGCACCAACAACCGGGTCGGTATCGGCGTGGTGGAGGCGCCGCGCGGGGTGCTGTTCCATCAGTATCAGGTGGATGACCAGGGGCTTTTAACCCATGTCAACCTGATCATTGCCACCGGTCAGAACAACCTGGCCATGAACCGGACCGTGCTGCAGATCGCCCAAAAATACCTCTGCGGCGGCAGGTTGGACGAAGGACTGCTCAACCGGGTGGAACACGGTATTCGCTGCTACGATCCTTGTCTTTCCTGCTCCACCCATGCGGTGGGCAGCATGCCGCTGCAGTTGGAACTGCGTGGACCTGACGGGGCGCTGTTGCAACGTTTCGGTAGGCAGCCCCCTTGACATAGAAGAAATGGTGCTTATGTTTTAACCAGAAGCAGTAATAAGAATCAATGAGTCAGGAGGTATGTGTCATGGCACTGGTCAAGTACAACCCATTACGTGAACTGCGCAGCATGCAGGATCAGATGGATCGCCTGCTGAATCTTTCCTGGGGGGGCAATGAGTATCCGGGAGAGGATATCAAGGAGGGGCTCTGGCAGCCGGCGGTAGATATCTATGAAACCGCTGATTCAATCGTGATCAAGGCGGAGTTGCCCGATGTGGATCAGAAGGATATCGATGTGCGGATCGAGGATAACCTCCTAACCATCAAGGGAGAGCGCAAGCACGAAAGCGAGGTCAAAAAGGAAAATTACCATCGGATCGAGCGTTATTTCGGCTCATTCCAGCGCAGCTTCAAGCTGCCGGCTACGGTGGATCAGGAAAAGGTCGCTGCCGCCTGCGACAAAGGGGTGCTGACCGTGACCCTGCCCAAGAAGGAAGAGGTTAAACCGAAGCAGATCTCGGTTGAGGTAAAATAACGTAACGCTCGTTGCAAGGCAGCCGCTTGGATGAGGGGTGAGCGGCTCCTTGCCGCCGTGCCTCGTCCTCGCATGGTGTTGGTGTAATGGAGAGCGTCGCTGCAGGCACAAAAAAGGCCGGGAAGATTCCCGGCCTTTTTCTTTTATTGGTTTTTGATCAAAAATCAGGCAGACTTCTTGCTGTCTTCGGAAGGTGGTGGCGTGGCCTGTTCCTGTGCCGTTGTCTGCGGCGCCTCTTTCTGGGCCTCCTGCACCTCAACCTTGCGAGCTTCCTCCTGGATGTTGCGCTGGAAATCCTCTGAAGCCCGTTTGAACTCAGCAAGACCTTTGCCCAGGGATTTTGCCAATTCCGGGAGTTTGTTGGGGCCGATCACAATCAGGGCGATCACCATGATGACAATCAGTTCCGGCATGCCGATTCCAAACATGACAGGTTGCTCCTTACTGAAATGATATGTACCCATTTAAGCGTTAATCCAACCTGCAAGGCAACAAAAAAATGAGTTTGGCAGTTTTTGTCTGTTGAGATGTTTTTTGCATAAAAAATATGCAAACAGTGATTAAAAAATAATCAGAGGTAAGCTGTGTCGTTGCTCCGTCCACTACAAATTGGTTCCTTGAGGCTGAAACATAATCTGCTGTTGGCGCCACTGGCAGGCATTACCAACCATGTTTTCAGGTTGCTCTGCCGCCATCAGGGGGCGGCCCTGGCGTTTACAGAAATGGTCAGTGTAAACGGCATGATTCGTGAAGGTACTAAAACGCGGGCACTCCTGATGAGCTCGCCCGACGACCGTCCTTTGGGGGTGCAGCTCTTTGGTGAAGACCCGGCTATTTTGGCTCAAGCGGCTGAAATGGTTGAGGATAGCGCCGATCTGCTCGATATCAACATGGGCTGCCCGGTGCGCAAGGTGGTTGCCGGTGGCGCGGGAAGCGCCCTGCTTAAAGATACGGCACGGGTGGCTGCAATCGTACGGGCCGTGCGTAAGGTCAGCTGCTTACCCTTAACCATCAAGATTCGCAGCGGCTGGCAGTGCGGTGATACCACCTGGCAAGAGGTCGGCCGGATTGCGGAGGCGGAAGGGTGTGACGCCATAACGCTGCATCCCCGCAGCCGCAGCCAGATGTTTTCTGGTACGGCTAACTGGGAGCAGCTTACTGCGCTGAAACAGTTGGTCAGGATTCCGGTGATCGGTAGCGGCGACCTGTTTACTGCCGAGGACTGTCAGCGGATGCTGGCGGAAACCGGTTGTGATGGCGTGATGGTGGCGCGGGGAGCCCTGGGCAATCCCTGGATCTTCCGCCAGGCCCTGGAACTGCTGGATGGCAGGCCGGTTGGCGCGGTGACGGTGGTGGAGCGTGCCGACATGGCGGCCCGACATTTGTCGCTTTTTTGTGCAGAGGTCGGCGAGGCCGTGGCGGTGCGGGAGATGAAAAAGCATTTCGGCTGGTATATTCACGGGGTCAATGGCGCCTCGCTGTTGCGACGCGAGGTGAATGGAGCCCATACCCGCCAGGAACTGGAAACGGTGCTGGCCCGCCTGCGGGCGGCAGGAGTGGAAATGAACCGTGCATGTTGAGGATTTGAGCGGATACGCGCTGACCGTGCTCGACAGCGTCGGGGACGGCGTGATCGTCATCAGCCGTGAAGGGGCGGTTACCCTGATGAACCCGGCGGCTGAAGAGATGACGGGGCGCTCGCGCCGTCAGATGCTGGGTACCGTGTTTGCTGAGTCATTCAATGCGGAGCCGGTCTTGGTTGATATGGTGGAGCGGACTGCTGCAAGCGGTGTCTCTCTCTCTGATCAGGACAATGTGGTGTTGAACCCCTCCGGGCGGGTAATACCCGTCAATGCCACCACCTTTCCGCTGATGCGTTCAAATGGCGAGGCGATCGGCGTGATTCTGAACCTGCGGGACCTGACCTCCATCCGTGAGCTTGAGGCCGCGGTCCGGCAGGCCGACCGGCTTTCCACCCTGGGAACCCTGGCAGCCGGTCTGGCCCATGAGGTCAAAAATCCCCTGGGCGGCATCAAGGGGGCGGCCCAGTTGCTGGAGCGGGAGCTTGACCCGGACAGCGACCTGCATGAATACCCTCGGGTCATGATCCGCGAGGCAGAGCGAATTGACCGGATTATCCGCCAACTGCTCGATCTTGCTTCGCCCCGCGGCCCCCGTTACACTCCGGTTAACCTGCATATGGTGCTGGGAGACATCATCCTGCTGCAGCGTGAAGTGGCTGCCAGCCGCGACGTCTCGATCGCAACCGGTTTTGACCCCAGCATTCCCCCCATCATGGCCGACGAGGCCCAGCTGACCCAGGTGTTTTTGAACCTGATCCGCAACGCCATTGAGGCGATGGCGGATGGCGGCCGCCTGACCGTTACCAGCCGCATCCTGGCCGAATATCACCTGGCCCGCAATGAGAGCCGTTCCCGCATGGTGGCGGTGGAGGTGGCGGATACCGGCCCCGGTATTGCCCAGGAGGATCTGGCAAAGGTCGGCACACCGTTTTTCACCACCAAGGATGGCGGTACCGGCTTGGGGCTGGCCATCTGCCAGAGGATCGTGGCCGAGCACCGCGGCATGTTCAAGATAGATTCGAAACCGGGCCAGGGGACCAGGATCAGTGTGCTGCTGCCGCTGATCCAGTCACCCGCGAAAGGATAACCTATGGGACTGCATCGGATACTGGTGGCTGATGACGAAGAAAGCATGCGCTGGGTGCTTTCCAAGGCGCTGCGCAAGAAGGGCTATTCCGTTGATCTGGCGGCTGACGGAAATCAGGCGCTGCGTCAGGTGCGTGAGCAGTCCTATGACCTGGCCATTGTAGATATCAAGATGCCGGGCATGACCGGCCTTGAGTTTCTGGACAAGGCCCGTGAGCTGCGGCCCGACCTGCTGGTGGTAGTCATGACCGCCGAGGCCAGTATGAAAAACGCGGTTGAGGCGATGAAACGCGGCGCCTACGACTATATCACCAAGCCGTTCGATCTGGAGGTGATCGACGCGATCATCGAAAAGGTCAGCCGGGCGCGGGATGTCAGCAACCAGGTCACGCTGCTGAAACAGGAACTGAAGGACCGCTACCAGGTTGAGAAGAACATCATCGGCAATTCGGTTGCCATGCGGGAGGTCTACAAGACCATCGGCAAGGTGGCCGGCAGCGATGTCACGGTCCTGATCCAGGGAGAGTCGGGTACCGGCAAGGAGCTGATCGCCCGGGCGATCCATTTTAACTCCACCCGTCTGGGTAAGCCGTTTGTGGCGATCAACTGCGCCGCCATCCCCAAGGATCTGCTGGAGAGCGAACTGTTCGGCAGTGAACGGGGGGCCTTCACCGGCTCCACCGAGCGCAAGATCGGCAAGTTCGAACAGGCCAACCACGGCACCATCTTTCTGGACGAGATCGGTGATATGCCGCTGGATCTGCAGGCCAAGATCCTGCGGGTGCTGCAGGAACAGGAGATCACTCGCATCGGCGGGTCGCAGAACATCGGGGTTGACGTGCGGGTGGTGGCGGCAACCAACCAGGAATTGCAGGAGCGGGTGCGTAACCGTGAATTCCGAGAAGATCTCTACTACCGTCTGAATGTGGTGCCGATCAATCTGGCGCCCCTGCGTGATCGGCGCGAGGATATCCCGGCCCTGGTCAGCTACTTTCTGGAGCGGACCTGCGCCGAGTTGGAGATGCCGGTCAAGCAGTGCTCCCCCGATGCCATGGAACTCTTGTGCAGCTACTCCTGGCCCGGCAACGTACGGGAACTGGAGAACACCATCAAGCGGGCCGTGATCCTGTCCGGCGATCCGCTCCTGACCTCCGCGGATTTTGCGGGCCTAAGCGACCGGCAGGAGACGATCCATGCCGTGCCGCAGGAACAATCCCTGGAGACCCTGGTGGAGATGAAGCTGCGCAGCTCCATGAACGGCATTGAAAAGCTGGATAAGGGTGATATTTACGATCGAGTGCTGGAACAGGTGGAGCGGCCCCTGATCCGCTTTACCCTGGAGAAGACCCGCGGCAACCAGGTGCGGGCCGCCGATATCCTGGGGATCAACCGCAACACCCTGCGCAAGAAGATCAGTGAACTGGGGATCAGCATCAAGAAGGATTAGCTCAAAAGGGCGTCGGAAACGGCGCCCTTTCGAGCTTCAAACGAGATATCCCCTCGACTCATCAGGCATTTGCAATGACGATTGACAGGGTGCGCCGCCTTCCAGTACCGTAAGCGCCGCCATCAGCACGATTACCGCAGCCTTGAAAGAGTCCGTGCCTTCCATGTGTCTTGACGCCGGTGCACAAGCGACGACGCTCTATTCCGCAGGGAAAAGCCTCCGTTTCGGGCCTTCTGTCCGACGCCTGTTTCGTATCGTCTGCCTGCTGCTGTTCTGCGGTTGGGGTAACACCGCTACTGCCGCAACACCTCTGACCATCGGCACCGCCGACAGCTATTCACTTGGCCGGGCGACCCTTGAGGTGTTGGTTGATCCCGGACAGCGCCTCACCATTGACGACGTCACGTCCTCCCGTTATGCCGGCAACTTTCAACCGATACAAGCAGACAGCCCCAACTTCGGCATCACTTCAGCCGCCTACTGGTTCCGTTTCAACGTAGATTTTGGCAAGCGTGCCGCCGAAAAATGGCTTTTGCTGCTGGACCAGCCGCTCATGGATTATGCCGACCTGTATCTGGCCCAGCCTGACGGCTCGTTTGCAGCACAGCATTCCGGCGACATGCTGCCCATGAACAACCGCACGATTCCCAAACGGGCCATCCAGTTTGCCTTCCCAGCCGGAGCAACGCAGGCGGCCGGTTATCTACGGGCTCAGATCAGCGGGCGCGCCCAGTTCCCCTTGTCGGTCTGCACCAGCGATGCGTTACACCGCGGCGAAAACATCCAGAACTCGATCTACGCCGGGTTTTCAGGCTTTGCGCTGACCATTGCCGTCATCAGCCTGTCATTATACCTGTTCATCCGGGAAAAGAGCTTTGTCTATTATGCCTGCTACATCCTGGGAACCGCCGTCTACCACCTGGCCCTTGCCGGTTATCTCTACAGCGTGGTCTTGCCGGAGTATCCCCGCATCAACGATTATCTGAACACGTTGGTCTGTTTCCTGCCGCTGGTCACGGCTACGTTCTTTATCCGTGAATTTCTGATAACCGCGCAGAATGCGCCATTTATGGACCGCATACTCAGCCAGTGGCTCTACGCCAACGCTATCCTGGCCCCGTTGATTTTCGTTATTCCCGCAGCCCCTTTCAAATCTGTGCTGATGCTTGACGCCATCCTGATCGTGCTGTTTCTGCTTGCCGCTTCAGCCGAGGCGGTCCGTAACGGGTATTCGCCGGCCAAGTACCTGCTGGCGTCACGGGTGCTGCACGAAGTCGCGGTGTTTCTACTCATGCTGATGAATTTCAACCTGATCCCGTACTCGCCACATTATGAGAACGCCTTGCTGATCACCCCGCTGCTAGACGGCATCCTGATCGCCTTTGCCCAGGGAGAGCGTTTCAAGCTGTTGAGCAACCGGATTCGTAGCCTGGTGGCAGACCTGCAGTTGCAGGTGGAAGATCGGACCGCCGCCCATGCGGCCCTGCAGGAACAGGTGGAGGAAAAGCGGCGTCTGGAACAGGAGATACAGCGGGTCAGCCGGGAAGAGCGCCGCCGTATCAGCCATGAACTGCATGACGGCCTGTGCCAGCAGTTGACCGGCGCACGGCTGCGCTTTGCCGCCCTGGAGGATCAGTTTGCCGAGGCCGGACTGCAGGTTGAGACGCAACCGTTCGGCACCCTGCTGGATGAGAGCGTTGACCATGCCTATGCCCTTTCCCGCAGGCTCTGGACCTCAGAAGAGCATAAAAGCGAAAATGGCGGGATAGATCTGTCGCAACTGACCGAGCAGCTTTCCGGGCAGAGCGGCATTGCGATTGATCTGGAAGAGCAGCGGAACGGAGATGTCTGCGGTTTTGTCGGCATGCCGCAGCTTCGTATGATTGCCCGTGAAGCGCTGATCAACGCCGTCAAGCATTCGGGAGCCGGTCGGATTACGGTCTCCTTACGCTGTCTGCCCCAGTGTGAACTTAGTCTTGCGGTCTGCGACAACGGCATCGGCATTGAACCGGCCCGCAATAAAGGAACAACCCGCGGTGGGCTTGGCATTGGTATGATGGAATACCGGGCCGCAAAATTGGGGGCGCGTTTCAGCATAACGGCTGCTGAAGGCGGCGGAACCTGCGTCTGCTGCACGGTTCCCTGTACGGCTGGGTCCTGCAAGGAGACGGCTGATGCCTGATCTTCCGCTTCAGGGTATACGGGTTTTTCTGGTGGATGATCACCCGGCAGTGCGGGAGGGGCTCTCGCTGTTGCTGGCCCACAAAGGGTTGGTTATCTGCGGCGAGGCGTCCTGCAAGGATGAAGCCCTGCCGCTGCTGGCAACGGCAGAGCCGGACATCGTGCTGGTGGATCTGACCCTGGGGGACGAGAGCGGTATTACCCTGATAGAGACGCTGCGTAAAGACGACTGTGCGATCAAATGCCTGGTTTACTCCATGCATGACGACAGTGAGCGGATACAGGCTGCCCTGGCAGCCGGGGCCAACGGCTATGTTACCAAGCGCGAGGTTGCCGCCACCCTGTTGACGGCCATTGCCGACATCCTGGCCGGTGGTTGCTATCTCAGCACCATTGTCGAAACTGCGTTGCAGCAGGCCGCCCCTGATGAAAACCGCCTGGTTCTTGAACGACTCTCCGAGCGTGAACGGGAACTGTTCCGCAAAATGGGAGAAGGCTTCTCCACCGCCGATCTTGCGCGCTATTTCGACATATCGCCCAAAACGGTTGAAACTTACTACACCAGGATCATGGAAAAACTTGACCTTGTCGGCGCCAAAGAGATCCGTCAAAAGGCCATCCGCTTTATGAGGGCCCGTTAGTACTTCACCCTTCACCCTTGCTTTTCCACCTTTTTTGTCCGGGATTTCCCCGACAGATTTCTTTTGACGACTGCGCTATGGTGCGCCTCACATCCGGCATTAGGACTGGGTATCTGAGGAGATGTCACCATGAACCGCATCTATCGTCTAATCTGGAGCGCCGTCCGCCAATGCTGGATAGTTGCCGCTGAAAAGGTAACCGCCAAAGGGGGCATCCCGGCCCGCACCGTGGGGGCATTGTCCATTGTTGCCCTGCTGGCCTGCGGCACGGCATACGCCCTGCCCACCGACGGCACGGTTACGGCAGGCTCCGTCGGTATCAGCAGCCCGGCCGCCGGTCAGATGCAGATCACCCAGACCAGCAACCGGGCCGTCATCAACTGGCAGAGCTTCGGTATTGCCAAAGGCGAATCGGTCAACATCAGCCAACTCTCCAGCAACGCTGCCCTCTTGAACCGGGTCATCGGCAACAGCTCATCAGAAATCTACGGCTCCCTCTCTGCCAACGGGCAGGTCTTTCTGGTCAATCCCAACGGTGTCCTGTTTGGTCGTGGGGCCAGCATCAATGTCGGCGGTCTGGTGGCCTCCAGCCTTGACATCACCAGCGACAACTTCATGAACGGCAACCTGACGTTCTTCAAAAACAACACCGCAGGCAGCATCACCAACCAGGGCAGCATCACTGCCGGGTTTGCAGCCTTGCTTGGGCCACAGATAGACAACAGCGGCAGCATCATCACCTACAAAGGCAGCACTGCCTTGGGTGCAGCCAATGCCGTCACCCTTGACTTCGACACCAACGGTCTGATTGCCTTAACCCTTACGGAAGGGGCCTACAACGCCCAGGTACAAAACAGCGGCATCATTGAGGCAGACGGCGGCAGAGTGCTTGTAACCGCCAAAAGTGCCGACAACATCCTCAAAAGCATGGTCAACAACAGCGGCATCATCCGTGCCCGTACTGTTGACACCAGCACAGGAGAAATCCTGCTGCTGGGTGACAGGGACAACGGCACCGTCAGCGTGGGCGGCAGCCTGGATGCCTCCGCGCCGAACGGCGGCAACGGCGGCTTCATAGAAACCAGCGCTCACACCGTACAGGTAGCAGACGGGGCAACCATCACCACCCTGGCCCCCAACGGCAGCACCGGAACCTGGCTGATTGACCCCTACGACTTCACCATCAGCAGCGGCAGCGGCAGCCTCACCAGCAGCGGCATCGGCGCCACTACCCTGGCAACCAGCCTTGGCACAACCAACGTCAGCCTCACCACCACTAACAGCGGCGGCAGCGAAAGCGGCGACATCAACGTCAACTCCGCCGTTACCTGGAGCGCCGCCACCACCCTTACCCTCAACGCCTACAACGACATCAACATCAACGCCGATATCAGCGCCTCAAGCGGCACGCTCAAGCTGTACTACGGCCAGGGCACCACCAGCGGCAGCGCCAGCAGTTACAGTCTGAACAACGGTGCCAAGGTGACCCTCTCCAGTGGTAACCATTTCTATACCAAGCAGGGCAGCAGCGGATCGGAAACAGCATGGAAGGTCATCACCAGCCTGGGTAGTGCGGGGGATGGAGCAATCAGCGGCAATTACAGCTTGCAGGGGATCGGCTATAGCGGCAACCTGTCCGGCCATTACGTGCTGGGGGCGGATATCGATGCCAGCGGCACATCAAGCTGGAACAGCGGCTCAGGGTTTGCTCCGATTGGCATCAGCTCCAGTCAGTTTACCGGCAGTTTTGACGGCCTGGGCCACACCATCAATAATCTGTATATCAACCGTCCATCAACCGATTATGTGGGTCTGTTCGGTTCCGCGAGCAACACATCCAGCATCAACAACGTCGGGCTGGTTGGCGGCAGTGTGACGGGCCACTTCATTGTCGGCAGCCTGGTCGGAGAAAACTACGGTCTGCTCAATAACAATTTTTTCTCCGGCAGTGTAACGGGTAACTTAGAGGTTGGCGGTTTGGTCGGGGTAAACTATGGCACGGTCGGCAACGTCTACGTCACCGGTAACGTTGTGGGTACCAGCTCAGGTGTTGGCGGCTTGGTTGGGCTTAACTACGATGCGACGATCACCAACGCCTACGCCACCTGCAGTGTAACCGGAATCGTCGCTGTCGGCGGCTTGGTGGGGGCAAACGACACCGATGGCTATATCGACAACGCCTACGCCACCGGCAGCGTAACCGGCAGCTCGAATGTGGGCGGTTTGGCAGGGTATAACTCCGGCATGATCAGCAATGCCTACTGGGATACCACTACCGGCATGGCAACCGGTATCGGCAACAATAGCGGTACGCTGACCAACGTTATCGGCCAAACCACGGCACAGCTTGCCGCAGCCCTGCCCACCGGCTTTGATAGTACGGTATGGGGCAATGGCAACAACCAGACCACCCCGTATCTGCTCAGCAGCGCTGCATTCCGTACCACCAGCGGCTCGGTCATTCTGGGCACAGACAGTTCCAGCACGCCAACCTACTATGGGGTGATCCTGAATCTTGCCCAATTGCAGAACATCAACAGCATGGGGCTTTCCGGCCACTATGTGTTGGGGGCGGATATAGACGCATCGGCAACCAGCGGTTGGAACTACTGGAGTGGCAACTCATCCTATCTTGGGTTTATTCCCTTTGGTGGAATATTCACCGGTAGCTTTGACGGTTTGGGCCATACCATCACCAACCTGTATATCAACCGATATGGTATCGCTACCGACATCGGCCTGTTTATCTACAATAATGGAACTATCCGCAATCTGGGGTTGATCAATGCCAGCATCGGCGGTGATTCCGTTGTCGGTACATTGGTTGGTTACAATACCGGCACTATCAGCAACTGCTATGCCACCGGCAGCGTGAGCGGCAGCAGCGGCTATGTCGGCGGGCTGGTGGGGGAAAATTACGGCGGTACCATCAGCAACAGCTACGCTACTGCAAGTGTGTCGGGCACAGACGACGTTGGCGGGCTGGTGGGAATAAACAGTAGCGGCATCATCGACAACTGCTATGCCACCGGCAGCGTGAACGGCAGCAACAGCTATGTCGGCGGGCTGGTGGGGGAAACAACCAACCCCGGCAGCACCATCAGTGACAGCCATGCAAGCGGCAATGTGACCGGCAATTACGGAGTTGGCGGCCTGGTGGGGGGAGGTGGTAACTCCGACACCATCAGCAACAGCTATGCCACCGGCAGCGTGACCGGCAGCAGCGACTATGTCGGCGGTCTGGTGGGGGTTGGCGGGGGGAGCATCAGCACCAGCTACGCCACCGGCAGTGTGACCAGCAGCAGCGACTATGTCGGCGGTCTGGTGGGGCTTGGCAGTGGTAGTATCAGCACCAGCTACGCCACCGGCAGCGTGACCGGTGACAGTAGCAGCAGTCAGTACGTTGGCGGGCTGGTGGGGTATAACTACACCCACGGTAGCATCAATGACAGCTATGCTTCAGGCACGGTTTCCGGTAGCTCCTACGTGGGGGGGCTGGTGGGCTACACCGCCAATACCGTCAGTACCAGCTACGCCACGGGCGTGGTTTCAGGTACCTCTGCAGTCGGCGGTCTGGTGGGGGGCAACGCTGGCGGGATCAGCTCTAGCTATGCCACCGGTAACGTTAACGGTTCCACCGGTTCGGGCGGTCTGGTAGGAGGGAATAACGGTGTTGTCAGCTACTGCTTTGCAACGGGTGATGTCAGCGGCTCTACCGGCGTGGGCGGTCTGGTGGGGGGGAGCGAAGGGGTCATCAGCTATAGTTATGCAATCGGAGCTGTTTCCGGCAGTGCCGGTGTGGGCGGCCTGGTGGGTGGGAACAACGGCAGTATCAGCACCAGTTACGCAACCGGCAGGATAACGGGCAGTTCCTATGCCGGCGGTCTGGTGGGGTATAATCAGAGCGGTGCCGTCGACAGCGCGCTCCTTGCTTCTTTCGGGCTTGATAGTTCCGTGACTGCCTATAATACAAGCGGCAGCATCACCAACAGCTTCTGGGATACCGCCACCAGCGGCACGACAAGCAGCGTTGGCACCAATTATGGTACAATCAGCAATGTCAGCGGCAAGACCACCGCACAGATGAAGTCGTACAACACCTTCAGCAGCCTCTGGGGGGGCGACATCAGCGCAACGGGCGGCTCTACGGCGGTCTGGCGCATCTACGACGGTTACACCTATCCGCTGCTGCGCTTCTTGTTGAGCACGCTGACCGTCACCCCGACCTACGACGGCAGCGGTACGGCCCTGACCAATATCGCCGCTGTCACGTTCAGCGGCAGCTATGACGCCGGCAAGGTGTTTGGCAGCACCGACAGCACCGGCAATACCCTTACCCTTTCCAGCAACAGCGCCGGCGCCTACACCGCCAGCCTGAACAATGGCGCCCTCTATTCCACCCAGTTCGGTTACGACATCGGCTATGCCGACCGCACCATCAGCACCCCCGGCAGCGTAGCGGGCGACATCGTCATCAGCAACCCGATCACTTGGAGTTCCGGCACCCTGGCCATCAACACCAGCGGCACCATCAGTGCCACCGCCGCCATCAACGGCACCGGCAGTTCGATTTTTGATCTGCAATCCGGCACCTGGAGCCAGATCAACAGCAGCCTGCCCAGCTTCAGCGTCTACGATTTCCGCATCTCCGGCGGCAGCTTCATCCGCGCCCTTGCCGGCAACGGCACCAGTAGCACCCCCTACCAGCTTGCCGACATCTACGGTGTGCAAGGCATCGGTTCCAGCGCTATGCGTTCCAAGTACTACCTGCTGGCCAACGACATCGACGCTACCGGCACCAGTGCCTGGAACAGCGGCGCTGGCTTCAAGCCCATCGGTGACAGTAGCCACACCTTCACCGGCAGTTTCGACGGCCAGAGCCACACCATCGACGGGCTCACCATCGACCGCAGCAGCGAGATACTCGTCGGCCTCTTCGGCATCAACTACGGCACCATCAGCAATCTGACGCTGACCAACGCCGACGTCACCGGCAACTTCTGCGTGGGCGCGTTGGTGGGCTGCAACATGGAGGGCGGCACCATCAGCAACGTTTCGGTGCAGGGCAGCGTCGTTGCCACCGACGAGGCGGTGGGCCTTGTGGCCGGGAGCAACAACGACGGCGGCACGATCAGCAATGCCACGGCCAGCGGCAACGTCAGCGGCCTCAGCAATGTGGGCGGCCTGGTGGGCGTCAACTGGGGCGTCGTCAGCAATGCCTCGGCCAGCGCGACCGTGACCGGCACCTACGACGAGGTGGGCGGCCTGGTGGGTGAGAACGCCGGATCGATCAGCAACAGCCACGCCAGCGGCGATGTGTCGGGCGACCAGTACGTGGGCGGCCTGGTGGGCCACAATGCCATCGGCACGGCCAGCGATGCGGGGCAGATTACCGATGTGTATGCCACCGGCACGGTTTCTGGCGTCAACTCTGTGGGCGGTCTGGTGGGGGCGAGCGAAAACGGCACCGTGATCAGTAACGCCTACGCCACCGGCAGCGTGACCGGAACGGAGGGAGTGGGCGGCCTGGTGGGCCACAACGAGGGCGGCAACATCAGCGCCAGCCATGCCACCGGCGACGTGACCGGCGGCAGCGGCAGTAACATGCTCGGTGGGCTGGTGGGGTACAACAACGGCGGCAGCATCAGCGTCAGCTATGCCACCGGCAGCGTGAGCGGCGACGAGTTCGCAGGCGGTCTGGTGGGGTGGAACCAGGGGAGCATCAACACCAGCTACGCCATCGGCACGGTGACGGCCACCCTCGACGTCGCGGGCGGTCTGGTGGGCGAAAACGACCACGGCAGCATCAGCAACAGTTACGCCACCGGCGATGTGACGTGCAGCGGCAGCTATAGCACCAGCAACTTTGTGGGCGGGCTGGTGGGCTTCAGCGAGAATGGCAGCACCATCAGCAACAGCTACGCCACCGGGACGGTGACAGGCAGCTTCTACGTAGGCGGTCTGGCCGGCGTCAACTCCTCCAGCAGCATCAGCAACAGCTACGCCACCGGCAGCGTCAGCGGCGACGCCTACGTGGGTGGCCTGGTGGGGTGGAATAGCGGCAGCATCGGCAACAGCTTCTTCAACACCGACACCTCCGGCCAGGGCAGTGCTGTGGACTACGACACCGGTACGCTGACCAACGTGACCGGCAAAACCACCAGCGAACTGAAGACCGCCAGCACCTTCAGCAATTGGGACATCAGCACCACCGGCGGCTCTTCGGCGGTCTGGCGCATTTACGACGGTTACACCACGCCGCTGCTGCGCTCTTTCCTGACCGCGTTAAGCATCAGCGTCGATGGCGGCACCAAGGTCTACGACGGCAGCACCGATGTCAGCTCGGCGGCCAGTTATTCTTCAAGCTACGACAGTAACCTAATGCTGGGTACGCTGACTGCCGCCACTTCCAGCAAGAACGTGGGCAGCTATAGCGTTGCCGCCTCCGGCCTCTACTCCACCCAGCAGGGTTACGACATCAGCTACGCAAGCGGTACCGTGACGATCAGCCCCAAGGCAGCCAGTGTTACCGGCACCGCCACCAGTACCACCTACAACGGTACTACCCAAACCCAGAATGCTGCCACTACCAGTGGCTTTGTAAGCGGCGACGACATCAGCATCAGCGGCCTTGCAAGCGGCAGAAACGCCGGCACCTACACCTCCAGCCTGGCGGTAGGCGGCAGCGACGCCGGTAACTACACCATCACCTACACCAACGCCGACCTCAGCATTGGCAAGAAAGGCGCCAGTGTTACCGGCACCACCACCAGCACCACCTACAACGGTACTATCCAAACCCAGAATGCTGCCACTACCAGTGGCTTTGTAAGCGGCGACGACATCAGCATCAGCGGCCTGGCCTCCGGCAGAAACGCCGGCACCTACAGCTCCAACCTGGCGGTAGGCGGCAGCGACGCCGGTAACTACACCATCACCTACACCAACGCCGACCTCAGCATTGGCAGGGCTGCTGTAACCGTATCCAGCAGC
>CAZUSH010000057.1:0-23343 GCA_964622705.1 uncultured Geobacter sp. | reverse complement strand
CCTATAGCTCAGTCGGCGCCTCCACCGCCGTATTCGGGGCTGTGGGCGCCTTGGCCGCCATCAGCGCGATGCGCTATCATCATCAGTTGCAGCAACGCTGGCCACTGCCGGTTGCCGCTGCGCTGGCATTGCTGGTTCTGTTGGGCAGCGAGGGGGCGCATACCGATCTGGGGGGACACCTGTTCGGTTTCCTGGCAGGTCTCACCCTGGGAGGGCTGGCTGAGCTGCTGCTGTTCAGGTTCGGGTGCCCCGGCCCGTATCTGCAGCGCCTGCTGATTTGCTGCAATATCCTGGTTGTAACCGTTGCCTGGTGGTCTGCACTCCACAGCGTCTCTCTCCTGCCTTGACAACATGCCGGCCGACATCGTATGGTAATCATGTGACTACCATACCGATCTGAGTCCCATTGGGAGTATGCCGTGCAGCCGCTGACTGAGCGTCAACAACAGGTGTTGTCCTTTATTACCTCCTACCTTGCGAGTAAGGGGTATCCGCCTTCACAGCGGGAGATCGCCCGCCACCTGGGGGTCAGCAGCAACCTGGGGGTCATGAAGCATCTGGATGCCCTTGAAAAAAAAGGCTATCTCCGGCGGGACTCCCATTCCCGGGCCATTAGTGTGCATGGTCTTGTTGCAAGCAGTGTGAGCCTGCCGATTGTCGGTACGGTCAGGGCCGGCCAGCTGACCCTGGCGGTGGAGGAGGTGCTGGGGCACTTTACGCTTGGACGGGATCAATTGCAGGGGGGAAGTTTTTTCCTGAAGGTGCGGGGAGATTCCATGATCGAGGCCGCTATCTGTGACGGCGACCTGGCGCTGGTGCGGCCCCAGCAGACCGCAGAAGACCGTGACATTGTGGTGGCCATGGTGGAGGGAGAGGCCACCGTGAAGGAATTTTATCTTGAGCCGGGCCGGATCCGCCTGCAGCCCAGAAACAGGGCGTTTGAGCCGATTATTGTCCACGAAGGAGAGGGGGAGGTCACCATCATCGGCAAGGTGGTGGGGATCTTTCGCAGCCTGGCCTGATGGAGCGGGTGCGTGAGCCGATACGGGTGGCGGTGGTCTTTGGCCCCGGACAGCAGATAAAGCCGGTCTGGTTTGAGTGGCGCCGCCGCAAGCATACCATTTGCCACACAACCTACCGCTGGAGCGATCAGGTGGGGGAGAACACCCGTCTGCACTTTGCCGTATCAGATGGTGAGGCGCTGTTTGAGCTGGTCTACACCACCACTGATCAGTGCTGGACCCTGCTCTGTCTGCAGCCGGAGCCGGCCTAGGACACGGCAATCATGTCCCCTCGCAGCATTTTACATCTTGATATGAACGCCTTTTTCGCCTCGGTTGAACAACAGGCCAACCCGGCCTTGCGCGGAAAACCGATTGCCGTGGTTGGCTCCGGCCATCGGACCGTGATAACCACCGCCTCCTATGAGGCCCGGCAGCATGGGGTCAAGACCGGCATGGCGATCTGGGAGGGGAAACGGGCCTGTCCCGATCTGATCGTGGTGGTGGGGGATAACCGCAAGTATACCCACACCTCTCGGCAGATCATGGCGCTGATGCAGGAATATACCCCCCTGGTGGAGGTGTTTTCAATTGACGAGGCCTTTCTGGATGTTACCCATTCCCGTGCATTGTTCGGCCCGGCTGAGACGATCGCCTATCAGCTCAAGGCCCGTATCAGACACCAGTTCGGGCTGACCTGCTCCATCGGGATTGCGCCGAACAAGCTCTTGGCCAAGCTGGCTTCCGACATGCAGAAACCGGATGGCCTGACCGTGATTGCGCCCGAACGAGTCGGGGAGGTGCTGGAGAAACTGCCGATCGGTGCGCTATGCGGGATTGGCCGGAAGCTGCAGCGTCAGCTCCAGCTCTTGGGGGTTGTAACCTGTGGCCAGCTTGGACGTTTTCCGGAAGAACTGCTGGTGAAAAGGTTCGGTGTGATTGGTGCACACCTGAAACAGATGGGGCAGGGGCGGGATACCAGTCCGGTGATACCCGGTGAGGACGAGGCGCCGGTGAAAAGCGTGGGGCATTCCATGACCCTGAATCAGGATGTCAGCGCACGGGAGGATATCCTGCGCTACCTGCTGCAACTGGCTGAGATGGTCGGCCGCCGGGCCAGGCGCTACGGCGTCAGCGGCAAGACCGTTGCCCTGCAGCTTCGCCTGGCTGATTTTACCACCAATCTGCAGAAACAGACCACACTCAAGCACCCGGTGAATCTCAGTGAGGATCTGTATCGAACCGCCACGCTGCTGCTGGATAGCATGACCGTTCCGCAGCCGATCCGGCTCCTGGGGATCAGTATCTCGAATCTGACCTATGCCCCGGAGCCGCAGCTTGAGCTACTTGAGGAACATGCCAGGAAACAGCAGCTTACCGCTGCCATGGATGCCCTGAACGACCGCTTTGGCGAGTTCAGGGTTGCCTTTGGCAGTCTGGTGCAGGGACGGGAAAAGGGCTCACATGTGATTTCTCCTGCCTGGCGGCCGGAGGGGATCAGGAACGTCACGGTGCAGTAAGACAGACGTGTCTCTCTGAGGACTTCCTCTTCGGCTCAGGCAGTCCGCGGATTGGTGCGATAAGAAAAGCCTATCCAAGGGCTATTGTACTTGCTAGTATGCCTGCCCCTTTAGTATCAATTGATCAGGTAGCACGAGCACAAGCACCTGCAAGTTCTTGCAGGTGCTTTATTATTCATGTCGCTGTGAGGAGGCGTTGTAGATGCAGACCGTTTTCGGTATCGATTTTGGTACCACCAATTCAGCCCTTTCAATTTACCGGAACAATACGGTGGAGGTGATTGCCGTTGACGGCGCTGACCGCGCCGGAGAGCTGATGCGTTCAGTGCTCTATTTTAACGAAGACAATGAGATCTATGCCGGTAATGAGGCGGTGCGCCGCTACGTTGATGAGGGGGCGGCCGGCCGGTTTATGCAGTCGATCAAGACCTTTCTGCCCAACACCAGCTTTGACCACACCGAGATATTCGGCAAACGTTACGGCATCGACGATCTGGTGGCGATCATCCTCAAAAAGATCAAGGCCAGGGGAGAGGCCCATCTGGGCCATAGTGTGGACAGCGTTGTCCTGGGCCGTCCGGTGGTGTTTTCAACCGATCCTGCCAAAGACCGGGTGGCTGAGCAGCGCCTTGAAAAGGCTGCCCGCAAGGCAGGCTTTTCCACAATCTGGTTTCAGTATGAACCGGTGGCAGCGGCCTTGGCCTTTGAGGAAACTCTGCAGGCCGGACAGGAACGGATCGTCTTCATCGGTGATTTTGGCGGCGGCACCTCGGACTTTACGGTCATCCGGGTGAAAGGTGGTGCGTTTGCCCGTTCCGACCGGCGCAGTGACGTGCTCTCACTGGGCGGTGTCTATGTGGCTGGTGACAAATTTGATGCGCAGATCATGTGGGACAAGGTTGCGCAGCATTTTGGTCGTTACGCCCGCTACAAGACCTTGGGCAAGGAGGAATGGGTCAATGTCCCCAAAAGCATTGTCCACACCCTCTGCCAGTGGCACCGCATCCCGCTGTTGCGAACACGCAAAACCAGGGAACATCTGCGGCTGATCAAAGACAGTACTGATGATCGTAAGGCTATCCAGCAACTGGAAGACATCATCGATGATAACTTCGGGTTTTTCCTGTTCCAGGCCATTGAAAAGGCCAAGTGTGAGCTTTCCGACCAGGAACAGACCCGCATCAGCTTTGTTGAGCGCGACTTGATGATTCGCGAGGAGCTTGACAAGCAGGAGTTTGAGACGATTAACCAGGATAATATCAGCCAGATAGCAAATTGCATTGATCAGGTCATGGCACAATCCGGGCTGCAGCTGCACCAGATCGATTCGGTTTTTCTGACCGGCGGCACCTCACGTATCCCCCTGATTCAGCGCCTGTTTGCGGAGCGGTTTGGCAGACAGAAACTGGAACAAAAAAACGCCTTTACCAGCGTGGTGCATGGCCTGGGCTCCAGTGTGCCGCTGTTTGTCTGAGCTGGCTCATTCACCTTTACCCGCTAACCATCTGCCGCAGCTTCTGCACGTCCCGCAACGGTGGCGCACCAAACATCCGGTTGTATTCACGGCTGAACTGGGAGGGACTCTCATAACCAACCTGAAAAGCGGCGTTTGCGGCATCTATCCTTTCTGCCAGCATCAGCCGCCTGGCCTCCTGTAGGCGCAACTGTTTCTGGTACTGCAGTGGGCTTAGCGCGGTAAGCGCCTTGAAATGGTGATGAAAGGTTGAGGTGCTCATGTTTGCCGCTGCTGCCAGCTCATCCATGCTGATCGTCTGGGAGTAGTTGCTCTTCAACCACCCGATTGCCTTGGCAATCTGCTGACTCTGACTGCCTGCAGTTGCGATCTGGCGCAACCGTTCCCCCTGATCTCCCACCAGCAGACGATAGATGATCTCCCGTTGGATAACCGGCGCCAGGATCGGAATATCCTTTTCGTCGTCAAGCAGGTCGATCAGGCGGATAAACGCATGAACCAGCTGCAGCGACATCTGGCCGGTTGCCATGCCGCGGCTTGATTGCTGTGGTCGCGGCTGCGGCAGATTGCTGTCCACCATCAGTTGCGCGACCTCGCGCAGATCGAATTTCAGTCTGAGCCCCAGATATGGCTTTTCAGGGCTAGCCTCAATAATTTGCACAATGGTTGGGAGATGTACCGAGGTGAGCAGGTAATGCTGTGCATCGTAGACGTAGGTGTCATCGCCCAGCAGCACCCGCTTGGCCCCTTGCGCAACCAGGCAGACGCTCGGTTCGTACATGCCGCTGATCGGTTCAGACGGCTGATTCCGACGGAAGAGCGACAAGCCCGGGATAGCCGTGGTGTGCAACTCGCCCTGTTCAGTCGATCGGGCAATACGCTTGTTCAGCCCCTCTACAGCTCCATCCAGACCATTATCATCAACATTCCGCTCAAAGGCTACTTTTTCCATAGCATCCTCCTGGGTAAATACTACGCAACCTCCATCAGCGCTACAATAGCTTTTCTATGACTTGCAGGATCAGGCAATAAATCCGCAGGATTGGTCTATCGTCCTTTCAGTTTTAGGGGCTAGGATCAGATCATCAAAACCATGAGGAGAATGAACATGCACAACTTTATCTTCAGTATTCCCACCATCGCCTACTTTGGTAAGGGGCAGATCAAGGCTCTCGGCAAAACCATCAAGGCCCACGGTGGCACCAGGGTTCTGCTGGCCTATGGCGGCGGAAGCATCAAGACAAATGGCATCTACGAGGAAACCATTGAGCAACTTAATCAAGCCGGTCTTTCGTATGTAGAAGTAAGCGGCATTCAGCCCAACCCGCGTATCGAAAGTGTTGAAGCAGGGATTAAGCTTTATCATGAGGCCGGTTGCGACTTCATTCTCGGCGTGGGTGGCGGATCAACCCTGGATGCCTGCAAGGCCATTGCTGCCGGTGTGAAGTACGACGGCCCGGTAACTGATCTATTTGTCGACGGATCAGGCATCTCATCCAAGATTACTGCAGCAGCACCACTGGCTACCATCCTGACTATGGCCGGCACCGGTTCAGAGCTGGATATGGGGGGCGTTATTACGGTTGGTGACGATCACAAGAAGAAGGTCATGCTGCATCCGCTGCTCAACCCCAAATTTTCTATCCTCGACCCGGAGTACACCTATACCGTGCCTGAACATCACACCATGGCCGGTGTGGCAGATATCCTCTGCCACCTGATGGAGCAGTACTTTACCCCGGAAGTTGGGGCTGATGTGCAGGACCGGATGAACGAAGGGGTCATGAAGGCCGTGCTGGAGAATGCCCCGAAGCTGCTGGCCAAACCAAGGGATTATGCTGCCCGCGCTAATATCATGTGGGCCAGCTCCATGGCCCTGGCCGGATTTCAGTTTGTACTCGGCAAGCCGGGATTTCCTTTTCCGCTGCACGGCATGGGGCATGAACTCTCAAGCAGGTATGATATGACCCACGGCGTTACGTTGGCGTTGCTGACTCCGGCCTGGATGCGTCACACCATGCAGGCTGCACCGCACCATCTGCCGGTTTTTGCGAGATTTGCGCGTAATGTTATGGAAGTCCGCGAAGCTGATGATGCCGCTGCAGCAGAAGCAGGAATCAAGGCACTGGAAAACTTTTATGCCACTATCAAAATGCCGGCAACTATGCGTGAGGCGGGCGCTAAGGAAGACGATCTGGCAATGATGGCAGAGAAGGCGGTCGAAAACGGCAAGCTGGGCATCCTGACTTCGATCGGCAAAGACGAGGCTCTGCAGATTATGCGGATGGCATTCTGAACAATAAGGCAAGGAGCCAAAAGTGACCGTTGCAGATGAAAATACGTCAGCATCGACAGTCGCCAGACCCGGATGGTATGTGCTCGGCGTATTGAGTCTCCTGATGGGGTTTGCCTCCATTTCAACCGATCTGTATCTGCCCGCCATGCCGGTGATGGGGCGTTCTTTACACGCAGATACCGGGATGATCGAGTGGACGATCTCCGGCTATCTGATCGGCTTCAGTTCCGGGCAGTTGTTATGGGGGCCGCTCAGTGACCGCTACGGTCGGCGACTGGCAATCGGCAGCGGGCTGATCCTGTTCGTGGTCGGCTCGGCCGGCTGTGCATTATCAAACAATGCAATGACGTTAATCGGCTGGCGGATTGTGCAGGCGCTTGGTGCATGCGCCAGTGTTGCTTTGTCGCGCGCCATGGTACGTGACCTGTACCAGGGCACCATGGCCGCTCAGATGCTGTCAACCCTGATCACGGTGATGGCCATCATGCCTCTGATCGGGCCGTTAGTCGGTGGCCAGATTGTCGCCCTGTCCGGTTGGCGGGCCATCTTCTGGTTTCTGGTTACAGTCGGTCTGGTGACCCTGGGCGCACTCTACACCATCCCGGAGACCCTCCCCGCGCATAGTCGTAACCGGGAACCATTCAGCAGGGTGCTATTGCGCTATCTGGAGTTACTGAAGAATCGCCGGTTGCTGGGGTATCTTGGCGCAGGCGGTTTTCTCTATGCCGGTATGTTCGCCTATGTTGCCGGTACCCCTTTTGCCTATATCAGCTACTACCATTTCCCGGCTCAGCGCTACGGCTTGCTGTTCGGCCTCGGTATTATCGGCATCATGCTGGCCAACATCCTGAACCGGCGACTGGTTGTCCGTTTGGGTTATGACCGAGTGCTGCTCTTTGGAACTATTGCTGCCATGTGTGCCGGCATTTGGACCGGTATTGCCGCACATAGCGGCATGGGTGGATTATGGGGACTGGTTGTGCCGTTGTTTCTGTTTGCCTCAAGCACTGGCCTCATTGTTGCCAACTCAATTACCGGAGCCCTGGCCGATTTTCCACTGCGGGCCGGGGCTGTCTCAGCCTTGACCGGGGCTGTGCAGTATGGCAGCGGCATTTTCGGTTCCGGACTGGTGGGATTGTGGGCCGATGGTACTCCCCGGCCGCTGGGGTTGGTGGTTGCGCTGAGCGGCATCGGCTGTCTGCTGTCGATGCTGCTGTTGATTCAGGTGAAAACCGGAAACTAGACTGAGAAAGGATACCTACGTGCAAAAACGCATTCTTGGAAAAAATTTGGAAGTTTCTGCCATTGGCTTCGGCGTTATGGGGTTGAGCCATGGGTATGGTCCGGCAACTGACCGGAAACAGGCTGTCGCGCTCGTCCGGGCAGCTGCGGAGCGTGGCGTGACATTTTTTGATACAGCCCAAATCTACGGCGTGGAGAACGAGGAGATAGTGGGTGAAGCCCTCGAACCTCTCCGCCTGCAGGTGGTGATTGCCACAAAATTTGGATTTGAACTTGGACGCACTGACGGCCAACAGGTGCTTAACAGTCGGCCTGAGTACATCCGGCAGGTGACCGAGGGATCACTTAAACGCCTCCGGGTTGAGGCAATCGACCTGTACTACCAGCATCGTGTTGACCCGGAGGTGCCGATCGAGGAGGTTGCCGGCGCGGTTAAGGATCTGATCGCCGCGGGGAAGGTGAAGCACTTCGGTTTGTCCGAGGCCGGAGTTGAGACCATCCGGCGTGCCCACGCGGTCCTGCCGGTTACGGCGGTCGAGAGCGAATATTCGATGATGTGGCGGCAGCCCGAAGAAGTGCTGCTACCCGCACTCGAAGAACTCGGGATCGGCTTCGTCCCGTTCAGCCCACTAGGGAAGGGGTTCCTGACCGGTCGTTTCGACAAAAATTCCACCTTCGACAGCTCCGATTTCCGAAGCATCGTGCCGCGTTTCTCTCCGGAAAATCTCGATGCCAATCAGGTGCTGGTCAAACTGGTCAGGGATATTGCCACCGACAAGCAGGCGACACCGGCGCAGATCGCCCTGGCCTGGGTGCTGGCTCAAAAACCATGGATCGTGCCGATTCCCGGCACCACCAAGCTCCAGCGTCTGGAGGAAAATCTAGGAGCAGCAAGTGTGGAACTGAGCCCAGCTGATCTCAGCAGTATTGCAAACGCCTTAGCAAAAATCGAGGTGCATGGGGACCGGTATCCTGCCCATCTGCAACAGCGGGTGGGGCGCTAGGGTGGAAATGATGAACTCCTGAGCCTCCTCTTCAATAATGAAGATCCAGGTGTAATCAAACGGACGACCATGTAAGAAATGCGTAGGATTGGGCTATCGTCTCTCGCACCTTCAATAACACTATTAAGTAACTGAAAATATACTCAAATATCAATCAAGATATAACCGGTAAAGGTGCTAGCAAGCAGCATACCGGAGAACCGAATGGCCCCAACATATTGCACCGCGACATGGCCAAGGCTGTGCAGTAGCGTATTCCCAACAGGGCCCTTTACTTCTAGCCAAGGAAAAGGGTGTCATCTACGGAACCGGGGCCTGGAACAAGGGGGACATCAAGAAGAGTCTTGTCATGGCCCAGGCCTATGAAATGGGGAAGAATCTATGACTGAAACAATCAGGGGGAAAGTCCCCTGATACGCTTAGTCGTGGTGTCCCGGTAACTAAAACGGGGATGGTCTTCTCAGACCATCCCCGTGCTTGTTTGGGTTTCAGCTGGTTGTGCGCTAGCGCAGAAGCTTGAACAGGTAGCCGAAGGTGCCGGCAACCGAGAGGCCGGACATGAGCACCCCGATTCTGGTCAACTGCTGGGCAACCTCGATCTTGGCAACATGGGCAGCGGCGTCGGTGGTCTCACCGGTGAACTCAATGATGTCCATCCAGTCCTTGTCCCACTGGTAGATGTCGAGATAGAGCGATCCACCTTTCCAGAGGATGATGAAGAGAAACACTAAGGCGAAACTGAGGATGCCGTTGGCAATGGGTGAGTCCTTCATTTCGCGGTAAATCTTGTAGATGGTGAAGAGGTTGATACAGGAGAAGAAGAACCAGACCGTATGGTTGATGAACTTATAGTTGCGTATGGTGTAGATGGATGGTTTCGGGTTCAAGGCAATCACAATGGCGGTCAGTGCCAGCATGCCGATCACGGAAAGGTAGACCGTTCGCTTTGACCCGGTAATCTCAAGGGTGCGGGTAAAGATGAAGTACTCCTGAAAGCCATGGCTGATGACCAGGATGGCTACGGTCCCCACCATGTAGTGAAACGCTGAAACCTTGAAGTAGGTCAGGGCGTATGGGTTCAGCTGATAAATCTGGCCCCAGAAAACCAGGAAGAAGCCGATTGAGATACTGGTCCAGAGTCGGGCGTTGCCGAGACTGAAATAAAAACTGGTGATTGCGGCGGCCAGCCAGCAAAAGGACTGAATGACCGTGAACATATCCAGTTCAACCGCATTGTATACCTTTGGTAAGAATGGAAACAAACTTGACAGATCCATAACGCCTCCTCGAAACGCTGCGCGTGGCGAAATAATGTAGTTAGTATACTTACAGTTGAGCTGCTTGCGCGGTAATGGCTTCTTTCATCTCTTTAATCTTATTGGCGCTGGCCAGCAGTTTTGAACCTTTTTCGATGGCAGCCAGCAACTCCTGTAATTTATCCGGATCCTTCAGGGCGTTAGCACCGCCAATATTCAACAGTTCCTTTTCTGCCAAGGTTTTCCCAAGTTTGCCGATGTATTGGGTTGCCAGCTCGATAATGGTGTTTTCAAGGTCGGCTGCCGTAACGCGGGATGCTGTCGGTTGGGGCTGGGCTGTTGACGGCGCCGCAGTAACGGCAGGCGTTGCAAAGGGGTTGCCTGAGGCTGCCTCCCACAAGGCCCTGATATCAACCAAGCCTGCCAGATCAAGCACAAAACCGTTTGAGTCGTCAAGGGCCCGCAGGTCTGCCCGGGCACCGGGCAAGCCGGCGATCTGCTGGACTTCACCGGCAGAGGTTTCGATGCCGCTTGAGGCATCGTGAAAAAAACCCACGGTGGCGCCGTTACGGTAAAAGATCAGACCGGCCCGGTCCGGGGTATAGAGCTTCAGGGTTGCCGTCATCTGCTCGGACTTGATCCGATCAAGCAGGGCCTTGAAATCGATCAGTTTGATCTCCTGGCTGTCGATGACGGTCTTGCCTCCCACCAGCGCCATCACTGCAAGTGTGATATCCTTGGAAAGGGCATAGACGCTGAAACTGCCACTTGAAGCCAAAAGCATCATTTCGACCAGTGACTGCAGGGCTGCCTGCTCCCTGATCCTCTGGCCGTCACGGTGAACGATGGCGGTTACCAGTTTCCCCTCATCATATACCAGGGCACAGTCGGCTGAGGGAAAGTCAAACATGGCGCACCCGGTGAGTTTGCCGTTTTTGAGCTTTTCCAATGCTTCTGGTAGTTGTAATTTGGAGATCGGGACATTCTCGGCCAGCGGATTACCTTTTGGCAACAGGAACATAATGGATATCCCTCAGAGTGGAGTGGCAGGGTGGGATGCCCTGCAAAGATTGTGAGCGGATTCCGACAGGGAAATGTCGGCAAACGTTGGGTATTGTAACGAATGAAACCGGTCTGTCAAGCATCGTACCCGAGAAAATGTTTTCTTTTTTGTAACCTTGCTGCTGGTTTTGGTGGAGACGCTCCTCTATGATCTGGCGTGAACGACCGATACTGCTGCCGTTAACAGCACTGGTGGGCGGCTGTCTGTTGCAGTATCTGCTGGTCGTGCCGGTTCCCGTCTGGCTCCTTCTGCTGATATTTGCCGGGCTTGTTGTGCTATTGCCGTATCGAAGCACGATCTGTTTTTACTGCGCCATGGCACTATTCTGGTTTTTTGTGGGCATGGCTGCCTTGGTGCCGTATCTGGATGGACTCAGAAGCAGGGCAGGTATTGAGGGCTTTGATGGCCAACAGGTGACGGTCGAAGGACTGCTGTTAAGCCGCCCCGTGGCACTGGCGGATGGGCAGCGCCTGGATCTGCAGGTTGAGCATGTTTTCACACCCACGGCAACGTACCGGGTGAATGGCAGGTTGCAGATTTTTCTTGCCCATGGTCAGGGGAATTGGTTGCGGGGAGACCGCATCCGCTGTCCGGCCAGGGTCCGGATAGCGCGTTTGCTCGGTTTGCCCGGTGAGTTTGATTACCCACGTTATCTGGCATTGCAGGGCTATCATGCAACCGCCTGGGTACATGCTGCCGAGTCGGTGGTGCTGATGCGCGGCGCCGCTGTCAGCTCGCCTTTACGCTCCATTGATCATGTGGTGCAGCAGAGCCAGGCGGTTATCCGCAGCACCTTGGCCGATCCAGGGGTGCGGGGCGTAGTGCTTGCACTGGCAACCGGCACGCAGTATGAAATTCCACCCTTGTTGCAGACTGACTATGCCCTGGCCGGGGTCTCCCATATCCTGTCGGTTTCCGGTTTCCATGTCGGTGTGATCAGTTTTCTGTGGGTCCAGGCGATAGGCTGGCTGATGCTGCGTTGGGAGTGGCTTGCACTCAGGGTGAATGTCCGCAGGGTGGCCGTGCAGAGCGCTGTGCCGCTGATGCTGCTGTACTTACTCTTTACCGGGGCGGCCCCAGCCACGGTGCGTTCGGTGCTGATGGTACTGGCAGTTTTGCTGGCGCTTTGGAGCGAACGAGAAACCGATATGCTGGATACCCTGCTGGCAGTCGGTTTTATCATGATTGCACTGCAGCCGGCTATCCTGTTTGATCTTTCCTTTCAGCTCTCCTTTCTGTCTCTCTGGGGCATCATCGTCTTAACCCCGCTCTTGGCCGCACCGTTTGAACATCTGGCACAACGCACCTGGCAGCGGACCTTGCTGCTGTTCTGCTCAGCATCCCTGGCAGCAACGCTGGCAACCCTGGTACCGGTGCTGACCGCGTTTCAGCAGGCCTCTTTCAGCGGTGTGCTGGCAAACATCCTGGTGGTGCCGCTGCTTGGCTACGGTGCCACAGTCCTGGCAACCGCAGCGGTTCCTGTGACGATTGTCATGCCGTCGCTGGCTTGGTTGCTGCTGAAACCGGCCGGCTGGCTGGTCGGGCTCAGCAACCAGTTGGTCAGCTGGATTGCCGGTTTGCCGGTTCTGCAACTTCATGGGCTTGGTGCTGTTGATTATGCGGCTGCCGTAGCGGCACTCTGTGCGCTGAGTTTTGTCCGCTCGACGCGCTTGAAAGGCAGCTGTTTGCTGGCTTTGTTGCTGGTACCACTGTGCTGGCATCTACCGATGCGACCAGCCAACACAAAGCAGGTGCAGCTGACCTTTCTGAGTGTCGGGCAGGGGGACGCGCTGGTCGTTACTGCCCCGGACGGTACGGTGATGCTGGTTGATGGTGGCGGCTATCTGCAGGACAACGGCCGGGACTTTGGCAGGCGCTATCTGGTTCCGGCCCTGCATCGCCTGGGGATCAAAAGGATTGATACCATGGTGTTGACCCATCCGCATCCGGATCATCTGGGGGGCTTGCCTGCCGTGGCAGAGCAGTTCGAGGTCGGCTCATTCTGGCAGGGCCATGCCGGGGAAGGACCGGAGTACCGTCGTCTGCTGCAGGCGCTGCAGCGCCAGAGAACCCGGGTGATTACCCTGCAGCAGGGAGACCACCTGCAGGGGAGGGGAGGACTTGCGGTAACCGTGCTCTCTGCGGATACCCCAGCGGCTTCGCAGGATGACAATGACGCCTCGCTGGTGCTGCTGTTAAGGTTCCACACGTTCTCAGCCTTGTTGATGGGCGATGCGGGTCAGCCGGTTGAGCAACGTCTGATCGAGCAGGGACAGCTTACTGCCGTCAATGTCCTGAAGGTTGGTCATCACGGCAGTCGGAGTGCGAGCAGTATGGCTTTTTTGCAGGCAGTAAAGCCGCAGGTTGCCGTGCTGTCGGTTGGCGCCGGTAATCGCTTCGGCCTGCCCGCGCCGGAGACGGTCGCCAGGCTGGGCAGTGTGGGGAGCAGGCTGTACCGAACCGATCAGCAGGGCAGTATTCTGATCAGCAGTGACGGTACCAATCTGGATGTTTCCCGCTATACTGAGGAGAACACACTGGTGGCGCGTGCGCGACGTTTTATTTTGACAGGCAGTAATGGCCTACGTTAAAAGTCAATAATTGCATCTAGTAATGACCGGGAATCTGTCAGAATGCCATATAGCGCCTTGATGGACGAAATACTGCTTGTTGAGGATGATCGCTTTTTCCGCGAGCTCTATGCCGATCTGCTCCATCAGGCAGGCTATGTCGTCTCGACCGCTTCATCGGGTGAAGAGGCCCTGCTGTTGCTGCACGAGGCACGTTTCGGGCTGGTGGTGACCGATCTTGCCATGCCGGGCATCTCCGGATTGGAGTTGCTGGTTCGTATCAGATCACAGGATCCTTCCATCGATGTCATCCTGGTAACGGCAAACGCCGATCTTGAATCAGCCCTGTTCTCCTTGAAGCATGGCGCCCGCGATTTTCTGGTCAAGCCGATCAATTCCGATGAACTGTTGCATGCGGTGCGCCTTTGCATGGAACAGCGGCAACTTCTGAATGAGAATAGTGAACTACGCAATATGCTGGGGCTGTTGCAAACCAGCCAGGCCCTTTCCAGTTGCCTCGATCTGGCCGGGGTCTGCCATCTGGCGGTTGATGCCCTGACACGGGAAGTGGGCACGGAACGCGGCATTGCTGCGGTACGCCAGGAGGGGGAGTACCACCTGAAGGAACTGAAGGGGGTGGATGAGGCAACAGCAGAACTCCTGCTGCAGCACCTGGAGCCTTCCTTCCGCAGGCAGTCCAGACGCAGCGCCCAGCCAACGCGGGTGCTGTTGCCGGGTGATTGTGACCTGTTTGTCCATGCCGATCTGCGGGAAGCTGCCCTGTTCCCCCTTACCATCAGAAACAGCTGTCTGGGGATGGTCATCCTGTTGAACGATGCCGGGCAGGTGGTGCCGCCACTGAAAAGTGAGCGCAATATCAGTTTTCTGGAAGAACATGCTGCCCGAGCACTTGATAATGCCCTGCGTTTTTCCACCACCCAGGACATGCTGTATATCGATGAGCTGTCAGGCCTGTTCAACTACCGCTATCTCAAGGTGGCACTGGAACGGGAGATCAAGCGGGCTGACCGTTACAACACCAAACTGTCGGTAGTATTCCTCGATCTTGATAATTTCAAAGGGGTAAACGACACCTATGGCCACCTGGTTGGCAGCAACCTGTTGCGAGAGCTTGGCGCACTCCTGAAACGCTCTGTCCGTGAGGTGGATGTTGTGATCCGCTATGGCGGCGACGAGTATACCATCATACTGGTCGAAACCGGCTCAGACTCGGCGCATCAGGTGGGAGAGCGCATCCGACGCACCATTGAAAATCATGATTTCCTGGTCTCAGACGGGTACCAGATCCGGCTGACCGCCAGCCTGGGAATCGCCTCGTATCCGGATGACACGACCGGATTGGAAGAACTTTTGGCCATGGCAGACAAGGCCATGTATGCCGGCAAGGCAGCCGGTAAAAATTGTGTGTATCGCGTAGCTGGGCCGCTTTCGGGCGGTGTGTGTTGCGTAACCAAGGAGAAATAATGAGTATTACCGCAATCAAGGGGTTTAATGATCTTTTGCCTGCTGAGTCGGGCCATTGGCAGTTTATCGAGCAGACCGCCCGTAAGGTGTTTACCCGCTTCGGCTTTAGTGAAATCCGTGTGCCCATTGTTGAGAAAACCGAACTGTTCTGCCGCTCGATCGGCGATACAACCGACATTGTTGAAAAAGAGATGTACACCTTCAACGACAAGGGGGGGAACAGTCTGACCTTACGCCCGGAAGGAACCGCCGGCGTCATGCGGGCCTTGATCGAACATAAGCTGTACGCCCTGGACAGCCTGAACAAGTTGTACTACATGGGGCCGATGTTTCGTCACGAACGCCCCCAGAAAGGGCGCTACCGCCAGTTTCATCAGATCGGCGCAGAGGTGACCGGTGCTGCAGATCCCTTGATCGATGCCCAGGTGCTGCTGATGGTCAGCCGCCTGTTCCAGGAACTGGGGCTGACAGAGCCGCAGCTGCAGATCAACTCACTGGGCTGTCCTGCCTGCCGTCCGGCCTATCGTGAGGCCCTGGTCGCCTTTCTGGCAGAACGACAGGATGCCCTGTGTGAGGATTGCCGCCGCCGCCAAGCCACCAACCCGTTGCGGGCATTGGATTGCAAGGTGCCGGGCTGTGTGGAGGCAACCAAAGGCGCCCCTTCCATGCTTGAACACCTCTGCAGCGACTGCGATGCGCACTTTGCAGCAGTGCAGGGCTACCTTGGCGCGGCTGCGGTGCCTTACAGCCTGAATCCACGCATGGTTCGCGGTCTGGACTATTATACCCGTACCACCTTTGAGTTGGTGACCGGCTTGCTGGGGGCGCAATCTGCCGTTGCCGCCGGAGGGCGCTATGATGGCCTGGTGGAACAGCTGGGTGGCCCGGCAGTGCCGGGCATCGGTTTTGCGCTCGGGGTCGAGCGGGTGGCGCTGCTCCTGGGTGATCGCTCTTTTGCGCAATCCCCGGATCTCTTTATTGCCGTGATGGGAGATGCCGCTCGGCTGGCAGGTTTCAGCCTGATGGCAGCCCTACAGGACCAAGGATTGCGGGTGGAGACCGACGTGGAGGGCAAGAGCCTGAAGGGACAGATGCGCCGGGCCGACAAGCTGCAGGCACGTTATTGCATGGTGGTTGGGGAAGATGAACTGGCAAAGCAGTCTGTTTCCCTGAAACGGATGGCTGATGGTGAACAGCAGACCGTTCAGCTTGATGCAGTCGCAGTGGCGGCGGCGGTCACAGGAGGTGCTTCGACATGAACTACCCGGTCTGGTATGTGCCCACCTTTGGCGGAGGTCTGCTGATTGCCCTGGTGGCAATCGTACATGTCTTTGTGTCCCACTTTGCCGTAGGGGGAGGGCTCTATCTGGTGCTGACCGAGCGTAAGGCGCTACGGGAACAAAGCGACCAGATCATGGCCTTTGTCAGGAAACACACGAAGTTCTTCATGCTGTTGACCATGGTCTTTGGGGGCCTGACCGGCGTAGCGATCTGGTTTGTGATCTCATTGATCCACCCTGCCGCCACCTCGCTGCTGATTCACACCTTTGTCTTTGGCTGGGCAACGGAATGGGTCTTTTTCCTGGTGGAGATCGTGGCCCTGTTTGTCTATTTCTACACCTTTGGCAGGATGGATGACCGGACCCATCTGACCATCGGCTGGATCTATTTCGGGGCAGCCTGGTTGAGCCTGTTTCTGATCAATGGCATCATAGACTTTATGCTGACACCCGGCGCCTGGGTTGCCACCAATGATTTCTGGTCCGGGTTTTTTAACCCCACCTTCTGGCCCTCACTGTTCTTCCGCAGTTTCATGAGTTTTATGCTGGCTGGTTGCTACGGCTTTTTAACAGCTACCCTTCTTGAAGACGAAACCACTCGGCATCGCATGATCCGGTATTCAGGCCGTTGGGCGCTGGTTTCGCTCGTGCTTTCGCTTCCGGCAGGGTGGTGGTATCTCAGTGTCCTGCCCGACAAGGCGCGTGGTCTGGTTGGCGGGGTGTCGCCCACCATTACCCGGGCGGCGATTGTAGGCGCGTATTCATTCGCCCTGCTGTCCGGAATGCTTATCTGTCTGATTTTGCTCAATCAGAAAGCCCGTACCAGGGGCTTGATCGTCTGTGTCATGCTTGCCGCCATGGGGTATCTGGGGGCGTTTGAATGGACGCGGGAGGCTGCCCGGCGTCCCTATATTGTGAACGGCGTCATGTATTCAAACGGTATCCTGCAGAAGGATCTGGAGCGGATCAACCGGGAAGGCTTCCTGAAAAACGCCAAGTGGGTACAGCATAAGGAGGTTACTGAGACCAATCAGCTTGAAGCCGGTCGGGAGCTGTTTCTGCATCAGTGTTTTGCCTGTCACACGGTTGGCGGCATGAACAACGATATCCTTATGCGAACCAAGAACATGAGCTACGGAGCCATGCGCAAATATCTGTCGACCATCCACGAAAAACGCTATTTCATGCCGCCCTTTGTGGGGACTGAGGTTGAATTGAAGGCCTTGGCTGCCTATCTGACTGCCGGACTGCATAAAAAACCGCTTGCGGACGACAGTGCAGCGGGTGGTGAACGTGGCAAACAGCTCTTTGAGGAGAATTGCGCTGCCTGCCATGGTGCCGACGTGTTGAAACCATTGCTTGCCTCCTGGCCCCGTGAGCAGGTGCGTGCTGCCCTTGACAAACTGCCGGCACTTAATCCCGCCATGCCGGACTACGCAGCCCCAAAAGCGGACAAAGACGCTGTGGCCGGCTACCTGTTCAGTCTGAACCACCCGGTGGCCGCACAAACTGCAAAGGTGGACGGCGCCAAACTGTTTGAAGAAAACTGTACCGCCTGTCATGGCTTTGATCAAATCAAGCCCAAACTGCGCGGTTGGTCGCGCGACAAGATCAGGACAGCCCTTGAAAAGCTTTCGGCCCTGAATCCGGCCATGCCGGATTACGGCGGTTCGGCAGTAGAAAAAGACGGTCTAGCTGACTACATGCTGCAGCAGGCAGGAGGTGTCAAATGAATCCGCAAAACCTGATTCCCGTTGCAGACACCCTGACCGCGCCAAACGGCTGGTTTCAGTTCTTTCTTATGCTGACGTTCCCCCTGCATCTGTTTGCTATGAATGCTATGCTGGGCACAGGGCTGGTCGCTTTTGTGGCACACCTTTATCCGGGACGGGCCTATCGTGAACTTTCCCATGAGCTGGCCAAGGCGTTGCCTTTTCTGATCGCCTTTACCGTAAACCTGGGGGTTGCGCCGCTTTTGTTCGTCAATGTGCTGTACGGCCACCTACTCTACACCAGCACCATCCTGATGGGGCTGTTTTGGCTAGCGGTTATTCCGGTCGTCATTGTTGCCTATTATCTGGCCTATATCTATGACTTCCGCTTCAAGCAACTGGGCAATCCGGCCATGTTTGTGGTGTTCGCTGTCGTGCTGTTGTTACTGTTGGTTGGGTTTGTTTTCACAAACAACATGACCATGATGATCTCACCAACAAGCTGGGGCCGCTGGTTTGCAACGCCAAATGGTACCCTGTTGAATCTTGCAGACCCAACCGTGCTTTCCCGTTATCTGCATATGATGGCGGGCGCTTTGGCGGTTGGCGGTCTGTTCGTGGCGATCTATGCATCCACCGTGCTGAAATCAGATCCCGATGTTTCTGAGATCGGCCAAAAACTGGGCATGCGCCTGTTCGCATGGTTGACGCTTGTGCAACTCGCCGTTGGCACATGGTTTCTGTTGTCCTTGCCGCAGCATACCCTGCATCGCTTTATGGGTGGGGGGGGCGTTGCTACCGGCCTGCTGGTTACCGGAGTACTGCTGACCGTGGCAGTACTGGTAACCGGATTTAGGCGTCAGGTTCTGCCAACGGTCTGGCTGAGCATGGCGTTGGTTTACGTCATGGCATTCATGCGAGATGTTGTCCGCGGTAATTTCCTGGCCCCGTATTTTAATCCAACAACCGTGCCGGTGCAGGCGCAGTGGTCGCCTTTGGTATTGTTTCTCGTCTCGCTGGTGGCTGGACTTGTGCTGGTAGTCTGGATGCTGACAAGATTAACGAATCTTAAAAGTCGAGCGTAATCGGACTGTTGTGGTCTTTTGTTGCAGTTTGATTCAATTGACATTAAGAAATGAATATGTTTTTATAAAGCGATTTTGCAATTAATATCTTCAAGGTGCGGTGAACCTAGCCGTGCGTACTATATGCAGGACAAGAAAGGGGAAAGGTATGAAGGGAGTAAGAGGTATGGTGGCGTTGTTGACCGCCGCTCTGGTCCTGGTTTCGTTCCAGGCGTTTGCCGGTCCGGACCACTCAGAGTTTGTCAAGGGCCCATTCAAGAAAGGTCAGGATGTGACCAAGGTTTGTCTTGAGTGTCATGAAAAGCAGGCAGCTGATTTCATGAAAACCACTCACTGGACGTGGGCTGGTACGCCGAACCATGTCAAGGGCATGGAGAAGAGCACCAAGGTATTTGGCAAGAAGAACATGATCAACAACTTCTGTACCACCGTCTTCGTTGGTCCTGACGGTATTGCCCATGAGTCTTGCAGCAAGTGCCACGCCGGTTATGGCTGGACCCGTACCAATTTTGACTTCAACGACAAGACCCGTGTAGACTGTCTGGTCTGTCACGCCCAAAAGGGCAACTATACCCGCGCTGGGGTTGGCGCTGATATTGACACCAAGTCCATGGAAAAAGGTTCCATGAACCTTGAGCAGGCTGCGCAAAGCGTGAATAAGCCCTCTCTGAAAAACTGCGGCACTTGCCACTTCTACGGCGGCGGCGGTGACGCGGTTAAGTCCCCCGGCCTGGATTCCACCCTGGAAGCTGCTACCAAGGAGCAGGATGTCCACATGGCCAAGAAAAGCGTTGGCGGTGCAGGTCTTATGTGTCAAGACTGCCACAAGGCCAAGGATCACAAGATTGCCGGTGCCTCCAGCATGATGGCTCACTATGATGCCCGCGTGAACTGTGTGGATTGTCATAGCGGCGCCAAGGCTCCGCACCAGAAGTCCAAAAACAAGGCTATCCTGAATAATCACCTGTCTGCTGTTGCCTGCCAGACCTGCCATATGCCGACCATTTCAAAAGCTCAGGCCACCAAGGTGATGTGGAACTGGTCCGACACCGGTAAGAACATCAAGGCTGAAGAGCAGTTCGACAAGGAAACCTTTGCCAAGCACAAGGGTACCTTCAAGTGGAACATGAATTTCGTGCCGACCTATGCCTGGTCCAATGGCCAGATTCAGCGCTATATGCTGGGCGACAAGATCAAGGATCCTTCCAAGCCGGTACCTATTACCGTTCCGGTTGGCAGCATCAAGGACAAGACCGCCAAGATTTACCCCTACAAGCGTTTTGACGGCGACCAGCCGATGGACAGCAAGTTCAAGTATCTGAGCACCTTCCAGCAGTACAAAGAACTGTGGGTAAACTTTGATTGGGAGAAGGCCCTGGTTAACGGCGCTAAGAGCAAAGAAGGCCTGCCCTACAGCGGCAAGTACCAGTTCGTCAAGACTTACTCCCTGCTGGCTGCCCAGCACGAAGTCTCTCCCAAAGAGCAGGCGCTGCAGTGCGGTGAGTGCCACATGGGTGCAACCCGCCTGGATTGGAAAGCCCTGGGTTACAAGGGCGATCCGATGCTGTACGGTGGTCGCAAGTTTAAGAAGTAATTGTAGTTGCTTGCAGTCGTTCGTGGAGCCGCCCGGCAATTGCCGGGCGGCTTTTTTTGTGCTAGTTTATTAACATGTTACTTTCAATGCGAAAAACAATTACCCTCTTGAGCATGCTGTTGCTAATCGCAACGTCAGTTGTTGGCTGTGCTGCCAAACGTCCGGTGCTCTATCCGAACGAGCAGTATCGTGTTCTGGGTGAAGCGCAGGCGCAAAAAGAGATTGAGACCTGTTTTAAACAGGCTCAGGAGGCACATGCGCAGGGACGTCTGGCTGATGAGGTTGCAAGCAGGACCGGCAAGTCAGCGCTGGTCGGCGGTGCCACTGGTGCGGTTATCGGAGCATTTTCTGGCTCGGCGTTGCGGGGAGGGCTGATCGGTGCCGCGGCCGGAGGTACGGCAGCTTTGGTGGGGAGCGCCCTGAGAGGACCTGAAGATTCAGAGGTCTTCAGGAGGTTTGTTGAGTTTTGCCTTGCGGACAAAGGTTTGCTGGTGATGGGATGGCAGTAGTGGCCTTGCTGAGGGCTACTGCAAGCTGCTCATCTCGAAGGCTCGTCCTTGACTTCTCAGGCCACTGCATCTATCAAGGCGGGTATTTGTCGCTACCTGAATGACATCTTGAACCTAAGAGCAGACTTACTGATTACCTGGAGAGGGTTCACGCCCGATCTTCTTGAGGTAATCGCTGAAACCTTTTTCAAAGATAAGCTCAATCTCGTTTTTGGGTCTGTGCTGAGAGTAGTTTTTAAAATACATAAAAATGACGATTAAAAACGTGAAGGTCATGGCAAGGAGCAATGCAGACTTCAGGATGCGTTTGAAGCGTGCCTGGGGCGTGTTGTCTTCAAGCGCCTCTGCTGTTTCGAGGGCGCTGCCCCTGAACAGATACTGCTCCCGCATGCCCCTGATACGCTTCAATTGCACATTGGAGATATAACTGACAATGGCATCGCGGTCCCGCTCATCAATAAACTTGAATTTAAGACCGGTATTATAGCTGGTGCGGCTGAACTGCTTGCTGGCAGCAAAATTTTCGTTGGCAAAGGCAACGACGCACACCGCATCAATGACCTGCGGGTCCGGCTCAGTTGGTAAATAGATTTCCAGCGGCACCAGGGTGTCATTTTCAAAATGGTGGTGCAAAAGTAGTCTGATACCGCCACCGCTGATGTTTGCAGCAAGTGGTATCACATCATCCCAACTGTGATCGGTTTGGTCATCCTCATCCTGTTTCTCAGGTTGCTCAAAACCCTCACCGCTGTCATCCCAAAGGCCTTCTTCACTCAACTCCTCAGCAGGCAGCTCTTCGCTTGCCGGGGCTGCTTGCAAACGTTGCCAGGGTTTTTTTGCATGTTGCCTGCGCTCCTGTTCGGCAAGCACCCGCGCTTCACGTTTTTCCTTCCAGAGGGCCTTGAGCTTTACCTCGCTTTGCTCTGAACTGATGAAATACTTGATCGGTAAAAACGCATCGATACGATAAAACTCGCGCAGTTCGGATGAGACGATTTCGCCGATCAGGCGGAGGATGATTTCCCGTTGATACCCTTCTGCCACGACGATGGCGCGGCATGAATATCCTGAGGCCTCATCACCTGTACGAACGTCAAAAATGGTGCCCACGGAAAGTTTAACACCACTTGGCAGGTTATCTCGTGACAACTGCAGGGTGACAAGATCTTCGTCAATGGCGTGGATAACAGCCCAGTCATGAAAGGGGTTGCCGCCGGGTACGGGAATACCGACGGTAACCTTGAGTCCAACCGGGAAGTGTTGCAGGTACTGATCAAAATCGCTCATACGAGGTAATGACCGTGCTAGCTGGCAATGAGGGAATTGAGTTCGCTGAGCAGCTGATCTATCTCCAGCTTGTGGAAGCCAGCTCCATGCTCAAGGGTCTCCAGGTCTGCAATCTGGCACTCGCAGCATTCAAGGTTGTGCCGGACAAAGACTTGGGCAGTCTGAGGATACTGCCTGATAATATCGCCGATAATCATATCCTTGGTGATCATGTGGTGACCTCACATCCGGATAAAGAAAGGGGATGCCATCCGGCATCCCCTTTGAACAGGCTACTTCAGGTTCTTGATCGCCTCTTCAATGCGATCCATGCCTTTTTTGATGTTTTCCAGACTGATGGCGTAGGACAAGCGGGCGTAACGGTCATCGCCAAAGGCAATACCGGGCACCAGAGCGACCTTGGCATCTTCCAGTAGGTAGGCGGCAAAGTCGGAAGAGTTTTCGATCTTCTTACCAGCCGGTGTTGACTTGCCATAGCATCCCGAGAAGTTCGGGAAGACGTAAAAGGCGCCGTTGGATTTGAAGCAGGATACACCCGGCATGGCGTTCAGGCGATCAACGATATAGGTGCGACGTTTTTCAAACTCGACACACATGGCTGCCACAGCATCTTGTGAACCGTTCAGGGCTTCTACCGAGGCTTTCTGGGCGATGGAAGTGGCGTTGCTGGTTGATTGGGACTGCATCTTGGTCATGGCCCCCATCAGTTCCTTGGGCCCGCAGGCATAGCCGATCCGCCAGCCGGTCATGGCATAGGTTTTGGACACGCCGTTCACAACGATGGTGCGGTTTTTCAGTTCAGGCACGACCTGGGCGATGTTGTAGAATTTGAGCCCATCATAGATCAGGCGCTCGTAAATATCATCGGCCACCACCAGAACATGCTCATGCTTCAACAGCACTTGACCAAGGGCAGTCAGTTCCTCCTTGCTGTAGGTAGAACCGGTGGGGTTACAGGGTGAGTT
>CAZUSH010000056.1:0-24411 GCA_964622705.1 uncultured Geobacter sp. | reverse complement strand
CACAACCGAGAAGGCCGCCACAACCGAGAAGGCCGCCACAACCGAGAAGGCCGCCACAACCGAGAAGGCCGCCGCAACCGAGAAGGCCGCCGCAACCGAGAAGACGAGACGTCAGAGTAAGCCTGCCGCCGCCGCTTTGCTGCCCAACAACGCCGGTGTATTTGCTGTTGTCGCTGCAGAACGAGTCAATCTGAGGAGCAATCCGGCTGTAGATGCGAAGATCCTTGCACGCATGGGTAAAGGCATGCATGTTGCCAAGATTTCTGAACGTGATGGATGGTCACAGATCATGCTCGAAAACGGCATAACCGGTTGGATCCGCAATGATTTTATTAAGTCTGAAAATGCAAAGGAACAACCATGAACGGTATGGCCGGTTATCTGAGGTTATGCGTACTGGTGCTTGGTGTGATCAGCCTTGCCGGTCCTGCTGGGGCAGCCGAGTTACAGCAGCCCGGAGGACGCCTGAGAATCCAACTGACGGCATTCCAACAAGCGACGATATCCTCTGAAATTTCTGCAAAAATTGATACATTGCCGTATCGCGAAGGGGATGCGTTTAAGCAGGGAGCGGTCTTGGTTCAGTTTGATTGTTCTTTCCTGGATGCCCAGCTACAAAAGGCCGAAGCAACTGCCGAGGCGGCACGCAGTCTTTTAGCCGTCAACAAGAAGCTGGCTGAGCTTGATTCGATCAGTACGCTTGAACTTGAGCAATCCGTTGCAAAGGTAAAGGAGACCGAGGCTGAAGTCGCTGCAATGAAGGTTTCGGTGGCAAAGTGCACACTGACTGCCCCCTATTCCGGCAGAGTAGCCAAACTGTACACCGATCCGCATCAGTACTTGACTCCGGGGAAACCGATTGTTGATATCCTGAATACCAGTCACCTGGAAGTGCGTATGATTGTGCCTTCCCGTTGGCTGGGATGGCTGCATGTCGGGACTCGTTTCGCCGTGCAGATTGAGGAGCTGGGCGGACGCAGCTATTCCGCAGAGGTAACGCGACTTGGCGCCCGCATCGATCCTTTGAGCCAGACGACGACCCTGGCCGGCGAGATCGTTGGCGCACATGCGGAGCTACTGCCCGGTATGAGCGGCTGGGCCTCTTTTGGTGCGGGCAGGAGAAAATGAGCGCAGAACCGTCAAATCAGGCATTGGTTTTAAGTATTGTTCTGCAGCTTCAACAACGGATTCGGACGTCAAAATCGCTGGATGAAGCGGCGTTTATTGCGGTAAATGAGACCAAGCACCTGCTGCAGTATCGCCAAGCCGCCATCTGGCTTGAAGGCAAAGGTGTCATCGCGCTGTCGGGACTGCCATTGCCGGATCGCAATTCTCCTTATCTGATGTGGCTTTCACACGTTTTCCCCAAATGGCGTAATTGTACGGTTCCAACGCCGGTCGACGGCGCTTCACTGCCGCCTGACAGTGCCGCTGATTGGCAGCATTGGCTTCCCGCGTCTGCTTTGGTTGTCCCCCTGACACGCGCGGATGGTGCCGTGTTCGGTCTGCTGCTGCTGGCTCGCGATGAGGCGTGGCATGAGGCTGAGCTTCCGTTGGCAGCTGAGCTCGGCGCCATGTTCGGCCATGCCCTGCTGTTACACCTGTTGCAGCATCCGTTGCTTGATAGGCTGAGAATGAGCCGAAAGCCGTCGTGGGTACTGTGGGGGGCGGGGGCTGCGCTCGCCGTTTGTGCGCTCATGCTGCCGGTGCATTTGTCGGTACTGGCCCCGGCCGAGGTATCGGCGAAAGACCCTTTTCTGGTGCGCGCTCCGCAAGACGGCGTGATTGAACATTTTTTTGTCAGGGCCAATCAACCGGTGAAGGCCGGAGAATTGCTGTTCAGCATGGACAAGACGAATTTGCGCTCGCGGCTCGGAGCCGTTCAGAAATCTTACGAAGTGGCGGCGGAGGAATATCGTCAGGCTGCTGTGTTGGCGTTGCAGGATGACCGCGGCAAGACCGAAATGACCCCTCGCCGCGGACGAATGGAAGAGCGCGCCGCAGAACTGTCGGGAGCCAGTAAATTGTTGAAACGCAGCGAGGTGGCCTCGCCGCGTGACGGTATTGCTATCTTCAGCGACCCAACGGACTGGATCGGCAAGGGCGTTTCCATCGGCGAGAAGGTGCTGCTGATCGCTGATCCCGGCAAGGCCGAGATGTTGATACGTCTGCCGGTGGCTGATGCCATTGCGCTTGACCCGGGTACCCGGGTCGTCCTCTATCTGACCAACGACCCTCAACACCCCCGGGAAGCCACTTTGACCTCTGCGGCTTTCAGGGCGGAGGTCATGCCCGGCGGCACGGTCGGCTATCGTATCAGGGCTGATTTTAAGGGTACTGAACAGGTGCCCCGCATTGGGCTTTCCGGTGTGGCCAAGATTTACGGTAAAAAAGTGCCGCTTGCGTATGCACTTTTCCGGCGTCCATTAACAGCGTTGCGTCAACGGTTGGGATGGTAGGTTGTGTTACCTCGACTGCGGCAAGAGTTGGCACTCTATCCTGCGCCACCACAGCGGGACGGCTCACCGGTCTGGTCCTTGCACGATCCGGCAGCCAATCGCTTTTATCTGATAAGCTGGTCGGCTTTTGAAATACTCTCCCGGTGGCATTTGGGGGAGGCTGCTGCCGTTGCCGACGCGGTAAATGGTGAGACGACCCTGCAGGTTGATCAGGAGGATGTCGGTTCACTTGTCCCGTTTTTAGAGGGGCACTTTCTGACCGAACCAAACGGTCCGAGGGATACGGCACGAATCGTGGGAACGCAAGAACGTTCTCGTATAAGTTGGTGGCTTTGGTTGATTCATAACTATCTTTTTTTCAGAATCCCGTTGGTTCGGCCCCAGCGAATGCTCGAGCGCATCGCTCCTTTGGTTCGTCCCCTTTTTTCACCGGGCTTCCCCATTGCCATTTTACTCTTTGCGTTTGCTGCAGCACTGCTGATGACTCGCCAGTGGGAACAGTTTTTACACTCATTTCAAACGTATAAAAGCCTTGGAGGTGTTGCGAGCCTCGCATTAACCTTGCCGCTTGCCAAGATTCTCCATGAATTGGGACATGCGTGCGCCTCGCATCGCTACGGCTGCAAGGTGCCGGCTATTGGCGTCGCCTTTCTGGTTATGACCCCGATGCTGTACACCGATACCAACGAAGCCTGGAAGCTCAGCTCTCGCAGACAGCGCCTGATCATCGGCTGCGCCGGCATTGTGGTTGAGCTGTTTCTGGCAGTGGCAGCAACCTGGGCCTGGCTGCTCTTGCCGGATGGTCCGGCTCGTTCCGGCGCCTTCTTTCTCTGCAGTACGGCATGGATTATGACCCTGATGCTGAACGCGTCACCCTTTATGCGCTTTGATGGGTATTTTATTTTGTCTGATCTGTTGTCTATCCCCAATTTACATGCCCGTTCCTTTGCATTTGGCCGCTGGTGGTTACGGAAACTGTTGTTTGGATTTGCTGACCCTCAACCGGAGCCGGCCAGGGCAGGTTTACGTCGTTTTCTGATAGGTTTTTCACTGGCAGTCTGGCTCTATCGTCTTGTGTTGTTTTTTGGGATAGCCTTGCTTGTCTACCATATGTTTTTTAAGGCGTTGGGGATTGTCTTGTTCTCAGTGGAAATAAGTTGGTTTATAGCGCTACCCGTGCTGAGGGAGCTGAAGGTGTGGTGGTCGCGCCGGGCGGAGCTGGGGCCCAGTCCGGCAGTCGTTCGGACCGCGATTGTTCTCCTGCTGCTGATCTGCCTCCTGCTGCTGCCGTGGCAGCAGACCGTGCGAGCGCCTGCTATTTTGGGGGCAGCCAGAGAGCAGCACCTGGTCGCGCCGGTTGCGGGACGACTGGTTGAGGCGCCGGCTCAGCTGCAAGGGAAGGTCAGCGCAGGGCAGCTACTGGCGCGCCTTGTTTCTCCCGACCTTGATCAGCGCCGGACCGAATCGCTCCCTGCGGCCTCGGTGAGCCGCTGGATGGCCTCGCAGCAATCCTTCAACGAAGAGCTGCTTAGCCAAGGCCAGGTGGTTCAGAAACGGTTGCAAGGCGATATGAGCATCATGCGGGGGCTTCAGGAAGAGCAGGACAGATTACGGCTTCAGGCGCCATTTGACGGCAGCATGGTCTACTGGAATGATGATGTGATGCTGGGGGGGTGGGTAGCTGCCCGCGAATGGTTGGCCAGTGTCGCCGACCTGAGCCGTAACAGGGTTGATGTCTATCTGGAGGAACGAGACCTGCGGAGAGTTGTCGTGGGAGGCGCGGCACGCTTCATTCCCGATGCGGTGGAATACGGCAGTTTCAACTGCACCGTCTCTGAGATTGACCGGATTAGCACCTCTCCGCTGGATGATCCGTCATTGGCTTCATCCTACGGTGGTCCTATTCCCGTCTTGCCTGACAGTCAGCATGAACTGGTGCCGGTTACCCCACGCTATCGGGTTCGACTTGATCAGTGTAAACCTGCAGCGGTTCCTCCGTTACGTTTGCGTGGTGTGGCTCATCTTGAGGCTGCCCGCCAATCTCCCGCTTTGGAGCTGTTACGTCATGCCTGGATGACGTTGGTAAGAGAAGCTAGCTTTTAAGCGGCACTTGTATCACAATGCAGCTCTAAGTCCATTATGGCTAAGGTGATTGCGGTAGCCCTCTTGTCTTTGACAGCTTCTTGCCGGGTTGTTGGGGCCGTCGGAGCCGGTATGATGCAAAAAAAACTGCTTGGCGAAATACTGCTGCAGAAGGGGATCCTTTCGCCCCTGACGCTTGAGCGCATGATTGCCCTGGCAAGCCGCGAGAAAAAGCGTTTTGGCTGGTTTCTCGAAGATCGAGGGCTGATTACGGGGGACGAACTGTCGGAGGCCTTGGCCGAGCAGTTTGGCATCAAACATTTAACCCGGATCGAGCAGTACAGCTACCCCAAGCAGTTGCTGGAACTGGTGACGCCCGAGATAGCGCTGGAGTTTCATCTGTTTCCGCTGCGGCAGGAGGGCAACAAGCTCCTGCTGGCCGTCACCGACCCCACGGACATGAGTATGGCGCACACGATCGCACGGAACCAGGGGTTGACGCTGGTTCCGGCGGTGGTTTCCCGGGAGGATTTTTTCGCCGCCTTTTGCAAGCATTACCTGGGTAAGCAGGTGCAGGAGCCCAGGGAAAAGACCGTCCTGGTGGCAGATGACGATAAAATGACGCGGGAGATGCTCAAGGAGATCCTGGTCAGTAACGGTTTCCGGGTGCTGCTGGCGGTTGACGGGATGGAGGCCTACAAGCAGATTGTTGCCAGCCGTCCCCAGATTGTGTTGACCGACAAGGAAATGCCTAACCTGGATGGGTTTGCGCTGCTGAAACTGGTGAAGGCGATCAATGAGCTGAAGGCTATCCCGATCTTGCTCATCAGCGACAAAACCACGGATGATGATGAGGTCAAGCTCTTTGAGATGGGCTTCTTTGATTTTATGAGTAAACCGATCAAGGCGGTAACCTTGCTGTCGCGGGTTAAGCGGGCCATGCAGGCGTCCGGCGTCTCGACGGAACCGGGTGTGTAGCCACAGTTTTCCCTGTTGTGCTGCGTGCTTCATGTTGTGTCACTTGCTTTTACTGTTTCGCTGAGAATCCCCATTCGTACATAGATCGGGCGGATGCTGTCTCTGATCCGGGGCAGGTGCCTGGCAAACATGAGTGTTGCCAGTAAGCAGCATCCCGCGCCTGTGAGTAACGCACCCTGCGGCCCGATCAGCTTTGCCGCAGTACCGGCCCCCAAGCTGCCAAATGGCGCCATGCCGAGAAAGGCGACCGTGAAGAAGCTCATCACCCGGCCACGTTTGTCTTCCTCAAGGATTGTCTGCAGGATGGTGTTACATGAGGCGACAATGGTTGTTGCTCCGTAACCGGTGAGCACAAGAGATAAAAGCGACAGCACCAGCTTGCTGGAGAGTGCAAAGACCGTCAGACCAGTGGTGAACAGTAGCCCGGCAATGATGATGGTCCTGCCGAGCCCCAGCACACTTTTTCTTGAGGCGAGCGTTAAGGTTCCGACCAAGGCCCCGCAGCCACCTGCCGTCATCAGATAGCCAAACGTATGTGCGCCACCGTGGAGGATTTCTTTGGCAAAGACCGGTACCAGCACCGTGTACGGCATGCCGGCAAGGCTGATAAAACCAACCAGCATGAGAATGTTTCGGATCGGGCTGAAACTGAAAACGTAGCGCACACCTTCGTGCAACTCGTGAACAATGCGCCCCCGTGATTTGCCATACTGGGGGCTTGTCCCCATGCGCATGGCCACAAGCACCATAAGCACCGCCAGATAGCTGATGCTGTTCAGAATAAAACAGACTCCCTCACCCACCACTGCAATCAGTAATCCGGCAATGGTGGGCCCTATCAGTCGGGCGCTTTGAACCATTGATGAATTGAGCGCAATAGCGTTTCCCAAATCCTCACGGTAGTCCACCATTTCAACTACAAACGATTGACGCACCGGTATGTCGAAGGCATTGACGATCCCGAGCAGCAGGCTCAGGCAGACGACGTGCCAGACCTGTACGGTTTCTGAAAGGACGATGGTTGCCAGAACAGCTGCCTGCAGCATGGCAAGGGCCTGCGTGGCAATCAACAGGTGGCGGCGGTTCCAGCGATCGGCCAGCACGCCTGCCAGCGGAGCAAGCACAAAGGTAGGAATCTGGCTGGTAAATCCGATCACGCCCAGCAGGAGGGCAGATCCTGTCAGGCGGTACACCAGCCAGCTCATGGCAACGTTCTGCATCCATGTACCAATCAAGGAGATGCTTTGACCGATCACAAACAACCGGTAATTTCTGGAGCGCAATGAACGTAGAAACGGGCTGGCCGTGATGTGCCGTGAAAAGGCCATGAATCCTCTCACCGGGTATTGATAACATCCTGTAAACCATAACAAGGCTGCCTCAAACAAACAAGCGCGATTCAGGGCCCGTAAATCCGGTCAATATAAAAGGTTCTGCAGCTCACGCTGTGTAGGAGGCCGTCGCTGGGGAATAACAGCCGGATGCCCAACATGAAGAAGAGCAAAGTCGAACAAGTCCAGGGAGGACGGTTGTCTGCATATCCGTTACGTGCGTATGAGCACCGGCGATACCTGCATGACGAGGCAGACGCGCTGAACGGAGAGCCGGGTCGTTGGCTATGGTGCTTTCAAATGCTCAACCACCACGCGGCTCAATTCATCACGCAGCTGCGTAATATCGAGGGGTTTGCTCAGATAGCCGTCAAACCCTTCCGCCAGCAGCCGCTCTTGATCACCCTGCATGGCATAGGCCGTGACGGCAATGATCGGAATATGGCCTCCAAGAATATGTTCCTGCTGGCGAATGGACGCTGTTGCCAGTCGCCCGTCCATGACCGGCATGTTGATGTCCATCAGGATGCAGCTCCACTGGTCGTCACGCCATCGCTTAAGCGCCTGGAGTCCATCCTCAACCACCATGGTCTGATGCCCCATACGATTCAGAACCGTCTGTAAGGTAAATGCGTTCAGCTGATTGTCTTCCGCAATCAAAAGTTTTAAACGCTGTGTTTGAGGAGTTTCCAGCGCAAGCTCTTCGCCCATGGGCGTGTCATACCGCTGCTGATTGACGAAGAACGGCAGTTCAACAGAGAAACTGCTGCCATTACCTTCACTGCTCTCTGCCCAGATGCGGCCGCCCATCAGTTCGGACAGGCGCCGGCAGATGGCCAGCCCTAGGCCGGAACCACCGTACCTTCGTGTTGATGAACCGTCTGCCTGCTCAAAGTAGCCGAAGATCCGTTCCAGCACCTCTGAGGTCATACCGATGCCGGTATCTCTGAGCTCCAAGCGGATAAGCGCACGATTGTCCTGTTGTGCTGCCAGCTGCCCGATAATGGTGATGCCACCCTGTTCCGTAAATTTGATGGCGTTACCCAGCAGGTTGAATATGATCTGTTTAAACCTCAGTACGTCTCCAACCAGTTCGTCGGGCAGCTCATCAGGTAAATGAATCGCAAGCTCAAGCTGCTTTTGGTTGATACGGGCGATCTGGTTGGCAACCACCTCCTGGATGGTGCGCCGCAGGCTGAAGGCAACGGATTCAAGGCTTAGCTTGCCAGCTTCGATCTTTGACAGGTCGAGGATGTCATTCAAAAGACGCATCAAATTGTTTCCTGACAACTCAATGTTATCCAGGAATTCCTTCTGTTCCTCCGTCAGTTCGGTAAAGCGAAGCAACTGGGTCATGCCGATTACGCCGTTCATCGGCGTGCGAATCTCATGGCTCATGTTGGCCAGAAACTCGCTCTTCGCCCGGTTGGCAGCCTGGGCTGCCTGACAGGCCTGTTCAAGCTCGGCAGTCCGTTCGGCCACCCGCTGCTCCAGTTCTCGGGCCTGTTGCTCAATCTGGCGGAAGCTGAGGGCATTCTTTAAGGCCAGTGAGATCATGGGGATCAACAGTTTGATGGTCTTGTCGATTTCGGCAACGCGGTCAAGGCCGGGGATGTCAAACAACAGCAACAGCCCCACCAGCTCACCTGCCGCCTGCAGCTGATAGCGGGCAGTGGAATGGATAGCGGTGCGCTGTAACGGCTTATACAACAGGTGGTCAGGCGGCAATTGGGCGGTCTGGAAGGGTAACTCGTCCGGGGTCTGCTCAGGGCAGAACCGTTCCAGCTCCTCTGGGGAGAACAGCGTGGCTCTGCGTGTCGGGCTTATATTCAACAGCTCATGGCGCTTCGGGTTATCCTGGTGGGTCAGGATCATGACTGTGCGTGCGCCGGTCAGTTCGCGGATCTGTTCGGCCAGCCTTTGTCCCAGTATGAGGGGCGAGGTGGAGATCAGCAGTTCTGAGATGACCTCAAGGGCCATGAGTTGTGCTGCCGGTGACAGCAGATTTGGGGATTGTGATGGTTTCATGCGCAGTTCAACTCAGCCAAGGGGGCGGGCCTGTGCCTCGGCCTGTGCAGACAGCAGATGGGCAAGCATGATCTCCAGGTTGATGGTCTCAACCCGCCAGGGGAGCCCGCTATAGGCAGAGAATGCGGCCAGCTTCTGTTCGGGCACCGGGCACAAACCGGTGTCCAGATAGACCAGCACACCACGCGTATCCCGCATCAGGTCATGTGCAACAGCATGTGTCAACCCAAGTTCGTTCCGCATGATCTCTTCCCAGCGCCCGGCCCACTCAGGCAGTACCAGAAAGGCCTCCTGGTGCATCAACTGCCGGTAGCGGTCGCGTCCCAACAGCAGCTGGGCGCAATTGATGGCATTGACCCTGCCAACACGGAAGCGGCGCGCCAGATCCAGCATCCGGCTGCAGCAGTCGCCATAGACCAGCACCAGACAGCGCGGCGTCTGGAGTTCCTTTTCCAGCAGTGCGGTCAGGGTTGCCTCCAGGCCGGGCGGGTCCATATGCAGCATTGAATCAAGAAACAACAGCTCTCCCCTGATCAACCCCTGTTGGTGCAGTGACTCCATTTCGGCACGCAGTACCCCGCAGCTGAGCCAGACCGTGCCGTCATTCATCGGCTGCAGCCCGCCGTGAGCGCATACTCGTTGCTGGCTGCAAGCAGGGCCTTCAGGTTTTCGGGAGCTGTGGCCAGCGAGATGTCGGCACCTGCATTGGACAGGATGTAGTGGCCGTTCGGTGCGGCAGTTTGCAGACAGGCCAGCGCCATGGCGTACAGTTCGTCTGGCGATGCGGTGGGAAAACAGAGATTGTCCAGGTTGCCGATCAGGGTAAGCCCCGGTCCGATCAGGGCACGCGCCTGCGCCAGGTCGTCCTTTGAGCCGATTGCCACCGCCACCAGCCCATCAAGACCGGGCAGCAGATCAAGAATATGGTTGATGCTGCCGCCGGTCTGATGCAGCACCTTGGGACCCAGTACCTGGGAAAAGGTTGTCGCCAGATGCGGCAGAAACCGTTCGGCAAACAGCTCGCGCGGAGCGATCTCAGCCGCTGCCATCCCCTCGGTCACCACCAGACAGTCGGCACCGGCCTGCAGCAGGGCATTGGCCCAAGTCACGAAAAACGACCCGGTATGCTCCAGCAGCTTTCCGGCGCTGTCCTGGGCAAACAGGAGCGTTTCCATCCACTGCTCCATCCCGATCAGCAGCGCCGGGAGGATTGCGGGGCCCGGCACCACGCCGATCACCGGCACCTGCTCCTTGTATCGCTCTGCCAGTCTGCGGGTTGATTCCAGGATAGCCGGCAACCGGCCGGATTGCTGCGGATCGGGCAGGGCCATCTGCAGTGCCGCCTCTGCAGAGGAGGTGGCTGGGCGTTTTATGTTGGGGGCCTGATCGCTGAACCAGGCCACCTCGCCGCCAAACGCCTCTGCGATGGCACTGTAATTGAACTCGGTCATGACCAGGTCAAAACCAAAGGCTTCCTGCACGGCCTGCTGACCGGCCACCCAGGCCGCCGGGTCACGGTACAGCGTCTTGAGATCGGTTTGGGTCAGCTTTCCGCCGTAGGCGCCCAGCACGGCCAGGACCGGCACACGATCCACCGGCTGTCCCATCAGGGTGTTCATCAAGCGTTGGTAGGCGTTCATGGTGTAGCCCCCGTCGTTGCATCAGACTGCAGCCGCATGAACAGCTCGTCAGCGCCAACCGCATTGCGGGCAGTCCCATCGCCTCCCACCTCTGCCACCAGCTCGGGACGCCAGTTGAAGACCGCGCCCCCCACCGCCAGTTTCAGGCGGTTCTGCAGTCCACGGCTGTCGATCAGCTCCCGCAGTCTGCGGATGTTCAGGGCCGTGGTCTGCATCATTGCGGATGCGCCGATGACGCTGGCATTGACTTCAAGGGCCTTGTCAATGAACTGCTCTGCCGGCACGTCATTGCCCAAATCATGGACCTCCCAGCCTGCCGCGGAAAGGAAAAGCGAGACGGCCCGTCGTCCCAGGCTGTGGAAGTCATCCTCGATATTGCCGATTACCACGGCCCCCTTGTTTGGGTATAGCTCTGTCTGGCCGGGAATGCAGTGCAGCATGGCATCTTCGGCAATTTTAGCAGCGACAAATCCCTGGGCCAGCGACAAGGTTTCCTGTTCCCATCTTCGCCCTAAAAGGACCAGGGCCGGGTCGAGAATCTCGCTGATCACCAGCATCGGCGCAATGCCGGAGGCAAGCGCCTGGGAGATGATTTCCGCCGCTGCAGAACGATCAGAGGCGATCATGGTATCCAGCAGTCTGTTCGTCCAATCCTGGTAACCCATTGAAACCCTCCCGACGTGGTCTTCTGTTGCGTGGTAAGCACGCAAGTGTGGTAAGCGTATGGCCCGTATGGCGTGCAGACTGATTGTACTGTAGACAAGAGTGACGTCAAGCTGTCTGTTGGCGCACAACAGTGATACATAGCTCCATCCGGATTTGATCCGTCAGAATCGCAATGAAGCGGTTGGTCCCCTGGTGCCGGTGGGGTAGAGAGTCAGCTGAAATGAGTCGTTTTTTGCGACTATATGAGAAAGGCTAAATTACGAGAGTGATGGCATTGAACGGGCTCCACGAAAAGGAACCAAAACAGCTACCCGGTCTACAGATAAATCTGTAAACCTTAACGCTAGGGCCTTTGGCCGCAGTCTTGGCTACAGCAGGATCAGTAGTTTTGAGGGGACTTGTGACTTTTGCGGCAGGGAAGTAATGGGCAAGATCCGAATAGTACCTCTAGGCTGAAGTAGTAGGTCATTACGCAGATAGGCCTGTTTTCGGGCATAAGAATGCCTCTGTAAGTAAGGTCACAAAAAAGGTCTCACTTTCTTACAGAGGCTATATGAGTCTAGTTTTAGCAACTAGACGTCTGTTATGGCGTCCCCTGGCGAACGCACTTCGAACTTTCTGAGATCAAAATTAGCTGGAAACTGGTAGCGTAAATCGCAACCTATCCATTGAGGGTCTATCAGGCGAATACTATCTCAGTACAATCTGTCTGCGCTGAAAGGTTGAATTCCTGCCGGGGTAGTTGAGACAGAAGTTGTTGGAAAATAGTTGGACCGGTGTGCATTGCTACCCTCCTGTAACGGAATATTTTTTGGTCAGCACTCTGTCACAACAAAATATAGAGTCAAGTTTCCATATCTGTTCGCAGTAAAATCAGGATGTTCAGATCTGAGCAGGGGAGCTGTAGCAGACTGGGCAGGTCGGTGCAGGTAGATTTTTCCGTGGGCAGCCCCAGGTCTTCACAAAGCCATACCGTGCAGGGGGTTGATTCCTGTTTCAGCAGTTCCCGGGCAATTACCTTCGGGCTGTTCTCCTGATCAGTCAGGATGCAGACTTTGTCTGTCGCAGCAATCCTGGGAAGGATATCCGCAAGTTTTCTGCCGTGGGCCGATACCACCAGCGCATCATCCCAGGGTTCTTTGATCATGGCAAAGGCGTATTGTACGCTGGAAATATTACTGATGATCCTGATCCGCTGCTTGGGCAGATGGTTCAGCAGGAAGCGCCCCACACCAAAGTAGAGCGGGTCACCGGAGGCCAGCACGGCGGCCCTTTTGGTGGTCGTTTCAAGCTGGTGCAATAGATCAGGCAGTTTTCCCAGGGGGTTCTTCTCGCCGGGATGTTCAGAAAACAGCGCCAGATGGCGCGGGTGGCCGATCAGCAGTTCTGCCTGCATGATCGCCTTGCGGGCGGCGCCGGTCAGGCTATCCAGGCCGCCGATCCCCATGCCGATTAACGTTATTTCCGGTTGCTGCATGATTGCTCCAGGTGTGTTGCGATTGCGGCAATGATCTCTGTGATGGTGGCAAACGCCTCACAACCGCCCAGTTGCTGCGGCTGATGGATCAGGATAACCCGGCAGCCGGTCCGGCGGGCCGCCTCCAGTTTTTCCGGCAGACCACCGGCAGCGCCGCTGTCTTTAGTTACCAGAACACCGATACCAAGCCGGTTGATCAGCTTTGCAGTCTCCTGGACGGAAAAGGGGCCGCGGGCTGCAATGATCTGATCAGGTCCAAGTCCGGCTGCACGGCAGGCCTGCTCCGATTCCGGGTGAGGCAGTACCCTGGCAAAGAGCGGGATACCGGCAGCTTGAACTGCCGCCGTATAGGGCAGCAGATTGCGGGAACCGGTGGTCAAGAGGATCGGGTTGCCAAAGGAAACCGCCTGCCGGGCTGCCTCGTGATGCCCGCTTACCCGGACCACCTCGTCTTCGCGGCAATCGCAGGCCGTGCGTTGCCAGCGCAGGCAGGGGATACTGACGGCTGCTGCCGCTGCCCGGGCGGTTGTGTGGGCCTCGGTTGCAAAGGGATGGGTGGCATCCAGCAACACTCTGACCTGCTCCTGCCGGAGCAACAGCTCCATCTGTTGCTGATTCAGGCGGCCATGACGGCGCATAAGCAGCGGATGCTCCGGCAGATCCAGCGGAACGTCGGTTGCCGTTGAAATCAGGGTCTGCCAGCCCTGGGCTGCACAGGCTGCGGCCAACGGGGCCGTCTCGCTGGTACCTCCCAGCAGCAGGATCACAGGCGGTAGCCCCGCGCCGTAACCAGCATGCCGTTTAGCTCACGGGTGTCTGAATTGCCGATAATAACCAGCGAACGCATGGTGATGGTCTGCTCCAGCAGGTTGCCCAAGGTGGTCAGGGTGGTGGTTTCATCCGCTGCACTGGCTGCGGTGACAATCCCCACCGGGGTGGCTGCCGGACGGTGGCGCAGCAGGATCTCCACCGCCTCTTCCAACTGTTTGACCCGTTTGGTACTGCGGGGGTTGTACAGCGCCAGCGCCATATCGGCCTGGGCCAGCAGCTCGATCCGTTGCCTGATCCGCTCCCACGGAATCAGCAGGTCGCTCAGGCTGATACAGGCATAGTCTAGCATCAGCGGCGCACCCAGACGGGCCGCTGCAGCATTGGCCGCAGAGACACCGGGGATGATCTCGATGGCGCACTGAAAATCGTGGGCCTGGGCCAGTTCCAGGGCCAGACCGGCCATGCCGTACACCCCCGGATCGCCGGAAGAAACCAGCGCCACCGTCGCTCCTTCAGCGGCGCGGCGCAAGGCAGCCATGCAGCGTTCCCGCTCCTGCTTCATGCCGGAGACGATCAGCTCCTTGCCGCCGGTCAGGTCAGCCACGGAGTCTATGTAGGGGGTGTAGCCCACCACGACGCTGCTTCGACTGATGGCCTGCACAGCCCGTCCGGTCCGGTCAAGGGGGGCGCCAGGGCCCAGCCCTACGACAAACAGTCTTCCTGCGCCACCGCCACGGTGACCCCCTGTATGATGGTTTTGGGTAGTAGTAATTGTGTTCTCCTTCCGGCCAGAAGCGCTGCCGGTTCTGCAACCGCCGGTAGCCCGACCCTGGTTTGTACAAAATCGGAACGGCTAAAGCAACGGGCCGTTCCCCTGATCTCTGCAGAACTGATGATCCGCAGCGGCAGCCCCAGCCTGTGCGCCGCCTGCAGCAACCCTGCTTCATCCGCTTTCAGATCTGCCGATGCCAGCAGACGCACCTGATCCATCCGGCAGCCTGCCAACTGCACCCCTTCGGTAACGGCTGCCATAATCCGCTCCGCCGCTGTCCCCCGGCGGCAGCCGATGCCAACGATTATCCGCTTGAGCGCCTCAGATGAGGTGGTGATGATCGGCTCTGCCCCGATCAGATTGGCCAGCCGCAGGGCGCAGTCATTGGCGCCCCCTTCATGACCGGAAAGCAGGCTGATTAGCCAGCGGCCGTGCAGATCGGTCACCACCACCGCCGGATCGCTCAGCTTGTGCTGCAGCACCGGGGCCAGCGCCCGCACCACCACCCCGGCAGGGGCGGCATAGACCAGCTCACGGTAACGATTGAAGATCTCGGCAGTCAGCGGGATGATGGCGCTGAAAACAGTTACATCGTCAGGCAACTCCGGCACTGCCTGATGAACATACAGATCCGCTTCCGGCTCATGGCAGCGGATCTTTTGCAGCAGGGCCAGTCCTTCTGCAGACAGGGTGATCAGTGCGGTCTTCATGGCGTTGTGGCGCTGCGGTATTCGTGAGAAAATCCGGCATCATACAGCTTTGACACCGGGATGTCGCGCCCCAGGGCATGGCCCACCACAATCAGGGCGGTCTTGCGCAGTCCGGCCTGGGCCGCCTGCTGCGGGATATCCGCCAGGGTACCCTTCAGGATCTGCTGATCCGGCCAGGAGGCGTGGTACACCACGGCAACCGGGCAGTCCGGGCCGTAGAACGGGCTCAAGGTGGCGCATACCTCATCAATCTTGTGGGTTGAGAGATAGATACAGAGGGTGGAACAACTGGCCGCCAGTAAGGCCAGATCCTCTTTTTCCGGCATCGGTGTCCGCCCGGCGGTGCGGGTCAGGATCACGGTCTGGGATACCTCAGGCGCGGTCAGCTCGGTCTTTAGCGCAGCGGCAGCGGCCTGAAAGGCGCTGATACCCGGCACCACTTCATAGCTGATGCCGTATTGATCAAGGGCGTTCATCTGTTCGCGGATCGCACCGTACAGAGCCGGTTCGCCGGAATGGAGCCGAACCGTAGCAAGCCCCCGCTTTACGGCATCCCGCATGACCGCCACGGTCTCTTCCAGGGTCATGGCTGCAGAGTCATGACGTTCCGCATCAGGCGGCAAGAGGGTCAGGATATCTGGATTTACCAGCGATCCGGCATAGATACAGACCGCTGCCTGCCGCAACAGCCGTTCCGCCTTGCGGGTCAACAGCTCCGGGTCGCCCGGTCCGGCGCCAATAAAATATACCATCATAGAAGAGATTCCTTTCCTTGCCAGACGGTGAGGTCGCCACTGCTGCCCAGCCGGTCACCGCTGTTATCGGTCAGCACCACCGCCACCGGAAAAGCGGGGGCAAAGGTGCGGATAATTGAGGCCACAATCGCATCGGCCAGGCTGTTTCCCAGGATCAGGCGAGCTGTTGGCGCAAGGGCCTGAAACAGCCCCTCCACCGTGGGTGTCCCGTCCGGCGCCGTGCCGAACAGCTCAGTACAGCGTCCGGTTACCAGCGGCAGGGCTGAATCGGAACGGGCAGAATGGGTATCCCACTGACCAGCCGCCAGCTTGACCAGTTTGCCGGGGTGCCCCAGCAACAAAAGCCGTTCAAGGGGTTCGGTTACAGCCAGCTTCAGCAGATAGCCCCACTCATTGCCCACCTCCACCAGTTGGTGTTCCCTGATCCTGCACTGCCGCTCGGCTGCCCGTGCCCCGATATGCCCCGGCACCAGGATCGGATCGTTGATGCCGCAGGCCAGGGTGATGGCAAAGGAACAGCGAATGGTCTCCTGCACCGCCTCGTGGCTGAAAGGCCGCACCCGGCCGGTGGTGCCCAGTACCGACAGTCCCCCTGTAATCCCCAGACGGGGGTTAAAGGTTCTGGCGGCCAGCTCTCTGCCGCCGGGAATGGCAACGGTGATGACCAGCCCGTCCCTGGTTACCTGTCGCACCGCCTGCTCGATCATCCGGCGCGGGGCCGGGTTGATGGCCGCTTCTCCGGGAGGGATTGCCAGGCCGGGCAGTGTAACGGTGCCGACCCCTTCACCGGCCTGAAACCTGATTTCGCTGCCGGGACAGCGGGCAACCGTTACCACCACGGTGGAACCGTGGGTCACATCCGGGTCATCTCCGGCATCTTTCCTGATTGATGCGCTGCAGCTTTCATCACCACGGGACAGACCGGCAACCGGCAACTGCACCGGACTGCCGTCCGGCAGGATCAGTTCAATACAGGGAGGAACCGGCTGACCATACAGCGCCAGGGTGGCCGCCTGTGCGGCGGCAGCGGCACAGCAGCCGGTGGTGTAGCCTCCTCGCAGCTCCTTACTCACTCCCAGCCTTTCCGTCCCAGTTGCACAATCACAGTGGACATATAGCCCATTGCATCCGGCAGGTCGTCGGTCAGGCGGTTGATGATTACTTCACGCCCCTCCTGTTCCACATGGCAGACCAGTCTGGCCCGCTCCAGCAGGCCCTGCCGGGTAAGCAGTTCGGTCAACGCCTTCAGACGAGGCCCCACCTTGTACAGCACCAGGGTTTCACATTGTTGCAGCGCTGCTTCAACCTGTTCCAGCCGGACTGCAGGCATCAGGATCAGGCGGTCATCCTGAATGGTCAGGGGATCGCCGAACCGGGCAGCGGCGGCCTGCATGGCGCTGATGCCCGGTACCAGATGTATCTGTTCAGCGGGCATCAGTGTTGCCAATGCCTCCAGCAGGTAGGCGCTGGTGCTGTAGAACAGCGGGTCGCCGATGGTGATCTGCACCACCGACTGTCCCTGTTTACAGCGCGTTGCAGCCAGATCCGCAGCATCGGCCCAGCACTGACGGGTTGCGTCCTGATTGCGCTCCATCGGGTAGCTGTTTTCAATCAACTCCTGTTGGTGCAGCAACGGTCGAATGGCGGTAACCGCCAGACTTTCATCGCTTTTACTGGAGCGGGGGGCGATGATGACGTCGGCAGTCTCCACCAGCCGGGCAGCCCGCAGGGTCACCAGATCCGGCGCACCGGGCCCGACCCCCACGGCATAAAAATGACCGGGCAATGCCTGTTCAAATGGGTTCATCGGGTTCCTCCAAATCCGCCGCTGATGGCGTTCTCAAGATGCTGACCGTACAGTGCAAGTATCTGTTCATTCATGCCTGCCGGACCGCTGCAGGTGGTGACGCCGGCCCCGACCTGAGACTTCCAGGAGTCCTCTTCATCCCCCATGATATCGTTCATGACATGGTCACCTGCCACCAGCATCAGCGGGATAAAATGGACCGCACCGCAAGTCTGGGCCATTTCCCGCGCCCTATCCAGGGGCGCCGTGCCGGGGTTGTCCCCTTCAACGGTGGCCACCATCACCTGGGGATGGCGGGCCTCGATCAGGGCGGCAAACTGTCTGATTTCATGATTAAACTGATCGTGCTGCTCGTTGCCGTGGCAGCCGATCACCGTGGGAATCCCAACCGGAATTTCCGGTTCAAGGGCGCTGATGACCGCTTCAAGATCCTGTTCTGTGGTCAAAAGCGGCGTGGCGCAGACGGTTTGCAACTCCGGTTCTGCCGCAATGGCGGCGGTAATCTTGCCGAATTCCTGTCCCGGCACGATCAGAAACGGCAGCACCGCCACCCGGCTGAGCCCCTGCTGTTTGAAATCAGCCAGCAGCTCCGGCAGGTTGGGCACCGCAATCCCCCGCTCTTGCAATCTGCGGATCACCATTTGAGAGGTAAAGGCACGTTTGATCGTCATCTGCGGATAACGGGCCGCCATCTGTGCTTCAATCCAGTCATAGACCTTCAGGCCCGCATCGGCGGTGGTGCCGAAAAATACCAGTGCCAATGCCTGGTTGGTAGTGGTGGTCATGGTTGTTTCCCTTCTTGCTGGTTGGCGATGGAACAGACGGCATGCAGGGTTGCCACTGCCAGGGGCGAGCCGCCCCGTCTGCCGGTTATGGCGATGAACGGCACCCCAAGCTCCATCAACTCTTCTTTACTTTCAATTACATGCACAAACCCCACCGGCATGGCCACCACCAGCGCCGGCCGGACCCCTTCCTCAATGATCATCCGGTTCAGTTCCAGCAGTGCCACCGGCGCGTTGCCGAACAACAGGATGCCGCCGTCCGCCATGCTGCTAGCCTTACGCATGGCAAACAGGGAACGGGGCAGACCGCTCTGACGGGCCTCTTCAGCCACATCGGCATCTGCCACATGGCAGGAGATTGATTCCGGGCCGTAAGCCGGGCAGACCGAGCGCAGGCGGGCCTGGGAGAGGCCTGAGCGGATCATGTTGGAGTCGGTAAAGACCGGTCTGCCTGCCCGCAGTGCTGCTGCGCCTGCCGTCAGGGCATCGGGAGAAAAGCGGATCAGCTCGGTCAGACCAAAATCTGCAGTGGTGTGAATCAGGCGACGTACCACCTGCCACTGGTCAGGTAGAAAGCCATGTTCCGGTGCAAGTTGGTCAATACAGGCAAAGGAACGCTCTTCAATCTGCTCGCCGCTTAACGGCCGGGCCAACAGCGAATGAATCAACGGTGTACGGGTCATAGAAAACTCCTGCAGGTCTGGACAAAACTGGCGGCTGCTTCAGGGTGGGCGGCAAACTGCAGGTGAAGGTAGCTTGCCAGAATTCCCTGTTGGGCATAGCCGTCCCGGCTTGGTTGGGTGGTGCGACGTTTCGTAACCAGGTACGGGCGTACCACCGCCTGACCGGTTTCTTCAATAATCTCTGAATAGTGGAACTCATGCCCCCGCAGGGTTTGACCGGCGTTTCCCAGCAGGCAGTCCTGGGTCAGGGTGGCTTCAACATAGCCCAACGCCTTCCGTCTGGGCAGCATTCTGGTCCAGAACGGCAGCAGTCCGGCCATCTGGTGGCGGCTGCCGTCCAGCAGTTCAATCCCCTGGGACAGGTACATCAGACCGCCACACTCCGCATAGAGAGGCCTGCCGGTGGCGCTGAAAGAACGGATCGCCTCCAGCATCTGCCCATTGGCGGCAAGTTGCGCCCCATACTCTTCAGGATAGCCGCCCCCCAGATAGATCCCCTGCAGGTCAGGAGGCAGGCCGTGATCCAGAAGCGGAGAAAACGGCACCAGCTCTGCACCCTGGGCCGCCAACGCCTCAAGGTTGTCCGGGTAGTAAAAGTGGAAGGCCACGTCTCTGGCAATGCCGATCCTGACCGGTTGGTGCGATGCTGAGGCCTGCAGCGGTGGCGGGAGGTGCAGCGTTGGCGCAGCAGCAGCCAGTGCCAGAATGCTGTCAAGCTGCAGACTGCATTCCACCTGATCAGCCAGTTCAGCCAGCAGGGTTGGTGTCAGCAGGTCGCTTCCGGCGGTTACCAGCCCCAGGTGGCGGCTGGGCAGGCCGGGCAGGCCGTTACGCGGTGCCGCCCCAATCAGGGGGGGCAAACCTGCCGACTGCAGGGCATCCGACAGCATGGCGGCATGGCGGTCGGAACCGGACTGGTTGGCAATGACACCGTTGATCTCCACCCCGGCCTCAAAACCGCAGAACCCCCGAACCACGGCAGCCAGACTGCGCGCAACTCCGTGGCTGTTGACCACCAGCACCACCGGCGCAGCAAGCCAGCGGGCGATTTCAGCGCTGCTGCCTGCGGATGTTGTGGCATCGGCGCCGTCAAACAGCCCCATTACCCCTTCAACCACCGCAATGTCGGCATCGGCGGACTTTTCTGCAAACAGCCTGCGGACGTAATTTTCGCCGCACATCCAGCCGTCAAGGTTGTAGCAGGGCCTGCCGGATGCCAGGGCTAGCCAGGTGGGGTCAAGAAAATCCGGCCCCACCTTGAAGGTCTGCACCTTGAGCCCCCGGCGGGTAAGTGACGCAACCAGCCCCAGGGTGAGGGAGGTCTTGCCGACACCGCTGCCGGTACCGGCGATCATGATGCGGGGCAGGTTCATGCTTCGGTCCCGTTAATGGTGACGCAGGGAAACCAGTCCATGGCCGGAATCACGTTTACCACATCCCCCACCACCACCAGACCGGGCCGCTCAGGCCGGTGCCGCTCTGCCAATCCGGCAATGGTTGCCAGGGTGCCCAGGTAGCGGGTTTGGGTTGGATGGGTGCCTTTGGTGATCAGCGCCACCGGCGTGGCTGGAGCCCGGCCGCAGCGGATCAGGTTTACGGCAATTTCCTGCAGCACGGTACTACCCATCAGCAGTACCAGGGTGTCCGGCCCCTGGGCCATCCGCTGCCACTCCTGATCCGACAGCAGTTCGCCTTCTTTTTTGTGCATGCTGTAGAAACCGACCGATGAGGCAAATTCCCGATCGGTTACCGGGATGCCGGCATAGGTCGGTGCTGCCAGCGCGCTGGTGACACCGGGGATGATCTCAAAGGGGATACCGTGCTTGGCCAGCAGACGGGCCTCTTCTCCCCCCCGGCCAAACATCAGCGGGTCGCCGCCCTTCAGGCGCACTACCGCAGCGCCGGTTGCAGCCTTTTCCAGCATCATATCGTTGATTTCAGCCTGTGTCCGGCAGGTGCCCCCCTTATGCTTGCCCACATCAATATGCTCGGCATCCGGGCAATACTGCTGCAAAAACAGCGGGTTGGCATAGCCGTCGTACAACACCACCTCTGCCTGTTGCAACCGCTCCGCACCTTTGACGGTAATCAGACCGGGATCGCCGGGTCCGGCGCCGATCAGGCAGACCGGCTGGATGGTTGTTGTGGCGGCCTTGATCCCTGCTGCTGCGGCAAGCAACTCGCGAGCCTCTGCATGGTTGCCTGACCTGATCAACGCCAGCGCCCTGCCGGAACAGCGGGACAGTGCCCGCAGGCCGCTTTTACGCTGCTGTTGCGCCAGTCGTTGCCACGCTGCAGAACCGCGGATCTCTTCAGTCATGGCACCATATACGCTGTATGCCTCGTCGTAGCGTGCTGCTGCCTGATCACGCAGCATGCGGCTGAAGGCCGGATTGACACCGTCGGTGCCAAAAGAGACGGTCAGCGTTCCCTGTCGCAGGGTGGCAGGCAGAAAGAAATCACCGGCATCGGCCTGATCGGTACGTTGCGCCAGAACGCCCAGTTTCTCAGCATCAGCAAGCACTGAAGCATTCACCTGCTGATCATCGGTGGCGGCAATGGCCAGAAATATCCCTGCCAGCAGACTGCTATCATACGGTTGGCAGAGACAGGTTACCCCGACCTGCTGCCAGACCGGGTCATGACAAAAGGCAGGTGCAACAGCGGTGACACATGCTCCGTACTCAAGCAACTTCATGCACTTGCGCGCAGCAACAAGTGATCCGCCCACAATCAGGCAGGGGCGGTTATGCATCTGGATATGGATCGGGAGAAACATTTAAATGCTCCTAACAGATACAGACTGTTGTCTGATCAAGGCGGTCAGTTCACTGATACTGCGGGGTGGTACTGTTGCTGCAGGGATCAACCGCTGTTCAAGCAGACTCTGGTAGACCGTAATCACAGCGGGAATGCCAAGGGTCTGTCCGGAAAAAAGATGCAGCAGATCTGGTAACTGTCCGGTCTGGAGGGCATGCATGCAGCTTCCGTTGGCAAGCAGCAGCATCTGGTCTGACCAGCGGTAGATGAAATCGATGTCATGGCTGGCAATGATGATGGTCATGCCGCGCCGGTGCAGGGTTTCAAGGATCGTTTCAAGTTCATCCTGCATCGGTTGGTCAAGTCCGGCCATCGGTTCGTCAAGTATCAGCACCTCCGGCTCCATTGCCAGCAGACCGGCGATACACACCCGCTTTTTCTGGCCATGGCTTAATGCATGCACCGGCTTGTCGGCATAGGCACCCATGCCGACCGTCTGCAGTGCCGTCGCAACCCTGGCCCGCACCTCTGCTGTCCCGAGCCCGAGATTGATCGGGCCGAAGGAGACATCCTCCTGTACGCTGGCAGATAACAGTTGGCTGTCGGGGTTTTGAAACAGAAGCCCCACCTGCGAACGAAGCCGCTGCAGACCTAATCGGCTATAATCAAGCGGCAGACCGTTAAAGCAGACCGTTCCGTCAACAGGTCGAAGAATGCCGTTTAGCTGCAACAAAAGAGTGGTTTTGCCGGCTCCGTTAACCCCCATAACCGCAGTGCGGCTGCCGCGTCTGATCGTCAGGCTGCATTGGTCAAGCCCGTTGCTGCCGTCAGGATAGCGGTAGCTGACGGCAGCAAGTCTGAAAAGTTCAGGCATGGTCATACCGGTAGCAGGGCAATCATGATTAGGCCTGCACCGGCACAGAGCGAGACAGCCAGATCGCGCCTCGCATGACCGTAGACAGGCGTAAGAAAGCGCAAGCTGCCATCATTGCAGCGTGCACTGGCCGCCAGATCAAGGGCGGCAGCCCGTTGCCAGACCTGCAGGGTAACGGCGGCAACCAGTTGCCCCAGGGCGCGCAGGGAATGGCGATAGTTGGCATAGCCCAAGCGGGCTGACTGGGCAGTCCGTATCTGCTGCACGGCATCCGAAAAAACAAACAGCATCCGGTAGCCGATCACCGCCATGTCCAGGAGCAGGTCAGGTAGTTTCAGTTTACGCAGTAATGAAAGTATCTCGGTCATGGGGGTGGTCAAGGCAACAAACAGCAATGCGGTAACCGAAGCGGCGGCTCTGCCGCAGAGTTGAGCCGCCTGATCACGACCGGCGCCGGTAAACGTGATGCCGGAGCTGTCAAATGACACCAGCAGGGTCAGGGTACTGAGCCCCAGGAAGAGCAGGGCAGGGGCAATGGCACGCAGATACCGGCTGACCGGGATACCGGCTCCGATGATGGTGATCAGGGCAATGACAAACGCCACGGTTCCTGACATTCCGGGCCGCCCGGCCAGAAAAGCGGCACTGATGCCGCAGAGGCAGAAAGCCGCCTTGGCGGCAGGAGAAACCTGCCGCCAGCGGTTATTGTATGCAGATTGATCAATCAACACGGGGGCGGTTCAGTTCCTTCTGCAATCTGCTCCTGGTTGCTGCGCTCCCCAGATAATAGCCGATAAATCCGGCCCCCAGTGCTGCCTGCAGTGCAAACAGCAGTGATTCTATTTCGCCGCTGGGCGGCTCAAAAAAAGGCTCAAACCAGGGCTTGTAGTCAGGGACAATCTGTTTGATCAGATCCTCTGCCTGCCCATCGGCACCGGCAAAAATTTCAACCTTTTTCCCGTCCGGTCCTGGTTCGGGGCGCTGAACCGTAACAAGCGGAATCAGTGCCAGTACAATAACGGCAATGATCAGAGATATATTTTGATACCGTTTCATGCCTTCACCTCCTGGGGGACCGGCAGATTCATCGATTGCAGCTCACGGGCGTTGTAGCGGGCCAGGGCGTTGAACACCAGCACGGTCAAAAAACCCTCGCTGGCTGCCAGCGGGATCTGGGTCAGGGCAAAGATACCGGCAAACTTGGCAAGGGAAGCGGTAAAACCGCCAACCGGATCAGGAAAGGCCAATGCCAGTTGCAGCGAGGTGGTAACGTAGGTCAACAGATCGCCCAGGGCAGCAGCCAGAAAGACTGAAAGCCCAAAAGGGAGTTTAATCGCCTGGGCCATGCGAAAAATGCCGTAAGCCGCAAAGGGGCCGACAATCGCCATGGAAAAGATATTGGCCCCCAGTGTTGTCAGTCCGCCATGGGCCAGCAGGATCGCTTGAAACAGCAGCACTATCGCACCCAAGGGGGCCATTGTTGCCGGGCCGAACAGGAGCGCACCAAATCCGGTACCGGTTGGATGGGAACAACTACCGGTAACTGACGGGATTTTTAATGCCGAAAGTACAAAGGTAAAAGCGGTTGCCACCCCCAGCAACATCCGCTGTTCCGGGTGTTCAATTACCCTCTTTTTAATGCTGTAAATGCCGTAGGCAACGAACGGGGCCGAAGCTGCGCTCCAGGCCACGGCATGTTTGGCCGGTAGAAAACCTTCCATGATATGCATAGCAGACTCCTTTCGGGTTAAGCTCCATCTGTTTGAAATTTCTGCACAAAAAAAAGTCCGCTTGCGCATACCACGCAGGCGGACTTATCGTATTTAAAGTCTG
>CAZUSH010000055.1:0-25703 GCA_964622705.1 uncultured Geobacter sp. | reverse complement strand
CGTGCTGGTCAGGGCAACCATCTGGTCGGTGGTCAAGGCCTGGATCTGGTCGGTGCCCAAGGCCTTAACCTGGGTAACGTTTAAGGTCTGAAGCTGTTCACTACTCAGGACAGCCAGGTCAGTGGTTTCCAGTTTAGCCACCTGAACCGTGGTCAACGCGCCGATCTGGGTGGTGGTCAGGGCAGCGGTCTGACCAGCGGTCAAGGCCTGGATCTGGTCCGTACCCAAGGCCTTGATCTGAGTTGCACTCAGGGAGTCAAGTTGTTCGTTGCTCAGCTTGGCAAGGTCGGTGGTCTCAAGCTTCGCTATCTGTGTCGTGGTCATGGCCTGCAACTGATCACTACTCAACACCTGGACCTGGGTGGTGTTCAGGGCAACCACCTGAGCCGTTGTCAAGGCGGCAATCTGAGTCGTACTCAGAGCCTGGATTTGGTTGTTGGTCAAACCATCGATCTGGGTGGTACTCAGTGCCTGAATCTGGGTGGTACTCATGGTCGGTATGATCGCATCCAGGTTCAGAGCCTGCAGTTGAGTCTGTGAGAGCGCTTGAATTTGTGTCGTCGAGAAAACTGCCGTCTGATCAGAACTCAACGCGTGCAGCTGATCGGTGGTCAGGGCCTTGAGCTGATCGCTGCTCAGTTGTTTGAGCTGGGCATCTGAAAGTGCGGCAACATCGGTGGTCTCAAGCTTGGCAACCTGAGCCGTGGTCAGGGCATCGACCTGGGTTGTGGTCAAAGCAGCCACCTGATCGGTGGTCAGGGCAGCCACCTGGTCGGTGGTTAAGGCTTGCACCTGTGTGGTGGTCAGGGCAGCCACCTGGTCGTTACTCAGCTTGGCCAGGTCGGTGATCTCAAGTTTGGCAATCTGGGCCGTGCTCAGGGCATCAAGCTGGGTGACGGTCAGGGATGCCACCTGGCCGGTAGTCAAAGCGATAACCTGATCGGTCGTAAGCGCGCCAATCTGGGTGGTGGTCAGGGCTGTGATCTGGTCATTACTCAGCTTGGCAAGATCAGTCGTCTCCAGCTTGGCAATCTGGGCAGTATTCAACGCCTGCAGCTGGTCACTGCTCAAGGCCGTCACCTGCGTGGTGGTCAGGGCAGATACCTGGGCGGTAGTCAGGGCCGCCACCTGGGTGGTGGTCAGGGCGGAAATCTGATCGCTGCTCATTGCAGCCAGGTCCGTAGTTTCAAGCTTGGCGACCTGCGCTGTGCTCAATGCCTGTAGTTGCTCGTTACTCAGCGCCTGAACCTGGGTGGTGGTCAGGGCAACCACTTGGGCCGTGCCGAGTGACACGATCTGGGTGGTACTCAAGGCCGCCAGATCAACAGCATCAATTTTTTCAAACTGAGCCGTGCTCAAAACGTTGAGCTGCGTGGTGGTCAGGGCCGCCACCTGATCGCTCGTCAGGGCCGCCACCTGGGTGGTGGTCAGGGCGTTTAGCTGTACTGTTGTCAGTTTTGCAAGATCCGACGTCTCGATCGCCGCAATCTGGACATCACTCAGCTTTGTCAGTTGCGTTACGGTCAAATCCTGGATCTGAGTGCTGGTCAGGCTGACCATCTGGTCACTGGTCAGGGCAACGATCTGGGTAGTGGTCAGGGCCTTGATCTGTGCGTCACTCAGCTTCTGGAGCTGGGCCTCAGAGAGTACCGCCAGATCTGTCGTTTCGAGCTTTGCAATCTGTGCTGTGGTCAAGGCCCCGATCTGGGTGGTAGTCAAGGCCTCCACCTGGGTTGAAGTCAGTGCCTGTACCTGCGTCACCTTGAGGGCCTGGATCTGAGTTTCACTTAAAAGCTGGATCTGGGCATCACTTAAGGACTGAATTTGCGTCGTGGTAAAACTTTGAAGCTGGCTGGTTGTAAGCCCTTGCAGCTGTTGGTCGGTCAGCGTCCCTTGGCCCAGATTGAGCGCCCCCAATTGCGCCGTAGTCATTGCCTGAATCTGGGTTGAGGTGATGGCTGCCATTTGATCGGCAGTCAGTGTATGCAGTTGAGCCGTGGTAAGCGCTTGGATCTGTGTCTTCGTCAGCGCGGGGATATCGACCGTCTCAATGCTTTCCAGCTGTGCTGTGCTGAGTTTGGCCAACTGGCCGACCGTCAACTGCTGAATCTGGGTACTGGTCAGCTGGGCAATCTGATCCGTGGTGAGCACCTGAACCTGAGCAATGGTCAATGCCTGAATTTGGGTGCCGGTCAAAGACTGCAGTTGCTGCTCACTGAAGGACTTCAGATCGGTTATTTCAATCTTTCCAATCTGGGCCGTTGTCAATACCGCTATTTGCGTAGTGGTAAGCATTGCAACGTTATCAGTGGTGAGCGCCTGCAGTTGTCCGCTGGTCAAGGCCTGGATCTGGGTGGTGGTCAAGGCCTTTAACTGCTGGTCATTGAACGACACAAGATCAGTGGTTTCAAGATACGAAATCTGGGCGGTTGTCAGGCTCTGCAGTTGCGTCGTTGTCAATGCACCAAATTGTTCCGTACTGAGCGCACGGACCTGGTTTGAGGTCAGGGCCTGGATCTGGGTGGTGGTCAGATGCGCTAAATCAGCAGACTCCATGGCGGCAATCTGAGCCGTGGTCAGATACTTCACCTGTGTCTGAGTCAGGTCAGTGATCTGCGTAGACGTCATATCTTGAATTTGTGTGGTGCTTAATGCGGCGATCTGGGCGCTGGTGAGCGCCTGAATTTGGGTATCCGCCAATGCAGCCAGATCGCTGCTCTCCAGTTTGGCGATCTGGGCCGGGGTTAAGGCGCTAATCTGCGTGGTGCTCAACAAGTCAATCTGCGTCGTCGTCAAAGCCTGCACTTGAGTCGTCGTCAAGGCCGCGATCTGACTTGATCCCAGCGCTTCTATCTGTGTATCGGCAAATGCTGCCAGATCGGTGGTTTCCAGCTTGGCGATCTGGGCAGTGGTCAGGGCAACGACCTGGGTCGTACTCAGTACCTCGATCTGGCTGGTAGTCAGCGCCTGCACCTGATTTGGTGTCAGGGCTTGAATCTGGGTGGTGCTTAAAGCCTCGATCTGGGTGTCGGCAAACACCGCCAGATCGGTGGTTTCAAACTTGGCGATCTGGGCAGTGGTCAGGGCGCTGATCTGAGTAGTGGTCAGTAATTCGACCTGAGTGGTGGTCAAGGCCTGAATCTGGTTTGAGGTTAGGGCGGCAATCTGGGTTGTATTCAAGGTCTGGATGTAGGTATCCCCAACCGTAGCCAGGTCCGTTGCATCGAGTTTGGCGATCTGAGCCGTGTTCATAGCAGCGATCTGGGTCGTGGTCAGAGCCTGAACCTGGGTGCTGGTCAGGGCTGCGATTTGCGAGGTGGTCAAGGCCTGAATCTGGGTATCGGCAAACTTAGCCAGATCGGTGGTCTCAAGGCTGGCAACCTGAGCAGTAGTCAGAGCAGTAACCTGGGTCGTACTCAAGAACTGGACCTGAGTCGTAGTCAGAGCCTGGACCTGGGTGGTGGTCAAGGCCGCGACCTGCAGTTTATCTAGCGCCTCGATTTGGGTATCGGCAAACACCGCCAGATCGGTAGTTTCCAGCTTGGCAATCTGGCCTGCTGTCAAGGCGCCAATCTGAGTCGTGCTTAAAAATCCAATCTGGGTGGTCGTCAACGCCTGCACTTGGCTGGAGGTTAAGGCAACAACCTGGGTGGCGCTTAAGGCAGAGACCTGGGTCTGATCAAGCACGTTCAAATCGGTGGTTTCAAGCTTGGAAACTTGAGCCGTGGTCAAGGCGGCAATCTGATCTGTGCTCAACAAGCCAACCTGGGTGGTACTCAAGGCCTGAATCTGATTGGAGGTCAGGGCCGAGACCTGAGTGGTACTCAAAGCGGCAAGCTGGGTATCAGCAAACACGGCCAGATCGGTGGTCTCCAGTTTGGCAACCTGAGCGGTGGTCAGGGCGGCAATCTGGGTCGTGCTCAAGGCGGCGATCTGCGTGGTAGTTAAGGCCGCAATCTGCGAGGTGGTCAAGGCCTGAATCTGGGTATCGGCAAACTTAGCCAGGTCAGTGGTTTCAAAATTGGCCACCTGGCTAGAGGTCAAAGCAGCGATCTGGGTGGTGCTTAAGACCTCGATCTGGGTGGTGGTCAAGGACTGGATCTGGGTAGCGGTCAGAGCGATCATCTGCGACCTGCTCAGTGCCTCAATCTGGGTATCGGCAAACTTAGCCAGATCAGTGGTTTCCAGCCCGGCCACCTGAGCCGTCGTCAAAGCAGCGATCTGGGTGGTGCTCAGAACAGCGACCTGGGTGGTGGTCAGGGCCGCAATCTGGGTAGTGGTCAGGGCCGCAATCTGGAGCTTGTCCAGTGCCTGAATTTGCGTGTCAGCAAATACGGCCAGGTCGGTAGTTTGCAGCCCGGCGACCTGGGCCGTGGTCAGTGCCGCAACCTGGGTCGTACTGAGCACTTCGATCTGGGTCGTGGTCAACGCCTGCACCTGGTTTGCGGTCAAGGCGGCAACCTGCGTAGTGCTCAACGCCTCGATCTGGGTATCCGCAAACACAGCCAAATCGGTAGTTTCCAGTTTGGCGACCTGGGCCGTGGTCAGCGCAGCGACCTGGGTCGTGCTGAGCACTTCGATCTGGGTCGTGGTCAGCGCCTGTACCTGGTTTGAGGTTAGGGCGGCAACCTGCGTGGTGCTCAAGGCCTCGACCTGGGTATCAACCAAAAGAGCCAGGCTGGTGGTTTCCAGTTTGGCAATCTGCGCGGTGGTCAGGGCCGCCACCTGGGTGGTGCTTAAGGACCCGATTTGCGTGGTCGTCAGTGCCCCAATCTGTGAAGTTGTCAGCGCTTGGATTTGCGTATCCGCAAACTTCGCCAGATCGGTGGTTTCAAGGCTGGCGACCTGGGCCGTGGTCAGGGCCTGAATTTGGGTGGAACTCAAGACCTGAATCTGGGTGGTGGTCAGGGCTTGGATCTGGGTGGTGGTCAGGGCTGCAACCTGGAGTTTGCTCAGGGCCCCGATCTGGGTATCGGCCAGGACGGCCAGATCCGTGGTTTCCAGCTTGGCAATCTGAGCCGCTGTCAGCGCCGCAACCTGAGTGGTGCTCAGAACCTCGATCTGGGTGGTCGTTAAAGCGACGACCTGCGCGGTCGTCAGTGCAAGAATCTGGGTAGCACTGAGCGCCTCGATCTGGGTATCGGCAAAAACTGCCAGATCAGTGGTTTCAAGCTTGGCGATCTGGGCCGAGGTCAGGGTAGCAACCTGGGTCGTACTCAAGGCTTCGATCTGGGTGGTCGTCAGAGCCGCCACCTGGTTGGGCGTTAAGGCCGCAATCTGGGTGGTGCTCAAAGCCTCGATCTGGGTATCGGCCAGCACGGCCAGATCAGTCACCTCAAGCTTTGCGACCTGGGCAGTAGTCAGAGCCGCAATCTGGGTGGTGCTTAATGCCTCAACCTGAGTGGTGGTCAGGGCAATGGTCTGAGCGGTGGTTATCGCCTGGATTTGGGTGTCTGAAAATGCGGCCAGATCGGTGGTCTCAAGGTTGGCAATCTGGGTAGTATTCAAGGCAGCAATCTGAGTGGTACTTAGTGCCTCAATCTGTGTCGTGGTCAAGGCCTGAATCTGGGTCGCGGTCAGAGCAGTCATCTGCAACTTGCTCAGGGCCTGAATCTGCGTATCTGAAAATACGGCCAGATCAGTGGTCTCAAGGTTGGCAATCTGGGCCGTACTCAGGGCAGAGATTTGTGTGGTATTCAGGGCCTCGATCTGGCTGGTGGTGAGCGCCTGAATCTGGGTGGTGGTCAAGGCGGCCAGCTGCAGCTTGCTTAATGTCTCAATCTGGGTATCGGCAAAGGCAGCCAGGTCAGTGGTCTCCAGCTTGGCGATCTGGGCCGTACTCAGGGCAGCGACCTGGGTGGTGCTTAACGCCTCAATCTGCGTTGTGGTCAAGGCCTGAATCTGAGCTGTGGTCAGGGCAACCACCTGATTCGTGCTGAATGCCTCAACCTGGGTATCCGCCAGCACGGCTAGGTCGGTGATCTCAAGTTTGGCAATCTGAGCCGTGGTCAGAGCCGTAATCTGCGTTGTGGTCAACGCGGCAACCTGATCCGTACTCAGCGCCTGAATCTGATTGGAAGTCAGGGCCTGCAGCTGTGTTTGTGTCAATGCGTTGATGTCTGTTGACTCAAAGCTTGGTATCTGCGTAATGGTGAATGCCTTGAGCTGGGTAACTGAAAACCAGGGCATTTGCGTGTCTAAAAAAGAAGGGATCTGTGTCGATGTGAAGGCCTGAATCTGGGTTGACACCAATGAACTGATTTCCGTAACCGTGAGTGCGGAAACTTCAGTCGTTGTAAGGCTTTGAATCTCTGTGGTCGTTGTTGTGCTATTTATCATTTGGTGCCTCCAGTATTTAGAGCAAACGCAAAAGGGGAACGTAAAATCATGTACCAAACAGCTAGCTTATTTAAAACAAACGCGGATTTACCATCTACGCCCGAAGTGGATACATTAAAGCAACGTGCAAACCCTCTATGCATCCAAACCGAACAATCCCCTGAAGCCTGAAGCCTCAAGAAACCTAGAACCATACCGCGCCAGCTTAGATTTCAAACCAATATATTTCTTTCGTGCAGGTGCTGACAGATGAGATACGCACAGCCAACGGACAACGCCTTGTGTCCTTCCTCACCAATTGTCCTGAGACTGCACGCACACCAGCCCTTTCAAGGGCTTTTAGGTCTTGTCGGTTTTATCGACAGAAGTGTCATTTTTCTTTAATTTTTTTATTCCACCGATGAATAAAAATTTGTCCAGCGGCCGCACGCGCCCAGCAAATAACGCGCAAAGCATCGATATTACTCCGCTTTATTTTCTTGAAAAAAAGCTGCCATATTTTACAATACCACACATTTATGAAAACATCCATTGAGCTAAAGATTTTTTATCAATAATTTCAATGACAAAGCATTCAATAATTCATATTTTCCAAATCGTTTCAAACGCGACGACATTCATTTACAATGTTCTCCCCTGGCGTAACATTATTTTACGGTCTGCGCTGTGCGGCGTGCTGCTTGTTTGCCTTAGCCCCCCTTGCTTGGCCGGGGACATTCGCCGTGACGAGATCGCCGAATGCAGAACCGGTGAGCTTATGACCTGGGGGGACGGCGTGGATCATCCGCTTGGCACCAGCCAGCTGAAATTTGTTTACCTGCATCGCAACTGCCCGGCCTGGTTTTCCGAACAGCAGGTAAGAAAGCTGATTTCAGCAGCCGCAACCGCCTGGTCACAGTGCGGGATAGCCGTACAACTTGTTCCTGAGTACGCACCGCACACCGACCAGATCCTCATCCAGTGGAACGAAAAAGAAAGCCTGGGCAACTTTGCCCTGGCCAATTTAACCAGGCGCACCTTGTCACTCAGTCCCAAGGGGTTTGCACTCCTGCACAGCAGAAATCCCAGGCATGACGCCAGCCAGACCCTGCAGATGGCGATTGCCCACGAAATGGGCCACTTCTTTGGTCTGATGGCACATTCCCGGCGGTGTGTCGATGTCATGTCGTATTACCATAATGGCAGGGGAGAAACCTGCTACACCCGTAATCCCGGTGGCATGACCAGAGGCATTGAATATCGTAACAGCCTGCCAACCGCTTGTGATATTAAGCGTTGCCGCAGCATCAACGGAAGCCTGCCGTTGTCAAAAACACGGTAGTGCAGCATTGACCCGGCGCGTTCCCCAACCTTGACGGCCGCGATGACTGATTGACAGGCGCCCCCTCAGCTATTAGTATTTTGCTGACGTGCAGGAGCAACCATGTACCAAGCCGACAAGCACTATGTTCAGGTGGTGGAGGCTCTAGCGACCCCAATCCTTCTTGTACGTCGCAATGGCCTGATCTTACATGTGAATAGTTCAGCCGTTCGACTGTTTGAAGCCTTTGAAGGGGTTACCCCTGAATCGGAAATAACCCTTACCCCCTCCTGGATCATGGATGAACTTGAAACGTTCAGCCTCTCCCATGACGGTCCCCTGCAGTCAGAGAAGGTCATTGCAACGGCCACGGGCCACTCCTTTATCCAGGTCAGCATTACCTGTTTTGAACCGGGCAATGGCGACGTGTTGCTGGTCACCCTCACCGACCTCTCCAAACTGCACCTGATCGAAGACGGCCTGCGCCAGCTGGTTGAAGGCGTCTCAGAAGCCACCGGTGAAAAATTCTTTCAGTTTCTGGTGTTACACCTGGCTCGGGCAATCGACGCCGATTTTGCCTTTATCGGAGAATTTACCGATGCCGAGCGGACCACCATTCAGACCGTGGCGGTCTGTGCCGACAACACCATCCACGCCAACTTCCAGTTTCCCATTGCCGACACCCCTTGCGAGCAGGTGCTTGCCAACGGTCTGCGAATCTACAAACACCAGGTGCCGCAACTGTTTCCCCGCGATCACCTGGCCTCGCACATGGGAGTTGAAAGCTACATCGGCATCCCCCTGATCAGCTCCCGCAATATCACCCTTGGGCCCATGGCGGTGTTCAGCCGTCGCCCCATCAAAGAGACCCAACTGGCAGCCTCGATGCTGCAGGTCTTCGCGGTCCGGGCCGCTTCGGAACTGGAGCGTCTTCAAGCGGAACGGACCTTGAAGGAAACCGAGGCACGTCTTCAAACCATTGTCGACTCGGTCCATACCGGCATCCTGGTGATCGACCCGGACAATCACCTGATTGTCGATGCAAACGAAGTAGCGGCGCAAAGCCTGGGCAGGCCGAGGGAAGAGCTGATCGGAACGTCTTGCCACCGCTTCATCTGCCCCAATGATGCAGGGCGCTGCCCGGTAACCGACCTGCACCAGCAACTGGAGAACGACGAGCGCGACCTGATCCGTGCGGACGGCAGCAGATTTCCGGTTATCAAGACGGTCAGCAGGGTTGTCTTGGATGGCAGGGAGCATCTGCTTGAAAGCTTTATTGACATCAGCAGGCGTAAGCAGATTGAGAGCGAACTGAAGGAAAGCGAGGAGCGCTACCGCATGCTGGTTGAAAACCAGTCCGACCTCGTGATCAAGACCGACATGGAGGGCCACCTGCTCTTTGTCAGCCCCTCTTTCTGCAAACTCTTCGGCCGGCAGGAAGACGAACTGCTGGGCCAACCGCTCCTGCCCTTGATCCTTCCTCCAGACCAGCCCCCCAATAATGAGCTTTTCAGTCGCACCTTCTGCACCGACGCCAGCTATTACCGCGAATATCTTTCCACCACCAGTATCGGTAACCGCTGGATAGGCTGGGCCTTGCGCTGCATCTTCGGCAAAACCGGGCAACCGGAAGCGATCATCGGCATGGGACGGGATATCACCGACCGCAAGGAAGCCGAAAATACCATTGAACAGTTGGCCTACCACGATCCGGTGACCAACCTGCCGAACCGGACCTTGCTGTATGACCGGCTGCAACTGGCCTTGCATCGCGCCGAGCGGGACGGCCAGGGGCTGGCGATCCTGTTCCTCGATCTCGACCGTTTCAAATCGATCAACGACTCGCTGGGGCATGCCATCGGTGATCAGTTGCTGCGTGAGGTGGGGGAGCGCCTGCTGGGGTGCGTGCGCGCATCAGATACGGTCGCCCGTCTCGGCGGCGATGAGTATGTGGTTCTGATCTCGGCCCTCGAGAACGACCATGCTGTTGGCACGGTGGTCATGAAGATCCTGGAACAGCTGGCAGAACCGTACCGGATCGAGGAGCACGAGATCTACACCACCTCAAGCATCGGCATCGCGCTCTATCCGCGCGATGCCCAGGACGCCGAAGAGCTGTTGAAAAATGCCGATATGGCCATGTATCAAGCCAAAGAGGCCGGTCGCAACACCTGCCACTTCTTCTCGCCGGAACTGAACATGCGTGCCACGGAAAGGATGTTGCTGGAGAGCACCATGCGACGGGCGCTTGAACGCGAGGAGTTCTACCTGGTCTATCAACCGCAGATGGAGTTGAGCAGTAGCAGGATTGTCGGGATTGAGGCCCTGATCCGTTGGCGCCATCCGGATCTCGGGGTGGTCCCGCCGGACCATTTTATCCCGATTGCCGAAGAAACGGGACTGATCGTCCCGCTGGGGGAATGGGTGCTGGCAACGGCCTGCCGGCAGGCGGTGCGCTGGCAGCAAGATGGTCATACGCCGCTTCGCATGGCAGTTAACGTCTCGGCCCGGCAGTTTCGTCAGAAGAACCTGGGCTTACGCATCGAGAAGATCCTTGACGAAACCGGTTTTGATCCCACCCTGCTGGAACTGGAGCTGACCGAAAGTGCCGTGATGGAAAACCCCGAGGAGGCCATCCTTACCCTGCGCCAGCTGAAGAAGATGGGGATTACGCTCTCGATTGACGACTTCGGTACCGGGTACTCCTCACTCTCGCACCTGAAGCACTTCCCACTTGACCGCCTCAAGATCGACCGTTCCTTTGTCCGGCACGTCACCCGTGATCAAAGCGACGCCACCATCGCCGAAGCGATCATCGCCCTGGCCCACAGCATGAAGCTCTCGGTTGTTGCAGAAGGGATCGAGCATGGCGAACAGCTGGAATTTATGGCCAAGCGGCAGTGCGACTCAATGCAGGGCTTCTATCTGTCGCGACCGGTCACGGCAGGCGAGTTCGGCCTGTTTTTAAAGCGGTTGGGGGCGTCCGACGGTAAGGCCCACGGCCTGCTGGGTAGTGAACGGCTATAATCCTTGCCTGATCTGATACATCTCTTCCAGGTCCAGGCCGTTTTGTTCGTAATATTCCCGCTCAAGCTCTTCTACGTAGAAACGGTCAAGACCGGCATTGGCCAGAAAATCCTCCCGCAGACCACTGTTCTTCTCGGCAATGATCATCGGCAGCAGCGACTGCAGGTAAACGGCCTCTTTCTGTATCGTGGCAATGGTTTCCTTGAAGACCTTTTCCGGCACCTCCAGATGAACCTTTTTGCGCGCCCTCAGCTCTTCCAGCACTTCCCGCCGGAGCGCATCCTGCTCGGCCCTGGTGCCATAGCTTGAATAGAAGTTTCTGACCCGGTGCCGCACCAGCTCAAGCACCATCAGGTACAGCCGTTCTTCCTGGTCAACCGCCAGCAAACGGCTATGCAGTTCCCCGACGGTCAGCTCCTCCGCCTGTACCAGCGGCAACCCCTCAACCAGAATATTCATCTTGAGCCGGCCGAAACGTCCCAGATAAGGGTTTTCAAACAGTTCATCCACAAACAGCTCGTTAAAACAGCCCGTCTTCAGATTTTCAAAGGCGGCGCGGTGTTCCAGCAACCCCTGCAGCATCTCCTCGGTTATCCTGACATTCTCCATGAAGGCGATCTGCCCGATCAGGGTCAGGGTGTTATCCAGCCGGTCCAGGTAGGTGACCACATAGGAAAACCCTTCCAGCAAAGCCGGATCGGCGCCGTCGCGGATCTTTTCATCGCAGACCCGGCTAAAGTCAAGCATCAACTGGTCAAAGTGATGTTCCCGGGCCGCGATTGCCCATTTCTTGGCCCTGATCAACGCCAGCATGTCATCCCGGTCAAGCGAACTATCGATCCCCGCACGGTGAAGGAAGAACCCCTCCAGAATCTGGCGGGTCTGATCAAGGTAGTCACCCTCCTCACTGGCCACCTTCAGGTCGCGCCCCTTCTTCAGCAGCTCATCCAGGGTAAAGAACAGGGCGCCGGGGATCTTGTTCCGCACTGAAAGCGCCTTCAGGCGGTTCAAGCGCGCGTTTTCAAGCGGGTTGATTTCCCCTTTGGCCGTACAGCTGATCAGGATGCTGCGGTATTCATCCACAATCCGGCGATTAAGCGGGTGGCGGTACATCACATCAATCCGCATCCGTTCCTGCTGATAGCGGTCGATCTGACAACTGTTTGCCAGCTGCATCAAGCGGGCAAAATCGTCATCGGCAATCTTCTTTGATTTGAAATAGAGCGATCTGAAGAGATCACGATAGGCTTTGTGGTGGGTGTTGATCAGCTTGATGATGAAAAGCTGCGCGGCATCATCCTGCAAAAGGGGATAGAGTTCATCGACCAGCAGGTCATCACGCTCCTCACCGACCACGCTGGTGCGTTTAATGGTTTTCCCCAAAAGCCGCAGCAACGCCTGCTGCTGCTCCACCAATTTGCGGGAAAGCCGGGGCGAGTGAACAAAAAAGAAATAATTACAGACCGCGTTGCCGTCATAAAAAATCACATCGTAGGCCTGGTGCCCGCTGGTCTGGTCGCTGAAACGGAGTGCGCCACCTTCTTCCACAAGACAGGCACCGTTCATCACCAGGCGATTGATGATCTCCGGCTTGGTCAGGTCGGTGGTCGGCTGCTCCACCCCGAACATATATTCGCAAAAGTGGCCGCCATTACCTTCAAAGCGGACCCCCTGACGTCCCAGAATAAATTCGTTACCCGGCGAAAAGACCCGCAGTTCATCCGCCTCCTGAACAATATTGAAAAAATAACGCTGGTACGCCTCGGTTCCCACCACCAGCACAAAATATTCAATACCGTTGGCCAACTGGCCATGGAGGCGTATGTCTTTCTGCATAGCTCCCCCCTACAGATCAAGCACCATGCCGTCGTAGGCAAAGCAAACGCCATCGGGCAGACGGGCCTGTTCACTGTGGCGCACCTCATGGGTCAAGTGCGTCAGGATGATCCGGCGTGCCTGCAGTTGCCGGGCAACGGCAATCGCCCCCTCAATGTTGTAATGATAGGGATGGGATGACCAGCGCAGGCCGTCGATGACTACTGTAGCAACTCCTTGCAACAATGCAAGCGAGGCGGGTGAAATTCCACTGCAGTCGGTCAGATAGGCAAAGGAACCGATCCGGTAACCGCAGGTCGTACCGGGGCCATGCTCAAGCGGCACCGGTACGACCTCAAGGCCGAATAGCGGGAAGGGGCCTGCAATAGGGTGGGCCTCAAGCAGGGCCGGATGGGTTGCCCCTTCATCGCGGTGAAAGATATAGCCAAACCCGCTCTGTAGACGTTCCAACGTGGCAGGGCAGGCATAGCAGGGAATCACCTGGCGGTGCAGAAAGTAAAAGCCACGCAGGTCGTCAATGCCGTTCACATGGTCGGCATGGGCATGGGTAAACAGCACCGCATCAATGCTCGGCACCGTCTCACGCAACATCTGGCTGCGCAGGTCGGTGGAACAATCGATCAGGATGTGTTTATCCTGATGGCAAATCAAGAGCGAGGCCCGGCTGCGCCGGTCGTGCGGATCGGAGGAGGTGCAGACCGGACAATGGCATCCGACCATGGGTACCCCGGTCGAGGTACCGCTGCCAAGAACAATGATCTTCATGGGTTCGGCAGGATAGCAGATGCCAGACGGCCAGGCAAGGCGCTTTTCCCGCTTGCGCCGGTGCCGCTGACCCGGCATACTGAAAGCATGCACATCGCGATTCTCTGTCCCTTCAGTCGCGGCCCGGCCCGCGGCAATCTGACCACCGTTGATCGGATCAGCCGTTTTCTGCGGAAATGCGGCTGCCGGGTCAGTTTGTTGCCGTTGGACGCCCCTGATCTGGCAGCACGACAGGAGCAGCTTGCCGCTGATCCGCCCGACCTGCTGCACGCCTTTCATGCCTTTCATGCCGGGCCGGCAGCACGGGATCTCGCTGTCCGGCTGCAACGGCCGTACCTGGTTACCCTCACCGGCAGTGACCTCTTTGATCCGGCGCTACGTGACCACCAGCAGACCCGCCGGAGTGTCGCCGACGCCGTGGCCGTCACCTGTTTCGATCAGCTGGTGGCTGCACAGGCCGTGCAGATCTTCAACATCCCCCATCAAAAGCTGGTGGTGATCCCGCAAGGTGTCGAGCCGTTCCACGGCAGCACACCGCTCGACCGCCCCGAGGGGGCATTTGTCATCCTACTGCCGGCGGCCCTGCGGCCGGTCAAGGGGGTTGATGATGCCATTGCGCAATTGGCGCCGCTAGCAGCGCAAACGCCGGGCCTGCAGCTCTGGATTGCCGGGGGCATCCTTGACAAGCCCTATGCCGACGTCCTCGGTCGGATGGCACACGAATTTTTGTGGGTCAGATTGCTGGGGGAAATACCGCGCCAAGAAATGGGGGGCTATTACCTGGCAGCCGATCTGGTTTTAAACAGCTCTTGGTTTGAAGGCGGGATGGCCAATGCCCTGCTGGAGGCGATGGTGATGGGACGTCCGGCGCTTGCCCGGGCGATTGACGGCAACCGCTCGCTGCTGCAACACCAGAAAACCGGCTGGCTCTATGCAGACGGCGAAGAACTGCGCAACCTGCTCAAGATGCTTATACAACAGCCAGGAGAACGTGCCCGGGTGGGGCAGGCCGCCCAGGAGCTGGCACGTTTCGCCTTCTCGCCAGAGCGGGAATCCGCCTCACTCCGTGATCTCTACAGCCGGCTCCTTGAGACACATCGGCGCACCTGACAGCCGATCGCCACGCCCAACAGAAATCATTCGCCCAGATAGGCCTTACGCACCTCCGGGTTGGCAGCCAGTTCGGCCGATCTCCCGGCCAGCACCACGCGTCCGGTCTCAAGCACATAGCCCCGATGCGCCAGCCGCAGCGCCATGGCCGCGTTCTGTTCAACCAGCAGGACCGTCGTACCGTCACGATTAATAGCGGCGATGATTTCAAACACCTTCTCCACCAATAACGGCGCAAGCCCCATGGACGGTTCATCCAACAACAAGAGTCGCGGGTTTGCCATCAGGGCCCTGGCCATGGCCAGCATCTGCTGCTCCCCCCCTGAGAGGGTACGGGCCAGTTGTTTGCGACGTTCCTGCAAACGGGGAAACAGCGCAAAGGCGCGCTCAATCCCCTGCTGGACGGCCGCCTTGCCGCAGGTCGCTCCCCCCAGCTCCAGGTTCTCCTGCACCGTCATGCGACCGAAGACCCGCCGCCCCTCGGGGACCTGACAGATGCCACAACGTACGATCCGGTGTGCCGGCAGCCTGGTGATCTCGTTCCCCTCGAACCTGATCTGACCGGCAACAGGCGTCACCACGCCGGAAATGGCGTTTAAGGTCGTGCTTTTGCCGGCGCCGTTGGCACCGATCAGGGCTACGATCTCTCCCTGTGCCACGCTGAAGGTAACCCCGTGCAGTGCCCGGATGGCACCGTAGCTGACGGTGAGCGCCGAGACCTCAAGCATGCTGTTTCCCCAGATAGGCCTCAATCACAGCCGGATTCGCCCGGACCTCTTCCGGCCGACCTTCCGCAATCTTGACGCCATGATCCAGCACGGCAATCCGGTCGGAAATCCCCATTACAAAACGCATGTCATGCTCCACCAGAAAGATCGTCACCCCGTCATTCCGGATCTGCTGAACCATCTCCAGCAGCGTCTGTTTTTCCTGAGGATTCATACCGGCGGCAGGCTCATCGAGCAGGAGCAGGGCCGGTTCCAATGCCAGAGCCCGTGCGATCTCAAGGCGGCGTTGCTCGCCGTAAGGCAGGTTGCTGGCCAGCTCAAAGGCCTTATGGGCCAGTCCGACCCGCGCCAGACAACGGGTTGCCAGCTCAAGCAGCTGCCCCTCCTCGCGGCGCACCCCAGGCAAAAACTTCAGCAGTGCCCCGGCCAGCCCTGCCTTGCCACGGGTGTGGGCCCCAACCAGCACGTTTTCCAACACCGTCATCTGCGGAAACAGCCTGATATTCTGGAATGTCCGACCGATCCCGCTGGCTGCCACACGGTGCGGCGCCAGATTTCCAAGTGGTCTTCCGTGCAGCTGCATTAAGCCGGCAGTGGGACGGTAAATCCCGGTAATCAGGTTGAACAACGTCGACTTCCCGGCGCCATTGGGACCGATCAGGGAGAGTATCTCACCGGCGGCAACAGAGAGACTGACGCTGTCCACCGCGGTCAGGCCGCCAAAACGGATGGTGACGCTATCCAGCGACAGCAGCGTCATATCAGGCTGCTCCGCCATGGCTGCGCTGCGGCCGGCGTCCCAAGGCCTTTAACAGCAGATGCGTCACATTGACGCCTCCCAAAAGACCATTGGGCCGAAAGACCATCATGATCACCAGCAGCACGCCGTAGACCAGCATGCGATACTGGGCCATAAAACGCAGCAACTCAGGAGCGGCCCCCAGCACGGCGGCCCCCAGCACGGCGCCGGGCACACTGCCCAGTCCCCCCAGTACCACCATGCTGAGGATGTCCACCGATTTGAGGAAACCGAAGTCGGACGGGTTGATATAACTGATGAAATGGGCGTACAGCCCGCCACCGACACCGGCCATGAAGCCACCAAGGGCAAAGGACTGGACCTTATAGCGGGCCAGGTTGATCCCCATTGATTCGGCTGCGATCTCGTCGTCCCGGATCGCCTTCAGGGCGCGCCCCAACCGTGATGACGCAATGAAGGCCGTGGCCACGACCATGAGACCGGCCACCAGCCATACTAGTACCGGTAACGGTACAAATGTGCGCGGCGTGGGCACGCTTAGCCCCAGGGCCTTGTTGGTGAGCTCCAGATTCAGGAAGATCACCTTGACGATCTCAGCAAACCCCAGGGTACAGATCGCCAGATAATCGCCGGACAGACGCAGGATCGGCCAGCCCACCAGGGCAGCAACGCCTGCGGACAGACAACCGGAGAGCAGCAAATTGACCGATAAGGGCAGGTTGAGACGGATCGTCAGCAAGGCGCTGCAAAAGGCGCCGATGCTCATGAAGGCCGCATGTCCCAAGGAGAGCTGCCCGGTCAGACCGGTGATGATTGTCAGCCCCAGAGCCAGGATGACACCGATCCCGATACTGACCAGGATCTGCAGGATATAGGGATCAATCTGGGCAAGCAGCGCCGTCATCAGACCTTCCTCTGGATTTTTTCGCCCAACAACCCGGTAGGCCGCACCAGCAGGACCAGCACCAGGATGCCGAAGGCGATCGCATCGCGGTACGAGGAATAGCCGGCTGCCACCCCCGCTACCTCGGCCACCCCCAACAGCAGCCCCCCCAACATGGCCCCGGGGATGGAACCGATGCCGCCCAGGACTGCTGCGGCAAAGGCTTTGAGGCCGGCCATCAGCCCCATGTTGAATGAAACGGCATTGAACAGCACCCCGACCAGCACCCCTCCTGCCGCTGCCAGGGCCGAACCGAGGGCAAAGGTAAAGGAGATCACCAGGTTGACGTTGATCCCCATCAGGGCAGCCGTGGTGTAGTCCTCCGAAACTGCCCGCATGGCCTTGCCGATGCGGGTCTTCTTCACGATGAATTCAAGCAGTAGCATCAGACCGGCTGAAACGGCAATGATCAGCAGTTGCAAGGTCGAGACTTCAGCCCCCATCAGCCTGATCTGACGGATCGGGAAGCCGGTGTCGGGGAAGGCCTTGGCATTGGCGCCGAAGAGCAACAGGGCTAGGGTAGAAAGGAAGATGGAAACCCCGATGGCGGAGATCAGGGCAGAAAGACGAGAAGAGTGCCGCAACGAGCGATAAGCAGCCCGCTCGATCACCACCCCCAGCAGCATACAGACCAGCATGGCGATCAGCATGGCCCAGAACAGGTTCAGCTTCAACAGCCCCACCGCCAGCAGACCGGCAAAGGCGCCAGCCATGAAGACCTCGCCATGGGCAAAGTTGATCAGCTGGATGATGCCGTAGACCATGGTGTAGCCCAGGGCGATCAAGGCGTAGACCGCCCCGAGGGCAATGCCGTTTATCAGTTGCTGCACCAGCATGGCTAGTCCATCTTGATCGGGATCTTCTTCTTCAGGACATATTTGCCGCCCTTGACCTCCAAAAGACAGAGCGGCGACTTGAGCGGCTCGCGGTTTCCGCGGATGGTAATCGTGCCGGAAACACCGGCAAAGTTCTTCATTTTGGCCAGCTGCAGCTTAAACACCTTGGGATCAGCGCTACCCGCTCGTTTGATCGCTTCAGCCAGCATCTTCATGGCGTCATACCCTTGCGCCGCATACATCTCCGGCAGCTGTCCGGTCCGCTTTTTGAAGCCCTCGACAAACGTTGCCGTGATGCCTTCTGCCTGATCGGGGGAAAAGCCCAAATAGGCTATGCACCCTTCTACCGCATCACCGCCCAACTCCATAAATGGCGCTGAAGAGATACCGTCGCCGCCGAACATCTTGGCCTTGAGCCCCTGTTTTTGGGCCTCTTTCATCAAGAGCGCCCCTTCGGTATAGTAGCCGGAAAAGAAGATGATGTCAGGATGCTTGGCCTTGATATTGGTGACCTGCGCCGAGAAATCCTTATCGCCGTCTTTGATCGTTTCATCCGCAACCACTTCAATCTTTTTGCCCTTGATGGCATCCTTGAAGGTCTTCGTCATGCCGACGCTATAGTCATTGTTGTCTGACGTAACGACTGCCACCCGTGAGTACTTAAGCTCATGAATAAAGTAATCCATCAGCGCAGGTATGGCCACGCTGTCCAGCAAGGTGTCACGGAAGACAAAATCGCCGATCTCCACCACCCCAGGGCCAGTGGCGCCACCGGAAAGCATCACCACACCGGCCTTTTGGGCAATCGGCCCAACCACCTTGGAGATACCGGTGGTCGGATCGCCGATGATCGCCACGACGTTATCCCGACTGATCAGCTTCTGGGCAATTGCCGCCCCCTCTTGTTTATCCCCCCGGTTATCCGACTCAATCACCTCAATCTTCTTGCCCAACACCCCACCGGCAGCATTGATTTCTTCAGCTGCCATCTTTATCCCTTCAAGTGCGGGCTTGCCATACATGGCCACATCGCCGGTCTGGGCACCGGAGAAACCGATCTTGATCGTACCACCGGGTGCAGTTGCGGCCTGGTCGCTACTTTTTTTGTTGCAGCCTGCCGCAATTCCCAGCAGCAGCACGAACGCTGCCAGAAGGCAAAAATGTGTACGTATAGCCATGGCATACCTCCATCAGGTCAAGGTGTCCCTTTATAAAACATCACCTTAAAGAATAAAACAAAAAACGGGGAGCACATGCCCCCCGTTTTTACTGCGTTACATCCACGATCCTGCCTAGAAGTTTACAAACAGTTGTGTCGTATAGGCCGGCTTACCACCAGGAATGGACTCTCCCTGAGACGTCTTATAGAACGGGTTGTAGGTAATCACGCCCAAGAGCAGTGAAACATTCTTTGTGAACGCCCACGAGCCACCAACGGAGAGTGCGCCGTTGGCATTGTTGCCGCTCATATAGTCAACTGCCAGCCAGAGCTTATCGGAAACTTCAGTCATGGAACGGTCCCAGGAGGCCATCACACCGCTGTTATTGTTCTTCAGGTTGGTGCCAACGGCAAGTGCGCGCTGTGCACCATAGTAGCCACCTGCAGAAAGACGGCCAATGACCGGAAAGGTTTTGCCAACCAGACCATAAGCGATATTCTGGCGGGTAGAGCCAGTTACCTCGGGCTTGTCATAGGTACCCAGGTTGTAGACACCAACGGCAAGGGCCGGCATCCCCTTGATGCCGAAGGCATCTTCAGGGGTGGCCAGCTTGGCGTTGAAGTAGAACGGATGGTTGTCGCCATAATTGTCATTCTGCAGGTTTGAGGTAAGGTAATCGGCGCCGATCTCCAGCTTGAGGTTTTCAAACGGCAGCACACCGGCTACCACACCGGCGTCAAAATAGCTGGGGCCAGCCTCGCTCTTCTGCGAGAAGCGCCCATTGTACGTCAGGTTGACGGTAACCTCTTTAAAACCTTTTGCATCGGGAGAGGGAATCCAAATTTGACCGGTGGGGGTAGCCAGTGCTGCAGAAGCAACGGAAAGCGTCAACGCTGCTGCCAGGATCATGCTGCGAACTGATTTCATAACTGTTCCTCCTAGTGGGTGATTGGCATTTTGCATACTGCGATTCAATGCGCCGTTTGTTCACACTGCTGTAACAGTAAGCGTGCCAAGAATGCGCACAAAAGAGCTTGCAGATATTCATCGTTTGATTACAATGGGTTGCAAACAGGATCAACGTGAGCCTGATGCACTCAAACACACCAACCAGCCCATATCTGCCTCTAAATTGGGCATAGTATGCATTTTTATGCAGCATACCGAGAGATAACATGCCCAACTATCTTGCATTTGCGAGCGACAATTACGCAGGGATCTGCCCCGAGGCCCTGCAGGCCATGGCGGCGGCAAACACCGGCTTCTGCGCTTCCTACGGCGACGACCGGTTTACGGAGCAGGCCTGCAGCCGCATCAGAGAGGTATTTGAGTGCGATTGCCAGGTTTACTTTGTCTTTAACGGCACAGCTGCCAACTCCCTGGCCCTGTCGTCATTGTGCCGTTCCTACCACAGCGTCATCTGCCACGAGTTTGCCCATGTCGAAACGGACGAGTGCGGTGCGCCGGAGTTTTTCTCCAACGGCATCAAGCTGCTGCTGGCGGATGGTCACGAGGGCAAGCTCAATCTCGCTACCGTCGAACAGCTCATTACCAAACGCTCTGATATCCACTACCCCAAACCCAAGGTGCTCTCGCTGACCCAGGCCACGGAACTGGGCACGGTTTACACACCGGCAGAGGTGACCGCTGCCGGCGCGCTTGCCAGAAAGCATGGGCTCAAGCTCCATATGGACGGCGCCCGTTTTGCCAATGCCGTTGCCGCACTGAACTGCGCGCCTGCCGATATCAGCTGGAAGGCCGGCGTGGATGTGCTCTGCCTGGGGGGGGCCAAAAACGGTATGGCCATCGGCGAAGCGGTGCTGTTTTTCCAGCAGGAGCTGGCGGAAGAGTTTGATTATCGCTGCAAGCAGGCCGGACAACTAGCCTCAAAGATGCGTTTTCTGTCAGCCCCGTGGCTCGGCATGCTGCAGGGCGATACCTGGCTTATGCGGGCGGGCCATGCCAACCGTTGTGCCGCCCGGTTGGAGGCATGCCTGCGGGAAAACGGGCTGGAGATCATGTTTCCCCGGCAGGCCAACTCGGTCTTTGTCCGGATGCCGCAGGCGCTGCTTGACGGTCTGCGTCGGCGCGGCTGGCACTTCTACAGCTTCATCGGCGCCGGCGGGGCGCGACTGATGTGCTCCTGGGCCTCCAGCGACGACGACATCAATGCTTTCATGCAGGATGTTCACGCACTGTTGCATCAATAGACAAGGGGTAAGCGAGACGAGGATTTTTGCTGTGCGCGCGACAAAGACAATGGGTTACGTGGAAGGATACTCCGGTATCAGAGCAAGGATGACTGCACGGCGGTAAGGAGGCTGCAACGCCGGCGTATATACGTTCATCCGTCAAGGAGCAACCAACGCCGTCGACGCCGTGAGCTGGAAGCGGAATCAGTGGGACATGGCTGCCGAGATCTCCTCCAGCAACTCCCTTGCATCCAGCAGCTCGGCCCGCGCCGCAGGGGTTACCAGCCAGGTGCCGTAGGCATCCTGCTCCAGCCGGATCGGCGCCTCCAGGGTAAGCCCCTGGACCGGACCGACCAGCAGGGCAAGCCCTCCCAGCCGCAGGTCAAGCACCACCAGTTTTTCCGGGTGTGGTTCAGGCTCTTCACCATGATAGGCGGCCAGGTCAACCACCGCCACAATCGTTCCGGCAGAGCGGCTGGCGCCCGGACACCAGGTTGGGGCCCGAGGCACCGGGGCGAGGGGACGCAGCTCCGTTACCTCGGTCACCTGCTCAAAAGGCAGGGCATAGTGCTGGGTACCGGCTCGCAGCAGCAGAAAGCGTTGCACGTCACTCATACAATCTCGGTCAGTTCAAGCGGTTCTTCCAGCACAAAACGCCGTACCACCTGTTCAAGTTCAGCGGCCAGCTGCGCCAGCTCCTTGGTGGACAAGGCCATGTCCTGCATGGCAGCCAACTGCTCTTCCGTCGAGGCAGAAACCTGTTCGGTGGCTGCGGCGTTATCGTCCGCCACCTTTGCAATCTCATCAATGGTCAGCACCATCTTGACCGAGCTCTCCATCTGCATCTGCGAGAGGTCGGCAATACTGTTGGCCCGCCGTTCGGTCTCCTGCACGCTGGTCATAATTTCCGTAAAGGCCCCTGCCGTTACATCGATATTGCGCTTGCCGTCACTGATGGTGCGGGTGCTCTCCAGCACACTTTCATGGACGGAGCGGCTTTCCTCCCGTAAGGCCTCGATCAGGGCGTTGATCTCAGCGGCCGATTGCGTACTGGTTTCCGCCAGCTTGCGCACCTCATCGGCGACCACGGCAAAGCCTTTGCCGTATTCACCAGCCCGCACCGCCTCAATGGAGGCGTTCAGAGCCAGCAGGTTGGTCTGGCGGGATACCTCTGCGATAAACTCGGCAACCTTGCCAACGCGCTGCAGCCGTTCATTGAACTGCTCAAAGCGCGTACCGACCTCCTCAACCTGCTGAAAAAACTGGCGCATCAACTCTACGGCATCGCCCGCCAACTCAGCTCCCCGGCGGGCCGTCTGGCTGGTTTCCCGGGCGGAACGGGCGCTTTCACGCGCCCGTGACGCAATCAGCTCGATGGAAATGGCCGTTTCCTTAATGATCCGGGAACTCCGTTCAACCTGGCCAGCCTGGGATTCGGCCCCGTGCGAAATCTGTTCGATGGCCCGTGCCACCTCTTCTGTCGAGCTGCTGATCTCAAAGGCGGTGCCGTTGATCTCGCGAGCAGCGGTGCTCAGCTTTTGCGAACCGTTGCGGATATGTCCCACCAATTCCCGCAGGCTGTGGACCATCTGATTGACGGCAGCTGCCAGCTCATGGGTCTCGTCCGGAACCCTGGTCGCGGGCAGCTCAATATCGCACGAGAGGTCACCCTGACTGACTTCGCGTGTCGCCTCGGACAGTCGACTGATATTCTGACTGAATTTACGCGAAAAAAACCACCCCATCACGAGACCGACGGTCAGGGCAATCACAACGGACAAAAGCCTTGTTTCCTCAGCAGAATACCCCAGCAGTGCCACGAAGGAAGGCGCAAAGGCCTCAACGGCGACAACAGCGATGAAACCGAGGATGAATTTATACCCCAAGGGTGTACGACGCATCAAAACACCTCCTTACCTGCGACGATAAATTCGTTCTTCCGGATCACATGTAGCAAAGCATTCCCGCACTCTCGAAGGCAGACTCTCTGCCTTGCCGAGCACCAGTATACCATGCTGCGGCAGAATAGCCGCCAGAGAGCGTAAGATTCTCTCCTGGGTGAGACGTTGAAAATAGATCAGGGTATTCCGGCAGAGGATCAGATCTGGCGTCGGACAATCATCCAACTGCTGCAGATCCATCCAGCGGAACGTCACCAGCTCCCTGACCAGCGGCCGCAGCTGCCAGCCTCCCGCAACAGGTGCAAAAAATCGCTCCCGTCGCTCGGGGGATACGTCCTTCAGGGCACGTTCCTGATAACATCCCGCCTGGGCCCTGGCCAAAACAGTACGGTCAAGGTCGCCCGCCAGCAATTGCACCCGCCCCTGCCGCACCAGTGGCATAAACGATTCAAGCAGGAGCATCGCCAACGAATACGGTTCCTCCCCGGCCGCACAACCGATACTGAGCAACCGCAGCTCCGCCTGGCCGCAGGTTTCCATCCGCGCGACAAGCTCCGGCAACACCCGCTCCTGCAAGCCTGCAAACAGGGTGGGATTGCGAAAAAACTGGCTGACATGAATCAGCAGGGCGCTACGCAACCGCGCACACTCGGCAGGGTCACGGTTCAGCAGGGCCAGATACTGCGCAATATCACCGCAGCCGCTACGTCTGATGCGGCCGGCTATCCGTCGCCTGATGCAGGCCTCTTTGTAGGTTGCGATCAGCGGCTGTCCGGTCTGGCGGGCCAGCAGGTCCAGCACAGCCTGCAGCTGCTCATCGCTTAGGTCCGGCATCCGAAACGGCTCCGCACACACATCCACGATCACTCCGTTCGACACAGGCCGGGTAGTTAGTGTAGACTGCCAGACACTACTTGTAGCATGCTCCATTTTCACCCGCAACCGGACAACCGTATGAACAAGCACCCCACAGTTGAACTGCAGCAGTTGCACAAGGCCCTGCACGGCGGCGCGGACGAACTTTTTTTACTGATGGAACGTCCTTCGCCGGATCTGCTGCGAGCCGCCCTGCGCAATCCAGCCCTGGGTGAGGCGCATCTGCTGACGCTGTTGCAGCATACCGGTCTGCACCCGGAACTGTTCAACCTGCTGTACCAGCAGCATGAAGCACCGGCCAACGCCTACCAGGTTCAGTTTGCCCTGATCCAGCATACCGAGGCGCCAGCCCACATTATCGGCGCTCTGCTTCCGCGACTCTATCTTTTCGACCTGCTCAAGCTCTGCACCCTGCCCCATATTCCCCAGGATCAAAAACTGGCGGCGGAGCGGGTCATTCTTCAGCGCATCCCGACTCAGCCGCTGGGCAATCAACTTGCACTTGCCCGCCGCGGCACCCCGGCCATTGTTGAGGCCCTGTTGAAGTTGGGACAACCGCAGCTGGTGACGGCCTGCCTGGACAACCCCCGGCTCAAGGAGGGGGCAGTTCATCAGTTTGTCAGCTCGGCTGCTGCCACCGCCGAGACCATCTCGCTGGTTGCCCGCCATAGCCGTTGGCAGAGCCGGCCGGAACTGCAGCAGGCCATCCTGAAAAACCCACGCACGCCGGCCATCTGGTTTACTCTTTTCCTTCCCCGCCTGCCGCGCAGTGTTGTGAAGAACCTGGCCCAATCGCCCCGCCTGACCCCACAACAAAAACAGTTGGTTACTGAAGCCTTGGGAGGAAAGAGAAGCCCATGATTGTGCGTTTGATCATCGTTTTGCTGCTGTATTGCGTAGGCCGGCCAGGAATCGCCATGGCTGTGAACACGCCCCGTTTTGGCGTGGCCAGACAGGCAGTAGCGGTCTTTAACCAGGCTGCGGCTGCCGGCCCACGGGCAGTGCTGCACCCGGACCAGTGCGGTCAGGTGCGACAGCTGGAATTTATCGCCCTGCCCGGCACTGTCTTCGAGGTCTTGGCTGCCCCGTCCAGCAGCCCCGGCGTAGTGCAGGTCAGGAGCGCAGAGTATCAAGCCCCGGCCGGGGTCAGCCTGTATGTCGCTGCAGCAGCGCTGCAGCCCTGCCAGGACAGGCCGGCTGAACGCGCGCCCCTGCTGCCGTCACGAGCGTCCATTGTGCAGACCCTGCGCACCGCAGTCGGCCTGCCGTACGTCTGGGGCGGCAATGTTCGGCGCGGTGTTGTACAGGACGGCCAGGTCCGCTTTCAGGGTCTGGATTGCTCCGGCCTGCTGTACGAGGCAACGAACGGTTATACCCCTCGCAATACGGAGCAGCTGGTCAGTTTCGGCAAAGGAGTGGCGATAGAAGGCCTGGGGGGTGAGCAGTTGTTGCAGCGATTGCAGCCGCTTGATCTGCTGGTCTGGAAGGGGCATGTCATCATCGTGCTGGATCAGCAGCAGGTCATAGAAAGCATCCTGCGGTGTAACGGCCAACAGGATGGCGTACTCATCAGTCCCTTGCGGACACGCCTGCAGCAGCTGTTACAACAACGCCGTCCGGCAAACGACTGGCCGCCGGGACAGGTTAAGGCCCCCTTGTTTGTAGTCCGGCGCTGGCTCTGAACAGGTCGGCGGCACTACTTGCGCCGCTTTTCAGGTACCGGCAGCTTCAACTTGCGCAAGACCTGCTCCATGTCGCTCCAGACGTCCCAGTAGTGCTGTTTGTTGTCCTTGTTGCGCAGCAGGAAGGACGGGTGGAAGGTGGGCATCAGCGGTATGCCGTGGTACTGACGGAATCTGCCCCCCAGACGGGAGACCGGCTCCTTGCTCTCCAGCAAGGTCTGGGCGGCAAAGGTCCCCAGGGCAACGAT
>CAZUSH010000054.1:15006-25736 GCA_964622705.1 uncultured Geobacter sp. | reverse complement strand
TGATGCAAAGACGTAAATCATCTTGACAAGGGCGGCTATTTTTAGTCTCATGCAGCATCTATCACCCAAGGGGGATGCCATGTCCAAACAGCCCACGTCCAATTCAGCTGAACTGTCCCTGTCATCACCGACCAAACGCCGTGCCTATCAATCACCGCATCTGCAAAAACACGGATCGGTCAAAAATCTTACCCAGTCGGGCCCTGTTGGTGTGGGTGTAGATGGCGGGATGTATTCCTGATCCCTCAACGCAAACCTGAATTGCATGACAGAACGGGCATTCCGGCACGCTTGCTTGCTGAATGCCCGTTATTTTTGCCATGACTACCTGTACCTGCCTGCTCCATAATCTGCGCATAACCATGAATGCACCTCTTCTCGATCTGCCCTTGGCGGATGATGCCGCTGCGCCGGCGGACATCTGCATCACGCGGGAGGAGTGGACAACGTTGCAGAAGGGGCTGAAACAGTGGCACTGGGTTCCGGCCCCGTACGGGCAGACCGGTGAGGCCTGGTTCAGATTGCTGGAGGCTCGCGACGGGGACGAGACACTCTATTGTCTCGATTTTGCCAACGATCAGGGGGGGCGCGCCGCGTTTGTGGTGCGGCATGGCGGCAGCGAGGTTCTGGCTGCCTGGGATATCCCCGGCATGAGCAAAGAAGCTGCCGGGCGGATAGCCGGTGAAGTGTTGGCAACCAGGGTGCTGGGGTTCGCACTTCGTCTGGGGGACAGGCTTTCACTGCATGGCAGCGCCGTTGCCCTGGCTGGCAAGGCGATCGGTTTCCTGGGAGGAAGCGGTGCGGGTAAATCTACCCTGACGGCAGCGCTCATTGCCTGCGGTTACCCGCTGGTGGCGGACGACCGCATCGTGATGCAACTCAGGGACGATGCATACCTGGTGCAGCCGGGCTCACGCAATTTGCGCTTATGGCCACAAAGTCTGACCGCGCTCAACTTTGACGTGGCATCATATCCCCCACTTTTTTCCGGAACGGACAAACGTTCCTTGGCCTTGCCCGAGACGGACAGCGCCGCGCAGACCCCATTCAGCAGTCAGGCAACACCGCTGGGAGCACTGTACATCCTGCTGCCGCGCAATGCGGAACTAAGCCAATCATCCATTCATGCCATGCCACTGCCTGTGGCGCTGCACCATCTTCTCGCCAACCGCTATGGTCCGGTAACCCCGCCGCCAACGGTCGTTGCCAACGAATACCGGCAGTTGGGACGGCTTGTACAACATATCCCCGTACGGTTGATTCAACGACCCGACAACCTCGATGCACTTTCCCCACTGGTACAACAAATAGTTGCCGACGTGGCAGCCCATGCAGCTCCGTTGCCCCGGTGTCGCCCATGATACCTCCTTCTGTCTCGGTGGTAACAACGGTCTGCGATGGTGAGCTGTTTCTGGCGCAGGCGATTGAAAGCGTTCTCGGGCAGTCATTCACTGATTTTGAATACCTGATTGTGGACGATGCTTCTACCGACAGCTCTGCCGAGATCATGCATACCTATGCCGCCCAAGACAGCCGCATCGTTGTCATGAGAAACAATAGCAGGCTCGGCCCGTCTGGGACGTTGAACCGCGCCCTGCATGCGGCCCGTGGCATGTTTCTGGCGAATCTTGATCAGGATGACCTGGCCATGCCGGAGCGGCTGGCGTTGCAGACCGCTTTTCTGAAGTGTCAGCCGTCAGTCGGCGTGGTCGGGTCCTATGTCCGGTGGCTCGACGCCGACGGCCAGGTGACCGCTTCAATCCGTTATCCTGTTGTGCCCCGGCAGATCCGATGGGAGTTGTTGTTTCGCGGCTGTGTCGTGCATTCGGCGGCAATGATGCGGCGGGATCTGCTACTCCGGAGCGGAGGGTACTCGCTGGATCATCCCTATGCCTGTGATTACGAGCTCTGGACGCGGCTTATCCAAACCACGGAGTTTGCCAACATTGCAGAGTATCTGGCGGCATACCGGATAACGGAGGGGCAGACGAGCCGGACCCAGCGCAAGAGCCAGCAGGGGCAGATCGTGCTGCTTATGCACGCCGCCTTGTTTCGAACCCTTGGCGTCAGGATTCCGCTGCAGCAAGTCAATAATCTCTATTGGGGGATCCGCCAGAGGACGTTTTCAAACGAGGCAGAGGTAAGCCAGACGGCTGAACTTCTGGGAAACATCATGCACATGTACCTGGAGAAAGTAAGTCCGGACACGGCAACAGTCACCACGGTCCGCGAAAGTTGTGCGGTCAAGATGTTCCGGTTGGCCTGGCACCACCGGGAACTCTCGTCCGGACTGTACGACCGTTTGCTGGAAAAGGCCGTGCAGTTTGATGCACGCTTGTTGAGCAATTCTGAGGTAACGGAACTGCTCGGCGCTGATCACGATTCGGGCTGCGGATCTCACTCCTTGCGCCAGTAAATGGCAGTGCCGTCAATATCCTGCAACTCCTCTCCGACACCGTGTGTCGCGCGGTAGTCGTCAACAGCGTTGCGGCATGCCGGAAGAGCAAAGTAGTCATCAACGATCAGGAAACCACCGGGCGAAAGCTTCGGATAGAGACTGACCAACGCTTCCATGGTTGACTGATAGTAGTCTCCGTCCAGACGGATCACTGCCAGCCGATCAATGGGCGCTACAGGCAGGGTATCCTTGAACCATCCCTTGAGAAAGCGAACCTGCTCATCAAGTAAACCATAAAGCTCAAAATGGTGTTGCACCATTTCCAGTGGGATGCAGATGCTGCCCTGCCATCTTTCAAATGTGGCATCATCCGGATATCTGGACGATTCCGGGGCCGGCAGCCCTTCGAACGAATCGGCGACCCATACGTAGCGGTCACGTACCTGATGCGCCTTCAGGATGGCGCGCATGAAGATGGTCGCGCCCCCCTTCCATACGCCGGTTTCGATCAGGTCTCCGGGCACATTGGCGGCAAGCGCCTGTTCCACGCAGAACTGGATATTATCCATGCGTCGTTTGCCGATCATGCTGTGTGCCCGGCTAGGGCAATCACGCCCCCATTCACGCCATTTACGGTTGAACCCCTGGGGCTGCTTGTCTATGTAACCGGGGATCGGGAAGACAACGGTAGGTTCATCTTCAGAAATCAAGCCGATGATGCTGTTTTTAATAAGGTCCAGATACATCCGGCGCAGCTCTGTTGTGTAATTCACTGTGTATCCTCTTATGTCTTTTCAGTCGGCACGATCTGGCAAATTATTGCTTGTCATCACGTCTCAGATATGATGGTGGTGTATACCACTATTTTAAATTTTTATCCCAAACAGTATTTCCCGGGGGCGCAGTGAGCGCTATTTTTGGTTGCGTCTATCTTGATGGCCGACCGCAGGAGATTTCAACCGGCGAGCGCATGAAATCTGCCCTGCAACAATGGGGGCCGGACGGCCTCGCTGTTGTCAGAAGCGGCTCTGCCATCATGGGGTATGCCAACCTTGCCATTACCCCCGAGTCCCTTGTCATGGACATGCCGGTAATTGATGAACAGAGCGAAAATCTGTTTACCGCTGCAGCCCGTCTCGACAACCGGGACGAGTTGTGTGATCTCTTTAGCATTCCTGCCGGCGAGCGGATACTGGTTCCAGACACCCGCCTGGTTCAGCATGCCTGGCGAAAATGGGGGAAAGATGCTTCTGCGCACCTGTTTGGTGACTGGGCCATGGCTGCTTGGGACAGCAGACAGCGCACGCTCTTTCTGGCGCGTGATCAGTTGGGGTACACAGGACTCTATTATTATTTTCACTACCCGTTTTTTGCCTTTGCTGCTGATCCTGAGGGACTGCTCGCCCTGAAGGAAGTTAAGCGGCAGATCAATGAAACGTATGTTGCCGCGTATCTCTCCATGAGTTTCATCGGAGAAGAGGACGATACCTGCTGGGCCGGCGTCAAGCTGCTCCCGTCCGGCTTTTCACTGGAAATAGCAGCCGATGGAAAACAGTTGCGGCGGTATTGGGATATCGGCAACATTCCCACGGCAGGTGGCCTGAAGGATGATGAATATGTAGCCGGTTTCCTGGAACGTTACCGGGCAGCCGTGAACGTTCGGCTCCGCTCCCGCCTGCCGGTCGGCACCACGTTGAGCGCCGGACTTGATTCGTCTTCGGTGACTGCTCTGGCGGCGCACGCCTTGCAGGAGCGTGGTGAACGGCTTGCCGCCTTTACCTCAGTGCCTTTGTTTTACGCCAGCCATCTTGTTCCGGGCTCTTTGGCGGATGAGTGGCCGCTTGCCCATGCTGTTTCCCAACAATTCGACAACATTGACCATGTTGCCATTGACGCAGCTACGGTAACACCATTGACCGGCATTGAACGCGCCGTTGCCATTACCCGTTCTCCCCAGCATGCAGCGGCAAATGAATTCTGGATCATGGCGCTGCATGATGCGGCACGGGAGCAAAATATCGGCGTCATGCTGACCGGACAGATGGGTAACGGCGGTGTGTCATGGAGTGGCGGGCAGGATCGGATCTTCATGCTGTTTGCACAGGGGAAATGGGATGAAGGAATAAAGGCCATGGCCGCATGGAAACGGTATCATGGCCGCTCCTGGTTTCGGGCGGTTGCCGGGCGTCTGGTGAAGCCACTGCTCATGCCGTATTGGATGCGTTTTCGGAATATAAAAGCCGGCGCATTCCGGAATGAACAGGGCGCCATAAACCCTCACTTTGCCGACCGGGTGGGGCTGTTGCAGGCCAAGCGCTGGTCGAACGACAAACGTAGCTCGGGAAACCTGATAGATCCATTTGAGGAACGGAGGTTAACCCTTGTTTACAACGGCATGTTTGCCGGGCCGCTCTGGCACATGATGGGGGCGGCCTTTGGTATGGAAGTACGTGACCCCACCGCCGATATCCGGCTGCTCGAATATTGCCTGAGTGTACCAGCCGAGCAGGATACCTACGGAGGCGGGGAGCGAATGCTGATGAGGAGGGCCATGGAGGGGATACTTCCGCCGCAAGTACAGTGGAATCGGGTCCGTGGCAAACAGGCAGCCGATGTCGGACTTCGGCTGCTGCAACATCCAGCGGAAATGGATGCCACCCTGGAGCGGCTGGAAGCAGTTCCAGAAGTGACTCAATATCTTGATGTCTCTCTTATGCGGCGCGTCTGGCATGAACTACAGGCCGAAGTTACCATCCAGTCATCTCAGCGGGCGGCAATGATTCTTCTGCGCGGCATCATGGGTGGGTGTTATCTCGAACAGGCGGGGAAATCCTGTCTATGGAACCCAAACAGCTAGACAGGCATACATGCGCTGACATGTGAGAGGATAGTGAATAAACCTGAAAACGGCAGTTACTTCAGGAACACCTGGCAGGGAAAATGGAGAACCAAGCAGAGGAACACCATACCCATTCCATCCGGCCATCCAGGCGCTCTCGCCTGGCTGCTGGGTCTGATTGCATTCTACACCCTGCTTACCCCGCGTCTGGGGCACGAGGATGTCCACGCGCGCTGGCCTGCCACGCCGTTTTTCCTGCTGTTTGGCCTCATGATCGGGTTTTACGATGGGTTTCTCGGACCCGGCACCGGCTCATTCTGGGCCATGGCCTTCATGCTGCTGTTGGGCTATTCCCTGGTGCGTGCCACGGCCGCAACCAAGGTCATGAACTTTACCAGTAACATTGTGGCGCTTGGTTTTTTCCTGCTGGCAGGCCAGGTGCATATCCCGGAAGGACTGGTCATGGGGGCGGGCCAGTTCCTGGGTGCGCGGATTGGTGCCCGGCTGGTGTTGAAAAAGGGAGCTGCCTTTGTGCGGCCGATCTTTATCACCATGGTGCTGGCGGTTTTGCTCAAGCTGATCTTACAAAAGCACTAAGAAAGTTTATTGGCGGTGAGATGAAATGCGTGAAATTATCGCGTATTGACAGTAAATATATTTTACTGCGTATCGACAGAGCTTCTTTCAAAACGTAACCTGGTTAACGTCAATCTTCCGCTGACTAGCAAGTCCCCCTTTAGCAAAGGGGGATTTAGGGGGATTCGCCTCTGATGGTGAAAACCAAATCCCCCCTGCCCCCCTTTTCCAAAGGGGGGAGCTTCAGGCGAAGGATCAGCTACCTTTGCGACGCAGTAGACGGCCTCCGCAGTAGTTTTGAAAGAGGCTCAACAGTAAAAGGAATCTGCCATGCAGAGAAAAATAATCTCAGCGCAAACCTTTGGAGCCTTTGTCAGGGATGAGCGTAAAAAGCGGGGCTTCACACAAGAGTCTCTGGGGAAGCTGGTGGGGGTGGATAAGGCAACAGTGTCGTATATCGAACGGGGCAAGCCGGGCGTCCGCCTGTCAACAATCTTCCTGCTCCTGGCAGCACTGGAGATCGACCTGTTTGTCGAACCTCGCATGTCTGAGCAGCACTCCAAGGATACCTGGTAATGGCTCGTCCACGCTTGTCAGCCACGCTGGACCTGTTCATGAATGGTGAAAATTTAGCCGTTGTATGTGGGAGACAGCGCCATTCCGGGGTGACTGATTTTCTGCTGGACATCTGCGGCACCACAGGATTATAAGCGGTCATTCATCTGCCACATAAGGAGCGCCCATGCGCACCCCAAACATACCGTATCGCAGCGACTGCTGCCTAAAAACCCCGCCTCTTTGGCGGGGTTTTCGTTTTTTTAGGCTGTAAAGAAATTTTACAGTTTTTGTAACGCATTTGAATTTTGGTGATTTTTGGGCTTGTCGCTTCGCGGTGTAACGAAATTTTACACATTTTAGTAAAACCGGGGAGTGTCCCTAGTTTTGCTCTAGTTTTGCTCCGTAAGAAGAGGAGATACAGAAATATAATGACTCCTACGAGAGAAGGTCACCCGGTTTGGGGAGTATATGACTTGTATCGGACAGCAAGGCTGAACGTTAAGTATTACACCTGCAAGCTCAGCAGGGTGGAGTCAGCCAATTTTTATATGGAAGCTATCCTCCTAGTCACCGCTCCCTCCTCAGCAATTGCCGGACTGTGGTTTTGGGAAACGGCTGTGGGACAGAATATTTGGCAGTATTTAGGTATTGCCTCTGCCATTATTGCCGTCCTAAAACCTTCACTTTCTTTAACGAAAAAAATCAAGAAATATGAAGAAGTCCTATCAGGGTACAAAGCACTTGAACATGATTTGCATGAAATAAAGGAATTGATTGCGCAAAAGTTGAAATACGACAAAGAAATGCAGAGTGATTTTAAAAAGGCGCTCAAAAGGAAAGGCGTCTTAGTAAACAAAGAGCCAGGGGAGAAGATCGACAAAAAGTTGTTAGCCTGTTGTCAACACGAAGTAGATACTGAGTTGCCAGCAGAAAAATTCTACGTACCGGAGGATTTATTATGAAGCGTGATTCAGACAAGTCAAGACAGCCTTCTCAGCCCACCCCAAGGCCTACACCAACACCAACTCCGCGACCTAGTAATCCACCCTCCACGCCACAGCGGGAAATCAGAGACACGCCGAAACCGAAGCGGGTCGATCCCATAGAGCCATGGGAAAGGTAACGTTTGTTCCATGACGTGGTGTCGTCGCATAAATTCATGAGCTATTGTACTGACATCATCACAAACAAGAAGGAGTAAAAATGCCAGCGCTTACGAACTACCGCCTATTCATCAGCCATTCTTGGACTTACGGGGACGCTTACGAAAAACTTGTCGCATTCTTCAACGAACACTCATATTTCAAATGGTCAAATTACTCAGTTCCCAAGAACGACCCGATTCATAACGCCCCAAATGAAACTGCACTTTACAATGCAATCAAGAACCAAATTTCGCCAGTTAACTGCGTCGTTATGCTGGCGGGGGTATACAGTACGCATTCTAAGTGGATCAACAAGGAAATTGAGATTGCCAAAAAAGTTTTTAGCAAGCCGATTGTTGCGATAGAGCCGTGGGGGGCAGAAAGAACGTCCAAAATTGTGAAGGACAATGCTGATGCAATCGTCAAATGGCAGAGTTCGTCTATTGTTGAAGCAATAAGGAAGGTCTCAATATAGGGGGGGACATGAGAAAAGCGCTGATTGTTGGAGTGGACTTTTATGAAACCGCTTCATGCCTCAAGGGTTGTGTCAATGACGCGTATGCTGTTAAGAGTGTCTTAGAGCGGCATGGCGATGGCTCTTTGAACTTTGGTGTCGTTGCAATGACTGCTACAGGATCATCATCACAAATAACACGAAGAGAATTAAAGGATAAAGTTCAAGAGCTATTTCGTGATAATTCAGAAATTGCACTCTTTTATTTTTCAGGGCACGGATACATAGAAACTACAGGTGGATATCTTATCACATCTGAGTGCAAAGATGGTGATGATGGCTTTCCGATGGATGAGTTGTTGACTATTGTTAATGGGTCTAAGGCTCAAAATAAAATCATTATTCTAGATTGTTGTCATTCTGGGATTGCAGGGACCCCTGCCATTACAGAGAACAAGTCCGTTTTGAGTGAAGGGGTTACAATTCTTACAGCATCTGCACAGGATCAGTATTCAGTTGAAACAGGGGGCTCAGGTGTATTTACTGCCCTCTTAGTTGATGCCCTTGGCGGTAGTGCAGCTAACCTTGTTGGCGACATCACTCCCGGTAGTGTCTATGCTCACATTGATCAAGCCCTTGGACCGTGGGAGCAACGCCCAATATTTAAAACTAACGTCAAGCGCTTCATCTCGTTGAGGGAAGTTCAACCTCCAATTGCCCTGGAGGATCTTAAGCAGATCACGGTCCTCTTTCCTGAACCATCATTTATCATCCCACTTAACCCAAGTTTTGAGCCTACATCGAACAATCCCATAGAAGAAAACACAAAATGCTTTGCAATGTTACAGAAGTATAACCATGTCAATTTGGTGAAGCCTGCAGATGAAGAGCATATGTATTACGCAGCAATGAATTCGACTGGATGTCGTTTGACAGCATTGGGGGCGCACTATTGGAATCTAGTCAATAAAGAAAGGATATAGCCAGGAGAAGCTCTTCGTCGAATTGGGAGAATAGAGGGACACCATACTCATTCTGGGCGGACTTCTCGTCACACGAACGTATACCCCCTCAGCATCAACCCAATCAACCAACAACCACCCTCCCCGCTGTTTGCCCCCCAGATTGTTGTCTGGGGAGGCAAACAGCGCTTTTTTCTTGCACATTACGGCAGCGGTGGCGGCGGTGGTTGATACGGTGTGGCAGGATAGTAGCTGCGCCGGGGCGGCACCACGATGATCCTACGGCCGTAGCCGTCGTAGCTCGGCGCCACCACCTGGTTGCCGTGGGCATACATGCACTGCATGTAGGCGGTATCATACCGTTGTTGCGCCTCCCTGCCGGTCAGTCTACCCTGATCTGAACCTGCTGCTGAACCGATCAGCAGGCCACTGAGTCCACCTACTGCCGCACCTGCACCGGCATTGCCCGAGGCAGAGCCGATCAGCGCCCCCAGCCCAGCCCCGATACCGGTCCCCACCAGGGCGCCGGTGGTAGTATCCTGCTTGGCAATCTCATCAGGCGTCATGCCGATCTGTTGGGCTGCCCAGTGCCGGCACTGGGTATCTTCTTTCTGGAACAGGTCGAACGGTTTGCCCTGAGCGGGCAGGACCGTGACGCTGGGGCCGTTCGGCAGGGTGGCACAGCCGTTCAACAACAGTGCAAGCAGCAAGGCTGCTATGATGCGTTGTCTTCGCATGGCTCACTCCTTCTGGTCGGGCGGGGTTGGGGCAACCTTTTGCCAGCCTCCGGGGCAGGTGTTGACATAGGGATAGTAGCCCTGTGGTTCCCTGCAGTAGTACCAGTACTGTGGCGGTGCGGCCTGCTGCGGTTGCGGCGCAGGTTGGGCCGGGGCAGGATAGTAATAGACATCCGGCGGCGGCTGCACGATCACGGTCGGCGGGTCAGAGTAATAGGGATAATAGTAATAGTGAGGCGGGCCGTACCAGCGCGGCCCCCAACCCGGCCCTACCCAGATATTGGCCCTGAAATGACCGGCACTGGCCGGTAGTGCCCCAGCCAGCAGCAACAGCACAACACCTATCCCCAGGATTGTTTTCTTTTTCATGGTGCTACCCTCGCTTCCTCACCACGCGCTGCCTGTTGGCTATGGCATGGCAGCAGGCTGCTGGTGGCGTTCCATAAAGGTCTGAAAGCGTTGCTCCCTTTTTTGCTGCAGCTCATGATACTTGGCAGTCTGCTCCGGTGTTAACAGCGCCAGGAACTGTTTGACGTTCTGGGCACGCTGTACTGCCAGTTTGGATTCTGTTGCAGCAACCGTGGCTGATTGTGCCTGTACTGCTGCCTCATCGGCCGTGCCCGAGGCGATCAGGCTCCGCAACTGGTGCCTGGCCGTGACAAGCTGGGTCATGAGCGGATGGTTGGCGGTCTGGCTGGTTTTCCGCAGTTCACGGGCCTGGGCCTTCTGGGCGCCGGTCAGGTGAAGCTCGCGGGCCAGTTTGCGGAAGAACTGCCCCTTGCGCTGATGACGGCGCTGGGCATGACGTGGCCCCTGCTGGCTCTGGGCCGTGGGCTGGGTTGCGTTGGCGGTACTGCCATCAGCGGCAAAGGCGGCCTGGGCCCCCAGGCTGGTTGATGAGAGCATGCAGGTTAAAAGCAACAGTGATTTAAGGGATCGCTTCATGGTGATTTCTCCTTGATTGGCGTCAGAATTCGCTACCTTGTTATGAGTACGGTAGCCCCCAATTGAGGAGAAAAGATGGAGAAAAAAAGGAATGTCGGCAAAGAAGTGTTAGCAAC
>CAZUSH010000054.1:0-14906 GCA_964622705.1 uncultured Geobacter sp. | reverse complement strand
GTGCCAAACTTTCGGCAGCAGTTATCCCCCCTTTGTCAAAGGGGGGCAAGGGGGGATTTTTCAGCATGTTAAAGGCAAATCCCCCTCAATCCCCCTTTCATAAAGGGGGACTTATTTCTGACGTAAGATCAGTACTAATCAGTTTCAAACTTGTAGCCGACCCCATAGACGGAATGGATGATGTCGCTTGCCGGGTCAATGCCTTCGATCTTGCGGCGCAGCTTTTTGATATGGCTGTCAATGGTGCGGTCGCTGACGATCCGTTCGTCAGGATAGATCTGGTCCATCAGTTGCTGACGGCTGTAGATCCTGCCCGGATGCTGGTGCAGGAACTGCAGTAACCTGAATTCGACCGCGGTCAGTTCAAGGTCCTTGCCATGCAGGGTTGCCAGAAGCCGGGAACTGTCCAGTTCCAGTCCCAGTCCGGCCGTGCTGCCGGCAGTGCCGGTCCTGCGCAGCACCGCCTCGACCCGCGCCACCACCTCGCGCGGGCTGAACGGCTTGCAGATGTAGTCGTCCGCCCCCAGTTCAAGCCCCAACAGGCGGTCAATCTCCTCGATCCGGGCGGTCTCGATGATGATCGGCACGCTGGAAAAGCTGCGGATCTGCTTGCAGAGGTCCAGGCCGTTCAGGCCGGGCAGCATCAGGTCCAGCAGCACCAGGTCCGGGGACTGGTCCTTGATCAGGTTCAGGGCCTGGGTGCCGTTGTCGGTCATACATACGTCAAAACCAGCCTGCAACAGGTAGTCGCGCAGTACTTCGGCCAGGCTCTGTTCATCCTCGATAATCAGGATCGTTCCGTTCATAGCGCTATCCTCGCAACGGCAACTGTATGGCGATCCAGAGTCCGCCCTGCGGAGCAGCCGCTGCCGTGATGGTGCCGCCGTGGGCCTCAACAATGTTCTTGCAGATGGCCAATCCCAGGCCTGCGCCGCCGGTTGAACGGTTGCGCGATTCCTCCACCCGGTAGAGCCGTTCAAACAGGCGGCCCAGTTGCTCCGGCGGCACTGCCGGGGCCGTGCCCTGAAAATCGATGCAGACGTCGCTAGCCGTTGTCTTCAGGGTCACATACAGGCTGCCGCCCGGATCGGTGTATTTGAGCGCATTGTCCAGCAGGTTGGCAAAGAGCTGTTCCAGCCGTTCCCGGTCACCCCGCAAGGTACAGTGATCCTGCGGGAATACGGTTTCAAGCCCAAGTCCCCTGCGGCTGAAGGCCAGCCGGTACTGCCCCGTGACCTGCGCCAGCACACTGACCAGGTTAAGCGGTTCCTTCTGGTAGGTCAGGGCGCCCAGGTCGGACAGGGAGAGTTGATGCAGATCCTCCACCAGGCGGCTTAAACGCATCACCTCGCTGTGCAGGCCATCGATGATGGCTGGGGTGGGCTGGTGGATCTTGTCCTGCAGCGCCTCGATCTTACCCCGCAGGACCGACAAGGGGGTGCGCAGTTCGTGGGAGATGTCCGCGACCCACTGCTTGCGGGACAGCTCGTTCTGTTCCAGGGTGCGGGCCAGTTCATTGAAATCGCGGGCCAGCTTGCCCAGTTCATCGTCGGAGGTGGTGGGCACGCGGCTGTCAAAATGACCGGCGGTCAGGCGATGGGTGGCCTCTACGATGGCCTTGACCGGCTTGACCAGCCGTTGGGCCAGGTAGAGCGAGACACCGGCAGCCAGGGTCAACACCACCAGCCCCACCAGCCCCAGGGCCAGCTTCTGCTCGCGGATGAAGCGGAGCTGGTGCACCTCCAGCAGATGGTTGCGCAACCGCAGGCCGACCTTGCCGATTTCGCTGCCGTGGTAGCGCAGCGGCCGCCAGTCGATCTCACCGGACAGGCCGGTGGGGGCGTAGACCGTGGCGCCATTGCTGCTGACCAGCATCACCCGCATCTCGAAACGGGAGGCCTGGCGTTGCGTCAGCGGACCCTGGGGGGGGAACAGACCGGTGCTGACCGCCTTTTCGACCAGCAGCTCGATCCGTTTGCGTTCCAGCGGGTTGGTCTCCCAGTCCGGGATGGTTGAGGCGATCAGTTGCAGCCAGCGGGTGGGACTCTTCTGCAGGGTATCCCAGGAACGGTCATGGGCATAGGCCTCTTCCAGCCGGTTCACCAGCCGGCCGAGCCGCTCCTGGTCCATGGTGTTGACATAGCGCAGAAAGCCGCGGTCAAGGCTCCACTGCATGATCAGGAACATGGCCACGATCGCCGCGCAGGTGGTGGCAAGCAATGCCAGAAACAGACGTTGTGTGATGCCGAGGCCCATGTGGGTTCTCCCGATGGAATCTGTTGCCTGTCTAGCACAAAATAGTGACAGCTGCCCAGCAACAGCGACTTTCTAAGACAAGTTTCTTTTTTTTTACACAATTGTGCCATAGTTTGATGGCAGAACAAGCAACGTCTTTTACAGAACGTTTTGAAAACTGCAGTTGGCGTTGCCCGAGAGAGCGACTCGCTCGCAAAGCGTTGGAGCTCTTGGCGAAATGAAGCGTTAAGCAGCCGATGCTGTCTGAAGCCCTATGGGCGAGTTTATCGGCTGTAGCGCAATGAGCCTTAGAGCTCCAGCTATCGAGCGCCGGAGCGAACCGGGCAGACGTCAACTGCGGAAACCAAGGTCATCTGCCCAGTTGCCAAGCAGCACGCTTCTCTATAAGCTGCAGACCGGTTGCCGTGACAAACTGTTGCTTCGCTAAATCCCCCTTTGCGAAAGGGGGACTTGGGATTGACGCAAATCAGATACCATTACATTCTAACCCCACGAGGTGGCGCCATGCCCCATACGGAAGTGCCTTCCAACCAGTCCCCTGAAGTGAAACCTGTTCAACAAACGGTTTCCCCGCGCCACCGAGGCCGGATTGTACTTGCGATCATCCTGCTTCTGATCATTGCCGTGGTGTTCTTCCGGGTCAGGGCTGCTTCCCGTCAGCAGGAAGAACAGAAGGCCAAGAAGGTGGTGCCACCGGCACCGGTCAGCGTGCAGGCGGTCCGCAGCGGCGACCTGCCGGTCTACCTAAACGGCCTTGGCTCCGTGGTGCCGGTCAATACGGTCACGGTCAGGAGCCGGGTGGATGGTCAACTGATGACAGTTGCCTTCAGGGAGGGGCAGGAGGTGGCCAGGGGCAGCCTGCTGGCCCAGATCGATCCCCGGCCCTTTCAGGTCCAGCTCTCCCAGGCCGAGGGCCAGCTGCAGCGGGACAAGGAGCTGTTGCTGAACGCCCGCCTGGATCTGGAGCGGTACAAGACCCTCTGGTCGCAGGATTCGATCCCCCGTCAGCAGCTGGATACCCAGCAGGCCCTGGTGCGCCAGTACGAAGGGGCGGTCAAGGTTGATCAGGGCCAGATCGACAGTGCCAGGCTGAACCTGACCTACAGCCGGATTACGGCGCCGGTCAGCGGCCGGGTCGGTCTGCGCAGCATTGACCCCGGCAACATGGTGCGCAGCACCGACACCAACGGCCTGGTGACCATTACCCAGCTGCGCCCGATCAGCGTGGTCTTTCCGTTGCCGGAGGACAGCCTGCCCAAGGTGCTGGCCCGCATGCGCAGGCATGAACAGATCCCGGTGGAGGCCTGGGACCGCGAGATGAAGCAGAAGCTGGCCAGCGGCACGCTTGTGACTGTGGATAACCAGATCGACCCTGCCACCGGTACGGTCAAGTTCAAGGCCGGTTTTGCCAACAACGCCGATGAGCTGTTCCCCAACCAGTTTGTCAATGCCCGCCTGTTGCTGGAGGTGCAGCGCAACGCCCTGATTGTGCCGTCTGCCGCGATCCAGCGCGGCCCCCAGGGGGCCTTTGTGTTTGTGATGCAGCCGGACAAGACCGTCAGCATGCGGGCGATCAAGACCGGGGTGACCCAGGAAGGGGAGACCGCTGTCTTGGCGGGTCTGGCTGCCGGTGACCTGGTGGTGGTGGAGGGGACGGAACGGCTGCGGGACGGCAGCAAGGTGGAGCCCAAGGAACCGCCTCAGGCGGGTGACCGTCCCCGCGGGGCGGGGCATGGCCGTCAGGGCCAATCGCAATGAATATCTCCCGGCTCTTTATCCTGCGGCCGGTGGCCACCACCCTGCTGATGATCGCCATCATCCTGGCCGGGGCCGTGGCGTACAAGCAGTTGCCGGTCTCGGCCCTGCCCCAGGTGGATTATCCCACCATCCAGGTCCGCACCTTTTACCCGGGCGCCAGCTCCGATGTGATGGCCTCCTCGGTCACCGCCCCGCTGGAGCGGCAGTTCGGGCAGATGCCGGGCCTGACCCAGATGACCTCCAGCAGCTCCCACGGCTGTTCGGTGGTAACCCTGCAGTTCAGCCTCAACCTTTCCCTGGATGTGGCGGAGCAACAGGTCCAGGCCGCCATCAATGCCGCCGGCAGCTTTCTGCCCAAGGATCTGCCGTCGCCGCCGGTCTACAGCAAGGTCAACCCGGCCGATGCGCCGATCCTGACCCTGGCCCTGAGTTCGGACACCCTGGCCCTGCCCAAGGTGGAGGATCTGGCTGACACCCGTTTTGCCCAGAAGATCGCGCAGTTGCCCGGCGTCGGCCTGGTCAACATCACCGGCGGCCAGCGCCCGGCCGTGCGGATCCATGCCAACCCGGCGGCCCTGGCTGCCTATGGCCTGACCCTGGAGGACCTGCGCAGCGCCCTGGCTGCGGCCAACGTCAACCAGGCCAAGGGCAGCTTTGACGGGCCGCGCCAGTCCTACATCATCAGCGCCAATGACCAGCTCTTTTCCAGCAAGGAGTACCGTGGTCTGGTGGTGGCCTACAAAAACGGCGCGCCGGTGTTTTTAAGGGATGTGGCCGATGCGGTGGATGACACGGAGAACATCAACCAGGCTGCCTGGATGAACACCACCCCGGCCGTGGTGGTCACGATCCAGCGTCAACCCGGCGCCAACGTGATCGAGGTGGTGGACCGGATCAAACAGCTCTTGCCCCAGTTGCAGAGTGCCCTGCCGGCCTCGGTCAAGGTCACGGTGCTGAGCGACCGCACCACCACCATCCGCGAATCGGTCCATGATGTGCAGTTCGAACTGTTCCTGGCCGTGGCCCTGGTGGTGCTGGTGATCTTCCTGTTCCTGCGCAACCTGCCTGCCACCACCATTCCCAGCGTGGCGGTGCCGCTCTCGCTGGTGGGCACCTTCGGGGTGATGTACCTGCTGGATTTCAGCCTGAACAACCTGACCCTGATGGCGCTGACCATCTCCACCGGCTTTGTGGTGGATGATGCCATCGTGATGATCGAAAACATCTCGCGCTACATCGAGGAGGGGGAACCACCGCTGGAGGCGGCCTTGAAAGGGGCCAAGCAGATCGGCTTCACCATCCTCTCCCTGACGGTCTCCCTGATTGCGGTCCTGATCCCGCTGCTGTTCATGGGGGATGTGGTGGGGCGGCTGTTCCGCGAGTTTGCCGTGACCCTGGGGGTGACCATCCTGATCTCGGCCGTGGTGTCGCTGACCCTGACCCCGATGATGTGCGCCCGCATCCTCAAACATGTGCCGGAGGAGCGCCAGGGCCGTTTCTACCATGCCTCGGGCCGTTTTTTTGATCGCCTGATCGAGCAATACGGCCGTTCCCTGCAGTGGGTGCTGCAGCATCAGCGCGCCACCCTGGCCGTGGCCGTGGCTACCCTGGTGCTGACCGTGCTGCTGTATATCCTGATCCCCAAGGGGTTCTTCCCGGTGCAGGATACCGGCGCCATTCAGGGGATCTCCGAGGCTGGCCAGTCCATCTCGTTTAGCGCCATGGCCGAGCGCCAGCAGCAGCTGGCCAGGGTGATCCTGCAGGACCCGGCTGTGGAAAGCCTCTCTTCCTTTATCGGGATCGACGGCACCAATACCACCCTCAACAGCGGCCGGATCCAGATCAACCTGAAGCCGCTCAACAAGCGCGATGCCACTGCCGAAGAGGTGATCCGGCGGCTGCAGCCCAAGCTGGCCGCCGTGAGCGGCATCACGCTCTTTATGCAGCCGGTACAGGATCTGAGCGTGGATGCCCGGGTCAGCCGCACCCAGTACCAGTACACCCTGGAGGATCCCAACACCGATGAGTTGTCGCTCTGGGCCCCGCGCATGGTGGCGGCGATGCAGAAACTGCCGGAGCTGCGGGATGTCAGCAGCGACCAGCAGGATCAGGGCTTGCGGCTGCTTTTGAACATCGACCGGGTCACGGCGGCCCGTTTCGGTCTGACCCCCCAGAATATCGACGATGCGCTCTATGATGCCTTTGGCCAGCGTCAGGTCTCCACCATCTTTACCGAGCTGAACCAGTACCGGGTGGTGTTGGCGGCGCGGCCCGCATTCACCCAGGACCCCCAGGGGCTGAACCAGCTGTACCTCAAGTCTTCCTCCGGTGGGCAGGTGCCGCTGACTGCGGTTGCCACGGCCACGGAGACCCGCGGTCCGCTGGTGATCAACCGCCAGGGGCAATTCCCGGCAGTCACCACCTCATTCAACCTGGCGCCGGACGGCTCATTGGGGCATGCCGTGGCAGCGATCGAGGCCGCAGCCGTCAAATTGGGCATGCCGGCCAGTATCCGGGGCACCTTCCAGGGCACGGCCCAGGCCTTCAAGGCCTCGCTCTCCAATCAGCCGCTCTTGATCCTGGCGGCCCTGATCACGGTCTATATTGTGCTGGGGGTGCTGTATGAAAGCTACATCCATCCGGTCACGATCCTCTCCACCCTGCCGTCGGCCGGGGTGGGGGCGGTGCTGTCCCTGATGGTCTGCGGCCAGGACCTGACCGTGATCGCCATCATCGGCATCATCCTGCTGATCGGCATTGTCAAGAAGAACGGCATCATGATGGTGGACTTTGCCCTGGATGCCGAGCGGCTTGAGGGCAAACCGCCGGAAGAGGCGATCTTCCAGGCCTGCCTGCTGCGGTTCAGGCCGATCATGATGACCACCATGGCGGCCCTCTTGGGGGCGCTGCCCCTGGCCCTGGGTACCGGCGTCGGTTCGGAGCTGCGCCGCCCCCTGGGGATCTCGATCATCGGCGGCCTGGTGATCAGCCAGATCCTGACCCTCTACACCACCCCGGTGATCTACCTGGCCTTTGACCGTCTGGTACGGCGGAGAAGTGGTCAGCAGGGTACTGATTACCCCCCTTTGCAAAGGGGGGAATCAACAGAAAACCAAAGGCATAGCCAGCATCCATGAATTTCTCGGCCATCTTCATACGCCGGCCGGTCGCCACCACGCTCCTGACGCTTGGCCTGGTGCTGGCCGGCCTGATCGCCTTCAGGCTGCTGCCGGTCTCGCCCTTGCCCCAGGTGGATTTCCCCACCATCTCGGTCTCGGCGGCCCTGCCGGGGGCAGATCCCGAGACCATGGCCACCTCGGTGGCAGCGCCGCTGGAGCGGCAGTTCGGCAGGATCGCCGGGGTCACGGAGATGACCTCCACCAGCTACCGCGGCAGCACCAGCATCACCCTGCAGTTTGACCTGAACCGCAACATCGACGGCGCCGCCCGGGATGTGCAGGCAGCCATCAATGCCGCCCGGGGCGATCTGCCGGCAAACCTGCCCAGCAATCCTTCCTATCGCAAGATCAACCCGGCTGATGCGCCGATCATGATCCTGGCTCTGACCTCGCAGACGGTCAGCAAGTCCCGCATGTACGATGCTGCCTCTTCGATCCTGCAGCAGAAGCTCTCCCAGGTGCCGGGGGTGGGGCAGGTCTTTGTGGGGGGCAGCTCCCTGCCGGCGGTGCGGGTAAACCTGAACCCCCTGGCCCTGAACCGTTACGGTGTCAGCCTGGCACAGGTGCGCGGGGTGCTGGCCTCAACCAATGTCAACCGTCCCAAGGGGCTGCTTGCCAACAACAGCACCAGCTGGGAACTGCATGCCAATGACCAGTTGCACCAGGCTGCCGACTACCGGGAACTGGTGGTCAGTTACCGCAACAATGCCGCCATCAGGCTGTCGGATGTGGCCACGGTGGAGGACTCGGTGGAAGATCGCCGGGTGGCCGGGATGGTGAACGATAAACCGGCCGTGATGGTGATTGTCTTCCGACAGCCCGGGGCCAACATCATCGAGACTGTTGATAATGTGCGGGGCCTGCTGCACCAGATGGAGGCGGCCCTGCCGGGCGGGGTGTCCCTGTCGGTGGTGCTTGACCGCACCCCGCCGATCCGCGGTTCCCTGCACGATGTGGAGCTGTCACTGCTCTTGTCCGGCCTGCTGGTGGTGCTGGTGGTGTTCTGGTTTCTGCGTGAGGTCCGTTCCACCTTGATCCCGGCTGTGGCAGTGGCGGTCTCGATCATCGGCACCTTTGCCGTGATGTATCTGTTCGGCTATTCCCTGGACAATCTCTCGTTGATGGCGCTCACCATTGCCACCGGCTTTGTGGTGGATGACGCCATTGTGGTGCTGGAGAACATCACCCGCTACCGCGAGATGGGCCAGTCGCGGCTGCAGGCCGCCCTTTCCGGCTCAAAAGAGATCGCCTTTACGGTGCTGTCCATGAGCGTTTCACTGGTGGCGGTCTTTATCCCGATCCTCCTGATGGGCGGCATGGTGGGGCGGCTGTTCCGGGAGTTTGCCATCGCGCTCTCAGCCGCCATCATGGTCTCGCTGGTGGTGTCGCTGACCCTGACCCCCATGATGTGCGCCACTCTGTTGCGGGATGAAGCAGCCCGGCCCCATGGCAGGGTCTACCGCTTCAGCGAATGGGTCTTTAACCGGATGCATGCCCTCTATGAACAGAGCCTGGGGTGGGCCTTGCAGCACCAGCGCAAGATGCTGGGCCTGACCCTCTTAACCCTGCTGGTAACCGTTGTTCTGTTCGCAGTGGTGCCCAAGGGCTTTTTCCCTGAACAGGATACCGGCAGGATCGCGGGCAGGATTCAGGCCAGCCAGGATATCTCGTTTCTGGCCATGCAGGACAAATTGAGCCAGATCATCGGTATCATCCGTCAGGACCCTGATGTCGAGTATGTGACCGGTTTCACCGGCGGTGGCGGTGGTGGCGGCTCCACGGTCAACAGCGGCCGGATGTTTATCTCGCTCAAGCCGTTTGAAAAGCGTAAGGCGCCGATCGGCAAGGTGATCAGCCGTTTGCGGAAAAAACTGGCCCAGGTGCCGGGTGCGCCGACCTTTCTGCAGCCGGTGCAGGATCTGCGGGTTGGCGGCCGGATCAGCAACGCCCTCTACCAGTATACCCTGCAGGGGGATAACGTGGCTGCGCTGAACCTCTGGTCCGGCAAGCTGCTGCAGAAACTGAGGAGTGTGCCGGCCCTGACCGACTTGAGCAGCGACCTGCAGAACCGCGGGCTGTCGTCGGCACTGGCCATTGACCGGCCCACTGCCTCACGGCTGGGGATTGCGCCGCAGCAGATCGACGAGGCGCTCTATGATGCCTTTGGCCAGCGGCAGGTCTCCATCACCTATACCCCCCTTAACCAGTACCATGTGGTGATGGAGGTCTCGTCTGGGCTGCTGCAGCAGCCGGACACCCTGCAGGATCTGCGAGTGCCCGCAAACAGCGGCCGTCTGGTTCCGCTGCCCAGCTTTACCGCAGTCAAGCCGGCTGCCACCTCCCTGGCGCTGAACCACCAGGGGCTGTTCCCGGCCGTGACGCTATCCTTTAACCTGATGCCGGGCTACTCTCTGGGGGATGCGGTTACCGCCATTCAGAAGGCTGCCCGTGAGATCGGACTGCCTGCCAGTATGCAAGGCAACTTTGCCGGCACGGCCCAGGCCTTTCAGAGTTCGCTGCGTAACCAGCCGCTCTTGATCCTGGCAGCGCTGGTGGCGGTCTATATCGTGCTGGGAGTGTTGTATGAAAGCTATATCCATCCCCTGACGATCCTCTCGACCCTGCCGTCGGCCGGGGTAGGGGCGGTAGTGGCATTGATGCTGTTCGGCATCGATCTGAACCTGATCGCCATCATCGGGGTGATCCTGCTGATCGGTATTGTCAAGAAAAACGGTATCCTGATGGTGGACTTTGCCATCAGCCTGCAGCGACACGAGCAGCTGCCCGCGGAAGAGGCCATCTATAGGGCTTGTCTGCTGCGGTTCAGGCCGATCATGATGACCACCATGGCAGCCCTGTTCGGCGCGCTGCCGCTGGCCCTGGGCATGGGGGTCGGGTCGGAGCTGCGGCGGCCGCTGGGGGTCTCCATTGTGGGCGGGCTTTTGTTCAGCCAGATGCTGACCCTCTACACCACCCCGGTGGTGTATCTGTACCTGGATAAACTGCGGGTCTGGCGGGAAAACCGTCGCCGGAAAAGGATGGAAATGAAGGAGCGTACGGTATGAAGCGTTATCTTGCAGCACTGAGCTGCTGTCTGCTGTTGTCGGCCTGTTCCGTGGGACCGGCGTATGTCAGGCCCGCAGCGGTTTCCGAGATGCCGGTCAACTTCAAGGAACAACCCGGCTGGAAGGTGACCGTGCCGCAGGCGGTTGCCCCTGTGCCGGAACAGTGGTGGGAGCTGTACCAGGACCCGCAACTGAATGCGCTCATGGCGCATCTGAATGTCTCGAACCAAACGATCCAGCAGGCCGAGGCCCAGTACCGTCAGGCCAAGGCCCTGGTGCAATCGGCCCGGGCCGGCTATTTCCCCACTGTCGGCCTCGGCGCCTCGGCTGTCCGTTCGCAGCATTCCGCCAACCTGACCAGCGGTGCCAAGAACAGCTCAAGCAGCGCTGCCTGGGACTTCCAGCTGCCGCTTGACCTGACCTGGGAGCTGGACCTGTGGGGCAGGATCAGGCGTTCGGTTGAGGCTGGCGAGGCCTCTGCCGCAGCCAGTGCCGATGACCTGGCTGCGATGCGTCTGAGTATGCAGGCCAGCCTGGCTGCCACCTATTTCCAATTGCGTAGCCTGGAGGCCCAGCAGGCGGTCTTTGAGGAGACCGTGGCCAGTTACCGCGCCTATCGCGACCTGACCCGCAATCGCTATGCCGGTGGGATTGTTGCCAAGTCTGACCTGCTGCAGGCCGAGACCCAACTGAAGACCACCGAGGCCCAGGCCGTTGACCTGGAACTGCAACGGTCCCAACTGGAGCATGCCCTGGCAGTGCTGGTGGGGGTGCCGGCTTCGCAGTTCAGTCTGGCAAGGGACAGCCGCCTGGAGCCGCCACCGATGATCCCGGCCACACTGCCGTCTGAGCTACTGGAAAAACGGCCCGATATTGCCGCGGCCGAGCGCCGCATGGCTGCGGCCAATGCCCAGATCGGCGTGGCGCGGGCCGCCTGGTTCCCGACCGTGCGCTTATCCGCAACCGCCGGGCTCGAATCCTCCAGCATCTCCAACTGGTTGACCTGGCCCAGCCGTTTCTGGTCAATGGGGCCATCCGTTTCGCAGACGCTGTTTGACGGTGGCCTGCGCAGCTCCCAGAGCGAGCAGGCCCGTGCAGCCTATGATGCCACCGTGGCTGCCTATCGCCAGACCGTGCTGACTTCGTTCCAGGAGGTGGAGGATAACCTGGCTGCCCTGCGTCTGTTGGGTCAGGAGGCGCAGATGCAGGACGAGGCGGTCAAGGCTGCCAGCCAGACCGCCACCGTGGTGACCAACCAGTACCGTGCCGGCGTGGTGGGGTATCTGAATGTGATTTCCGCGCAAACCACGGAGCTGAACAACCGCAAGACCGCCCTGGCAATCCTGGGACGCCGGCTGGTGGCCAGCGTGCAGTTGATCAAGGCAGTGGGCGGTGGCTGGCAACAACCCGGTGGGGCCGGGGATGGAAAGCAACGTTGCAATAGCACCGCCTTACGGTGAGTATCAGGCATTATGTGTCCATTGCACAGTATTCGGGGGCAGCGGCCGTTGAAATTGTAAATAGCAAAGATAGTCGTTCTTTGATAAGAATAATGAACAAGTATGACTTCACGCCAAAAAAATAACTGCCGTCAGACGACAGCTTCAACCGATGCCATTTTGGAAAGTATTTCCGATGGTGTTTTTACGGTTGATTGTGATTGGAGGATAACCTCCTTCAATCGTGCTGCCGAGGAAATTACCGGCATTCCCCGCAAAGAAGCCATTGGCCGGCTCTGTTCAGACGTGTTTCGCTCCAATATGTGTGAGACCGATTGTGCGCTGCGTAAGACCCTTAAAAACGGCAAGCCGATCATTGGTCGGACCGGCTACATTATTAACGAAGAAGGAAGCAGAATACCCATCAGTCTTTCAACAGCAGTTCTCAAAGATGTCCAGGGCGCTGTGGTAGGAGGAGCTGAGACCTTTCGTGATTTGACAGAGGTGGAAGCGCTACGGCACGAACTTGAGGCCCGTTTCCGGGTTGGGGAGATTGCCAGCCGCAGCCCGTTGATGCAACGGCTGTTTGAGGTGATTCCGGCCATTGCGGTCAGCCCCAGCACCGTCTTGATAACTGGCGAAACCGGTACCGGCAAGGAGTTGATGGCACGCACCATCCACTCCTTGAGTAAACAGAGTAAGGGACCGTTTGTGGCGCTTAACTGCGGGGCATTGCCCGATAGTTTGCTGGAATCTGAACTGTTCGGTTACAAGGCGGGCGCGTTTACCGGCGCACATCGCGATAAACCGGGACGTTTTGCGCTGGCCAAAGGCGGCACGCTTTTTCTTGACGAGATCGGTGAGATCAGTCCAGCTTTACAGGTACGCCTTTTGCGTGTGCTGCAAGAACGCAGCTTTGAGCCGTTGGGCGGTACTACGCCGATCGCAACTGATGCACGCATTGTCGTGGCAACCAACCGTGATTTGGTGGAACAGGTTAAGGCGGGAAGTTTCAGGGAGGATCTGTACTATCGCATTAATGTAGTGCGGATAGAATTACCGCCGTTGCGGCGGCGTAAAGAAGATCTGCCGCTCCTGGTGGAGCAGTTTATTACCAAGTTCAACCGTCTTCATCATGCAACGGTGACCGGAATAGCGCCGGAGGCGCTCTCGTTACTCATGGCGTATGAGTGGCCGGGTAATGTGCGGGAGTTGGAGAATGTTATTGAACGGGCCTTTGTGCTTTGTCCCGATGGAATTCTTGCACTGGCGCACCTGCCGGATGAAATCACCCGACACGGCTGTCGTCCGGAAGCGGCGACACGACTACAGGATGTACGCTCCCAGCTTGAGGCACAAACCATTCATGCTGTCCTTATGCGCTGCAACTTCAACCGGCTTGCTGCCGCCCGTGAGCTGGGCATGCACAAAACCACGCTTTTCCGCAAAATAAAGCAACTCGGTATCACGTTGCCGGACAAAGATGGTCGTTCCCGATCCAGATCGTAGAGTGCTGAATGTGCTTCTGTATCCCCTCGATTGAGTTTCTTTTTTGCTACCCTGTTGTACCCCTTCAATTGCACACCTTCTGAAAAAACGAATAATTTAAAATTGTTATATGTTTGTCCGGCGTTGGCATGTTGTCTGCTTTCACCATTGTCGACGCACGACCTTTTGCGGGAGCCAATTGGTGACACGAGCTGCCTTTTCGCTTTGGAACAACCGTATAGCCCCAGTATTTGATGTGGCCCGCCATCTCCTGATCGTTGATGTGGATAACGGCATGGTTATCGGAGGCATGGAACGGCGGTTTGCAAGTGATAACCCGCATGAACGGGCCTTGCGGTTGAGTTCGTTGGAGATTGATCAATTGGTTTGTGGCGCTATTAGCCGCGATACGGCTGAAACGCTGGAACAGAATGGTATTCAGGTGATTTCATTTGTAACCGGTGATTGCGGACACGTGGTGCAGGCCTGGCTCAAGGGGCGGTTGCATGACAATCGGCTGCTGATGCCTGGCTGTAATCGAAGGAAACACAGGGGCAGCGGTTGTGCCGGACGTTAGGAACACCCGGCACAACTCAATCTTGCTGGAAAGGGGACAGATCATGCCGAACAAAAACGGACAAGGTCCAATGAACGCAGGCAGTATGACGGGGCGTAGACGGGGAAATTGCAGGGTAAGAACTGAGACAGGTGAGCAAGCACAGCAGTTGCACGGACAGGATGCTGGTCAGCAAGACAACGAGAGCTGTCGTGGTCCGATGGGGTGCGGTACCGGCAAACGCGCGGGTGGTGGACGCTGCGGTGGGCAGGGCAGGAGGTCCGGCAGTCGTTGAGATGATTCCAGGTCTGCCGGTCTATCCTGACGGGAAGGCCGAGCAGCAAGGCAGGCGCCGATGGTACTACCTTGTACCGTCGGCGCCTGAACACAAAGGAACGGACAGCATGAAAAAAATCGCTTTTACGACATCGGGTCACGACCTTGATGCAGCGCTTGATCCACGCTTTGGACGGGCACAGCGTTTTTTGATTTACGATCTCGAACATCAGGTTTTTTGTACGCTTGAAAACGATCAGAGTCGTAACGCGGCGCAAGGCGCCGGCATTTTGGCTGCGGAAACCATGGTTAAGGCCGGTGTTGATGCATTGGTTACCGGACATTGCGGGCCTAAGGCGTTCAAGGTGCTGGATGCCGCCGGTGTGACGGTTTACCACTGTTCTGCCGCAACGGTGCAGGAGGCCTTGCATCAGGTGCAAGGCGGCGTAGTGAGCCCTGCCGATGCAGCCGACGTGGACGGACACTGGTAATGGCGCGTTCGATGCGGATAGCGATTGCCTCCGGCAAGGGGGGGACCGGTAAGACCACGGTTTCGCTCAATCTGGCGGCTATGTTCGGCGGGCCGGTGCAGTTGGCCGACTGTGATGTTGAGGAACCCAACATCAATCTGTTTCTGCGCTGCGACAAATTGGTGAGCAATCACGTCAGTATGCTGGTGCCAGAGGTAGATCCAAAACTCTGTAACGGCTGCGGAAAATGCAGCGAGATCTGCCGCTTCCGCGGCATCGTATCGTTGGGTGCCAAGGCATTGGTGTTTCCCGAGCTTTGCCACGGCTGCGGCGGTTGTGCGATGGTCTGTCCACGCCAGGCCATTACTGAACAGCCGCACCGGATCGGCAGTGTTGCTGTCGGGCAGGCCGGTCAGATC
>CAZUSH010000053.1:0-25916 GCA_964622705.1 uncultured Geobacter sp. | reverse complement strand
CGTCATTATCGATATTACCTGTTTGACTTCCCGTACCCCCGCTTTTATGTTCGGCTCCTACTATTTCACGTGAGGGAGAACCGTTCATGAGCGCTTTTGAGGTGAAATCCGATCCCCAACTGTGGGAAAAACTGGGCATGGACGTGGCCCGTTTTACCGGCATGCCGGCCATGTTGACCCAGGCCTATACCACCATCTTTCTGGCCCAGCAGAGCCGTCCGGCCAGGATGGCCTATTTTGACAGTATGGTGGAGAACATCCATACCGGCCGCATCCATGAGCTGGTGGCTGCCAAGGAGGCTGGCAAGCCGGTGATCGGCACCTTCTGCGTATATGTGCCGGAAGAGCTGGTGGTGGCGGCAGGCGGCATCTGTGTGGGGCTGTGCGGTGGCGCCCAGGGTTCCATTGCCGATGCAGAGAAGATCCTGCCCCGCAATATCTGCCCTATGGTGAAATCAGCCTTTGGCTTCAAGGTGGGCAGGATCTGCCCCTATTTCCAGGCCGTGGATTTTGTGTATGGCGAGACCACCTGCGATGCCAAGAAAAAGACCTGGGAACTGCTGGACCAGTACGTGCCGACCCATGTGATGGAGATTCCGCAGATGAAGCGGGAAAAAGACAAGGCGCTCTGGCTGGATGAGGTTAAAGACTTCAAGGTTGCGGTGGACAAGATCACTGGTCAGGAAACCGGCTTTGACCAGATTGCCGAGGCGATTGTGACCATTAATGCCAAGCGCAGGGCGTTGCAGCGCCTGAACAGCCTGCGCCACCACAACCCGTCCCCCATCAGTGGCAAGGATATGCTGCTGATCGAGCAGATCGCCTTCTATGACGAGCCAAACCGCTTTGTGGAGCAGGTCAACGCACTCTGTGATGAGCTGGAAGAACGGATCAGCCAGGGGATCGGGGTGGCCCCGGCCTCGGCCGCACGGATCATGGTCTCCGGTACGCCGATGGCGCTGCCCAACTGGAAGCTGCACAACATCATCGAGACCTCTGGCGGGATCGTGGTGAACGAGGAGAGCTGTATCGGCACCCGCTATTACAAGGATCTGATCAGTGAGGATTCCGTCAGCGTGAACCAGCAGCTTGAGCGCCTGACCGAGCGCTATATGAAGATCGACTGTTCCTGCTTCACCCCCAACACCGAGCGGATTGACCAGGTGCTGAAGGAGTACCAGGAATCCGGGGCAGAGGGGATCATCGATTACTGTCTGCAGTTCTGCCATACCTACAATATTGAGGCGGTCAAGCTGCGTCAGGCCTGTGAAGAGCGCGGTATTCCGTTCATGGCGATTGAGTCGGACTATTCACCCGATGACGTGGGCCAGCTCAAGACCAGGGTTGAGGCGTTTATTGAGCAGATCAAGGGGTAAGCGCCGTGAAAGTCGGGATTGATTTAGGTTCACGTACCATCAAACTGGTGGCGCTGACACAGGGCGCCATCAGCTTTCATACGGTGGTGGAAAGCAGCTTTGAGCCGCATCGCCAGGCCTTGAGTCTGCTGGAGCAGCATTGTCCGGTGCGGGCCGTGGCCACCGGCTATGGCCGCCACCTGATACAGCAGCATGCCGAGGTTGATCTGATCACCGAGATCAAGGCCCACGCCATGGGGGCACGCTACTCCTTCCCCGCGTGCCGCACCATTCTGGATGTGGGGGGCCAGGACTCCAAGGTGATTGCCCTGACCGCTGACGGCAAGGTGCAGAGCTTTCAGATGAACGACAAATGCGCGGCCGGTACCGGCCGCTTTCTGGAGATGATGGCGGTCTCACTGGGGTACAGCATGGCTCAGTTCAGCGAAGCAGCAGCCGGGATTGCGCAGGCCGCGCCGATCAACAGCATGTGCGCGGTGTTTGCGGAATCAGAGGTGGTTTCACTGAAAAACAGCGGTATGCCGCCGGCTGAGATCGCCCGTTCGGTCTGTCTGGCTGTGGTCAACCGCCTGGCCACCATGGTCCGCAAGGTGGGCTACAGCGACCACCTGGTCTTTACCGGCGGGGTTGCCAACAGCCCGGTCATGGTCAGCCTGCTGCAGCAGGAACTGGGGGTGCCGGTGCTGGTGCCGGACTATCCCTCCATTACCGGCGCCCTGGGTGCGGCACTGCAGGCGGAACAGCTGGCGGCAACCGTCTGAACAGCCGCGCTCAACCCTATGCTGCAGCACTGCTTTTTGCTACACTATGCCGTGCATTGTGCGAGCGTTATTCTGCAGGAGTATGCCATGAACCAGACATTGAAACATGCTGTACTGCTCTGTTGTTGTACACTGAGCCTGGCTGGAGCTGCCCAGGCGGAACCATCGGCTGCAGCACGGTTGGACGAGAACCTGTTGCCCAGCAGGTTGCCGGTGGCCAGTCTGTGGCAGCAGCCGCTGCCGGGACCGCGCAAGCAGGTTGAGATGCCGTGGCTGCTGCAGGCAGCCGGAGCTTTGGCAATGTATGCAGCCGAGTACCGCACCAAAGAGCAGTATGATTCCGGCAGACCACTGGTGCCACCACAGGATCATCCCAGCTTCTTTTATCCAACAGCGCAGCGGACCGGAACAAGCGAAACAACAGAATAAACCGTTGCACCCAAGCGTCCCAATCCTTCCGCATGATTGTATCGGTGCGTCAGACGGACCTGTAAGGACATCCAGAGCTATGCGTTTCCCCTCTTTGGGCCGTTATTCGCGTTGTGTCAGATCTGCTTTTGCAGCAGGTGCGCTGTTCGCGTTGGCAGATGGCGTTGCTGCAGAAAGCAAGGCGCCCGCACCGCAGTGCGACTATGCCGTTTATCAACGGCTGTCGCTGACCAAGCATCAACACGGCAGTGATGGCGCCGTTGTTCTTATGCGGGAGCGAAGCATGCTGGCTGTTGAACAGTACTCCCCTGAAGAGCCGGAAACACCCTGTAATGCCCGATTGCTGCTGGTGGGGAAAAACAACGTACCCGTTGCTACCCAGGAACTGGAGCGGCCCCTTGCCAAGATTGCAGCGATCCAGCTTATTGGCGGAAGGCCGGCCAGTTTTGCGCTGACCGTTGATTACAGTTCCGGCATCGGTTCGTACTCCGGCCCGGCCACCCGCTTTTTTGATGTTATTGCCGGGAGCATGCAATGGCTGCAGGCACAGGACAGCACAACCGGAAAGCTTCAGGAGATTCGAGTAGCCAGCGCCCTCAAGACCGAGTGGCAACCGTTCCCCCATGGCCGGAATCAGGATCTGCTTGAGGTCAGTTGCAGGCCCCGGTTTAACGATGAACAGGATGATTCGTTTGAGGTAACCTTCAAACGCTACCGCTTTAACGGTCGTGACTGGTTGCTGTACAGCAGATCTGAAAAGGGATTTTGGGAGAATGAGGGGGCCTTTCCCCAGGAATCGCTGTTTCCCCGTTAGTCCTGAACATTGCAGATAAAGGAGTACTGAGATGCCGCGCGAACTACGCCGTAGCGACAGAAAAGTATCAGATGCCGAGGCTGAAGAGCTGTTGCAGCAGGGAGAGTACGGGGTGCTGTCAACCTGCAGCGCAGACGGCCAACCCTATGGCGTGCCGCTCAGTTATGCAGTGCTGGATAACGCCATTTACTTTCACTGTGCCCGTGAAGGCCACAAGCTGGACAATCTGGCAGCCAACAGCCGGGCCTCGTTCTGTGTGGTGGGGGCTACCGAGGTGTTGCCGGATAAGTTTTCCACCCGTTATGCAAGCGTGATCGTCTTCGGCAGGGTAACGGAGGCGCTGGATGCGGATAAACAGCGCGGTCTGGAAACGCTGGTGGACAAGTACTGCCCGGATCACCGTGAGAAAGGGATGCAGTATATTGCCGCCGATGCCGCCAAGACACGGGTGTTTGTGCTACAGATCGACAGCATCTGCGGCAAGGCCCGCCGTTAGCAGGAACCGGCCATGTCCTTGACACTGCGCCGCGGTAAACGGAGGCGTAACATGAGCGGCTGCAACCCTGCACAGCGTCCATGAAGCCGCTGGTGCGCCCGGTGCTGCTTGGCCTGGCAGCAGTACTGCTGTTTCTGGTGGCTCTGCTGCTGTTCCAGCGCAAGCTGCTCTATTTTCCTACCCACCACACGGAAACAAACGGCCTGACGCCCTGGCAGATCAACGGTCAGTTAGTCGGTTATGCCCGCCTGGTGGCCCATCCCCAAAACATCTGGCTGTTGACCCACGGCAATGGCGGTCAGGCTGCTGACCGCAGCTATGCCCTGCCCTGTTTTTCCCCGCACGATACGGTTTATATCCTGGAATACCCCGGCTATGGCAGCCGTGCCGGTTCGCCGGGCAAGCAGTCCTGTGATACAGCCGCTGCACAGGCCTATGCCTGGCTGCGCAGGACCTATCCTGCTCTGCCGGTCTGTGTGGTGGGGGAGTCGATCGGCAGCGGCCCGGCAGCGCTGCTGGCGCAGCAGGCCCAACCGCCCGACAAGATCGTGCTGGTGGTGCCGTTTGATACCCTGGCTGGTGTGGCGCAGGAACACTACCCCTGGCTGCCGGTTCGCCTGCTGCTGCAGGATCGATGGGATAACAGTACGGCGTTGCAGGGCTATCGCGGCCCGGTGGAGATCTTTGGGGCGGTTGATGACCGGATCATCCCGCTTGAGCATGCCCGGGCACTGGCCAGGAGCGTACCCCGGTCCGTGTTCCATGTGGTGCCGGGCGGCCATAATGACTGGTCCCAGGGCGGTGCGGTCAGGCTGCACTACCCGTGAGGAGGATAAATGGACGGTTCCCCTGCCCGGCAGCTGATAAACTGGTGCTGCCGGGCAGGGGAGCTGGTGTTGCTGCTTACTACAGCACGCTTGCGATTGCCGTGATGGTCTGTGAAGAAAGCGTAGACAGGTACTTCATCGCGCTAACACCCCGAATGGCCTGGGTGATGTCCGAGGCCGAGTGGCCGCGCACCTGTGAATTTGCCAGCGAACCATGGCATGAGGCGCAGTTTGCCGCATACTGACCGGCGCCATCGGTTGGCGACAGTGTCGAGGTTGTTGTGGCAAGTGCCGAGGCTATGTCAGCGATCTGGCTGCTGCTCAGCGAGGATAGTGAACCCATGCCGCCACGATTGGAGCTGATGGCGCTGGATATCTGGGTTGCCGTGCGCCCCAGCTTGCTGGACGTTGCCAGCGCGCCGTGACAGCTTTGGCAATATTGGGCGTACAGGGTGGCGCCGGTGGAGGCCGTTGTCGTTGAGCCCGAGCTTGAGCCCGATGAGGTTGCGCCGAGCGCTGTGGCTATGTCAGCGATCTGGCTGCTGCTCAGCGAGGATAGTGAACCCATGCCGCCACGATTGGAGCTGATGGCGCTGGATATCTGGGTTGCCGTGCGCCCCAGCTTGCTGGACGTTGCCAGTGCGCCGTGGCAGCCCTGGCAGTATTGCGCGTACAGCGTCGCGCCGGTCGTGCTGCCGCTGGTCGGCGGGGTTGTCGTGCCGGTGCCGCCGCCGGAAGGAAGCGCTGACTTGGCATGGGGTGGCACACCCCATCCACTGGAGCCTTCAGAGGTGTGGCAGCCGTAGCATCTGCCCAACGGGGCCACCTTGCCGCCGTTGAAGTCGGAGAAGAAGGTGTTCTCCCAGGAGATCTTGGAAGGCGCCTCGGCATGGGGAGCGCCATGGCAACTGGTGCAGAGCAGTTTCTGGCCCTTATGACCGCGGCTGTTCAGGAAGGCGCCACCGAATTGCACCTTGTTGTAGCTGGTGATCTGGTCTGTGGTCCATTCGCCGGTATTGGAGTGGCACTTGTCGCAGCGGGGCAGTGTCCGGTATGACCAGGGATCGGCAAGCTGGCCCGAGCTGAAACGGGTATTCAGGTCGCCGTGGCAATCGGAGCATTTGAAGTTCAGGCTCACGCCTTTCGGTGTGGTGTTGACATGCACGCCGCGCAGGCAGCCAACGGTCTCTTTGCCGGGGTGGCAGGCCTCACAGGATTCCTTGAAGCCCAGCTTGGCAAAGCGGGTGTGGAATTCGCTCTGGCTGTTGTGAAACTGGTGCAGTGCCAGGCTGAGGGTGACGTTGTTGGGAACCGGCAGCTTCAGCCCCTTGGCCTTGGGATAGATGCTGACCGGATAACCGGGGGTCTTGCCGCCAACCGCCGGGTCGACGTGGCAACGGCTGCAGCGCACCGGGATGCCGGCTTGGGTCAGTTTGAGCAGATCGGTGCCGTGTTGGGCATCGTGGGGCTTCAGCATGGTTTCACGGAAACTGTCGAGCGGGTTGGCCGGGTAGGAGCCGAACTTGTCCTTGTAGATTTCGCGGTGGCAGGTGCAGCAGTTGGCAAAGGCAACCGGGGTGGTCACGTTGGTGTTCTGCGCAAGAATAGCCTTTGTCTTTGCATCGCGGACCGTCACCGTTACCCGGGGAAAGGCCTGGCGGGTATCGCCAAAGGCGTCCTTAAAGGTCCCTTCACCGCCAGCCGGCTGCTTGGGCGGGAAGACCGGGATCAGCTCGGCCACCCACATGTTGTGCTCCGGTTTTGCCGCGAATTTGCCGGTCTTCAGCGGGGTGCCCGTGATGCCGCCGGGGGCGCTGCGGCTGACCTTTGCCCAGCCTTCCTGGGTCGGGTAGATCTTGTTGGCATTGTCGATATAGGTCAGGTACTGGGTATCCTGCATCAGCTGGTCAGCGAACGGCACAGTGTATTCGACGGTGATTTGGTTGGGATCGGTGATGATTTTAGGATCTTCACCTGGCCGGTTGTACAGGACCTGTGCCCGCAGGGTGTTGGCCGGGGGGAGGATGGAAACGAGCGAAGAGTCCGGGCAGGTGCAGTGGATGCCAAGGTCGTTGTTGACCATCAGGACATAGGTGCCGGTTTGGCGTGACGCATCCTTGGCCGCATCTGCAGATTCGGAGACTGAACCGCCTCCGCTGCCGCAACCGGAAAGTACAAGGAGTGTCAGAAAGCCTGCTACCCAAAAGAGATTTCGAGCCATAGATTCTTCCCTTTCTGGAAGTGTTTTAATGATTATCGGCATACTGGCGTACTGTCCATGCAGAAGCGTACTCGGGCATGCCTTCCGTCGTCGCTTCTGCTGCGATATTTCGGTAACCCGGCTGTCTCAGAGAGACCCGTGGGCTTTCCGTCCCATCCTCGCGGATAGTTTAGTATTGTCGTATATCATTAAAAAACTTGATTTTTTAGGCGTCTGACACGCTCCCTCACCCCCTTTCCCGTTCTCTCCACCGTTGCAGCCACCCACCTCCTGGCCACAAAAAAGCCGGGTGCCGTATATCGGTGATGGCGATATTTCGGCGACCCGGCTGTCTCAGAGAGACCCGTGGGCTTTCCGTCCCATCCTCGCGGATGGTTTAGTATTGTCGTGTATCTATGTATACATGCAAATATTACGAGTCTAAAATACAAAAACCAACAAAATCTGTCAACAACTTAGTGCGGGTGTATGCTTACTGATTTGCTGGAGCATCAATCCCGGAAGCTGCCAAGCGTAATAATGAGTGTAAACGAGAAGTTGCAGGGCGGTTTCCGCCTGCCGGGGCAGTGAATCCATAAAACTGCTTTTTGTTTTTATGCGGGTGTGGTATGGATAGCGTGCAATAAGCTGATATTTCAAGAGTTATTCGGTCGTCGCGCCCATGCTGCAGTTCAATAACCTTTCCATACGCTTCAAGTTGGTTGTGCTGCTTGGCGCAAGCGCAGCACTTGCGCTTTTCATTTCATCGGTCTTGACCCTCTACTCGATTTACACCTCGGAAAAGGAAGATGCCCTGCGCGGGCTACGGCAACTTGCCGGGGTCAGCAGTGAAAATCTGCGTGCTGCCCTGGCTTTCCACGACGCCGGCAGTGCCCGGAGAATCCTGGCGCCGCTGCAGGAAAACCCCCGGATTGTCGCCGCATTTATTGAGGACGAAGAAGGCCGGGCATTGAGTTGCTATTTTGCCCCGCACCTTTCAGAGCAAGGCTGCGAACAGATCAGGAAATCAGCGCAGACAACGCTGGGGGCGGTTCAAAAACAGGGCAACGTGCTGGAATCGACAACTTTTCACCATCTGTATGTGGTACAGCCGATCCTGCTTGAAGGCAAGCCGATCGGCACCTTGACGATCGTCTCCGACACCGGCGTCATTCATGCCAAAACGTTACGCTATATCAAGTACCAGTTCATGATTTCCATTGCGACCCTGCTGATCCTGATTCTGATTTCAATCCCGCTGGAGGCGCTGTTTACCCGGCCCATATTTGCCTTGTTAACGGCAATGCGCGAGGTTACACGGACCAAAAATTACGCGGTCAGCGTGCAGCTTGCCCGACAGGATGAATTCATGGATCTCTGCCAGGGGTTCAATACCATGCTGGCAGAGATACGTGAACGGGATGAAAAACTCAGCAGGCTGGCAACCACCGATGCCCTGACCGGCCTGGCCAACCGTGGGTATGCCCTGGATAAGATGGATGAGATGCTGGTCAGGGCCGGGAGGAAAAACGAGCCGCTGGGGGTCATCCTGCTGGATATTGATCATTTCAAACAGATTAATGACACGTTCGGCCATCCGGCCGGCGACACGGTACTGCGGGAGGCCGGCAGAATCCTTGCCGTCAGTGCCCGTGAATATGATCTGGTATCCCGGGTCGGCGGCGAAGAGTTTCTGGTTCTGTGCGACAACGCCGACCTGGAGACAACCCGGGTGGTGGCCGAGCGGATTCGCTCCAGGTTTGAAAGCAGCGCGTTTACCTATGGCGATGGCCCAGCGGCACATATTACGGTCAGCCTGGGGGTATGCTCGGCGCCCCCCGGTGAGCGCGCTGTTGACCAGTTGCTGAAAACAGCCGACGACGCCCTGTACCGCGCCAAGGAAACCGGTAGAAACAGGGTCGCAACCGGGGTGGTGGCATGAGAATGATGGTGACGACCCTGGTGCTGGTGCTGCTGAGTGCCGCCCCGCTGCATGCCGGGGACCTGGAGCGCAGGCTTGAGGCGGTCTTTTTGGGGCGTTTTGCCAGCTTTATCGAGCTGCCGGACCGCTCCAGAGAACACTTTGTCATAACGCTGATCGACGATAACCCCTTCGGCCCCATGCTGGACAGTATCTACAGGGACAAGACGATCCACAACAAGCCGATCATTGTCCGTACCGTTACCCGGGTGCGGGATATCGGCAAGACCGATATCCTGTTCATCACGCTCTCCACCACGGCTGCACGTCAGGATGCCATCGAGTATGCGCAGCGAAACGGTGTGGTGAGCATCAGTGAAGCGCGGGGCTTTGCTGAGCGGGGCGGCATTATCCAGCTGAACTTTGTGGGGCAGAAGACGCAGATCAAGATCAATTACGCGGCGGCCCGCAAATCGGGCATCAGAATCGGCGCGCCGCTGCTGTCGATAGCGACGGTCCTGCGAGGTGAGGAGTCATGAACAGATCTCTGAGACTCGCGATCGCCCTGACCTTGCTGGCTCACGGCGCCTTTGCGGCACAGGAGCAGGCGGTGCAGGAAAGCAATGAGCTGTACGAGCGTCCCCTGGAGGCGTTGGTTGCCATTGAGACCCAGCCCAAGGCCGATGTCGGTTCGCGGGGCGGCTCACGCGATGCGCTTGATGCCGCAGTGCCGATTGACGTGATCACTGCCGAGCAGTTGGAATCCAGCGGCTACACGGAACTGGGCAAGGTTCTGTCCAAGCTGGTGCCGGGCTTCAACTTTCCCCGCCCCTCCATTACCGACGGTACCGACCATGCCCCGCCATTTACGTTGCGCGGTCTCAATCCCGACCAGGTGCTGGTGCTGATCAACGGCAAGCGCCTGCACCAGAGTTCATTGCTGAACATGAACGGCACCATCGGGCGGGGCAGTTCCGGGGTCGATATCAACACGATCCCGCTCAGGGCGATTGAACGGATCGAGGTGCTGCGCGACGGCGCCGCAGCCCAGTACGGCTCAGACGCCATTGCCGGGATCATCAATATCATCCTGAAGGGGTACGACCGGAAAAGCAGCCTGACCGGCACCTACGGCAGCACCTTCAAAGGTGATGGCCAGATGCGCCAGGGCGACACCTTCCTGTCGTTGCCGCTGCCGGAAGAGGGGTACGTCAACCTCACGGCTGAGGCGCGGGATCGCCGGCCGACCAACCGGGCCGGCGCCGATGCCGCCGACAACTACCGTATCAACACGCATTTCGGCGACGCGGATACCCAGGATTACCTGCTGGCGATCAATACGGCGGTCCCCTGCGGCGATACCACCTATTATCTGCACGGTATCTTTGACCATCGTTTCAGCAGCGCCGGGGCGTTCTACCGCCTGAAGGACGACGAGCGCAACATCCCGGCGATCTATCCAAACGGGTTCCTGCCCCGCATTGAACCGAAGATACTGGACTTTTCCCTCACAGCCGGCGCGAAGGGGGAGTTTGACAACGGGATCAGGTGGGACCTCAGCTATACCCTCGGCTACAATGAGTTCAAGTTCTACGTCAACAACTCGCTGAACCGTTCCTTGGGGCCGGACAGCCCCACCTCGTTCTACAGCGGCGCAACCAGTTACCTGCAACAGGTGGTCAACCTCGACCTGGTCAAGCATATCGGCACCCATACCGTGGCCGGCGGAATTGAGTTCCGCCACGAGTACTACGGGATCCGCAGCGGCGACGAGGCCTCATACGTGCTTGGCGGTTATCACGACTGGGCAGCCGGAGCGCAGGGGTTCGGCGGGTTCATGCCGGAAAATCAGGTGGCGGCCCGCCGCAACAACCTTGCGGCCTACCTTGACACCAAGTACGCCCTGTTCCCCTGGATGCATGTCGATACCGCCGTGCGGTACGAGCACTACAGCGATTTCGGTTCCACCATTGACGGCAAGCTGGCCCTGCGGGTACGCCCAACCGAGGACCTGCTGCTGCGCGCCAGCGGCAGTAGCGGCTTTCGGGCCCCGTCACTGACGCAGGCGAGTTTCTCTTCCACGGCGATGGTCAGAAACGGCTCAGAGATCGATCGCTGGGGCTACTTCAACGTCAACCACCCCGTTGCCCGGGCGCTGGGGGCCACCGATCTCAAGCCGGAAAAATCGGTACATTTTACCTCCGGGGTTGTCTATCAGCCCCGCTCCAACTTCTCGGTCAGCGCCGACTACTTCATCACCTGGATTGACGACCGGATCATGCCGACCGGCTACATTGCCGGATGGAACCTCAGCAATCTCAGTCCGCAAGCCGCTGCCATCCTGAGCAGCAACAATATCGACGGGGCGGTCTATTTTACCAATGCCATCAGCACCCGTACCGACGGCTTTGATCTGCGTCTGAACTACACCCATACCTTTGACGACAGTTCCCGGCTCAAGCTGACCGCCGCCTACAACCGCAGCGAAACCGCGATCACCAAGGTGAACGCGGCGCCGTCGGTCCTGGGGGTGGATATGACCAGCCTGGTGCTTGATCCCAATACCCGCGTCACCATTGAAAACGGGCAGCCGATCGACACCTTCAAGCTGTGGATGAAGTACGAATCCCGCACCTTTGACACGGTACTCAACCTGAACCGCTTCGGCCGCTACAGCAGCACCAACGGCTATGAAAAGATCGATTTCTCGGCCCTCTGGACCGTGGATCTGGAGCTTACCTGGCACCTGTTGAAAAACGTCAACCTGACGGTGGGTGGTGAGAATATCTTCGATACCATGCCGGACACCTGGGGCCAGACCAGCGACAGCATCATCGGCGCCGGTAAAATCATCCCGTACTCCCAGTATTCTCCCATCGGCTACAACGGCTCCTATTACTATACCCGCCTGGGCATCACGTTTTAGTACCCTCCGGTAACCGGCGCAGCGGAACGCAGCTATTTTTTCTGCCAGCGGTCCTGCTCTTCCAGGACCGTGCGCGGCCCGTTGCCGTCCAACCAGGCCCTCGCCTCCGCGCGTTTGCTCAGCCAGGCGTCCCAGAAGGCGGTGCTGATGGCCAGGATGGCACGATGATGGTTAGGGTTGCGGGTTTCGCCCGGTTTACGCAGCGGTCCGTCGCCAAAGGCGGCATGCTGGGCACCGTCGAGCACCAGCTCGTATTTGCCGCCTGCTGGCAGGGCCGGGAAGACCGTCAGACGGGCAGCCAGGTCGATACCCAACAGCGGTACGTCGTCGCGTGTGCCGGTCATCAGCAGCCAAGGAATGGCCACCTGGCCGAAGGCGGTCCGGGGAGCACCTTTGCGGGGGCTGCTGGGACTCATGATCAGGGCCGCCTTGATGCGCGGGTCGCCGGTGACGGTTCCTGAGCCGCCGAAACGTTCGCCGCTGATCGCCTGGGTGGTGACGGCGCCAAAGGAGTGGCCGGCCATGCCGACCCGCGTCAGGTCAAACCTGCCTGCCAACGGGTGCCCCTTGGTCCGGTTCCAGCGGGCAAGCTGATCAAGCACCGCAGAGACATCGCCGACCCGCAACAGCAGATTGTCCAGGTCGGCAGCCCGTTTCAGGGCCCTGAATTGCTGCAGGCGCGATTTGCCTTTCCAGATGTTTTCATCACTGCCGGGATGCTGCAGAAATACACAGAGATAGCCCCGGGCAGCCCAGTGTTCCCCCAAATAAACCGCATTTTCACGCGAACCGCCCAGACCATGGCTGAATAAGAGCACCGGCGCCGGGGCAACGGTGGTCGGCAGATAGAGTCTGACCGGAATCTCTCGCTGACGTTTGGCATCCGCTATGGTCAGCTCCTGCCAGGTTACGGCCTGCATACCCGGCAGGGCCAGCGGGTCGTAGCTGTCGGCCCGCAGTGGCGCCGGCAGTGCCAGCGTCAGGATCAGCAGCAGATGTAACAGCAGCAACCGCGTGAGGTGAGGCATGGTGATTCCCTTTCTGCTGTTTTGCTTTACTTACTGGCCGGTGGCGGTGCGCTGGTTGTGTTGCTTGCGATAGACGGCCCGGTTGGCGCGATTCTGCTCGCGGGTCAGTTTTTTGCGCTCTGCCGTGCTCAGGCTGCCGTCCGAGGCCATCTGCTGCTCATTCCGGCTGATCTTGACCTGTTGGGCCTCCAGGCGGGCCGATTCGCTCCGGGTCAGGCCGCCGCCCTGCTCACCCTGCTCAATCCGCTGTTGCTGCCGGTTTTCCCGCTGCTGGATACGGGGGGCGTGGGTCTCGGCACCGACGGTGCCGGTCAGGAGGGCGAGGGCTGCGGTAATCACGACGGCAAGGACGATCCTGTACATGGGCTGCTCCTTATGCTGAGTTGAGTGGTTCTGCCCGGTATAACGCACTGGGCCCGGATCGGTTGACATACGACACCACCTCAGCGTTGCTGCGTGGTAATGCCCAGTTTCTCGCGCAGCGCCCGGCGTTCTTCCGGTGTCATGCCGGACCAGTTACGCAAGATCTCCCGCCGTTCTTCAGGGGGTAGCTGCTGCCACTTCTGTCGCAACTCCCGGCGTTGTTCTGCCGGCAGGCCTTTGAACCAGCGAAAACGTTCGCGGATCTTTTCCTGCTCGGCCGGCGGCAGTTGTCTGAATTCACGAAAGCGCTGTTTGATCAACTCGCGTTCCTCTGCAGGCAGTTCTCGCCAGCGCTTGAAACGGTCCCGCGCCTCGGTGCGTTCATCCGGCGACATCTGCAGCCAGCGGTTAGCCCCACGTCGCAGGAGCTGTTGCTGCTCGGCTGACAGGTTTTCCCAGCCGGATGCAAAGGGCTTGAGGGTCTGCTGTTCCTGGGGTGTCAACCCTTGCCAAGGCAGCGTTTCACCGGCCTGGAGGTCGCCGCTGCCGAACAGGCAGATCAGCAGTATGAGAAGGATCACAGAACTAGTGCGCATGGCTTGATTCCTTTACGTCCTTGCGGGTCTCGGTTTTGGGCTGCTGTTGTTTCCTGGGGCTACGTGCCGCCGGCAGTGCGGTGGCGTTGGCCTTGCTGCCGAACAGGGCCATCGGGTCCACGGCCTTACCGGAGGCGGTTTCATAGCGTCCCAGAAACTCCAACAGCCCCGGCTCCGGTTGTAGGGCGCTGCCTGCGATCCCGGCGGCAGGGATCAGGAACAACAGCATGGCCAGCAGGCAGCTAACGGGATTCATCGGTGCGGGCCAGCCAGATGTAGAAATCCAGGTCATGGTACATCTCCAGGCTGCCACGATTGGCCAGCAACTCGAACTCTTCCGCCCTGGGCACGCCGGACGTTGAGCGGGTGCCGTACCAGAGCGTCAGGGCCAGCAACAGGATCAGGGCGGTGGCGTATCCGGGCCAGCGCTGTGCTGCAAAGAGGCTGCGGGTGCACGGGGCAGGCTGCGCCATGGCGGCTAGTGCGGTCTGCCTGTCCCGGTGCAGTCGCGCGGCAATGGCTGGATCAAGCTGAGCAACTTCCCGGTCCAGCAGGGTTTTTACCTGCGCAGCCAGATTGTGCTGTCTGGGATGGTCTGTCATGGTTGATGTGCCTCCAGTTTTTGCCGTAAGGCCTGCACCGCCCGGAAATAGTGGGTCTTGACGCTGCCCTCCGAACAACCCATGGCCAGGGCGGTTTCCGTTACGTTCAGGCCTTCCCAGGCCCTGAGCAGAAAGGCCTGCTGTTGTCGCAGCGGCAGGCCGGCAATGGACTGTTCCAGTTGCTTACCCAGATCTGCCCGCTCAAGGAGCCGCAAGGGCGTTTCGTCACGCGGGTCGGCCACGCACTGCAACGGGTCTTCCACGTCATCCTCCCGGTTGTCACTGCCCAGCCAGCCGAACACTCTGGCCATGAGAGAACGGCGACGCCGGCTGTCGCTGATCTTGCTCTGCAGTACCCGAAAAAAGAGCGGTGACCATGTCGTGGCCGGTTTGTCGCCATAGCGCCGCACAAAGGCAAACATGCTCTCCTGCACGATATCCAGGGCCTTGTCGCTGTCGCCGACGGCGTAGCTGGCCATGCGGAAGGCACGCCGTTCCACTTCGGCAAGAAACAGGTTGAGTTCGGCTGGTGTGGCCAGGGGGCACGCTCCTTTAGGGATGGCAGCGACCATCGTCTTGATCCTGATAACGCGGCTGCGGCTGATCGGTTGACAGATTCGGTTCCGTGGGGCACGCGCGGTGTTTTTTTTACAAGTCTTCACACGCCCGCCACAAGACTTAACCCCCGCCGCTACCGGAACGTTATACAAACAGGACGGACTTCTACTCTTGTCTGCGTTATGACCGCAGACGTTCCGGGGACCGATATGGGCAAACCTGTTGTGCTGATAGCAACCCCTTGTTTTGGCGGGATGGTCTCGCAGAACTACGTGCTTTCCATCATGCGCCTGATGGCCAGTGTGGGCGATCAGATCGAGCTGTCACTGATGCTGCTGGGCAATGATGCGCTGATCACCCGCTCCCGCGCCACGTTGGTGGGCAAGTTTCTGGATAACCCCGCCGCCACCCACCTGATGTTTATCGACAGCGATATCGCTTTCGAGCCGGAGCAGTTTGCCCGCCTGTTCAGGGCCGGCAAGCTCTTTAGCGCGGCGCTGTACCCGATCAAGGAGTTTGACTGGGAGCGGGCGCCGCAACGTCAGGCCCAGGGGGAGTCGCTGGTGAGCGCCGGGCTCAACTATGTCGGCACGCTCTGTGCCGGGATGGAGCTTGCGGTGGAGGACGGCTTTGCCACGGCCCGTTATGCCGGCACCGGATTCCAGCTGATCAGGCGCGAGGTGTTCGAGCGGATGATGCTGGCCTATCCTGAGTTGAAGTACCGCAAGATCCATGCGCAGGACCCGGCCGCGCCGAGCGACCGCAACCTGTACGCCTTCTTCGACCCGCTGATCGATCCCCAGACCGGTGAATACCTGAGCGAGGACTATGCCTTCTGTAAGCGTTGGCGGGACATCGGCGGTGAGATCTGGGTTGATCTGCACAGCAAGCTGCGCCATATCGGCACCAACGACTACTGTGGCGACAGCACCCTGCGTTACCGCCAGTATGCCGCTGCCGAACTGGCCGGCGCCTGCGGCCAGGTGGCGGGGCACTGGCCGCGCTGAGCCGCGGCAGTACTAACGGGGCCGGTTATCCGGCACCCCCCGGAACTCCTTGCGGTAGCGTGCCGGCGAGGTCTTCAGCAGCTTGGTGAACTGCTGCCGCAGGCTGACCTCTGAACCAAAGCCGGCTTCCTGGGCCACTTGGCCGATCGGCTTGGCCGTGCCCTCCAGCAGCCGCTGGGCCAGGGCCAGGCGCTGATTCAGCAGCCAGGCCCCCACGGTGGTGCCGGTCACCTGTCTGAAGCGCCGGGTAAAGGTTCGGCGGCTCATCATGAAGCGCTCCGCCAGGCTGTCCAGCGAGTGGGTCTGCTCCAGGTGCCGCTGCAGCCATGCCAACTGCTGTGCAAAGCGGTCCTCTGCCGCGCTTCTGCTGAGCGGCAGTTCGATATACTGGGCCTGTCCCCCCTGGCGGTGGGGCGGCACCACCATCCGGCGCGCCACGTGGCCGGCAACCTCGGCGCCATGCAGCCGTCTGAGCAGGTGCAGGCAGCAGTCGATCCCGGCCGCCACCCCGGCCGAGGTGATGATATCCCCCTCATCCACATACAGCACATCCGGCCTCAGGCTGATCTGCGGGTAACGCTGCGCCAGGTCCGCGCTCCAGCGCCAGTGGGTTGTGGCGCAGCGGCCGTCCAGCAAACCGGCGGCAGCCAGTACGTAGGTCCCCAGACACAACCCCACCACCAGCGCGCCACGGGCATGGGCCGTCCGCAGGCACTCCAGCAGCTCCCGCGGCGGCAGTTCCTGCGGGTCACGCCAACTGGGCACGATCACGATATCGGCCTGCGCCGCATCCTGCAGGGTGTGCTCGGTCTGCAGGCTGAAACCGGCGCTGCTCTGCAGCACCGGTGTTTCCGCGGAGCAGACCAGCAGCCTGAAGCGCGGTAGCTCCGGCAGGTCGGCATCCTCCCTGAAGACCGTGGCGGGTATGGACAGCAGAAACGGACTGATCCGGTCAAAGGCGATGACGGCAATAGTCTCGGCCTGCATAAACGGACTCCTGGTTTGTTTGGCCCGATTATAACAAATAATGTCAATCGGGCCACTTCTTTTTCTGGCTGCTCTGGCAGATACTGGGCTCATGACGGACTGATCTTGGAGAAAAAGGAGCAAGTCATGGAAACCACTATTCGCAGGGCGCTGATCGTGATTGACGTGCAGAACGACTATATCGGCGGCAAGCTGCCGATCACCTGGCCGCCGGTGGAGCAGTCGCTGGCCAATATCGGCCGTGCCATGGACACGGCCAGGTCCGCCAAGATCCCGGTGGTGGCGGTGCAGAACATCCTGCCGGAAACGGCGCCCTTTATGGCCAAGGGCACCCCCGGTGCAGAGCTGCATCCGGTGGTGACGACGCGGGGATGGGATCATTACGTGCTGAAGGATATGCCCAGCGCCTTCTGCAGGACCGACCTTGAGGCCTGGTTGCAGGAGCACCGGATCAGCACCGTGACCATTGCCGGGTACATGACCCACAACTGTGATCTTTCCACCGCCATTGCCGCCATGCACCGCGGCTTTCAGGTGGAGTTCCTGGCCGATGCAAGCGGGTCGCTGCCCTATGCCAACCAGGCCGGGCATGCCACGGCCGAGGAGATCCACCGGGTTATGACCGTGGTGCTGCAGGCCCGCTTTGCCGCCGTGCTCAGCACCGCGGCCTGGTGCGAGGCCATTGCAACCGGGAAGGTGCCGGAGCGGGACAGCATCTATGCCTCCAACCAGCGTGCGTGCGCCTGGTCCCATTAGGCCGTGCACGACGTTTACACGCGCAATGACGCATGGTTGCGCTGATGGCCGGGCGGAGCAGGGGCCAGCCCGAGCGTTGTTTCGGCGAGCTGTAGCGCTACGGTTCAGCAGGACGTTGCATCGGACGGATAGCACGGTATACTGGGTGCGCACCAAAGCCGCAGGTATTCAGTGCCGCAGGGGGAAAAGGGGCATGCATCCTTTCGCGACGTTTCTCAAAGAGCATGACGTGTGGTTGATGCGCCGGGTGCGCGACTATGCCCTGGAACGCGGCTATACCCGCTATACCTCGACACTTGAAGAGGCCTGGCGGATCTCCATTGTCGGCCTGACCGACTCGATTGCTGCTGCGTTGGAGGTGTCGGACGCCCCCTGGGAGCTTGATCCCGATGACAGTTTTGTTGCCGATCCGATAGCGGCCTTCGGTGTGCTGGAGGCCCGCAAACATCGTTCACGTGGTGTTACGCTCGGTATGTTCACCGGTTTGATGAAATATTACCGACAGACCTATCTGGATCTACTGGTACAGCGGTATCCCGGTCAGGAAGAACAGGCGGGCAAAACCGGCGGCTTGACGGCTGAGGCGCAGCGTTGGGCCTATTTCATGGAGCGCATCTTCGACCGGATCGAGATATCCTTTTGTGCGGAATGGTGCCGCAGCGAGACCGAAAACAACGCCATTGACGAGCTGCAGGCCGCCAATCGCCGGATCACCAATGAGAAAAACAAGTTTCTGACCATCTTCGAGAGTCTGCCAACAGCGGTTTTTCTTCTGGATAGTCAGGGGCGCATCGAGCATATGAACCTTGCCGGTGCACAGTTGCTTGACCCGGCCGCAAGCTCGGGCGGCCATTATTATTCGACCCCGGAAAGCCGGCTGCCGTTCCCCTGGCTGCAGGAGGAGCTGCGGCGTTTCAGCGAAAACGGGATCGAACAGGAACATGAATGCCTGATCGAACCGGCAGACGGCCGGCAGCGCCAGATGCTGGCGCGATTCCGCCCCATGCTGGACATCAGTTACAAGTATTCCGGCACGGTGATTATTCTGAAGGATATAACCGAGAAGATGCGGGCGCTTGCCGAGCTCAGGCAGGTGCAAAACCACCTGGTTCAGCAGGAGAAGATGGCCTCGATCGGGCAACTGGCCGCCGGCGTGGCACATGAGATCAATACCCCCATCGGTTTTATCTCCAGCAACCTGCGCTCACTTGCCAAGTACCTTGAGCGGTTGGTCGACTTTATTGCGGCTCAGGATCAGGCCCTGGCGCGGGATGACGAGTTGCAAACCGAGCAACTGCGCCTGCTCAGGGAAAACCTCAAGATTGACTATATCTGTGACGACGGCAGGCAACTGATCAGCGAAAGCCTGGATGGCGCTGAACGGGTCAACCGGATTGTCCAGGATCTGAATAGCTTTTCTCAGGCGGACCAGGCTGAGTGCAGGCTGGTCGACCTGAACGAAATTCTGGAAAGTGCCATCTCAATCCTCGGGAACCAGCTCCGGCAGGTTGCCACCCTGCAGCGCGATTACGGCGAGCTGCCCCAGGTGTGCGGCTATCCCCAGCAGCTCGGCCAGGCGTTCCTGAACCTGCTGCTCAATGCGGTTCAGGCGCAGGACACCGACGGGAGCATTGTTGTTACAACCGGCAGCGATGGTGACAGCGTCAAGGTGAGCATCAGCGATAACGGCAGCGGCATACCTGCCGAGATCCTGCCACGGATATTCGAACCGTTCTTTACTACCAGGGATGTCGGTAAGGGCACGGGACTCGGGCTTTCGATCAGCTACGGCATTATCAAACGGCATGGCGGCGAGATTGAGGTGCAGAGTGAGATTGGTAAAGGCACAACCTTTACGGTACGCCTTCCTTTAAAAGACAGCACAACCTGATTATCAGAGCAGTTAGAAAAGGATGCAGGCGTATCTGATTGCCTTTGAGCGCACTGACCGGGAGCTGGCAGCCAAAGGGCAGGATGGAGGTGCCATCAGTGCAGAGCTGCTGCAGCAACTGCCCAAGCGCTCATTGGCCGAATGGATGGTGGGGTATAATGTGAAGAGTCGCTATCTGAAGACGAAGTGATGCCGCGCTGAGGTTGTGACCGTTTTGGTTCGGACTGCGTAAATACACAAAATTACTAAGCGAAACCACTGGTTTTTGAAGCTTGTTGCGCTACCTCATCCACATATCTTTGGATGGTGGAGAATAGTTCTGTCAAGCTGACCGGTTTAGCGACAAAATGGTCAAATTCGATCGGTTTTCCGGCTGCATTTTTGAGGTAAAACCTACCATTATTACCCGCTTCACCTGTTTTACCGCTAATGGCGATCAACTTTGTGTCAGGTTTTATGGCACGGATGGCATCAGCCATTTGCATGCCACACATCTCTACCATGTTAATGTCGGTTACAACAATATCAGGTGTATGGATCCGGAAAAGTTCCAGCCCCGTTCTGCCGTTGGCAGCCGTGTAGAGCATGATGGCGGGAAATTTGTCGGCAATCAGGGAGGCTTGCAGCTCCAGGGTTGTCTCGTCATCTTCGACCAAAAGTACTGCCGTCGCAGTTTTTTGATCAAATCCGTTTTGCACAATCCACCTCTATTCTGAATTCAGCGCCATCCTCAGTATTGCGCACACTAAGCCGTCCACCCATATTCTTCTCTATAATGGTTTTTGACATGAACAGGCCGATCCCTGTTCCGTGCTGGGGCCCTTTGGTGGTAAAATATGGGTCAAAAATCTTGGAAATGATTTCCTCAGGAACACCTCCGGAGTTATCGGTAATGGTAATGATGGCACTACCGTTCATACAGCATACCTTGATGCTGATCACGGGATCAGGGATCTGTCTTTCAATAATTGCATCTCTGGCATTGTTCAGGATGTTGAGAACAACCTGTGCAAATTCGTTCTGGTAACCAAAGATGACAGGGCTATCAGGCGCTTCAATATTGATGCTGATCAACGGATTCTGAAAGTTGCCTTCCAACAGTGACAAGGTAGTATGTATGGTCTCAGTTACACAAAATTCTGCCTTATCCTTCTCCGGTTTGAAATAGTTTCTGAAATCATCAATGGTTTTAGACATGTGAGTGATGATTTCCATGGATTTGGCAATGGAGCTGTCTAGAAAATTCTTGTTAAAGTTGGGAGTGCCGTAGAATGCCCCGATCCTTTGTGTGAGAAGCCCCAGGATGTTAAGTGGTTGGCGCCACTGGTGGGCGATATTGGCGACCGTTTCTCCCATGGCTGCCTGACGATTTTGCTGCAGGAGAAGCTGTTCCTTTTCGCGTAGTGCCTCCAGGGTCCGTAGCCGTTCTGCAGTTTCTTCTTGCAGATGTTCTTCCGCCTTTTTCCGTTCCTGTATTTCGTTCCTGAGGCGCCGGATTGAATCTGCCAGCTCCATTGTTCTCTCTACGACCCGTTGTTCCAGCTCGTCGTGAGCCTTCAGCAACCCTTCCTCGGCAACTTTGCGCTTGGTGATGTCTTGCGTGATGCCGAAACCGCCGATCAGAGAGCCGTCTGTCTCAAATTCAAGATATGCTTTTTCACGCACCCATTTGACCTGTCCCTCCACCAATAGCCGGTGTTCAATGTCATAGGGTTCACCACGAAGTGCTGCCTGCCATTGCGTATCGACAAAATGCCGATCAAGCGGGTGTACGGTTGCGAGAAAAGATTCGTAGGTCTGAGGGGTGCCTTTCGGTATCCCGAAAATTCGATGATTTTCATCAGACCAGCTAAGCACATTACGCCGGACATCCAGACGCCAGCTGCCGATATTTCCCACTTCCTGAGCACGATCCAGATCCTCCCGAATCTGCTGCAACGCCATCTCTGCCTGCTTGCGTTCGGTAATATCCTGAACAGTGCCGATCAATGACACGAGCACACCTTCAGAGTTGTATCTGAGCTCACCCATGCCGAGCAGCCATCGTGTCTCACCATCATTTTTGCGAATGATCCGGTATTCTTTGGAGAATGGTATTCCTTTGGCCAGGACCTCTTCTCTTAAATACCGCTCCATCATGTCTCTGTCTCTGGGGTGGATAATATCCAGCCATTGCAGGGCATTGTGGGGGTAGTCTGCGTCAATGCCGAAAATGGTATCCAGGATTGCAGAGGTTTCCCATCTGCCGTTCACGAAGTCAATTTTGTAAGACCCTATGGATGCAGCACGTTGCGACTCTTTAAAAAAATATTCGCTTTCTCTCAGCGCATCTTCGGCAATTTTAAGATCCGTAATATCCTGAATAGCAACGGCACTTCCGGCAATATTGCCCGCAGAATCGTAGATAGGGGCAGCACTATTGAGTATAAAGGCAACCGTGTTGTCAAACCGCTGAATCCGCATCACCTGACCTGAGACAATCTTGCCTTCTTTAACAGCAATTGCTGATGCCCATTCTTCTGGAGCAACCGGTTTATCCGTATCTGCCCACCAGGCCTTGTAAGCGGCATAGTCATCAATTGATGATGTCTTCGGCGGCGATCCGCCCCATACCTGATCAAAGGCGTTGTTTGATCGTAATGTCCCGCCTTTGGCATCGGTAATTGCAACGCCGATTGTCAAAGCATCCATGACCGCTTCCAGAAGACGTTTTTTATCTTCTATCTTCATCCTTGCGGTGCTTTCCACCTGCTTCAATTCAGTCTGGTGACGCAATAGCGTCCTGGTAACAAAAACTGTTGAAGATGCAAAAAGTACATATAATACCAGCTCAATACCGGTGTCCTTCCACCATAGGGAAAAGACCGCATCCAGGTTGCGGCTTGCCGTCACGACAATCTGACTATCAAAGTGCAACCCTTTCGGGTGGTTGGTTCGATAGGCAAACAGCCGTTTGTCGCCGAGTATCTTGCAGGCAGTACTCTGTATGGTTGTTGTCGCGCCACCGACGATGTGCTGCATAAATGCAGAACCCGGCTGGGTTAGCGTTGCTCCGGTAACAGGAACTGCAGACCCAGGCATGGCGATAAATACCGTGCCGTTGGAATGAACAAGGCTTACCCTATTATCCGGGGCATAGATGGTTGACTGCAGGAGCGCAGCAAAGTACTCGGGATCAAGCGTTATGGTGACAATCCCTTTGAATCGGCCTTGTTCGTTGAAGAACGGTTTTGTGACGTTGATGACGTATTTGCCCACAAGGGTGGTGTAGGGAGGTGAGAGAAACAAGATCCCCCTGGTAGTGGCATTCCGGGGAATTTTGAAATAATCCCGATTGCTGAAATCCTTGCCGAGTAGATCATCTCTGTTTGAGTAGATACAGCGACCTTGAGAATCGTTGATCATCAGCGTGCGAATTGAGGGCGTCAAGGCCAGCTGTTGTTTCAGAAGTCTGTTCAGTTGTTTTTCGTCGGGTGTTTTTTGTAATTCCGTGATGATGCCAGTCAGCAGCAAGTTGATGGCCGTCATATTGACAGAAATATTTTCGTCAATTACCCTTGTTTGAGCCAGTAGACGGTCTTGGGTGCGACGTATTACTCGTCCATGATCCACATAAATTCTTATTCCAAGAACGACTCCCACCAGAACAATGGCCGTCAGAACAAATAGCCAGATAACCTTGTTTTGAGAAAAGGAGGAGGCGTTGTCAGGCCGCATATGAATTCTCTTGATAAATCTGAAGACTGCATCTTTGAGACTTCATAGCTGTTGCCTTTCGATGTTCAGAACTAGATGGGGGTCTTTCCCAAGTGGATTAGTCGTTATCTTCCTCTTTACCCTTCTTTGCGATCATCAAAACTACCTACCATCGTTATTACGATATTCTAGTGCAATTCTGTAGTTATGCAACTGGTTGAATTGTTTTGCACCAGTGCGATTTGTCCTGATTTTTCGAGGGCGTTGCGGCACCGTAGCGTTGTGCTGTAACCATCAGAACAGCCACAAGCACACGCAATGTGACTCTTGATCCACGTAATATCGTCTCAACGACATAGTTCTTAAAATTTCACTTGACCCTCTCAATATTTATTATTATACGACGTATAAAAATATCCATCGTGCAATATTGAGGTTGGCATGACTGAGCAAGGACGGCGCGAGCGTAAAAAGGATGAGACCAGAACCCGCATTGTAACGGTTGCGATGGAGCTGTTTGAGCAGCAAGGGTTCAACAGCACCACCATGGAGCAGATCGCCGAGGTTGCCGATGTTGCCAAAGGGACGCTGTATAACTACTTCCCGGTTAAAGAGGCGATCATCAGCGCCTTTATGCGTCTATCCGCCACCAAGGCCATCCCCGACGTTGAACTGCTGCTGAAAAACGCCCCTGATACCCGCACCCGCCTGACCATCATGTTTAGCAAGATCGCAGAATGGCAGATCCCGCACCGTGAGCTGCTGGAACATTATCTGAGTTATCGCTTTTCAAATATCCTTGCATCGTTTCGTCACCCGGAACAGCGCAGCGGCTTTGACCGCAACGTGGCCATGGTGATCGAGCGCGGGCAGCAGGACCATGAAATCCGCAACGACCTGCCGCTGGCATTGCTGGTCGGCTACCTGCAGTCCGGCTACCTGACGGTCATCATGCAGTGGTTGGCCCATGACAACGTTGATCTGGCAAAAGGGTTGCTGCAGATGGTTGATCTGTTTCTGAGCGGCGCCGCCACTGCTAAAGAGGAGGAAGGCCACAATGGACAGCTCTGACAACCTGATCCTGAACTGGCAGGAGGCCTATGCCGCAGGACCTGCCGTCGTGGGGGCAAGGCCTGGAACCTGGGCAGACTGGTGCGCTACGGCTTTGCGGTTCCGCCGGGCGTGGTGCTGATCGCGGCAGCGTATGAAGCCTTTATTGAGCATAATCATCTGCGGGAGATGATCAAACAGGTTGCTGATCAGGTCTCGCTGGAATCCCTTGCCGGTGGCGTTGGCAACAGTACGCTGCAGCGTTTGCGGGAGCAGATTGTCTGCGGAACACTGCCGCCCGCACTGGTAGAGGCTATCCGCAAGGCCCTGCACGATACCGGATTACTGGAACAACCGCTGGCAATCAGATCCTCTGCCACCTGTGAAGACTCGGCAGAGGCATCCTTTGCCGGTATCCACGATTCATTTCTGAATGTAGCCGGTCTGCCAAACCTGCTGGCTGCAATACAAAAATGCTACGCCTCAATCTGGACTGAACGGGCCGTGGCATACCGGCGCAAACTGGGGATCAGCGATCTTGAGGTGGCACCGGCAGTGGTGCTGATGCGGATGGTGCCTGCCGCAAGTGCCGGCGTTGCCTTTTCCTGCGACCCGCGCAGCGGTCAGGAAGAACGGATGGTGATTGCTGCCAATTTCGGTCTGGGTGAGTCAGTGGTAAGCGGCACGGTTGATCCTGATGAATATCTGGTGTTGCTGGATCACCGGTCGCCGTTACCCCGCTTTACCACAGAGGTCAGGCTGGGGCGCAAGGAACACAGCACCGTCAGTGCGGCAACCGGCGGCACTGCCCGGAACAGCCATACTGCACGAGACAAAGAACAGGTGCTGTCGGAGCAGCAGATCCTGCACCTGGCCACGCTGGTACAGTTGGTGTTCTGTGCCTTGGGCAACGCTGAAACCCATCAGGATATTGAATGGGTCCATGACGGTGAACAGTTCTGGCTGGTACAGGCCCGGCCGGTCACGGCGCTGCCCCACTACACCTACCCACAGCTGCGCAATCAGCCGGTGTTCTGGTCAAATGCCAACCTGCGGGATGCCCTGCCCATGGTGCAGACGCCGCTCAACTGGAGCATCAGCAAGCCGTTGATCGACCATATTTTTTACGCCCAATACGGTGCTGCCGGGTATCAGCTGGATCGCACTACAACCCGCACCCGCCTGTTCAATGGCCGGGCCTATTTCAACCTGGCCCAGCTGCAGTGGGAATGTTACGACGCCTATGGTCTGCCGCCATCTCAGTACAACAACTTTATCGGCGGGCATCAGCCGGAGATCAGGCTGCCGAAGCAGGAACCGTTTACCTGCCGTGCCAGACGGTTACTCCGCAATCTGCAGGTGATGCAGCAGGTCTACCGGGTAAAGAAAGACGCACCAGCCACCTTTCAGCAGTTGACCGGCAAGATCGATCAGCTCCGGCAGCGCCCGCTTGATCAATATTCCGACAAACAGTTGCTTGAGCTGATTCAGGAGGGAGAGCAACTGTTCCGGCAGGCAGAGCCGCTGATGGTGATGCTCAGCTCCAGCGGTGCAGTGTTTTTGCTGCTGCCACCGCTGCTAGCCATAATGGCTGTCAGTTGAAATAAGAAGACCTGCCCCTTGCAAACGTGG
>CAZUSH010000052.1:9421-26247 GCA_964622705.1 uncultured Geobacter sp. | reverse complement strand
CCCACGTTTGCAAGGGGCAGGTCTTCTTATTTCAACTGACAGCCATTATGGCTAGTGCGACTTGGGTTCCTCTGAGAGCATCCATCAATGACGAGCAAGGAGAAGTTCGAAATATTGGCTACATCAGTGAATATTTTGGATGCGGGTCTGTTGCGTTCCCTCCTGAGCATCGAGAAGTGGCGGAAAAACTTAGCTGGAGTGATATTGGAATCGGTTGCAGTGTCCAACCCTGCGCTTACAGAGACGGTTACTACTCTTCGATTGAAGAGTATCAATACAACGACAAAGAACCAGTAGGAATTCACTTTGTCTTCGAGCACCCTCAACCGGTAGTTGGTGGACGGCTATGGATACTGAATCCTGATCTGGTTGTTGCGCTTCGCCTAATAAAGGATGGAGCAAGCTGGGTAAGGCCAGAAGAGAATTTCGTTGTAGTGGCTAGGGAGATAATTGATGAAAAAGGCGAACATCGTCTGATAGAGATCAAACGAGAGTTTCTCCTCGATTATTTGGCAGCAAGAAACCTTTCACTTCGCCTCTCTTACTATCGCCAAAGAGTGGAAAACGTAGCTTTACTTGAAGGTAGTGAATACGCAAATCTGGCAGATCAGCAAGAACAGCGGGATAATGGACGATTTGAGCTCCGAATTTGCAGCTTGAATGATGTCTATGGTGGAAGTTGGGCTTTATTCAGGTCTTGGCGAACTGATGTTGATGAAGACGAAGACGCCCCAGTAATGGGGCCGGAAAATGATGATAACACCGACTATGAAAGCTCGCGGGGACATCGTAGTGGCTATGAAGGTACACGAGTAGAGGGCGAGTTCTGGCGTGATGAATGGATTGAGCATCAAGGGCAAAGCAAGCGCGTTCGCGGAGATGCAGATACAAATCTTCCCCAATTCATAGTGGAGACTGACGGGACACGCATGTTATCTGCCGATTTAAACAATGAAGATATTGGCCGATGGCTGTGGTTTCGATCAAGCATCGTAAACGATCTTCTCAGTCTTCGCGGATTTTCTCTCAAGTGGTATACGGCAGAAACAGGTGGTATTCGATCCACATCTGGGTATGTGACCCATTTCGGAATCAATTCTTCGGATTTAATCACCGTCTACGCCTATGATGTTGCTCGCCTTGCTGCATGGGAACAGCATATTTGGGCGGCCCATAACGTTGTCCCTGATGGAAAGGTGTCAAATGAGCTATTAGCCTCGCAAGTAAAAGCTCAGCCAGCATCTACTCATGCTGTTGAATACCTCCTTTTCAAGGTTATGGAAATGCTCGAGGAGGGATTTCGTCAAGAGTTCAAGGTTTCTCTTTACTCACATGCCATAGAGTATACAGAACTTATGCAGCATATATCCCGCTTCGCAAGCAAGGATCAAACATCATTGCTGAGATTAGCTAAAGAGCTTGTTCGCTTGTTTTCTGACCGGCTTGATGTACGTGAACTCCGTAAACTTTCAAAGCATCCTGATAAGGAAAAACTTGGTTCGAACAAGCTTCTTCAAGATGTTCTAGCGCAGAAAATAGGGGCTGATAAAGCTCGTCGTGTATTCGGCCCAATTGTTGGCACATATGACATGCGCGTAGGTGATGCCCACCCAACCAGCTCGGCGATTGGAGATGCTTTAAAGCTTGCCGGAATCGATGAAAGCCAGTCGTTTCTAAGACAGGGTGAACAGCTGATTTCAAATTTTGGACAATCGATATGGTGGATAGGCAAATTACTTTTTGAAAAATCGGAAGAAACAAGTGAATAAGCATAACCACGTCCTTGGACACCGACCGCCCGAAAACCTGGGCGGGCGGGTCAAGGCCGACCCCGTTGGGTGAAGAAAAGATAAGTATGAAAAATGAGCACGCACTTAATGACCCGCCAAAACTATCTTCTTGAAATAACTTTATTTTCCCAGTAAATTAACAAATATGAAAAAATTGAGGAAAAAATATAGTTGGATCGATATTGGAGATGATGCGAGACGGCAGTACATCGATGCTCAGTCCGTTTTTTCCGCATGGGAAGCTGCATTCAAAGATATGTTGAATGTTCGCGGAAGTATGCGCTGGAAAAATCAGAATGGAACAGACTACCTCATTCGGGTGTCTACGTTTGGCAATAATAAAAGTTTAGGGCCTCGTTCAGAGGAAACAGAAAAGATTCATGACAGTTTTGTAGCTAAAAAAAGTGCAGCAAAGCAGCGTTTCAGCGATCTAACAGAAACATTAGAACGACAGCAACGGATGAATCGGGCGCTATTTGTTGGCCGGGCTCCCCGTGTGCTTGTTGATATTTTGAACAGATTATATAAGGAAGGCCTCTCTGAATTCTTCACCGTCGTTGGAACGCATGCATTATATGCGTATGAAGCAAGAGCAGGCGTGCTCTTTGGTGAAACTGAGGCCATGGCCACCCAAGACATTGACTTGTTGCTCGATGTGCGAAAACGAATAAGCCTTGTGACAAAAATGAGGCATGCAGCCACTTCGATGCTGAAGATACTACAAAAGGTTGACCCGAGTTTCAGGATACGAGAGGATCAAAAGTACACTGCCGTTAACAGCAGAGGGTTTGAAGTTGATATTATCCGCAGAGAACCGAAAGATGGTGACCCGAATCCTATGCGGCTAACTGACGATGAAGGCGATGAGTTTTATGTCGTGCCCGCTCGAAATGCAGGTATTCTTCTGGATGGGCCACCTTTTTCAGCTATGATTGTTTCTGCATCTGGGCATATGGCCAGAATGAATACGGTTTCCCCTTTAACATTCATCCAGTTTAAAAGATGGATGGCAGAACAGGCGGATCGGGACACTATGAAACGATCACGGGATCTTCTTCAAGCAAACTTGGTTGAGGAATTGGTAAACGAATATCTGCCGCAACTTCTCACTCAAAAAAGTTAAAGCCCTGTGAGCTACCAGGGCTTTTTTAGTCCTGATTAGTGCCAATCTTCCGCGACTATCAAGTCCCCCTTTAGCAAAGGGGGATTTAGGGGGATTTGCCTTTGATTGTGAAAATCAAATCCCCCCTGCCCCCCTTTATGAAAGGGGGGATAACTGCTGGCGGAAGAAGGACGCTAATCAGGTTTTTAGTTAATGCTCACAAGCTCCCAACCACGGGCATCACTCGGCCTCCGCTTCGCTCCGCCGGTGTGCCTTGAGATGTCAGGCTCTTCCCCCACGAGGCCCCTATGACCACAGAAATCCAACCAACCCGCTGTGTCTGGGCAGGCAGTGACCCGCTCTATCAGGAGTACCACGATTACGAGTGGGGTGTGCCGGTGCACGATGATCGGCTGCTGTTTGAGTTCCTGATTTTAGAGGGTGCCCAGGCCGGGTTGTCCTGGATCACGGTACTGCGCAAGCGCGAGGCCTATCGGGCTGCCTTTGAGAACTTTGATCCAGCCGTGGTGGCTTGCTTTGATGAGCAGAAACAGGCCGCGTTGCTGGCAGACCCCGGTATTGTGCGCAACCGCCTGAAGGTGGCATCAGCCATCAGCAATGCCCGCGCCTTTTTGCAGGTGCAGGAGCAATTTGGTTCCTTTGCTGCCTATCTGTGGCGTTTTGTGGATGGCAGGCCGATCCGCAATGCCTGGCGCAGCATCACAGAGGTGCCTGCCAGCACACCGGTGTCCGATGCGCTGAGCAAAGACCTCAAAAAGAGGGGCTTCCGTTTTGTGGGCAGCACGATCTGCTATGCCTTTATGCAGGCAGTGGGAATGGTGAATGATCATACCATTGACTGTTTCCGCTGGCAGGAGTTAGATAGCAGCTTTGACTGATCATGTGCTGCGGCCCTGGCCGTGTGTGGGAGACCTTGTGCTGATACATACCGTCGAGATATTCATGATTTCAATCGTGGCCGGGGTCTTTGGCTCTATCTTGGGGTTGGGCGGCGGGATCATCATCGTGCCGGTGCTGACCCTGGTGTTCGGGGTATCGATGCGTACGGCGGTGGCTGCCTCAACGGTCTCGATCATCGCCACCTCCACCGGTGCGGCCGTGGCCTTTCTGCAGGACCGCCTGACCAATACCCGGGTGGCCATGTGGCTGGAGATGGGCACCGCCACCGGCGCCCTCTCCGGGGCGCTTCTGGCCGGCTACCTGAGCCAGCGTTTTTTGTTTCTCTTGTTTGGCCTGCTGCTGTGCTATTCCGGCTACAACATGTTCAAGGCCCGCAAGGCCGAGCTGCCCGAAGGGGTGGAGCCGGACCGGTTGTCGCAGAAGCTGCGGCTGAGCGGTTCCTATGTGGACCGGTTGCTGGGCAGGCGGATCGACTACCAGGTGACCGGCACACTGCCGGGGCTGATCATCATGTATTTTTCGGGCATTGCCGCAGGTCTCTTGGGGATCGGGGCCGGGATCTTCAAGGTGGCGGCCATGGACCAGATCATGAAGATGCCGTTCAAGGCCTCCACCGCCACCTCCAACTTTATGATCGGCGTAACGGCCGCCTCAGGGGCGGTGGTCTATTTTGCCCGGGGCGATGTCAAGCCGCTGATTGCCGGGCCGGTGGTGCTGGGGGTGTTGTTGGGTGCGATTGCAGGGGCCAGGCTGATGGTGCGGCTGAAGGCCACCACCATCCGCAAGCTGTTTATTCCACTGATTGTCTACACTGCGCTTGAAATGATCTACCGGGGGCTGAAATGAGCACGCACGAGCATGACCTGCATACCCCGTCACCCCATGAACCGCTTGAGATGACCCTGGCCCGCCTGCTGCGGATCGGTTCGTTTGTGGCGGCAGTGCTGATCGCCCTCGGCATTGCGGTGATGCTGTTCGGCAATGAAAAAATGGCCTCAGGCCTGGTGACAGCCGGGCTGGTGGCGTTGATGGCAACCCCGGTGATGCGGGTGGCCACGGCCGGGCTGATCTTTGTACGGGAAAGAGACTGGCGCTTTGCCTGCTTCTGTCTGGTGGTGATCTGCGCCCTGATCGCCGGCATGCTGTTGGGGCATGCCCATGCCTGACCCGGTGCCTGCGGCGTAATGGCGATCATTGTTGGTGACATCCACGGCAACCTGGAAAAGGCGCGCCGCTTTCTGGCCTACCGGCCCGACCAGCCCCATGTGGCCCTGGGGGATTACGTTGATTCCTTCCATGAGCCGATTGAGGCCCAGGTGGCAACGGTGGAGCTGCTGGCAGCCAGCAGCGCGGTGATGCTGTGGGGCAACCATGATCTGCATTACCTGAGCAATGCCCCGTGGCGCAGCAGCGGTTTTCAGCGCCAGCATGCCAAGCTGCTGGGGGAGCTGTTCGACGCCCTGCTGCAGCAGCGCCGCCTGGTGGCAGCCCATTGGGTGGATGGCTGGCTCTGCACCCATGCCGGTTTTGCCGAAGGGGGCAACGGCCTGACCCCGCAGGGCTGTTGCCGCGCCAACAGCAGTGCCCTGGCTGATTGCATCAACCGCCATTTCTACGCCTGTCTGGAGCACGAACAGTCCAGCCCGCTCTTCAACATCCCGGTGGCCCGCGGCGGGGATGCCCCCTACGGCGGGATCTTCTGGCTTGACCCGTTCCGCGAGAAGGTCCGGCTCGATCCTTCGGTGCGGCAGATCTTCGGCCATACTGAACAGCCCAGGCCGGTGGTAACGGAGCGCTGGATCTGTCTTGATACCACCAACAGCGATGATATCTGGATCTATGACACTGAAACCGCCGGCTTGGTGAACCTGATGAACGAGCAGGAGCTGAAGCAGAAACAGGCCCAGCGCCACCGGGCCAAGCTGGCGCAACAGGCCGCCTTTAATGGTGGTGTCTGATGCTTAGCCATTGAATTCAGTCAGCCAGGCCCTGACCTTGAGCGGCACCTTGCCCTGCTGCAGTGTGCGGTTCTCCCGTTCCGGGATGGCCAGGGTCTGGAAGTAGCTGCGCCAGAGCGCCTGAAACTGCTGCTCCTGCGGGGTGGCTGTTGGCTGGACATGCAGTTCCATCGGCAACAAAAGCCATTCCTGTTTGGTGCAATCGTAAAGAATCCCCTCCCCATGGCGCTGGTCATGGATCAGCCATTGCTGGTCCCTGAAACGCTGGCTGAAATGCTCCCCAATCATCAGCAGGATCCGGTGATCCGGCGCAATAGCGCTAAAGTACAATCCCCCTTCTACCTGCTGAAAGCGCACAAACCCGAGATAGCGGTGCGCCTCCCGTCCCACCTGCTGGGCCAGTTTCCAGGCCGGCGCCACGGCAGGGTGGGCCAGCATCCCGTTGACCCGGCTGCCCTGTTCTGCCTCCAGCGCAAGATAGCGGTACAGCAGCAACTCCTGGCGGGGGTGGTCGGCCAGCAGACAGCAGCGCACCAGTTTGCGGCTGTGGGGTGACAGGCGTTGTTGCAGTTGCCGCCAGAACTGCTCTGCCACGGCCTGATCGGTATCCACGCTGATTTCAGCGTCAAAGAGCCGGGGCTGGTCCGGCAGGCGGGTGCTGATCTGTTCAACCACGGGCCGTTCAGTCAGCAACTGCCGGTACAGGCACAACAGCCCGGCCAGGCTGCCGTCATAGCAATAGCAACCACCCATCACAACTCTCCGCTGATCAGGCTGCGGGCCTCATCATGGCCAGGATCAGTCAGGGGCAGGCTCAACTGGACCGGCTTACAACGGGTTGTTCCCTCCACCAGCCTGCTGCGTAGGTTGCTGCTGTCCAGCAGGCCATCCCCCTGCGAGCGGCCCCGGGCTGTGATGAAGTAACGGGCCCGCTTCATCACCACCCCCAGGCAGGCCAGCTCATCCAGCCCCAGGTGGCCCTGGCGCCTGGCCCGGATGATCCGCTGGGCCGAGCGGACCCCGATCCCCGGCACCCGCAGCAGCTCTTCATAACTGGCCCGGTTGACCTCCAGCGGAAACAACTCAAGGTGGCGCAGGGCCCAGCCGGTCTTGGGGTCTAGCTCGCTGTCCAGGTTGGGGCTGGCAGTATCCAGCAGCTCATGGGCGGAAAAGCCGTAGTAGCGCAGCAGCCAGTCGGCCTGGTAGAGGCGGTGTTCGCGCTTAAGCGGCGCCACCGGCCGGGCAGGCAGGCGGGTGTCCTGGTTGATCGGGATAAAGGCCGAATAGTAGACCCGTTTCAGCTCCAGCCGCTGGTAGAGCTGCTCGGACAGGCTCACGATCTGAAGGTCGGTTTCAGTGCTGGCCCCCACGATCAACTGGGTACTCTGGCCTGCGGGTGCAAAGGTCTGAATCCTGCGGGACTGTTTGCGCTCGGCTCGATTAACCGTGATCAGCTGGCTGACCTGGCGCATCGGCTGCACCACCGCATCGCGGGATTTGTCCGGCGCCAAAAGCTGCAGACTCTCGCGGGTGGGCAGCTCCAGGTTGACGCTGACCCGGTCGGCCCAGAGACCGGCCTGCTGCACCAGCAGCGGATCAGCCCCCGGCACCAGCTTAAGGTGGATGTACCCGTTGAAGCGGTGTTCCTCCCGTAGGGCGCGTACGGCCCGGATCAAGAGCTCCATGGTGTAATCCGGCGAGCGGACCACCCCGGTGCTGAGGAACAGCCCCTCGATGTAGTTGCGGCGGTAAAAGCCGATGGTCAATTCCGCCACCTCGGCCGGCGAAAGCGCCACCCGGCGGGTGTCGTTGCTGCGGCGGTTGACGCAGTAGGCGCAGTCGTAGATGCAGGCGTTGGTCATCAGGATCTTGAGCAGGGAGACGCAGCGGCCATCGCTGGTCCAGGTGTGGCAGATGCCGCAGTCTGCAGCCGAACCGATCCCCCCCGTATTGGCGCGGGAGCTGCCGCTGGATGAGCAGGAGACATCATACTTGGCCCCGTCAGCCAGAATCCGCAATTTTTCCATCAGTCTGTCCGTCACCTGCTCCTCCTTGGGAGCGGTCAGTATACCATGGCCTTGTGACAGGATAGGTCGTGTTGGTACGGCTGGCCCGGTGCAATGCTACGATTGTTGCTTGTCCTGCACTGTTTTGGCAGTATGCTTATAGCCGATACCCTTGTCCGGAAGGAGTTTGGCCATGAAACTGTTCACCCCGCTCCAACGAGGAGAGCTAACCCTGCAGAATCGTGTGGTCATGGCCCCCATGACCCGTTCACGCGCCCCCCGGAACCTGCCCAACAGCCTGATGGCCAGCTACTATGGCCAGCGTGCCGCGGCCGGCCTGATCATCACCGAGGGTACCTCGCCCTCGCCCAATGGCTTGGGCTATGCCCGCATTCCCGGTGTCTTTAGTCAGGAACAGTGCGAGGGGTGGCGACTGGCCAGCGATGCGGTCCACCGCGGCGGGGCTCAGTTGTTTGTACAACTGATGCACTGCGGCCGGGTGGGCAGCCGCTTGAATCTGCCGCCGGGCGCCCGATTACTGGCACCTTCGGCAGTGGCCATGAGCGGTGTCATCTGGACCGACAGCCAGGCTGAGCAACCCTATGACCTGCCTGAGGAGATGACGCTGGAGGATATCCGCAGCACCATTGCCGAGTATGCCGCTGCTGCCCGCACTGCCCGGCTTGCCGGGTGTGATGGGATTGAGGTGCATGGCGCCAACGGCTACCTGATCAACCAGTTCCTGGACCCCGGCTCGAACCGTCGCAATGACGACTATGGCGGGGATGCAGTCCGGCGCAACCGTTTTGCCCTTGAGGTGGCGCAGGCGGCCTGTGACGCCATCGGGCCCGGCCGGGTCGGTATCCGTCTGTCCCCCTATGGGGTCTTCAACGACATGAGCGGGGACTATGCCGGTATTGCCGAGCAGTATGTCGACTTAGCCGCTGCAGCAGGCAGGATGGAGCTGCTCTACCTGCATCTGGTGGACCATTCCGCCATGGGCGCCCCCAAGCCGGAACCTGCCACGGTTACGGCCATGTGCCAGGCCTTCCGCAAGGCCGGCGGCAAGGCGGTGATCCTGTCCGGTGGCTACGGGGCTGAGCGGGCCGAGGCCGATCTTGCCAGCGGGGCCGCCGATCTGATCGCCTTTGGCCGCCCCTTTATCGCCAACCCGGACCTGGTGGCGCGGCTACAACAGGGCCAGCCCCTGGCAGTGCCGGATCAGGCCACCTTCTACACACCCGGCCCGGCCGGTTACACCGATTATCCGGCACTTGCTTGAGCAAACGGCATAATCAAACAAAGACGCTTTACTTTGTCCGATTGTGTTTTACACTGCAGGCACGCAGATCTTCATGACTGAATGGGGCCGTGGATGGCCTGGCCAACGGTGACGAAAGGAGCTACTGATGGGATCAAAGGGACGTGAAATCATCGGCATGGATGTGGATCAACTGCTGGAACTGCTGCGTAAGGCCTTTGCCGACGAGTGGCTGGCCTATTACCAGTACTGGCTGGGGGCCAAGCTGGTCAAGGGGCCGATGAAGGATGCGGTCGGCGCCGAACTGCTGCAGCACGCCACCGAGGAGCTGCTGCATGCCGACATGGTGGCCATGCGGATCATCCAGCTGGGCGGCACACCGGTGACCCGGCCGGAAGACTGGTACACGCATACCAATTGCGGCTATGATGCGCCGGACGACCCGTTCGTCAAGGTGCTGCTGGAGCAGAACATCAAGGGGGAACAGTGCGCCATCAGCGTGTACAAGCGTCTGCTGGACCTGACCCGCGATAAGGACCCGGTCACCTACAACATGGTGCTGACCATCCTGCAGCAGGAGATCGAGCATGAGGAGGATCTGCAGGCGCTGCTGGAGGACTACGAACTGCTGGTGCGGGCGCTGAAGGGCTAGGACTGCCTGGCGAAAGGAGCAGATGACCATGGGATTGCGTGCGATCGAACGGGTCTATAAAAGTATTCCGACCATCGAAGGGGCCGGGGTGCACCTGAAGCGGGCCTTTGGTTACCACCAGGTGCCGTTGTTCGATCCGTTTCTGATGCTGGATGACTTTCATACCAGTAATCCGGACGAATACCTGGCCGGCTTTCCCTGGCATCCCCACCGGGGGATCGAGACCATCACCTACATCCTGGAGGGACGGGTCGAGCATGGCGACAGCATGGGTAACCAGGGGGTGATCGGCGCCGGTGATCTGCAGTGGATGACCGCCGGCAGCGGTATCATCCACCAGGAGATGCCCAAAGAGAGCCCCAGCGGCACCATGTGGGGTTTTCAGTTCTGGGCCAACCTGCCGGCCAGCCAGAAGATGATGGCCCCGCGCTACCGCGATGTGCCGGCAGCAACGATCCCGGAGGTGCTGCTGGAGAACGGGTGCCGGGTCAAGCTGATCGCCGGGCAACTGGCAGGGGTGCGGGGACCGGTGCAGGATATTGTGATCGACCCGGAACTGATGGATGTGAGCGTGCCGCCTGGTCAGGTATTTGAGCATGCGGTGACCGAGGGGCATACGGTGCTGGCCTATGTGCTGAACGGCCAGGGGCGTTTCGGTGAAGGCGATGATCCGTATGCCTTCGAGTACAGCGGCAGCGGTTGGATGGATGGTGAGCGGAGCTGCAGCTTTGGGCCCGAGAGCACGGTGCTGTATAACCATAGCGGCACCGCCATCCGTGTCAGCGCTGCAGCAGAGGGGCTGCGTTTTCTGCTGTTGTCCGGCAGGCCGCTGCATGAGCCGGTTGCCTGGCAGGGGCCGATCGTGATGAACACCCAGGCCGAGCTGCGGACCGCCTTTGAGGAGTTCCACCACGGCACCTTCATCAAACCTTGAGCCGGAGGTTGGAGTCCGTGCAGGAGATGATGGCGAATGAGCGGCACTTTGCCGAGCGGATCGGGTGGCTGCGGGCAGCGGTGATGGGGGCCAACGACGGGATTGTCTCCACGGCCAGCCTGCTGGTCGGTGTGGCTGCTGCCCAGACCAGCAGCAGTGGTATCCTGCTGGCCGGTCTGGCCGGGCTGATGGCCGGGGCCATGTCGATGGCAGCCGGCGAGTACGTCTCGGTCAGCTCACAGGCCGATACGGAGCGGGCCGATCTGCAACGTGAGCAACGCGAACTGGAAGACGACCCGGAGTTCGAACAACGCGAACTGGCCGAGATCTACGTGCAACGCGGCCTTGACCCTGAGCTGGCCCGCCAGGTGGCTGTGCAGCTGATGGCCCATGATGCCCTGGGAGCCCATGCCCGCGACGAGCTGGGGTTGTCGGAGATCCATACCGCCCGTCCGTTGCAGGCAGCCCTGGCCTCGGCCGTCACCTTTGCCTTGGGGGCGGCGGTGCCGCTGCTGATCGCCTGGCAAAGCCCCCAGCGCCTGATCATACCGCTGGTGGCGGGCAGTTCCCTGGTCTGCCTGGCAACCTTGGGGGGGCTTGCAGCCTATACCGGCGGGGCAAGCCTGTTGCTGGGCGTCTGGCGGGTAACCTGGTGGGGGGCGGTGGCCATGGCGGTCACTGCCGCTGTTGGTGTAGTTTTTGGCGCGGTTGTCTGACATCTGCTGGTAGGTATGAGGGGACAGTATGGGAGTTTGGGCTTGGGCCGCACCTGCGGAACAAGGCACGGAAGGTCACGGACATGCCGGAACAGCATGAAGCGATGAGCCGGCATGCTGCCCTGCATGAGCGTCTGGCGCGGTTGGAACAGGAAAACCGTGATCTGCGTGCGCAACTGGAGCGTACGGCCTTTCTGGCAGACCTGCTCAAGCTGTCTGCCCAGGCCGTGGGGGTCGGGTATCCTGATGGCAGGATCGGTTTTGTGAATCCCGCCTTTGAACAGTTGACCGGCTATACGGCAGAGGAACTGCGGCAGCTCAACTGGAGCGCCACCTTTACCCCGCTTGAGTGGCGGGCCGTGGAGCGGGAACAGCTGGGGCAGTTGTACCGCACCGGCAGTCCGGTCTGCTACGAGGCGGAGTTTTTCCGCAGGGACGGCAGCCGGGTGCCGGTGGAGCTGCTGGTGCAACTGGTCATGGACAAGCAGGGCCGTCCTGCCTGTTACTACGCCGTTGTGACCGACATCAGTGAGCGCAAACGGACCTTTGAGGCGCTCAGGGCCAGTGAGGAGATACTGCAACGCTACAAGCTGTTGGCCCAAAACAGCCGTGATATCGCCCTGTTTGTGCGCAAGGCCGATGGACAGATCCTGGAGGCCAACGAGGCAGCCTGCACGGCCTACGGTTACAGTTATGAGGAGCTGCTGCAGTTGACGGTGTTTGACATCCGGGCGCCCGAATTTGCCGGGCCGACGCTTACGCAGATGGCGGTGGCGGACAGCCAGGGAATCCTGTTTGAAACCGAACACCGTCGCCGGGACGGCAGCACCTTCCCGGTGGAGGTCAGTTCGCGCGGGGTGGATCTCGGCGGCGAACGGGTGCTGTTGAGCCTGGTGCGGGACATCACCCGCCGCAAACGGGCCGAGGCGGAGTTGAAGCGCAATGCCGAGCTGGAGCATGGCCGGTTGGCCGAGCTGGAGGCGATGATGGAGGCGGTCCCGGCGGCGGTGTTGATCAGCCGCGATCCGCAGTGCCGCCTCATCACCGGCAACCGGGCAGCCTACGAGCTGCTGCGGGTGCCGTTCGGGGTGAACCTTTCGCGGCATGCCAATGATGGCGAGTTCGGCCATTTCAGAATTTTTCACGATGAGCAGGATATCTCACAGGAAGACCTGGCGCTTGAATGGGCCGCCGCCACCGGGGTGCCGGTGTTCAATTTCGACAAGGAACTGGTGTTCAAGCAGGGGGAGCGGGTTTCGATCTTCGGCAATGCCATCCCGCTCTTTGACAGTGACGGCAACCCGGCCGGTGCGGTTGCGGCCTTTGTGGACATCACCTCCCGGGTGCGGGCCGAGCAGGAGGTGCGGCGGGCCCAGCAGGCCGCCGAGGCTGCCAATGCCGCCAAGAGTTCCTTTCTTGCCAGCCTGAGCCATGAAATCCGTACCCCCCTGAACGGCATCATCGGCAGCCTGCAGCTGCTGGAATTTACCCACCTGAGCGGCGACCAGCGGGGCTACCTTGCTGAGATCATGAAGTCCTCCCGGGGGATGCTGACCCTGCTCAACCAGGTGCTGGACCTTTCCAAGATCGAGGCAGGGGGGATGACGCTTGAGATCACGACCTTCAGCCTGCGCACCACCATTGCCGAGGTTATCGCGACCCTGCAGTCGCTGGCACAGGAGAAGGGGCTGTTTGTGGACAGCATCATCCCGCCCGATCTGCCGGATGGCTTGCAGGGTGACCCGTTCCGTCTGAAACAGGTGCTGCTGAATCTGCTGAGTAATGCCATCAAGTTTACCGAGTCGGGCTGCGTCCTGATCGCTGCCGTGGTCGCGGAGCGGGATGACGAGCGGGTGGTGCTGGAGTTGAGTGTCAAGGATTCCGGCATCGGCATCGCGCCCCAGGTTCTTGCAACGCTGTTTGAGCCGTTTGTGCAGGCCGAGAGCGATACCAGCCGCCGGTACGGCGGCACCGGGCTCGGCCTGGCGATCTGCAAGAGACTTGCTCAGGCCATGGGCGGACAGCTCCGGGCCGAAAGCAGTGAAGGGACGGGCAGCACCTTTTTCCTGCGGGTGCCGTTCACCATTGTGACCGATGCCCGCCACGAGGCGCCGTACTGTAACTACGCGCCCTATGTGCAACCGGAGTGGGATGGCCCGCTATTACGGATCCTGCTGGCCGACGATAACGAGACCAACCTGTTGTTCACCGGCGAACTGCTGGAGCTGTTCGGCCATACCGTCATCCGGGCCGGCAACGGCCAGGAGGTGCTGCAGGCCTGGGAACAGCACGACGTTGACATTATTCTGATGGATATCAGCATGCCGGTTTTGAGCGGCACCGATGCCACCATGATCATCCGCGAGAAGGAGCGTGCTGCCGGGAAGCGGCATCTGCCGATCGTGGCCCTGACCGCCCATGCCCTGCTGGAGGAGCAACAGCAGCTGACCGGCCAAGGATTTGACGGCTGCCTGATCAAGCCGGTCCAGCTGGACGAGTTGCTGCAGGAACTGAAACGGCAGGTCAGGAAATAAGCAGACTTGACAGGCAGGCCGCTTGTGCCGATGATGCCTCAATGCTGTGCATCGCTACCCAGGAAAGAACTGTTGCGGTATGGCCCCATTTCTCCTGCTCTGTCTGATCGGATTTGCCACCTTTTTCAGCTCCTATCTGCGGATCCCGGTGCTGCCGCTGTTTGCGGCCAGCCTGGGGGCCGGTCCGGCCCAGGTCGGCCTGATCAACGGCGGTTTCATGCTGACCGCCGGGCTGCTCTCGGTCCCGGCCGGGTTGCTGGTGGATCGTTTTGGCCGCAAGAAACCGGTCATCGGCGGCATCCTGGCCACCGCCGCCTCATCGCTTCTGATTACGCTGTGCCACTCGCCGGTTCAGATGGCAACGGCCTATCTGCTGTTCGGGGCCGGTCTGGCCGCCTTTGCCCCCGGCATGCTCTCACTGGTGGCCGACACCATGCCGCCGGACAGGTTGGGACAGGCCTATGGCTGGTATACCACCGCCATCTACATCGCCATGACCCTGGGTCCCGCCTCCGGCGGCTATCTGGCCAAGACCATCGGCCTGCGCCAGGTCTTTCTGGTCTCCGGTATCCTGCTGCTGGCGGTCCTGCTGCTGGCGCAGCTGTTGTTGCCGCGCTCCGTCCCCCGTCACAAAACCGAATTACAGACGATTGTCGGCAGCAGTGTCACCCTGCTGCGCAACCGCCACCTGCGCGGCTGTCTGTTGGCAACGCTGGGCAGCTGCGTCGGTTTTGGCCTGTTTCTGACCTTTCTGCCGCTGCATGCCGCTGCCCATGGGCTTGATCCGGCCAAGGTGGGCCTGATCTTTGCCGCCCAGGCGGTTACGAACGTGCTGGGGCGGGTGCCGATCGGGATCCTGGGTGACCGGGTCGATCGCCGTCTGCTGGTGGCGCTCGGGCTGGGCTGCCTGTCGCTTGCCTTGGCAGTGCTGGGCCGGCTGACCCAGTTGGTGCCTCTACTGGCCTGCGCGGTCGGCATGGGGGCCGGCATGGCCCTGACCTTTACCGCCATCGGCGCCCTGATCGCCGAAAAGACGCCGGCGATCCAGCGTGGTCTGGCCATGGGGATGTACAACAGCTGTGTCTATCTGGGCATGATGGCCGGCGCCACGGTGATGGGGGCGGCCGTGGGCAGGGTCGGCTATCCGGTCGGTTTTGCCGTGGGCGGTGCGGTGGTAGCTGCCACGATGCTGCTGTTTTTACTGCTGATGCGGGAAAAGGCGGCCATAGCCCCGGGTGAGGCTGACGCATGAGTGCACCGCACAACCCGCTTGAGCTGCCGGAAGAGCCTGAAACGGTCGAGATCGACCGGGGCCTGCGCTGGATCGCCCTGTTTGAGGGGACCAAAGGGGCGCTGGTGCTGGTGACCGGTTTCGGCCTGCTGAGCCTGATCCATCAGGACCTGCATGGCGCCGCAGTCAGGCTGGTGCAGCAGATGCACCTGAATCCGGCCAGCCACTATCCCCAGATCTTCATCGATCTGGCCGGACGTCTCACCGACCTGCAGCTGTGGGCCATCGCTGCCATGGCGGTCTGTTATGCCCTGATTCGTTTCATTGAGGCCTGGGGACTCTGGCGCCAGTATGCCTGGGCCGAGTGGTTCGGGCTTTTGAGCAGTGCCGTCTATATCCCGCTTGAGCTGTATGAACTGGTGCGCCAGCCGACCTGGCCCCGCTCCACCCTCCTGGCCCTCAATCTCCTGATTGTCGCCTATCTGGTCCTGGTGGTCAGGCGGCCTGCGCCTGACGACGAGCCCTGATTTCCAGTACCGCACACCTGCCCGCGCATCCCTTTCTCCGCTGCATTTTTTTTTAGCATCCTCGCCTGACCACCGCGCAGCATTTCCGGTGCAGATTGTATACAGCATGCCACGCCAAAGCATTTAATGCGCTGATCTTGTTATTAAAAATTATTTTTGTCGTGTTTGGCATGGCCTATGCTTATGGCAAGACACAGCTCGTTCAAACAATCAGCGAACCAGACAAGGCAACGGCGCCTTCCAATTGTTCAGACATTGGGGCGCCGTTGTGCGTTCCAGCAGACATCCCAAGGGACCCACGGATGGGTGGGTGAAAGGAGCAGCATCATGAGACAGATCGCTATTTACGGTAAAGGCGGCATCGGCAAGTCAACCACAACCCAGAATACGGTGGCAGGCCTGGCATCGTTGGGCAAGAAGGTCATGATCGTCGGTTGTGACCCCAAGGCGGACTCCACCCGTCTGATCCTGCATGCCAAGGCGCAGAATACGGTCATGGACCTGGTACGTGAACTGGGTACGGTCGAGGACCTGGAGCTGGATGACGTCATGAAGGTCGGCTACGGTGACGTGAAATGCGTCGAGTCCGGCGGACCCGAGCCGGGTGTCGGCTGCGCCGGCCGGGGCGTGATCACCGCCATCAACTTCCTGGAGGAAAACGGTGCCTACACCCCGGACCTCGACTTCGTCTTCTACGACGTTCTGGGTGACGTGGTCTGCGGCGGGTTCGCCATGCCGATCCGTGAGAACAAGGCCGAGGAGATCTACATCGTCTGCTCCGGCGAGATGATGGCCATGTATGCCGCCAACAACATCTCCAAAGGTATCCTCAAGTACTCCTCTTCCGGCAAGGTCCGTCTGGGCGGCCTGATCTGCAACTCCCGCAAGACCGACCGTGAGGACGAGCTGATTGAGGCCCTGGCAGCCAAGCTGGGCACCCAGATGATCCACTTCGTTCCCCGCGACAACCAGGTCCAGCGCGCCGAGCTGCGCCGGATGACGGTCATTGAGTATTCTCCCGACCACCCTCAGGCAAATGAGTATCGTACGCTGGCCCAGAAGATCCTCGACAACAAGATGCTGGTCGTCCCCACTCCGCTGGAGATGGAAGAATTGGAAGACCTGTTGATGGAGTTCGGCATCATGGAGGCTGAGGATGAGTCGGTCGTCGGCAAGGCCGAGGGCGAAGCGTAG
>CAZUSH010000052.1:0-9321 GCA_964622705.1 uncultured Geobacter sp. | reverse complement strand
AAGGAGAATTCCTATGTCAGATAAAATAGTCAAAGTCGAGGGGATCACCAAAGAGTCGACCCAGCAGATGATCGACAAGGTGTTGGAGGTGTATCCCGAGAAGGGCAGGAAGAAGCGTACACCACACCTGGCACCGAACGATCAGGGTTCCGGTTCAGCCTGCGTCAAGTCCAACAAGAAAACCGTTCCCGGTGTCATGTCCGCCCGCGGGTGTGCCTATGCCGGCGCCAAAGGGGTGGTCTGGGGCCCGATCCGCGATATGGTGCACGTCTCCCACGGTCCGGTGGGCTGCGGCTGGTACTCCTGGGGGACCCGGCGTAACCTGGTAACCGGCAAGCTGGGGGTTGATCAGTTTGCCATGCAGTTCACCTCCGATTTCCAGGAAAAAGACATCGTCTACGGCGGCGACAAGAAGTTGAAGCAGCTGTTGGTTGAAGCCAAGGGGCTCTTCCCGCTGGCCAAGGGGATCTCGGTCCTGTCGGAGTGCCCGGTCGGCCTGATCGGCGACGATATCAACGCCACTGCCAAGGCCACGGCCAAGGAGCTGGATATCCCGGTCATCCCCTGTAACTGCGAAGGGTTCCGCGGCGTCTCCCAGTCATTGGGCCACCATATCAGCAACGACACCATTCGGGACTACATCATCGAGACCCGTGAATTCAGCGAGCCGATCGGTCCCTATGACATCGCCCTGATCGGCGAGTACAACATCGGCGGCGACGCCTGGTCCACCAAACCGCTGCTGGAAGAGTGCGGTTTCAACGTCAAGGCGGTCTGGACCGGCGACGGCGAGATGGAGAAGATCGCTGCCACCCATCAGGTCAAGCTGAACGTGATCCACTGCTACCGCTCCATGAACTACATGTGTAAGGTGATGGAAGAGAAGTACGGCATCCCCTGGATTGAGCTGAACTTCTTCGGCCCCAGCAAGATCAAGGAGTCCCTGCGCAAACTGGCCACTCTGTTTGATGACACCATCAAGGAGAAGGTGGAGGCGGTGATCGCCAAGTATGACCCGGTCTGCCAGGCCATCATCGATGAAGTCAAACCCCGCCTGGAAGGCAAGAAGGTGATGCTGTACGTGGGTGGTCTGCGCCCCCGCCACACCATCGGCGCCTACGAGGACCTGGGCATGCTCTGCGTTGGTTCAGGCTACGAATTCGCCCACAGCGACGACTACGACCGGACCGCACCGGAGATGCCGGACGCCACGGTGGTCTACGACGACGCCTCCGAGTTTGAGATGGAACAGTTTGCTCATGTGCTCAAGCCGGATCTGGTCGGCTCCGGTATCAAGGAAAAATACATGTTCCAGAAGATGGGCATTCCGTTCCGTCAGATGCACAGTTGGGACTATTCCGGTCCGTACCATGGCTACAAGGGCTTCTCGGTCTTTGCCCGAGATATCGATATGGCCATCAACAGCCCGACCTGGAAACTGGTGGAGTCACCATTCTAATCGGCTTCGTCCTTTGGGCCATCTCGGCGTTTCCTGCGTCATCGCTTGTGCGGCATAGTGCTGCTATGCCTCCGCACTCTTCCTGGGAAGCCGCCAACCTGGCCGCAAAAACCGAAGCCGAGTGGTTGCACAAAAAATCTACCGTGAACGGATGAGTTCCGGAGAGGAGATACTATCATGGCTAACAACTTAGGCCTTGCCGTTAAGCCGGTCACTGAAAACACGCCTGAAGAGCTTGAAAAGATCGCGGCGTGGATCAATACCGAAGAGTATAAAGAACTGAACTTCAAACGTGAAGCGCTGGTGATCGCACCTCCTCACGCCTGCCAGCCGCTGGGTGCCGAACTGGTGGCCCATGCCTTTGAAGGCTCGCTCCCCTTTGTGCATGGTTCCCAAGGGTGTGCTTCCTACTATCGCTCCACCCTGAACCGCCACTTCCGTGAGCCGGCACCGGCGGTATCCGACGCCATGACCGAAGACGGTGCTGTGTTCGGCGGCCAGAACAACCTGCACGAAGGCCTGGAAAATGCCATTGCGCTCTACAAGCCTAAAATGATCTCGGTCTTCACCTCCTGCATGCCGGAGATCATCGGCGACGACCTGAGCGCCTTCCTGAAGAACGCCCGTAACAAGGGGATTATCCCGGCCGATATGCCGGTGCCCTATGCCAACACCCCCAGCTTCAACGGCTCGCACGTACATGGGTATGACGCCATGCTGCTGTCGATCCTGCAGACCCTGACTACCGACAAGAAGGTGGAAGGCCGTTGCACCGGCAAGGTCAACCTGATCCCCGGTTTTGATGCCAACACCGGTAACTTCCGCGAGTACAAGCGGATCTTTGAGGCCTTTGGCGTGCCTTACACCATCTTGGGCGATATCTCGGAAGTCTTTGACTCCCCTTGTGATGGCACCTACCACACCTATCCGGGCGGCACCAAGCTGGACGACGCGGCCGATTCCATCAACGGCAAGATTACCATCAACCTGGGACCGTTCTCGGCTACCAAGACCTACAACTGGGTCAAGGAAAACTACAGCGGTAAGCACATTGCCCTGCCGATGCCGCTGGGTATTGCCAAGACCGATGCCTTCCTGATGAAGCTGTCCGAGCTGACCGGCAAGCCGGTGCCGGCATCGTTGAAAGCGGAGCGCGGCCGGGCCGTGGACGCCATCACCGACTCCCATCAGTATATCCACGGCAAGAAGTTCGCCCTGTACGGCGACCCGGACCAGCTGATCGGCTACGTCTCCTTCCTGCTGGAGATGGGGGCGGTGCCCTATCACATCCTCTGCAGCAAAGGCAGTAAGAAGGTGGAAAAAGAGCTTCAGGCGCTGTTGGACTCCTCCATGTACGGCAAGAATTGCAAGATCTACATGGGTAAAGACCTCTGGCATCTACGCAGCCTGGTCATGACCGATCCGGTCGATGCCATCATCGGCGACACCCACGGCAAGTTCATTGCCCGCGATGCCAACATCCCGCTGTTCCGTTTCGGCTTCCCGATCTTTGACCGGGTCAACCTGCACCGCTACCCGATCGTCGGTTACCAGGGCATGATCAACATGGTCACCACCATCTGCAACAAGTTCATCGATATTACCGATGATACCTGTGATGACCGCCACTTTGAGATGATGCGGTAGAACGCACTGCGCGGGTGCCTCCGCCGCACCCTCCCCTCGTTACAGCAGGCATGTTCCACCAAGAAAGGGCCCCGGAAGGGGCCCTTTTGTGTTTCTGGGGTTACCAGGCCGCAATGGCAGCGATCTGGTCAGGGGTCAGGAAGTTGAGGAAGCCCATGCCGCCGCGATTCTTGTCAATAGCACTCTGGATTGCCGCTGCGGTCTTGCCGCGTTTGGATGAGCCGTGGCAGCTGTTGCAGTACTGGGCGTACAGGGCCGCGCCATCGAGCGCCGTTGCGGTGGTCAGGGCGCTTGCCTGGGCGGAGGCGCTGCTCTCACCGGCACTGTTGACCGCCGTCACGATGTAGTAGTAGGTGGTGCCGGCAGCCAGGCCGGTATGCAGATACGGGCTGGTCACATTGGCGATCTTGGTGCCGTTGGCGGTGGTGACGCCCGAAGCGGTTGACCAGTAGACAGTATAGGAAGTCGCTCCTGTCTCGGCCGACCAGGAAAGGCTGACCTGATTGGTGCCGCCGGTGGCGCTCACGCCGGTCGGCGCAGCCGGTACGGTCGGCAGGGGGGCGTTGGTCGTTGCGGTCGCCTGGGGTGAGGCGCTGCTTTCCCCGACATTATTGAGCGCGGTCACGATGAAGTAGTAGGGCGTGCCGGCAGCCAGACCGGTCTTGACGTAGGGGCTGGTCACACCGGAGACCTTGGTACCGGTTGCCGTGGTGACGCCTGCTGTGGTCGACCAGTAGAGGTTGTATGAGGTTGCGTTGTTGGCTGCAGGCCAGGAGAGCGTGACCTGGTTGGCGCCGCCAACGGCTGTCAGGCTTGCCGGTGCTGACGGTACGGTCGGCGGCGGTGTTGCCGGCAGGGTTGTGGCGGCCACCTGCACGGAGGCGGCACTTTCACCGGCACTGTTGACGGCGGTGACAACACAGTAGTAGGTGGTACCATCGGCCAGATTACTCAGCACGGCTGGGCTGGTCACACCGGAGACCTTGGTGCCGGTGCTGGTTGTGACGCCTGCTGCAGTTGACCAGTAGAGGTTGTAGGAGGTGGCGTTGCTGACCGCATTCCACGAGATGCTGACCTGTTTGGTGCCGCCGGTGGCAATGGTGCCGGCAGGCGCTGTCGGCAGGACGGGTGCCGCGGCATTTGTGACGGCGCTGACCTGGGTGGAGGCGATGCTTTCGCCGGCGCTGTTGACGGCGGTTACGATGCAATAGTAGGTGGTGGCGTCAGCCAGGCCGGTCAGGACCGTCGGGCTGGTGACATTGGCCAGTTTGGTCCCGTTGTCCGGGGTGACCCCGCTGGTGCTGGCGTAATAGAGGTTGTAGGAGGCTGCGTTACTGACAGTGCTCCAGCTGACCGTGATCTGGCCGCTGCCGCCTACGGCGGACAGGCCGGTCGGTGCTGCCGGAGCTGTGGGCTGATGCGGCATGTTGCCCGGGGTGAAGGTGCCGCTTGAGACATTGTTCATGGCGCAGCTGAAGATGGTGGCGCTGGTGCCTCTGTTGACAACGGTCAGGGTTCCGTTTGCCGTGCTGATCGTTACGGCATCAAGCATGCCGTCAATGCCGCTGTGGTCGGCGCGGTAGGGGGAGGTGATCGGATCCTTGCCGGCTGCTCCGTAGAGATCCAGCAGCGGATTGAGCATGGTCAAGAGATCCTGCGTGGCAGCCGGCAGACTATCCTGGATGGTCTTGAGCTTTTGGCTGTCAGGTGCGGCAAACACGTTGCCCGGGTTGATGTTGCCCGAGGCGATTGTCAACAGCGCGTCCGACAGCGGGTTGATATTGGCAATGCCTGCCCCGTTGGCAAAGGAGAACAGGGTGTGGTTCTGGTTGTTGGCGCTGCCGCTTGCCTGCAGGATAAAGGGTGCCTTCATACCGGTTACGTCAAGCGAGAAGGAACCGTCACTGCCGATGACCGTGGTTTTCTGCTGGCTTGGGCTCGAGGCATCCTGCAGGGTTACCTGACCGGATAGGGGCAGTCCGACCGCTGCCGTACCCGTGACGACCTGTGAAGAAACCGCGGGACTGCCGCTACCGCCGCCGCAACCGGCAAGGGTGAGTCCGGCAAACAACAGGGTGATGCTGCAGATAAGGGGGGTGATGCGTGAGGTGAAAAACTGCATGAAAACTCCTTTCTGGTGATGGCCACAACCATGGTGATGAGATGTGGCCGTTCATTGGTTCAATCGCTCTGTTTCTGGTCCTGTCTGCGCGGGATACGCGCCTGTCGCGCAATAAAAAAGCCGGGCACCTGTATCGAATGTTCGATATTTCGGTAGCCCGGCTGTCTCAGAGAGACCCGTAGGTTTTCCGCCCTACCCTCGCGAGTAGTTGAGTATTTTCGTGTATCACGCCGATATTTAATTGTTGAGTATGCTGATAGTAAATATCACATGAAAAAATATGTCAAGCAGATTTTAAGCATGGCCGCGTTCATTTGCTGCCTTGTTGTTGCTTTTGGTGGTAACATGTCAATATTAAGAGCTTTTTCTGCTGTTGTTCCCTTGTGTGGCGACTATCCGCCAGAACGGCATTTTTGCTTGCCATGCTGGGGAAGAAGGGATAGGCTTGCGCAATAACTAATTGTAACTTTTTGTTTTTTGTTGCTGATTGAGCGGCTTTGCTGCTGAGGTCTGTGCTCATGAAAGATAAACGCTTTTATACCTTCCTGCACCGCCAGATTCCCGTCATCATCGTGCTGTCGCTTTTCCCCGGCCTTGGCTATATCCTGCTGGGGTGGCTGAACGGCATCATTGCACCGGCTTTGTGCTGGTACGCGTCTATCTCGGTGGTTTCCTGCTGGGGCTACCGTCTGTATCGACGGCTTGATTTTGACCGGATGAGCGAGAAACGGCGGACCAGTTGGTACCGGGAGCTGTCCCGGTTTTTTTATGCCTTCTTCCTGCTGTGGGTCGTGATCTTCCTGCTGTACGTCCGCTATGATGTCTACCGGCTGCACTATATTGCGATCTTCACCGAGATAGGCGCGGCCTCTGTGGCAGCCTCCATCCTGGCATCGGACCGTCGGCTGTTCAAGCCGGTGATCCTGTTGTTGATGGTGCCGCTGGTCTGTTATTTTCTGCTGATCGGCAGCTGGTACGGCTATGTGCTGGGGATATTTGCGGCAATCCTGGCCTGGGTGATGCTGTATACCGCCAACAACACCTGCGAGCTGCTTGAGCAGACCCACTATCAGGCAACCCACGATGCCCTGACCGGACTCCATAACCGCCAGTATTTCATCGAACACCTCCAGAGCCGCATCAATTCGCTGCAGGAAGGGGGTGGCTACGCCTTCTTGCTGCTGATCGACCTGGATCATTTCAAGATCATCAACGATTCGCTGGGGCACGATGTCGGTGATCAACTGCTGCAGATGATCGCTGAACGCCTGCAACAACAGGTGCCTAGGGGAAGTGTGGTGGCGCGGCTCGGCGGGGATGAGTTCATGGTGGCCGGCTGCAGCGCGACAACGCGGACTGCCTGTGAGCTGGAGGCCTGCGCCACGGCCGAGCGGATTCTGGCCGCACTAAAAGAGACCTACAGCATCAACCAGCAGCACCTCTATATCAGCGCCAGCATCGGGGTCAGCATGCTGGATGGCCGTTGCAGCAATGCCCATAGTTTTATCAAGGAGGCCGACATTGCGATGTATGAGGTCAAGGCCAAGGGGCGTGACGGCGTCTTTCTGTTTAACGAGGATATGGCGGCGCGGGTGGAACGGAACCTCGAAATGGAGCGGCTGCTGCATTTCGCGCTGGAACGAGGTGAGATATCACTGCAGTTTCAGCCGCAGTTCGATGCGGCCGGACAACTTGTCGGTGCTGAGGCACTGGCCCGCTGGAACAATGCAACCTTTGGCAGCGTGCCGCCGGACACCTTCATTGCCATTGCGGAACAGACCGGCCTGATCCTTGAACTGGGTGGTTACCTGTTGGAGGACGGTCTACGCACGATGCAACAGTGGTGTCAATCCGGCATGAAGCTGGATCAACTGGCCATCAATATCAGCATGCGGCAACTGATGCATCATGGTTTTGTAGCTCAGGTTGAGGCGCTGATCAGGCGCTACCACTGTGGCGGTAAATCATGCGGCAAGATCGTTTTTGAGATCACCGAGTCGGTGGTGGCGGAAGATATCGTGCGGGTGATTGACGTGCTCAAGCGTCTCAAGGCGCTTGGCATTCGCTTCTCCATGGATGATTTCGGTACCGGTTATTCCTCCCTCAACTACCTGAGCAGGCTGCCGATTGACGAGATCAAGATCGACCGCAGCTTTGTCGCGGCACTCGGCAGCAGCGAAGATACCCGGGTTATGGTGACCACCATCCTGAACATGGCGGATATCTTCAAACTGCGGGTGGTTGCTGAAGGGGTGGAGAGCGCTGAGCAGCATGCCTTTTTGCTGCAGCACCGTTGCCACCTTTTTCAGGGCTATCACTTCGCGCGTCCCCTGACCAGGGAGCAGTTCGTTGCCTTCTGGCAAACAGCTGTCGCCGCCGAGACAACCTCGCGTCAGGGATAACTCCGGTCGGCTCCTGCGGCTGCTGCGCACGGCATCTGATCTTTGAGGTGTTCCGGGCCAAGGCCTCAAAGTTCCGCCAAGGCGTGTCGCAATAGGGGAACCGTCACCGGCTTGGCCAGATAGTTGTCGAAACCGCCTGCCAGCAGTCGTTCGCGGTCTCCCCGCAGGGCATGGGCCGTCAGGGCGATGATCGGGGTGCGGCTGCCCCGCAATGCTTCCTCCTGGCGGATCAGGCTTACGGCCTCGTCTCCCCCCATCTCCGGCATCTGAACATCCATCAGGATGCAATCAAAGCTGCCGGCTCGCCATTGCTCAAGCGCCTGCCGGCCGTTTTCCACCAAGGTGACCTGGTGTCCCAGCTTTTCCAGCAGCTTTGCAATAAAGTTGGCGTTCATCGGGTTGTCTTCGGCCACAAGGATGGTCATGGGAGGGCCCTCCGGGAGTGGTTCGTCAACACTGCCGGCAACGGCAGCGTGTGGTGAGCGCTGGGCGACAAACGGCAGTTCCAGGTGAAAACTGCTGCCGGCGCCGGCCTGGCTTTCGCACCAGATACGGCCGCCCAGCAGGTCCGCCAGTTTGCGGCAGATGGCAAGTCCCAGTCCTGAACCGCCATATTTACGGGTGGTGGAGCTGTCGGCCTGGGTAAAGGGCGCAAAGATCCTGTCCATGGCCTCCGGTGTGATGCCGACCCCGGTGTCGCTGACCGTCAGCCGTACCACAAGGTGCTGGTCGTGCTGTTCAATCAGGTCGGTACTGATGCTGATGCTGCCGTGGTCGGTGAATTTGATGGCATTACCCAGCAGGTTGAGCAGAATCTGTTTGAAGCGCAGCTGGTCGCCCAGCACCAGATCAGGCACGGCCGGCGAGAGCGAGGTCTTGACCTGCAGCTGCTTTTGGTTGATGCGTGAGAGCTGGGTGGTGATGATATCGCTGATGGCCTTGGAGAGGGAAAAATCGGTATATTCCGGTTCGAGTTTGCCTGACTCGATCTTCGAGAGGTCCAGGATATCGTTGATCAGGCTCAGCAGGTTGTCGGCCGAGGTCTCGATGCTGCTCAGGTACTCCTCCTGCTCGTTGTCCAAAGGGGTAAAGCGCAACAGCTGCGCCATGCCGATCACGCCATTCATGGGGGTACGGATCTCATGACTCATGTTGGCCAGAAACTCGCTCTTGGCCTGGTTGGCAGCATCGGCCGCTTCCTTGGCCTGTTCAAGTTCATGTTCGCGCCGCTTGCGCTCGGTGATGTCGGTGATAAAGCTGACATTGTATTCCTGTTCACCGAAGGTGACGTGGTTGGCCAGGATCTCAACCGGCACCTGAGAGCCATCCTTGCGGGTCAAGATGGTTTCAATGCTTGTCGAACCTTCGTTACGGAGCTGTTGCCAGTATGCATTCCACCAATCACGCTGCCGACTTTGGTTTACCTCCGGCGGCCCGATCTGCAGGCACTCTGCGGCGCTGTAGCCGATCAGCTGCTGCCAGGCCGGATTGGTAAAGACAAAGTAGCCTGCCTGGCTGATCCAGGCGATCGGCAATGAGGCGTGTTCTATGGTGTACTGGGTCCGCTGCAGGGCAAGCTCGGCCTGCTTACGCTCCGTGATGTCGTGGGCAACGTAGACGCTGGCCAGATAGGAACCTGATGCATCGAAGATCGGCGTGGTGGAGATAATGAACCAGCCTCCCAGCCGCTC
>CAZUSH010000051.1:1910-27788 GCA_964622705.1 uncultured Geobacter sp. | reverse complement strand
CCGCCAACAAGCGGTCCCAGCACATAGACCGTTAAAAACCCCAGTCCTGCATCCGGAAAGGCCGCCGTGCCCCAGCCCGCAGCGGCGGCAAACAGGCGTGGCGCCAGGTCGCGGGCCGGATTAAAACCCGCCTGGGTCAAGGGGGCCAGGATCGAGATCAGCACGGTGACGGTAAGCCCGATAAACAGCGGCGCTGCATTATCGGAAGGCCGGCCCAGGTTGCACCCCTCGGTCAGGGCAAAAATCATCGACACCAGCACAAAGGTACCGATCGCCTCGGCCAGAAAGGCGTTGAACATGGTCACGGCAGCTGCGCTGCCCGCCCCCGGGTTCGGGTAGAACTCGCCGAACATCTGCGCGGTTTTGATTGATTGCGGTGTGCCGCGCACAATCTGGTTGAGGCTTTCAAATTGTTGAATCGAGGTGCTGAACAAGAGATAGAGCACTCCGGCTGCCAGAAAGGCGCCGATAAACTGCCCGAGCAGATAGAGGGGGACCCGGCGCCAGGGCATCCTGCCGCGGACGGCCATGGCAACGGTCACGGCCGGGTTGAAGTGGGCACAGCTGAGGTGGCGGGTTGCAAAGATGGCCAGCGTCACGGCCAATCCCCAGATCATGGCGATCTGGAACAGGCCGGCATAGGCCGAATAGAGTACCGCAACCGCAACAGAGGAACAGCCGATCAGGACCAATAAAAAGGTGCCGAAGATTTCGCCGGTTAGATCATGAAGATAGCGCATAATTGAGACTCCAGTAATAAATCTCTTCAGATGAATGTACGGGCCGGCAGGCAGCGCTTAACAACATCCACTGCTGCAGGCGCAGTCATCGTCGGATTGGGCAGGGCCGGTTCCGCAGGGAAAGGGGCCGAAATGGGTGGAGCGGTCGCCACGCACCTCAAAATGCTTGCCGAAGCGGGTTTCCTGCACCATGGCGGCGCTGTTGCCGCATACCAGCATCGGCTTGCCGGTGTAAAAGGTGTGGTGGTCATCCAGTACAAACGCCTGGGGCGCATCCGGCAGGGTGCCTTTGTACCAGGCCACCTGACCGAAGTCCTCGCAGATATCCTCCAGGCAGTCCAGCTTGAAGGCGCGGATGGTGTAGGCGTAGCATCGTGCCTGTCCCAGTCTGGCTGCCAGCTCGGGGTTGTTCAGTTCGCTGCGGCGCTTGGAAACCACCCGGTAGTCCATGCAGCCCAGCGACTGCAACAGGCGGCGGAAGTCCTCGATATAGAGCGCGCCGCCCAGGCACTCGTTTCGCAGCAGCGGGTCCTGCGCCACGCTGTCCGGTAGGCGCCGGTCAACAAAGATATCCGAAAAATACAGCTCGCCGCCCGGTTTCAACACCCTGAAGATCTCCGAGAACACACGCCGTTTGTCCGGGGAGAGGTTGATGACGCAGTTGGAGATGACCACATCGATGGAGTTGTCGGCAATGCCGCATCCTGCCAGGTCTTCGATGTAGCCTTGCCGGAATTCGACATTCGGTGCGGCGAACCCGAACCGCCGGCACTGGCTGTCCACGTGCCTGCGCGCCACAGCCAGCTGCTCTGCGGTCATATCAACCCCGATAACCCGGCCATGGGGGCCGACCAGTTTTGCGGCCAGGTACGCGTCACGCCCGCTGCCGCAGCCCAGGTCAAGCAGCGTGCAGCCCTCGATAGCGGGTGGGATCGGTGAACCGCAGCCATAAAAGCGTTCCAGCACCTCGCTGTCGATCTCTGCCAGAATCGCTTGCTGTGCTGCGGGCAGTGGCGCGCATGAGCAGCAAGCCCCGGTTTGCAGATCCTTGTTTCCGCTGAGCGCTTTGCCGTAATACTCTTGTATTGCTGCCAGGTTGTTCTGCATGGTGTCCATAGCATGTCCTCTGCTTTCGTTGTTTGTTGCCGGTCTTTGCTGTTCATGCTACAGAAGAGCGGCTTACGATTGCAAGTAAAAAATAGCTTGCAATCGTAAGCCGCTTCATTGTTGTCAACAGGGGACTGCCCCTGGCGGTGTCGGCCCGGTCGGCGTGCGCTACGGCTACCCCCAGCCGCAAACCGTGCGTCAATCCGGCATCAGGCAGGTGTCACTCATGCGCTGATTGCGCAAGGTCTCCCCGGATGTTGCCCGGTTTCTGGTCCGGAGATGCCAGCTTAAACGCAGGCTCCAATCTGCGGAGCGCCCGCGCTTCTTCCCCCACGGTGACCTCAAACCAGACCCCTTCAACCCTGCGCCCTGAGAATGTCGGGCCAAAGCGCACGAAGATGGCGTCATCCCAGGCGTAAATCTCTTCGAAGGCCGGTTCAAGCACCCGCAGACGCAACTGCCCATAGGAATAGCGGGTATGCTCCAGATACAGCTGCTGCATCAGCTCCGGGATAGAGTACTCGACCACGCCTTTGCCCTGCCAGAACCAGACGATGTTGAAGACGGCCAGGGTATGCTTGCCCTTGTATTGCAAGCCCTTGACAAAACCCTGCATGGTGCTGTCGGGCACCAGTTTGAAGATCAGCGGTAGGACCTTGTCTGAAAACTGGAAGACGATCTCGTTGTCCGAGTATTCAACCGACTGAAACCAGGTGGTTCTGGTGATCGTGACCTTGGTCTTGTCATAGAGCCAAAGCCCCTTTTTCAGCAGTTTCTCCAGTTCATCCGCCAGATAACCGTAACGTTGCGCCGTAGCAATGCTCAGATCGCAGACCTGCAGGAACCGGGAAACATCCATGGCAAGTGTGGCGGAGGGAGGAGTGGTGCCGGAACCGTGCAGATAGGCAATGGCCGAGGTAATGATGCGTTGCTGGAGCTCGCTCAGGGGGTCGCGGCGAACGGTCAGCTCGTCGGCCTGGATCAGCTGATTCGGTTTTTCTGCAAAATCCTCTGAACGGAACAGCTCGTCGGCAAAGGCATGGATATTGATCGTGAAGGGGGTATGTTTGACCGGCATGCGCAGACTCCTGCTGATGTGTGAAAAGAGGTCCGGATTGAAAAGGGCCGTGTTGCAAACAGCTGCATGCCACGGCCCGGTTGCGTGACGACTGTTCGTTGGAAGTCGTGCGCAAAAGGTACAACCTATGTGTGTTTCAGACCTGTGGGTACCGTAAGACAAAACAAGTACGATTGCAACAAAAATTTTACATGCAATCGTTGGCGTACGTTCCGGCTGTTGTGCGCACGGCAGGCTATCTCCGGGGGCTGTTTATGATGGCCAACTCTTCCGCCTGTTCGGCTACTTGCCGTTTCAATCGTGCATTTTCAAGGGGTAAGCACTCTTCAACAGTGCTGCGTTCTTGGTTAAGTCGGTTTTTGACTCGCCAAGAATATAACTGGCTTTTATGAAGGCCAAGCTGCTTGGCGGCAGACGAAACTCCGACCCGTTCAGCAAGATCCAGTGCCTCGGTCTTGAATTGCTGAGAATGTCGTTTGCGTGATGTACCCGGGTGAACATCCTTTGCCATTGGTCACCTCTGTCAGGGAGTGTAGTCGTTTAGCAGAGTGACTGTCTCGGACGGGCAGGATCAATTGCTCGAAAGATAACAGTCGTAACAACCATGACACTGCCTCCAAGCCGCATATTCCCTACCGTTTGTCTTGCATCAATTTTCTAGACCGGCAGCGCGCATAACATTAGCAGCCTATTCTTGATTTGTTTGATTCTGTGCAACAGCCTTGAATTACTAGAAATAAATTTTTGTGCTGCTGGCATGAATCCTGATTAAACCACGTCATGCACCGGACACTCATCCAATTTTCTGAATGGATACGCGGCATGACCTACAAAGATTACCTGCATCGATATCGTTTTGAGTTGCTGCTGACCAGTCTGCTGCTCCTGCTTTTGTACGGGGGGATCCTGCTGGGCATGGCAGCAGACTGGTATCGCGACGCAAACTATGCGCACGGTTTTCTGGTGCCGTTTATAGCCGGGTATTTTGTGTACCAGCGACGGAGCGAACTCGCGGAGAGCCAAGTATCCCCATCGGTGTGGGGGCTGCCCATCGTACTTTTGGCGCTTGTTCAATTGACGGCCGGCACACTGATGCGTGAACAGTTTACGGTCCGTACCTCGTTACTGCTGCTGTGCATGGGGATGGTGCTCTATTTTGGCGGGGGCGCGATCTTCAGGTTGCTGTTCCTCCCCCTTGGCTACCTGCTCTTTATGGTGCCGTTGCCCTACCTGGTGCATGATGCCGTGGCCTTTCCGCTGCGCCAGTTCGTCACCATGATTTCTGTCGGTTTTTTGCAGATAATCGGCCTTACGGTTCTGCGGGAAGGAAATATCATCATGTTTCCGGCGTTTAGCCTGGAGGTTGCCGATGCCTGCAGCGGTATCCGTTCACTTATCAGCATTGTGGCCTTAAGTGTTGCCCTGGCGTTTCTGCTGCGCCTTTCCCCGCTTGAACGCTGGCTTTTGGTGCTGTCTGCCGTGCCGGTGGCCATTGCCACCAATGCCCTGCGGGTTATTCTGACCGGGGTGCTGGGGCGCTATCTTGGCGTGGCTGCAGCGCAGGGGTTTTTTCATGAATTTGCCGGCTTGACCATTTTTGCCCTGGCCATGGTGCTTTTGGGAGCCTTCGGCCTGCTGCTGCAGAGGAGATCGTCGTGAGCCCCCGTTGGCGTTTTGCTCTCTGCGGCCTGTTGCTCTTGGCAACCTGGTTGCTGCTCAGGTCAGCTGACAGCCGCGCCGTCACTGTTGCCAGACCATTGGCGCAGTTTCCGGCTCTCTGCCATGAGTGGCGGATGACCTCGCAAGAACAGTTTGACGAAGAGGTGCTGAAGCTGTTGAGGCCAACCGATTACCTCTCGCGTCATTATGAGTCCATGGATGGACGCAGGGTGAGCCTGTATGTCGGCTACCATGACGGTGGTAGCGATAGCGGCGAGATCCACTCGCCTCGACACTGTCTGCCCGGCACGGGCTGGCAAAAGCTCACCGTCGCACCCTCTCTGATCCGCACACCAGAGGGTGATATCCATGCGGTCAGGGCTGTTTACCAGAAGAGGGGGGCGCAGGAGTTGCTGTATTACTGGTTCCAGGTCCGGGGGCGCACCCTGGATAATGAATATGCCCTGAAACTGGCTGCGGTCACGGGCGCGCTGCTCCATGGCCGGCGCGATGCGGGTTTTGTCAAGGTGTCGATACCGTTTGAGGGAGATGAACGGGGCGCCGATGCGGCCGTGCTCGGTTTTGTCCGCCGTATCTATCCGGAGCTTTGTCGGTTTTTACCTGGCGGAGTGGCGGCACGCACCCCCGCCCAAGGAGTGTCCCGATGGATCAAGAGAGAGCAATAGCGGTTGTGGGGCTCGGTTATGTCGGGCTACCGGTGGCGGTTGCCTTTGGAAAACACCGGCGCACCATTGGGTACGATATCAACCGTAACAGAATCAAGGAGCTGTCCAAGGGATATGATCGTACCGGAGAGGTGCGGGGGGATGAGCTGCTGGCGGCTGATATTCTGTTCACCGATAGTATCGATGACCTGCGGCAGGCAGATTTTTTCATTGTTGCGGTGCCAACTCCGGTAAACGATGCCAACCAGCCGGATCTCTCGCTGCTGCGGCATGCCTCCCTCGCCGTGGGGCGGGCATTGAAAGCGGGTGATATTGTGGTTTACGAGTCTACGGTCTATCCGGGCGCCACCGAGGAGGAATGCCTTCCGGTTCTTGAACAGACCTCTGGTTTAACCGGCGGGCGTGATTTCCGGATCGGTTACAGCCCGGAGCGGATAAATCCCGGTGACCGGGAACATACCTTTAGCCGGGTTGTCAAGGTGGTGGCCGGTCAGGATGCCGAATCGCTTGAGATTATTGCCGGTGTGTACGGCTCGGTGGTGGCGGCCGGGGTGCACCGGGCCCCCAGTATCATGGTGGCTGAAGCAGCCAAGGTGATTGAGAATACCCAGCGAGACCTCAATATCGCCCTGATGAACGAACTGGCAGTGCTGTTTGACCGCATGGGGATTGACACCTCGGAGGTTTTGAAGGCGTCTGGCTCCAAGTGGAATTTCCTGCCGTTTACGCCCGGCTTGGTGGGTGGGCACTGCATTGGTGTCGATCCTTACTACCTGACGCACAAAGCGGAGAAGATCGGCTACAGCCCCCAGGTGATTCTGGCAGGACGGCGCATCAATGACGGTATGGGCAGATTCATTGCCCAGCGCACCATCAAAGAGCTGATCCATGCCGGTCATGTCATTGCCGGCAGCATGGTCACCCTGCTCGGTCTGACCTTCAAGGAAAACTGCCCCGACCTGCGCAACTCGAAGGTTATCGATATTATTCGTGAACTTGAGGAATACGGTCTGAAGGTGCAGGTGCACGACCCCCTGGCCGACCCGGATGAGGCGCTGCACGAGTACGGGGTGACGCTCTTGCAACTGGAGGAGATGGAGCCGGCGGTTGCCCTGATTTCAGCCGTTGCCCATGACACCTACCGGGGATGGTCGCAGGATATGCTGTTGCCGCTGATGGCGAACAATCCGGTGCTGATTGACGTGAAAGGGACCTTTGATACCGCTGCATTGCAGGGGGCAGGGGTCAGGGTGTGGCGATTGTAGGCAGAATTGTGGCGGGAGGAGCTGCTATGGCAACGGTGTATGACGAACTGCGTGATACGTTGCGCCGCAAGCCGAGGACCTGGCTGGTTACCGGGGTTGCCGGTTTTATCGGATCAAACCTGCTTGAGGAGTTGTTGCTGTTGGATCAACGGGTGGTGGGGCTGGATAATTTTTCCACCGGCTTTGAGGCAAACCTGGAAGATGTGCGTGGTGCGGTAACCCCAAAGCAGTGGCAACGCTTCAGCTTGATCAAGGGAGATATTCGCAGCCTTGCAACCTGTATGGCGGCAACCAAAGGGGTGGATCTGGTGCTGCATCAGGCAGCGTTGGGGTCGGTGCCGCGTTCTGTCGAAGACCCGGTAGGCTGTCATGAGAACAATGTCAGCGGTACGCTCAATATGCTGAAGGCTGCCCGCGACAATCACGCGCAGCGCTTGGTCTACGCCTCCAGCAGTGCGGTCTACGGTGATCATCCGGCCTTGCCCAAGGTGGAACCGCAGATCGGGAATCCCGTCTCTCCCTATGGGGTCAGCAAGCTTGCGGATGAGCTGTACGCCACGGTTTTTTCGCAGCTCTATGGTCTAGCGACCATTGGGTTGCGTTATTTTAACGTTTTCGGCCCCCGCCAGGATCCCGCCGGGGCCTATGCCGCAGTAATACCCTGCTGGATCGCTGCGCTGGTGCGTGGACAGACGATCCACATCAACGGCACCGGCGAGACCAGCCGGGATTTCTGCTATATCGGCAATGTGGTGCAGGCCAATCTGCTGGCGGCGTTGAGCGCGGATACAAGCGCACTCAACCAGGTCTACAATGTTGCCCTGAATGATCAGACCAGCCTGCATGAGTTGTACTACAAACTGCGCCATTTTTTAGAAAAACGGGGGGCGCCGCTGACTGACGAAGAGCCGGTGTATCGCGATTTCAGGGCTGGCGACCTGCTGCACTCCTGGGCTGATATCAGCAAGGCCTGCAGTCTGTTGGGATACCGGCCGGCCTATACCCTGGATACCGGTCTGGATGTCGCCATGGATTGGTATCTGAACCACCTTGACCGGGTAAACGGGTAAGCAATGGTCAGCGCCATTTCCCTCAGTGCGATGGGTGCGGTACTGGTCTACCTGGCGTGGGCGATCAAGGGGCGCAACCGTCCGGCAATGAGCCCAGCGCTGCTTGCGGTGCTCCTTTGCACTTTTTTGCTGGACAGCTTTGATCTGCTGGCAGTGGCACATCCTGCGGCGTTGCTGCACTGGCGGCAGTGCTCGCTGGTTGTCGAGTCACTGCTGCCGGCGGCCTGGCTATGGTTCAGTTTAACCTTCTGCCGGATTATACCGCTGCGCAACCTGCCGCTCTGGCTGCGCCTGCAGCCTGCAGCCAGCTTGTTACTCACGCCGGCTGCACTGTCGATGCCGCTGCACCTCCTGGTCTACGCCCCGGATTTTCCGCATGAGAAACTCCTGTTTCTGGGGGGGCGGGTGGTTGTCTTCTACGGCTTCGTCCTGGTCTGTCTGGTGATAGCCATGATCAACCTGGAACAGACCGTCCTGCATACCACGCAGGAGTTGCGCCGCAGGATACGGCCCGCTCTGTTGGGGGCCGGAGCATTGCTGGCCACCCAGATCATCTACTACAGCCAGGTGGTGGTCTTTCACGCGCTGAATCTGCACTTGGCCGCCATGCGCGGGGTCATGGTGCTGGCCTTCCTGCTGCTGCTTGCCTGTGCGCTGCGGCAGCAACGGGGGGAGCCGATCAGGGTCCGTGTGTCGCAGCAGCTGGCCTACCGTTCAGTGGCGCTTGTGGCGGTGGGGCTTTATCTGATCGGGTTGGGGGCCGTTGGCCAAGCCATGAAACACTTTGGGAGCGCCTTCCAGCATGCCCTGCTGCTGGCGGTGCTGCTGCTGGCAGGTCTGGGGCTTTTGTTGGCGCTTTTTTCCGAGACCGCACGCCGTCGCTCCCGTCTCTTTATCCATCGCAATTTTTACGGTGCCAAATACGATTATCGCGTCCAGTGGTTGCGTTTTACCGACCGGCTTTCCTCTGCTGCCGGGTCCACAGAGCTGCTGAACTCTCTGGTCGCCGGCTTCTGCGATACCTTTGGCATGGAGCGTGGCGTGCTGCTCGTGTTGGAGCAGGAGCAGCGCAACTACCGGTTCGGCGCCGGTATTGGGGGGGGCGACGAAGGGTGCGCCGTTGACCGGCATGACCCGCTGGTGCAACGCCTTATACAGCAAAACCTGATTCTGGACCTTGAGGACGAACCTGAGCTGCTGCAACAGCACCAGTGGCAGCGGCTATCCGGCGGCAACAAGGTGAGATTTGTTATCCCGCTGGAGATCCAGGGGGAACTGGAAGGGATCATCCTGCTGGGATGTCCCCATGCCGCTGACGAGCGGTATGATGTCGAGGACCTAGACCTGATGGGCACCCTGGCCCATCAGGCCTCGGCAGCCTTGAGCAATCTGCGTCTCACCGAGCAGCTGGCCCGTGCCCGGGAGCTGGCTGCTCTGGGCAAGCTGTCTGCCTTTGTGGTGCATGATCTCAAAAACCTGGTCTCAGCCCTGTCACTGACCCTGGATAATGCCCGCCGATTCATAACCGAACCGGCCTTTCAGGAAGAGTTGCTCGCATCCATTGAAAACATTGTCTCCCGGATGCAGGGTCTTATCTCCCGCTTGCGTCAGTTGCCGGAACAGGAGCTGCTGCAATGTCGTCCTATTGACCTGCTCCAGATGGCGCGAGAGACCGCCGCGCTGGTCAAGGGGGCCGAGCTGCAGGTGACCGGCATCCCGGTTATGGCGGATGGAGACCGTGAAAAACTGCAGAAGGTGGCCCTGAATCTGATAATGAATGCGGTAGAGGCCACCGATGGCAAACAGCCGGTTACGGTTGAGGTTGGTGAGCGGGAGGCCCCATTTTTCAGGGTCAGGGATCAAGGGAACGGGATTCCTGAGCACTTTCTGCACAGGTTGCTGGTGACCCCCTTCCTGAGTACGAAGAAACAAGGGATGGGGATCGGGCTGTACCAGAGCAGGCTGATAGTGGAGGCCCATGGCGGCAGTATCGAGGTGGTGAGCAGCGCGACGCATGGCTCTGAATTCACGGTCTGGCTGCCGCGCCAGCGGTCAGATAGCATTTGGCAGGAGGGGCTTGATGGAAAAGCTGCTCATTGTTGAAGACCGTGAAGAGATTCGCCGTCAGTTGCATTGGGGCTTGTCCGGCAGCTATGAGGTGCTGGCCGCCGGCGGGCGTCAAGAGGCCCTTGCGCTGTTCAGCCGGCATGCCCCCCGGGTGATGACCATCGATCTTGGGCTGCCGCCGGATGAATATGGATCAAGTGAGGGACTTCGCTGCCTGGATGAGGTGCTGGAGCGGGCTCCGCTGACAAAGGTGATTGTGATTACCGGCAGCAACCAGCGTGAATGCGCTGTGCAGGCGATACAACGGGGTGCTTACGACTATTACGGCAAGCCGGTCGATCTGGCGGTGCTGAAGGTGATATTGGAGCGGGCTTTTAACCTGACAGCCATTGAAAAGGAGCGTGCCCGGATGGTGGCTTGCTCCGATGAGGATAGCCAACCATGCTTGGGGCTTGTGGGGCAGTCTGTCGGCATGCAGGAGGTGTTCTCCACCATCCGCAAGGTGGCCAAATCCGATGCATCGGTCTTGATCACCGGTGAAAGCGGTACCGGCAAAGAGTTGGTTGCCCGGGCGATCCACGGGTTGAGTACCCGTAAAGGCGGACCGTTTATCGCCATCAACTGCGGCGCCATACCGGAGAATCTACTCGAATCAGAGCTGTTCGGTTACGAAAAGGGGGCTTTCAGTGGCGCCCATTGCCGGGTGCAGGGCAAGGTCGAATACGCCCATCACGGCACCTTGTTTTTGGATGAGATCGGCGAGTTACCGCTGAACCTGCAGGTGAAGTTGTTGCGGTTTCTGCAGGAAAAGAGCCTGCAGCGGGTTGGCGGGCGAGAAGACATCCGGGTTGACGCCCGCATCATTGCCGCCACTAACCGCAATATCAGCCGAGAGACGGAGGAAGGACGTTTCAGAGAGGATCTTTACTACCGGGTGTCGGTTGTCAGGATATCGCTACCGGCGCTTCGTGAGCGGGAAACCGATATCATGCTGCTGGCTAATCTCTTTTTGAGGCGGTTTGGCGCCCAATGTCGCAAAAAGGTGCGTAACTTCAACAGAGAAGCGGTGAAGCTACTTGAAGCCTACGAATGGCCGGGAAACGTGAGAGAGCTGGAAAACCGGGTGCAGCGGGCAGTGATCATGTCCGATACCCCGGTGATCGGCCCGGAGGCCCTTGATTTCTCGCTGCATGCCACGGCCAAGGAGCATCTGATCGCCTTTTCCAAGCTGACGCTCAAGGATGCCCGGGAAATGGTCGAACGGGAGATGCTGCTGTCCGCCATTGAGAGCCAGCGTTACAATATGGCCAAGGCTGCTGAATTACTAGGTATTAGCAGGCCAACCCTGTATGACATGCTGAAAAAGCATGGGATCAACCGTGCCATGGTCTGAGGGCGATCTGTCTTAAGCGGGCTCTGTGCTGATGCGTTTCGGCTCGTTGCAACTGGCCGGCCACCCCACCTCGTTCAGGGAGATGGGATGGCCGGATTCCTGCTGCTTATTTGCTGAAGATTGGATCAACCCAGTAGTTGCTGCTGCTCCAGCTGCTGGAGGGGAACTTGCTGCCGGACCCGTACGCGTAGACTCCGTTGTGGCTGGTTCTGGTGTCTGGCAGCGCGTGGAGCGTAGCGTTGTCTGTGCCCTTGCCCGAGAAGTACCCCTGGGTGGCGCTGTAGTGGCCAACCATGGTGTGGTACGAGGCGATGTAGACCGTGTTGGCTGTGACAGCTACCGGTTTGCTGAACGACACCTGCTGCCATCCCGAAGCCGTTTCATTGCTGAAGGTTGCGCTTGCCAGCAGGACACCGCGGCTGGACCAGAGGTTGGCCACATGGGTGCCGGTATTGGCCGCTGCCTTGTAGAAACGGATGCCGGTAATGTAGCCGCTGACGTCAGAGCGGAAGCGTACCCCCAGTTCAACCGGACTGTCGGGACCCACATCAAGGACAGCCGGACGGTCGGTGCTCGACCAGATCGAGAAGGCTGTGGAGGTTGACGGCGGGGTCACGGCACTGTTTTTCACGGTAACGGTTGCGCTGCTCTGAGACACGTTGCCGGCTGCATCATAGGCCTTGACCGCAAGGGTGTAGCTGCCGTCGGTTACCGCGAGGGTATTCCAGGACAGGCTGTAGGGCGCGCTGCTATCGCTGCCGGCCAGTGCACCGTTGATGTAGAACTCTACCTTGCTGACCCCGACGTTATCGCTGGCTGTTGCCGAAATGGTGGTGGCGCCGCTGACGGTTGCCCCCTGGGCCGGGGCACTGATGCTGACCGATGGCGCACTGGTGTCGGCGGTGCTGGTGCTGTTATTGATGCTGAACCTGATGGTGGACGATACCCCCACGTTGCCGGCTGCGTCATAGGCCTTGGCATACATGGTGTAGGTGCCGTTCATGGCCGGTGTGGTAGTGACGCTGTAGCCGAACGGCGCGCTGGTGCTGGTGTAGTCCAGACCGCCGTTGACATAGTACTCCACCTTGACGACGCCCACGTTGTCGGAAACATTGACCGCCGCGTACGAGGTGCCGCTTTCCACCGCATTATTGGCCGGCGAGGTGATTGCAACGGTCGGAGGCGTGGTGTCTGCTGCGGCGTTGCTGACGGTGACACTTATGCTGGTTGACTGTCCGGCGTTACCGGCGGCGTCATAGGCCTTGGCAAACAAGGTGTGGCTGCCGTTGGCTGCTGTGGCGCTGTTCCATCCGTAGCTGTAGGGGGACAGGTTGCTGGCGCTCAGGAGGTTGCCGTCAAGGTAGTATTCAACCCTGCTGACACCGATGTTGTCGCTGGCGCTGGCACTCAGCGTGGTGGTGCCGCTCACGGTGCTGTTTGAGGTTGGCGAGGTGAGGCTGACCACCGGCGGGGTGGTGTCGGCAGTGCTGCTGCCGCCGCCGGTGCTGCCGCCGCCGATCTGATAGTCGGCTGCAATCGGGGTGCTGGAGACCACCAGGTCATCAATGGCGTACCACTGGTCGGCCGGGGTGCTGGAGAAGGTGTTGTTGCTGTTGCCGCCGATGGAGATGGTGTTCCAGCCGATGGATGCGGAGGAGCCGGATGCCTTCCACTGGGTATCGCTGTGGCTTTCCATCAGTTGACCGTCCCACCACCATTCCATGACACCGTTGTTTTTGCCGATGTCATTCATTTTGAGGTGGAAGTCATAACGGTGCCACTGGGCATCGGCATACTTGCTGGTTGCAGCGCCGCTACTCCACGAGTAAAAATAATCGTTTAACTGATAGGACGGGACGCCGCTGGCGGTGCAGTAGTAGTTGGTTTCCTGCGGATCGCAGCGATAGGCGTCCATGTAGCTGGCGGCGTTGGCGCTGGTAGTCGACCAGTCCCAGATATAGGCGGGATTGACGGTGCCGGAGCTGAAAAACTGGAAGATATTGCCGCTACGGTCCCAGTGGTAGGTTCTGAAGATCTTGGACTGGGCGCTGGCAACCGTCTTCCAGTTGGCCTGGGTTCTGATCCAGAGCCGGATGTACAGCTCGGGATAGTCCTGAGGCAGAACCTTTACCAGGGTTGAGTCACCGGGCCAGTTGACGCCGGCAACAGACTGGTTGTAGACAATATAGGCCTTGCCGGTGCCGCTGGTATGGTCCGGCAGGGAGCTGGGCAAGCGTCTGATGGAACCGGTGGGGTTCGTGAGGCTGGACGTGCCCGGTACGGTGCGGTAATTGTTCCAGTTGGCCGGCGCGGTGCTGCAGTCGCCGGCGCATTCGGTGGTGTACTGATTGTTCACATTCCAGTCTGACTGGTTGTCAAAGCTCTCTTCGAACAATACCCCCGCATGGCAGGGGATGGCGGCCAGGGTGAGGCAGGATAACAGGATCGCCTGCTTTACGATGCTTGATTTGAATGATGGTGTTCGCATGAACGTATCTCCCGTGTGTGTTTTTCATACTACGTCCGAAACAGATCGCCTCGGACGGATGTCACGGGGAGAGTCTGTTTCTTCGGCAACCCGGCTTTCCTGGCCGGCTGACGCCTGGCCTGGATCCGTGGCTTTGTGTCCCCGGCTTGCGCCGGGTTTACCCTTTCGGAAACATGCTGCTGCTCTGGTGCTGTTGCTGCCGGTCCTGCCACCACCTCCTTCTGGAACCATGCTGGGGGCTCTCCCCCTTGAATCATTATCCGGTCACGCAAAAAAGCCGGGTGCCTCAAATCACGTGAACTGATCTTCGGCATCCCGGCTATCTCGGTGAGATCCTGTGGGCTTTCCGTCCCATCCTCGCGGATGGTTTAGTCTTATCGGTCGTTCCTATTCTGTTTGAGTGTACTGTAGCGCCTCTTGGCAAGGACGTATGTGACGGGGGTCACGAAACCGGCTGGTAGTTGTCGGCGTGACGGCAGGGCCGACAATCTGTCGGGCTTGTTTACAACCGGGGCCGGCCTGGACAGGGAAATCTGCCGGTAACCTGCCTGAATTGAACGGTTCTGATATTGGTATGTTTGTTGAAGCCTTCCGGTAGTGCTGCTGCACCGGGGGACAGAGTATGACGGCATGCGTACGGCGATACTGGAACTATCCACTGCAACCACGGTACAGCCGGCTGTTGAGTCTGCTGGCGGCGCTGCTGCTGTGCGTGACCGCTGTTGTTGCTTATGGGGGGATTGCCGGGCAGACGGTTGATTATCCGGCCGGCTCAACGATCTGTAAGGGGTATCTGGTCGAGGATAGCACCCTGACCGGCCGGCGTCCTGCTGTGCTGGTGGTCCCCGAGTGGTGGGGAGTCAATGAGTATGCCCGCAAACGGGCCACCATGCTGGCCAAGTTGGGCTATGTCGCCTTTGTGGTGGATATGTACGGTGGCGGCGTCGTTGCCGAGCATCCGGCCGAGGCCGGGTGTCTGGCCGCCCGGGTCAGCGGCAATCACGCCCTGGCAGAGGAGCGCTTTCAGGCTGCCCTGGCATTTGTCCGGCGGCAACCGGGGGTGGACAGCACCAGAATAGCGGCCGTCGGCTACTCTTCTGGCGGCGCAGTGGCACTGCATATGGCCAGAATCGGCACTGATCTGAGGGGCGTGGTCAGTTTTCACGGCAGCCTGGCAACCGATACCCCGGCACTTCCGGGAGAGGTTAAGGCCAATATCCTGGTTTTTAACGGCACCGGTGACCGGTTGGTGCCGCCGGAACAGGTCAGGAACTTTCTGGACGAAATGACCTTGTCCGGAGCCCCCTTCAGGTATGTGGCGTATGTGGGCGCCAAGCACAGCTTCACCAATCCGGAGGCAGACCGGTACGCAGAGCAGTTCAACCTGCCGCTGGCCTATGATCGTCAGGCTGACCAGGATTCCTGGATGCAGCTAAAGAGTTTTCTCTACGAGATATTCAAAAAGTAGCCCGGTCTGGTGCACACTCAGCCGGTGTTTCATGGCCATGCGTTGTGCTCACGGTTTACCATGGTGCGGTCGCAACGATCAGATCATCAATGGCATACCATTGTTCAGCCGGTACTGCGCCTGAAAAGGTGTTGTTGCTGTTGCCGCCAATGGCAACGGTATTCCAGCCTATGGCCGCTGAAGAGCCGGTTGCGGCCTTCCACTGAACGTCGCTGCGGCTTTCCATCAGGCTGCCGTCCCACCACCACTCCATGATGCCGTTGTTCTTGCCAATGTCGTTCATCTTCAGGTGAATGTCGTAGCGGTGCCAGCGGCCATCGGCATAGACATTACCGGCACTCCCGCTTCCCCACCGGCGAAAGATATCATCCCGTTGATAGGCCGGTACCCCCGCAGCGGTGCAATAGTAGTTGGTCTCCTGGGGGTCGCACCGGTAGGCATCCATATAGCTGGCGCTGTTGCCTGCTGTGGTGGCCCAGTCCCAGATAAAGGCCGGGTTCACGCTGCCGGTGCTGAAAAACTCAAAGACATTGCCGGTCCGGTCCCAGTGGTAGACCCGGAAGACCTTGGACTGGGCATTGGCCATTGTCTTCCAGTTGGCCTGGGTTCTGATCCAGAAGCGGATATACAGCTCCGGGTAGTCCTGGGGCAGGATCTTTACCAGGGTGGCATCGCCTGGCCAGTTCGCCCCGGCCAAGGATTGGTTGTAGACAATGTAGGCCTTGCCGTTTCCCGTGGTATGGTCTGGCAGTGCCTCGGGCAGCTTCCCGATCGATCCGGTTGCGTGGGAAAAATCGGCGCTGCCCGGCACGGTGCGATAGTTCGACCAGTTCACAGGCGCAGTGGTGCAGGTGCCGGCGCATTCGACGGTGTGCTGATTGCCCGCATTCCAGTCCGGCTGTGCATCGAAATCTTCCTGAAAGATGATCGCGCCGTAGCAGACCTGTGCCATGCCGGCAAGCAGTATCAACATGATGAAACGTCCGGCCATTGCTTGTCCTGTAGCTGGTTTATGCATGCTGTCCCCCCTTGCGTGCGGTGGTAATGATGGTGAACAACTCGGCAGCAATGGCCAGTGACCGCGCCAGCAGAAAGACAAAAGCCACGAGATATATCTGGAGGCTGGCGGAAAAACCGCTGCACAAGGCTTTCTTCTTGAGCATCATGGCCAACGGCAGCAGGGCTACAACCGCAAACAGCAGACCGGCGAAGGGCGGGTGAAACGGTGCGGATAGCGCCGCGCAACAGCAGCAGGACAGCTGGAACGAGGGCACGATGACACTGAGGGCGTCGTCACGCTTGCGTGTGCTTTCCCAAAGCTGCCGGATACTGCCTTGACCGCGCCAGAGCTCTCTCCGCAACAGATTTCCAAGGGTTTTCGATTCCCTGAGATGAATCGTGACCACTGCCTTGTTGAGGCATACCAGCCTGGTCTGGCGGATCTTGTGGCAGAAGTTGACGTCTTCGGCGGTCGTCAGATGTTCATCAAAGCCTCCGATGGCGTTGAACAGTTGCCGTGGCATAAGCATGTTGGATGAGCCGATCCAGTTGGGAAAATCAGGTCGCCGCACCCCTGTTGCCAGCCGGTACCAGGCCAGTTCAACCCAGGTGGCGTGAGCAAGGTCCGGCACGGCGGGGGTGCCGGTCAGACCGATCCGTTTGTCGGCAAGGATTGCGATGCAGGAGCAGAGCCAGGTGCGGTCCACCAGGCAGTCGGCATCCAAAAACGCCACCATCTCGCTTGCGGAACAGGCTGCCCCACGGTTGCGCAGACGGGCAATGGACCCGTGGGGCTCTTCGACAACCCGGCAGCCGAACGAGCGGGCAATGGCAACGGTGTCGTCACGGGAGCCGTTGTCCACCAGGAACAGTTCGCACGGTCCCGGATAGGCCTCCACCGCCTGCTGCAGGGCGTTGAGCACACGTGGCAGGTTTGCGGCCTCGTTTCTGGCTGGTATGACAACCGCTACCGCGGGATGGCCCATGCTGTTCCCCCGTTGCTGCCGGCTACGTTGTCCGGCCTGTTGTACACGGCATTCCTGAAGTAGCGCAATTTGCCTGAACGCTCACGGTCGATCCGCTCAACCGGGTTCATGATGATCTCCATGCCGCTGCCCAGATATTGCTTCAGTTTGCGGACATAGGCGGTGGCGAGCGCCGGGCTGTACTCATGGTCAGGGATCAGGCTGATTTCAAGCCGGTCGATGGCGGTCTGGACTGCCGAAAACCTGCTTATGCCCCGTTTCAGCGTGTAGGCCAGGATGGCATCGTAGATTTTTCGACCATCGGGGGTAATGATGTAGTCATCCTTGCGGCCGCAGAGCACCTGCATTACCGGCAGGGCGCTACCGCAGCGGCAGGGCTCACTGCTGAGTATGCCGCGGTCGCCCAGGTTGTAGCGAATGAACGGATTGGAACGGGCATGGAGCTCGGTGACATGAATTTCTCCTTCCTGGTCCAGCACCGGTTTGCCATCCCTGATCACCTCCAGGTAGATGTTGGAGGCCATCAGGTGCAGCTGGCCCTGCCGGCACTCAAAACCCACGATTCCCACCTCGGTGCAGCCATATTCATTCACAAACGGTACGCCGCTCACTTGGCTGATCAGTTCCCGTTCATGCTGATACAGGTATTCGCCGGTGCCGATTACCGCCTTGAGCGGTACCCCTTGCAACTGCTGGCCGCTTGCCCGCAGATAATTGCAGAAGTCGACTATCAGGCTGGGATAGCCGTAGAAGTAGGTCGGTCTGAAGGCGACCAGGCTTCTCAGGTAGGCATCTTTGGCAGGAATGCTCAGGTCAAAGGCAGAAAATCTGATCCGGTTCTTCAGCAGGTCCTTCAGCTGTGCCAGGGCCGCATCTCCGGGTGAAAGGGGCATCCCCCAGAAACGGGCCTGGGGCTCGCCGACCGCAATGCCGTGCCAGTCGTAGGCGGCATAGAGGACCGCGTCCATAAAGCCGGTGGCGTAGCGATCCTTGTAAAATCGGAACGGCATGCCGGTGGAGCCGCTGGTGGAACGATAGTCGGTGGCAAGCCCCCGCGGCTTTCCGGCAGCCTGCAAGGCAGCCCGGACCGTCTCCTTGGACTGGAGCGGCACCTCTTGCAGCAGCTCAATGGCCGTGTTTTCATGAAGCCGCTCCGCTGCCCGGTGCAGCGGGGGGCAGGCCGGGTTATCACCTCTGCCGGCCAGCTGCAGAATCGACGTCAGGCAACGCCGCTGATACTGCTCGATCTCGCGCCGTTCAAGGCCGTTAACCGCCGTGACCTCGGCCAGATAGCGGCCGATAGGCTCCCTGCGCAGGTAGTGCAGGGGGTAGATCAATCCATGTTTAGCAAGATGCGGGATCATGGCGCTCCTTTGTCAGTAACTGCAGGCATTTGGCTTTTGTGCAGGAGAGCCGGCGGTTAAGCCGGCTGCCCAGGAGACTGCGCAGCATCCTTTGGCCGGAATCACGATAGAAGGGGCGATGCAACCAGCACAGCAGAAAGGCGCGCATGGCCTGGAGGTAGTGCTCTGCACCGAAGCGGCTTACCCCGAGATTGTAATGGAACAGGGCATGGGCTTCATGGTAGACACTGACCGCTTCTTTGCTGCGCCGTGCAGAGGCCAGATGTTTCTTCAGGATGCTGCGTACCGCTTGGGACATCCGTTCCGGGTCCCCGGAGAGGTTGCCGGGATGGCGCAGGTAGTTGAGAAGGGGGCGGTTGACGTAATCGACCTGGAACTCCTGGGCTATCCGGATCCAGAGATCCCAATTTTCGGCAGCCTGCAGGGTTTCATCAAACAGCCCCACACGCTCGAGCGCCTGGCGCGTCACCACCACCGTTCCCCCGGTCATCCGGTTTCTGACCAGCAGCTGGCGGTAGATGTCTCCCCGCATACCCGTCTCGCAGGGGACGGTTTTGATGAGTTTGCACTCCGTACTGACCTCGTTGATACCGCAGTAGACCAGGCCGACGCCGTTTCGAAACAGCGGGAGTTGCAGTGCCAGCTTTTCCGGCGCCCAGGTGTCGTCACTGTCCAAAAACGCGATGAAGCTGCCTCTGGCCTGCCTGATACCGGCGTTGCGCGCTTTCACCTGGCCGCTGTTCGGCTGGTCGACGACCCTGACCACACCGGGATATTTGGCCGCGTACCGTTGCAGCACCGCTAGGGAATCATCGCTGGAACCGTCGTTGATCGTGATGATCTCGAGACCTTGCCAGGTCTGGGCCAGAATGCTGTCCAGGGTTTTACTGACCAGGGTGGCGCGATTGTAGACCGGCACAATCACGGAAACCAGGCCAGGCACCGGTGCGCCGGGCAGGTGCGGGAGCTGGGGGCTGATTGCCTGCTCAACGGCACGGTTGAAGGCAGCGATACTGAAGCGTTCGGTTACCTGTTGTTCCAGGGCATTAGTCAGGGAGAGGTACTGTCTGTGATCGGAAAGCCAGGTAAATTGTTCCAGGAAGCGCCCGGCTGTTTCAAATGACAAAACCGTGTGACGATCCTGCAGTTCCAGTCCGTGGGCGCCCAGCGGGGTTGCCAGCACCGGCCTTCTGGCCAGGCCTGCCTCCAGGATCTTGATCCGGGTGCCGCCACCGGACAAAAGCGGCACAATCACCGCGCCGCACCGCTCGTAAAGCGGGATGAGGGATGCAGGGGTTTCGATCAGTTCAAGATGCTCATGCCGGCTGCATACCTCCCTGAGCCAGGGGGCCGGCTCTTTGCCGGCTATCAGCAGCTTGAGGCCCGGAAACGATGTGGTGGCTGCCGGTAAAATAGTTTCGATGAACCACTTAAGACCATCCAGATTCGGTGGGTAGGCCAGGTTGCCGACAAAAAGCAGGGTCTTCAGATGCTCGAAACCGTCCCCTTGGTACGACGTTGGCAGCTGCAGCAGCGGTGCCACGTTGGGCACGACGTGGATGTCGGCATCTGGCGCACGGGCTGCCAGTTGCTGCTGGTCTGCGGCAGAACAGACCAGGGTGGTGCCGAGACGGGCGCAGGCGATCTGGTAGCGGCGGTAGCAGTGGTAATCCAGCCACGACCTGAGACTGCGGATGCCTGACAAGGTGCCGTGCACCGCCCGGTAGAGCTCGGGGCTGATGATGTCGTCGATATCGATGATGACACGGTGCCGCAAACGTTCCGGCAAAAACAGCAGCGGGTAGGCGCTGACTGCATAGCGGCAGAGGATCCGGTCGTACTGCTCCTGCTCGATCAGTTCGCGCAGCTGACGGAGATTGTTGTCGCTGTAGCAACAGACGATCCACGGCTTTCCCGGCCAGAGACGTCCGCACTGCTCACGGATCGGAAGGGCGCTGACGGGACCGTCACCCCGGAAAATCGCCACCTGCTTTCCAAAGGGGGAGTCACCTTCAGGCGGTTCACCATTGTCCTGGTACCAAGCCAGGTCTACGGTGCCGAACTGTTGGAAGTGGCGGACAAAATTCATGGTCCGCATCCGATTGCCGCCGATTTCGGGCAGCGGGTGTTGCGAGGCAATAATCAAGGTCTTCATGGCGTCGGCTTCCTTTGGCATTTCACCCTGTCGGTTTCCAAAGCCTTGTTAGGTCAGCACTCACGCTGTATCAGGAAATGTGCCAGTTGTTGCTTGGTAAATGTTGTATGATATCAGTGTGTTGTGATCGGTGATGCGTGTGGGGCCTGTTAAGTAAACAACCGGCTTTGGCGGGGTGAGACGATAACTAGCTGTCAGTCAAAGGGTATCGCACAGGTGTTGCAATTCTGACCGGTGTCAGCTTATGGGACAATCATGGGGAAGGGAAGGGTGAGGCGCAGAGAATCGTGAGGCATGAACGTGGAAGAGAGCCTTGTCGGCTCTCTTCCTTGCAAGCACCGGCTACAACTGGTCATGCCGTCTTTTTCTGGGTTTTCATTCTCAGATAGCCTGCACCCAGCAGGCCGATGCCCAACAGCAGCAGCGTTGACGGTTCCGGTACCGGTGCCAGATCTACTGCCACGTTATCCAGGATAAAGGCCCCTACATCGTTCCGTTCAAGAAAGGAGATCTCGGTTGGAGCGTCCCCAGCGGTAAAGATCAGTGAGGCAATTGAATAAGGTGTGTTGCCGACATCAGTCAGGGTCAAAAGTGGTGTGCCATTCACCACGGCTCTGAATTCGCTCGGTGCACCTCCGGAGGTGGCCAGGGCAAAACTCAGTTCATACTCAAAGCCCGGTATGGTGTTGATGGTCTGGGTGAGTGAGCCCATGCCGCCGGAGGTTCCCAGCTCAGCGGCGAAATTGCCGCTGAAGGGATGGTTGCTGTTGACGTAGGTATAGGCGCCGTTCTGGGCCCACCCGCTGAAGTCGCCGCTCTCAAAATCTCCGTTAGTCACCAGATTCAGAGCAGAGGCTGGTGAAGCGCCGACACTGAACAGCAAAGCCAGTGCCGATACTGCTGTTGCCAATCGACGTGATTTCTTTTTCATAGCATGTTCCTCCTTGTCAGATAGTCTGCGAGAGACCTGTTCTGTCCAAAATGGTTATGCCTGAGAGTTAAGCAACCGTTGTGCCAATGATTAATTGTTTGTAATTATTGAACTTTATTTTGTTGGTGTGATTTTTGAGGCAAATCTGTAAAGGGGGTCGACAGTTTCTTCGGAAAACCAACAGCTGGGAAGGATGCCCGTTGGCAAGCTGGCAAAGCGATGCAGTCTGCGGCCGGTAGTGCCTGCAGGCCGCTCTTGGGCAGGGAGGACGGGGCAAGGGGCATTACCAGAAACGCCAGGCACCGGTTTTCAGAACGTAGCCCCCCAACAGGAGATTGGTGAGGGCGTGGGCCAGGATACAGCAGGCGAGGCTGCGGGTGCGGTACAACAGCAGGGTGTAGGCAACGCCAGCCATGACACCGGCGGCAATATAGGTGTGCTCCAAACCGAACAACAAAGAACAGGCCAGAAATGAAAACCCCTTCATCTGTCCCACGGGGACCTCAAGGAAGGATGTATCGATCAGATAGCGCAGCAGAAAAGAGCGCCAGAACAGCTCCTCCATAAGCGGCACCACCAGCACGGCCCCGCTCAGGCGGACGGCACTCATGGCCAGTTGTACGGCGCGATCCTCAAATACCAGCGGGTTGAAGCCGGTTGGCGCCGGTGAGGAAACAAGTACGGTATCCATCCTGATCCAGAGCAGAAAAACCGCCAGGCCGCAGACCAGGCTGAGCAGGAGGTGGCCGGTCTGTCTGAGCTGGCCAAAATCGATCTCACGGTACGCCGTGCGGAAATGGTAAAGCAGCAGGCCTGCAGCCAGTACCCTGAGGGGATACAGGGCCGGCAGGGTGCGCGGATCAAGGGTGAACAGGCCGGCATGTTCCAGTAAGCGGACCAGCTCTTCAAGGCCGATAAAGGCCATGAACAGGATAAACGGCGCGATTCGTGCCGGGATTGCCGGATTCATGCTGTCGCCATATCCCGGCTGAAGGCCGCAAGCTCTTCCCTGGCCAGCCTGTCCATGGCGGTTATCCTGCCGAGGCTGCGATAGCCCTGGATTGACCACTCCATCAGGAACAACAGCATGAAGGTGCTGAACTGCTTCGGGCTGATGCCCAGGCGCAGCAAAAACCCGCGCAGCAGCTGCCGGGCATGCCGGCTGATCCGGTTTGTGCCGTTGAGCAGTTGCCGGAAGCACACGGAATAATCCTGGCAGCGGTTTTCCCCCACCAGGAACTCCAGGACCGCTGAGATGATCATCCAGAAATAGTCAAAAAACGGGGGGGCATGTGCCGTTGCCCGCTCCCAGTCAATGGCAATCAACTGTTGGCCATGCAGCAGGAAGTTGCCGGGCCAGAGATCGTTGTGAGCTATGATGGCCGTGGTTCCGCCATAGTCCTGGTCAAGCTGCCGGCAAAGAGCACCGGCCCGGCGCAGCAGGAGCGGACAGTCGTGCTCTGCGGCGTCCCGCTCTGCAAAGGTCAGCAGCATGGGGGTGTACAGGAGGGAAAACTGCTGGGCTGCTCCCTGGAAGGCACGGGTATAGTCGCTGAACCAGCCATCCAGGAGATCAAGCAGCCGGCAGGCGGCTGTCTGATCCCGCTGTTCCCCCAGCACCCGCAATCGCTCACGCAGATTTTCCCCCTGCAGATACGGTTCGCTGTAAAAGGTGCGCGTCGGCAGCTCCAGATGTTCTTGTGGCCCCTGCAGCAGCTTCTTGTCCGTAAGTAGCGGGGTGATACTGCTGATAATGGCCTGTTCATGGCGCAGACATCGCGCATACCCGGGCGCTGTGGTGGTCTTGAAGACGCGGCCGGTTCCGGAGAACAGGGTGGCGTTATCCGTCAACATCAACTTGCCGGCCTCGTTTGAATAGAACAGGAAATCTCCGCTGACCGGCGATTTGTGATGAGGCGGGGACACGGCTGCGGTCCGGTTTTCGAGCACCACCATCCGCAGCTCCGCCCGCCAGAAGGGGGTGGCCAGGCGCAGCAGCCGGCCGCGCACCCCCTGGGGGCGCGGAAGGTGGGTACGGGAAAAGGCCCGGTAGCCAAGATAGTTGCCGCAGGCAAAGAGGGAACAGAGAAGCCCGTCGTTCAACAGTAACAGACGGCGCATCCGGTACCTGCGGTCCGTGCGGGTAATAAGCCAGCCTCGCGCCACCTGCAGCAGATAGGGGAACAGTGCCTGGCGGGGAAAGCAGAAGATCTGATGCCTGCCGTCACTTGGCTGTGTTGTTGCAGCTTCAGATCCGTGGGGCATGAAGCACCAGCTGGTTTCAGCATGATTACCGGCCGGATCGAGCAGGACCAACAGATTTTTTTTGAATTGCTCCGTGATCATGTGGTGCACCGTGCGGTTACCGCCTGGAGTTGCTGTTGCGCTTCCAGCTGTTTCTGGATGAGCCGGAAGAGGATATGGGCCAGTACGATCTGGATGTACAACTCCAGCGACATGATGGCATCCAGGGAAAGGATGCAGACCGCAAACCCGGCAATACCGGCGCAGAGCCCGCTGAGCCAGAGCAGTTCTCGCTGCTGTGTTGCGTGGTGAAGCAGCAGTTTCCTGGCCTTGATGCCGAGCGAGAGGGCCCCTGCCATGAACAGGAAGAACGGCGTTGCCCCGAGCAGTCCGGTGTCCGACAGCATCTGAATGTAGGTGTTGTGGGTGACCTTTTTGTCCTGGGTGCGAAAGAGTGAAGCGCGGAAGCGGCTGTCCAGGTCGCTGAAACGGTCCTCATAGTTCATCTTTGCTTCAGGGAAGGTCAGAAAGCCGGTGCCAACCAGGGGATTGTCGGCAAAGATCATCAGGCCTGAGCGCCACATCGCTATCCGGTCACGGGCCGACTGTTCGAAACCTCCCGGTTCGGCCATTGTGCCCATCCGGTCGAGGTAGTGCTCTGTTGCAAAGGGGAGTGCTGCCATGCCAAGCAGTATGACGATGCCGGCGACCCGCACCATCTTGCGTGAGAAAAAGGCGTACATTGCCAGTGCCACCGAGAGCCCGATCAGGCCCGAGCGTGATTTGGTGCAGATGATCAGCGCCACCATCAGACCCGCAACCGCGACCCCGCCCCAGAACTGCTTGCGGTTTTTGGCAGTGATGGCCAGGGTGAGGGCTGCCGGCAGAAACAAGATGAAGATGGCGGCCACGCCGTTTGAGTCGCCCCAGGCGCTGCCTCCCAGGCCTTCCAACCGGTCGTTGCCGCGAAAATGCTGGTCAATGCCCCAGACCGCCATAAAGGTGAAGCACCCCAGCAGGGTGAGCTGTATCCGCTTGAAGTCATCAAAATCTTTAACCAGCAGATAGAGGGCGGCGCAGAGGCCGAACCCCTTCAGCAACTCAAAGAAATAATAGTAATTCCGGTAGACCGGGTACTGGGCCAGCTGGATCGAGAGCAGGATCGCTCCCAGCATCCAGAGCAGCAGCAGGAACTCCCGTTGCATCAGTTTGCCCACCTGCAGCAGGTCTCCCTTCAGAAACAGTCCCACCAGCAAGGTCAGGTAAAAGACCAAAAAGACATAGCTTCCGCTGGTTCCGCCCCAGAACAGCATCTCCGGACGTATGACGGTAGCTCCCAGGTAGATGATCAAGGCCCACAGGGGGCGTTTCAGGGTCAGCGGTACGGAGATCAGCACAAACAGCAGCAGGATCAGTTCTCTCATGGGGTTGCCTCCAGGGTGCTGGTCGTCTGCCTGCGACCGGCCAGGTTTTTGAAACGGCCATAGAGCGAAGAGTCTCGCACCAGGTGTATGCAGCGGGAGTAGAACGTGCGGTTGTAGATCGTGAGGGAGACCGATCTGCGCCGGTCTGTGGCGTAATCGTCCTTGTAGTCACCGCTTCCCTCAAAGTCGAAATAGCTGATCCCCCCCTGGTTGATCAGGCGCTGGAAGACCAGGCTGAACAGGATACGTCCTGCCGATACCTGGCGGTACTGTTCATGGAAGGCGGTATCGACGGCATAGTAGGTGTTCCCGCAACGGCAACCCAGCAGGTAGGCAACCGGCTTGTGACCCACCAGCAGCACGGTGAACTCCTCGCCGGCATGCAACAGACCTCCCCTGACCAGGTTGGTGTAAAAATTGGCGCCGCTGCGCTGGTTGAAATGGCTCTTGCCGCTGCGAAACTGCCAGCTGTTCTGCGCGATGGCCTGCCCCAGTTCCTGGACCCGCCGGGCATCCTGCGACGGGTTCAAAACCTCGATGCTGATTTCGCCTTCCCGCTGCAGGCGGTTGATGGCCTGGTTCATGTTGCGTCTGAATTTGCGGCTGCGTAAGCGGTGGTACTCCTCGTAACTGGCAGGAAAGGTGACGAAATAATCCTCGCCTCCGGACAGTTCCATCTGCGCGCCGAGCGGCTGCAGCGCCTGGTAGATGCCTTCCCGCAGCGGCAGTGAGTTCAGGCGTTGCAGTTGCACGA
>CAZUSH010000051.1:0-1810 GCA_964622705.1 uncultured Geobacter sp. | reverse complement strand
TGGGCTGGCATGGCAACCTCCGGGTACTGTTTTCAGCCGTTGCAGGCTGTGCCTGAGAAAGGGGAGTGCGCCTGAGGTGGCAAGGGAAAAATGGACCGGATCAGAGGTTGCGTCATTACCGGCGGGTATGCGGCTGATTGCCAGCGGCTCGTCCCGTTGCCAGTTGAACAGCCTGCTCTCGGTACTGAATGCGCAGCGGTAACCGGCCTGGCGCAGGGCCGGTAGATGATGGGGCAGAAAGTCAACCTGCGGCCGGCCGTTGGGAAAGGAGAAGGAGTGCACCGGAACCTGCAGGCGGTTTTCCAGGATTTGGCGCGGCAATACCACCTCACGCTCCCACTCTGAGGTGCTTAGTTCAGTCAGGATCCGGTGAGTGGCGGTATGTACGCCGAAACTGATCAGGCCGGAGCGGTGCATGGATTCCACCTGCTGCCAGCTCAGCAGGCCGTAATCATCCAGCAACAGGCCGCGGTCCAACGGAAGCAGCCTGTTCAATGCCGCCATGATGCTGGTGCGCAGGGCGGTGCCGCAGCGTTTGAGGTACTCGACCGCAGCCAGGTAGGCTGGTTGAAGCAAACCGCTCTGCAGCAGTTCCTCTGCCTGCCGGCACCCGATATCCGGGACGATCCGGCTTGTCCGGGCCTGTTGCAGCAGAAAATACAGCTCGTCGAACCACAAAAGACCACTGCTGCCGATCCTGTCCATGGTCAGGAAAATGGAGGCCGGTATCTCCAGGCGCTGCAAGAGCGGGAAGGCCACGGTGGCATTGTTCCGGAGCCCGTCGTCAAAGGTGATCAGCAGGGCGCGCTCTGGCAGGGGCTGCTCCTGTTGGATGGCCGCTTCAAGCTGTTCCAGGCTGACCGGTTGATAGTGGCGTTTCAGGAAGAGCAACTGTTCCCTGAAACGGGCTACCGGAAGTTGCGTCCAGAGCGGCGGTGGCGAGCCGGCCGCACTGACGCCGTGGTACATCACCACCAGCAGCCGGTTCCGGTTGAGCTGCCGGAAGAACCGGTCCAGCCCAGCCCGGGAGGCGTACCTGAGGCAGTGTTGTTTCAGTGCGTTACTTACCATAGCGGACCTCTCCGGTTTCGGCGGGAGCAGTCAGGTTACGGACAGGCTCCTGGCTGTAGAGGCGGTGGTAGTGGGCTGTCATCCGTTCGAGGCTGAACTCTTCCAGCATTCTGGTGCGTCCCTGCGCCCCCATGACCTGCCGTTCCTGCCCGTTCTGCAGCAGGCGGTCCAGGAGTTGCGTCAGACCTGCCCTGTCATTGGAGGGGCAGAGCAGGCCGTTTTCGCCATGCCTGATGACCCGCGGGGTGCCGCCTACGGCGGTAGCCACCGCAGGTATGCCGCAGGACTGGGCCTCCAGCAGCGAGATCGAGGTCCCTTCGCTGAGAGACGGCAACACGAACAGATCAAGGGCCGGATACAGCTCTTCCAGACCGTACTGCATACCGGCAAACACAACCCTTTCCGAGAGCCCCAGCGCATCGGTCAGCTGCTGCAGTGCTGCCTGCTCGCTACCGCTGCCGACCAGCAGCAGGTGCGCATTGCTGCCGTGCTTGACGAGCGTGTCAAAGGCCCGGATGAGCAGGGGGTAGTTCTTGACCGGTTCAAGCCGTCCCACGGAGCCCACTAACGGGCTGTCCAGGGGAAGGCCGAACCGCAGCCGCGTGGCGCGATGCAGCTCCTGATCCCTGACAGGCTTGAACCGTTCGGTATCAATACCGTTGATGATCACGGCCAGCTTATGGGCAATGCCGGGCAGCCTTGTTCGCAGGTCGTCGGCGATCTGTCCGGAGACCGCCAC
>CAZUSH010000050.1:0-27790 GCA_964622705.1 uncultured Geobacter sp. | reverse complement strand
GAAGATAGCGGCAAGATCAATATCGCAAGTAGTGATAAGGCAGCCTGTGATGCGGCCATCGAGATGATCCGTGGTTTGACCGATGAGGCAGAAGAGGGCAAGCTGTACATGGGCACCGTGAAGAAGATCATGGAGTTCGGCGCCTTTGTGGAAATCCTGCCCGGCACCGACGGTCTGGTCCATATCTCGGAACTGGATGAAACCCGGGTTAAAAATGTTTCCGATATCCTGAAGGAAGGGGATAAGGTGCTGGTGAAGTGTATTGGCATCGATAAACAGGGGAAAATCAAGCTTTCGCGTAAGGCTGCCCTTGGTCAGGCCCTGGAAGAAAAAGATTAGAGGTGACAGATAGGTTACAAAAGGGGGACGGGCTCTGGTCCGCCCCCCTTTTTTGTTGACCTGCTCGTAGATTAATCATACAAAATCTGGTTCTGATGCTTGCATGTCATTACCGAACCGGCGGGGAGAAGTCCTATGGAACGTTGGTCCAATAGCGAGTCTGCCAAACTGTACAACCTGGATAACTGGGGGGCCGACCTTTTTTCGATCAATAAAAAGGGTAATGTGTGCGTCCACCCTTCTTCGAACTCCAAAAACTCCATTGATCTGCGTGGTCTGGTCGATGACCTGATCAAACGTAAGATCAAACCGCCGATCCTGCTGCGCTTCATGGATGTGCTGCAGGGACGAATTGCCTCCATCAACCGTGTCTTCCGCAATGCCATTGCGGAAAATGACTATCCTGCGAAATATCAAACCTTTTACCCCATCAAGGTCAACCAGCAGCGCCAAGTGGTCGAGGCGATCGCCAATTTTGGCAAGCGCTATAACATTGGTCTGGAAGTCGGTTCTAAGCCTGAACTGGTGGCCGGCATCGCCATTTCGACCGGACATGGCCTGCCGATCATCTGTAATGGCTACAAGGATGCCGAATACATTGAGACCGTCCTGTATGCCACCAAGGTGGGGTACGACATTACTATCGTTGTTGAGAAACTGTTCGAACTTGAAAAAATCATTGAGCTGGCCAAAAAGACCGGTATCCGGCCCAAACTGGGGATCAGGGTAAAACTCTCCTCGCGGGGGACCGGTAAATGGGCGACCTCCGGCGGTGACGACGCCAAGTTCGGTCTGCGCATGTCCGAGATCTTTGCCGCCATGCGAATGTTGGAAGATGAAGGCCTGCTGGATTGCGTGGTATTGCTGCACTCCCATATCGGCAGTCAGGTAACCAAGATTGACAAGATCAAGACCGCCCTGATCGAAGCGGCCCGGATCTATGCCGAGATGCGCAAGCTGGGGGTCAATATCCAGTTTATTGATATCGGCGGTGGCCTAGGAGTTGATTATGACGGCTCCAAGTCCAGTTACTTTTCCAGTGTCAATTACACTGTGGAAGAATATGCCAACGACGTGATCTACCAGATCAAGAACATCTGCGATGAAGCCGGGGTCGAATGCCCCAACATCATCTCCGAATCAGGCCGGGCAACGGTTGCCCACTATTCGGTACTGATCACCAACGTGCTTAATACCAATACCCAAAACCTGCTGCCAGATTACGAGAACGTCCTGGAACAGATGGAAAAACCAGCTCCGACCGTCAAGAAGCTCCTGGACATCTACAAAAGCATTGATCGTTACTCGTTGCGCGAGGACTATCACGATACCTTGCAGCTGATCAATGAGGCGGTCAGCCTGTTCAATCTCGGCTACCTGACATTGCAGGATCGCGCTATCGCTGAATGGCTCTACACGCGGATCATCAAGAAGATCAACAGTATCGTCGAGAAGATCAAGCCTGTTCCCGAAGAGTTGCAGAACTTTCAGCTTTTGCTTCGGCAGACCTATTTTGCCAACTTTTCACTATTTCAGTCCATTCCCGACTCGTGGGCCATTGACCAGCTCTTCCCGATTATGCCGTTGCAGCGCCTGAATCAGCGGCCCGATGTGATCGCCTCGGTTGCTGATATTACCTGCGACTCGGACGGTGAGATCACCAGCTTTGTGGGGGAGAATGGCCGCACCAAATTTCTGCCACTCCATAAGATCAGAAAGGAAGAAGACTACTACATCGGCTTCTTCCTAATCGGCGCTTACCAGGAGATTCTGGGCGACCTGCACAATCTGTTCGGCGATACCAATGCCGTGCATATCACCTTCAACAAAAAGACCGGTTATATGATCGATACGGTGATCAATGGCGATGCAACCTGGGAAACGCTCAAATATGTCGAGTATAAAGGGCCTGAAATCCTGAAACGGGTACGGGACAACCTGGAAAAGCAGGTGGCCGGCAAAAAGGTCACCATCGAGGAGAGCAGCCACTTTATCGAGTTGCTTGACCGCACCCTGCTGGGCTACACCTATCTGGGGGCCTAAAGCGGCAGTGTAAAAGTTCTGTGACACCAGTTGTGCCTGGCGGCAATTACCGTAAACTAACAACTACTCTGGAAATTCTTGATGCAGGAGAGAAGCGTATGAGCAATGTATTGATCATTGGCGCCGGCGGTGTCGGCCAGGTTGTTGCCCACAAATGTGCCCAACGGCGTGACGTGTTTAGCACTATTACCCTGGCCTCGCGCACCAAGAGCAAGTGTGACGCCATTGCGGCGCAACTGAATAACAGTATCGCCACCGCCCAGGTGGATGCCGACAATGTGCCTGAGCTGACGGCGCTGATCAAGCAGGTGCAGCCAAAACTGGTGATCAACGTGGCCCTGCCGTATCAGGACCTGCATATCATGGATGCCTGCCTGGAGACCGGTGTTGATTATCTGGATACCGCCAACTACGAGCCGCTGGACACCGCCAAGTTCGAGTACTCCTGGCAGTGGGCCTACCAGGAACGTTTCAAGCAAAAAGGGCTGATGGCGCTGCTCGGCTCCGGTTTCGATCCTGGCGTGACCAACGTCTACACCGCCCTGGCAGCCAAGAACTATCTGGACGTGGTGGAGGAGATTGACATCATCGACGCCAATGCCGGCAGTCATGGCCAGCCCTTTGCCACCAACTTCAACCCCGAGATCAACATCCGCGAAGTGACCGCCACGTGCCGCCACTGGGAGCACGGCGCCTTCCAGGAGTCACCGCCACTTTCCACCAAACGGGTCTTTGACTTCCCCGAAGGGATCGGGCCGATGAACATCTATCGCCTCTATCATGAGGAAATGGAGTCGATCGTCAAGCATATCCCCACCATCAAAAAGGCCCAGTTCTGGATGACCTTCTCAGACAACTACCTCAAACACCTGGAGGTGCTGCAGAACGTGGGGATGACCCGCATCGACGAGGTGGAATACAATGGCCAGAAGATCGTGCCGATCCAGTTCCTCAAAGCACTGCTGCCTGATCCCGGCTCTCTCGGGCCGCTCACCAAGGGTAAAACCTGTATTGGGGTGATTGCCCGCGGCATCAAGGATGGCCGGAAAAAGCAGGTCTACATCTACAACATCTGTGACCATGAGGCCTGCTACAAAGAAGTGCAATCCCAGGCCATCAGTTACACCACCGGCGTCCCGGCGGTGGTGGGTGCTATAATGATGCTGACAAGCAAGTGGCATGCGCCTGGCGTCTGGAACATGGAGCAGTTTGATCCGGAGCTGTTCCTGAAGGAGCTTGGCCCAATGGGCCTGCCGGAGGTGGTGATCGAAGGGGAGTGGCCGGAGCTGTAAATGGTTGGTATAGATATTCCTCAAATAGTTCAGCTCGCGCCATCTCCAGCCTACGTCGTTGATCTGGGGCGGTTGCGCCATAACCTGGCCATCCTTGAGCAGGTACAACAGCGCAGTGGCGCTAAAATCCTGCTGGCCATGAAGGCCTTTGCCATGTGGAGCACGTTTCCGCTGATCCGCCAGACCCTGCATGGGGTCTGCGCCAGCTCCCCTTGGGAAGCGCGACTGGGTAGGGAGGAGTTTGGCCGTGAGGTGCACTCCTTTGCAGCGGCCTTTAAAGAAAGTGATGTGGCTGAACTGCTCACCATCTCCAACCACTTGGTCTTCAACTCATTCAATCAACTGGAGCGCTTCCGCCCTCTGTGGGAGCAAAGCGGGGTCTCTATCGGCCTACGGGTCAACCCGGAACACTCTGAAGGGCATACTGAAATCTATGATCCTTGCGCGCCGAATTCCCGCTTGGGGATCCCGGCAGCTCAGTTTGCCGGGCGTTTGCTGGATGGGGTCGAAGGGTTGCATTTTCATACCCTCTGTGAACAACTGTTTGAACCGTTAGAACGTACGGCCAGGGTATTTGAAGAAAAATTTGGCGGCTACCTGCGGGGGATGAAATGGCTGAACCTGGGGGGCGGACACCATATTACCCGTGAAGGGTATCCCCTTGATGATCTGGTTGAGTTGATCGGGTACTTCAAGGGAAAATATGGGGTAGAGGTCTACCTGGAGCCGGGTGAGGCGGTGGTGATTGGTACCGGCCTACTGGTGGGTGAGGTGCTGGATGTGGTCAGTAACGGGATGGAGATTGCCATTTTGGACGTTTCTGCCACCTGCCACATGCCGGACGTGCTCGAAATGCCGTATCGGCCCATCATTACCGATGGTTTTGATCCCGGCGAAAAACCGTACACCTACCGTTTGGGCGGCCCCTCATGTCTGGCTGGCGACATTATCGGCGACTGGTCGTTTGAGCACCCGCTCAAACCGGGAGATCGGCTCGTTTTTGAGGACATGTCACACTACACCATGGTGAAAACAACCACCTTCAACGGCATCCAGCATCCCAGTCTCTGCACCTGGGAACCTGAAAACGGTCACCTGAATGTTGTACGCAGATTTGGGTATCAGGATTTCAAGAACCGTCTTTCCTGAGTTCCTGGCTTGCGATACGCGTACCTCCTGGTGTATAGTACACCTCTTATGATATGCGCCCATAGCTCAGCTGGATAGAGCAACGGCCTTCTAAGCCGTGGGTCAGGGGTTCGAATCCCTTTGGGCGCGCCAATTATCAAGCACTTACGAGAGTAAGTGCTTTTATTTTGTGGTGCATTTTGGTGCATTTTTTATCCGCTTCGCTTCAGGCCTGCATGACGTCAGCACACGCGCTCAAAGCACGTGTACCGACGTCATGCAGGTACCTAATTCCTCTTGTCATTATCAAAATCTACCCTTTCCTTGTCGTCAGACAGATGAATAGACTTGTTGAGCACGTATTTACCCATGGGCTCATAGGGTTTTGATTTGTCGTCTTGCGTGCTGTCGCTTGCAACTGCTGTTGACGGTTGCAATGCTGCAGGTGGAGGCGGGTTGATATGTGGACCATAGCACTCAATGGTTTTGAATGTTGGGTTGAAGTTTCTGCATTGGTGGGGGCGAAGAATGACGCCATGGACCATGTAGAGGACCTGAAGGCCGTTTCTGATGTAAGCGGAGACAGGGTAGGTGTACCAGCCAGGGGGAAGTTCTTGAGCTGGTGGCTGAAGTGGCGCCGCAGTTATTGGTTGTGGCGTTGTAGCGCTTGAAACTGGTTTTTGAATGGCTGCTGCTGGCAGCGGTGTTGTGAGATTCTGCTGAGTCTTGCGTTGTTGCTCGATCTTTTGGGCAGATTCCTTCAGGCGTTTGTTGGTTCCAAAGAGGTCACCGGATGCAAGGCTTGATTTTGAGGCCATCCAGACACAGAAGATGAGGACAACAGGAATTGCAAAAAAGATAGGGTGCTTGAGTATGTTGACGTGAGACATGAAGCCAACTTCTTTGGCGTCAGCGTTGGTGTAGGATTTGTAGCAAAGGAAGTACTTGGCTTGATAAGTGCGAACGTTTTTGGAGAGCGGTGTGCCGTGGTGATCGTCGCCGCTATAGGAGTAGCACAGGTATTTCTTGCTGACTTTGCTACCGAGAAAGTTAACCTTTCTGAAGAAGTAACTCCATTCGGTGAGACTCCTGACCTGCTTTTCTACCTTTTCAATGTCCTGGGTGATAAGCACCAGGTCATAGCCTTCATGTCGATGGGTTGAGGCCCAGTCAGCCATTTCTCTGTTTTCTTTATTCTGCCAGTCCCTAGAATTGAAGTGTTTATGAACTTCGTCGATGACGATGAGGGAGCCTTTCGGGCAGATAAGCTCATCTTCTTGAACGATTTCACCTGAGAGCGGAAGAATCTTTTCCTTTTTCTCTGTTTTCCAGAATTTAACCGTTTGTTCTTTACTGAGAAATCGGAAGTTTTGGTGAAAGGTGAAGTCGTCCATACCAAGCAGGTTTTTCATATATTCCTGCTGTTTTGGTTCATCCATACCGTCGATGTTGGTGCAGACAACACGGCCTATACGGAGATTGTCGATAATCTTTTTGACAGCTTCATAGGTCTTGCCGCTGCCTGGAGTGCCAACGAAAAAGACGATCATGTTAGAACCTCGTGAACTCTGCCGGGATCAAGTCAAGGAGTTTCCTGATCAAGATGGCGTACGAAAGCATGGTTAAGCCTGTAGGAAGGCCGACAGCATTGATGACGTACAATAACTGAGGAGGAAGGCCGGCCCAGGTTCCTGCAAGGTTTGCGACCAGATTACCAACATCGAGAGCGCCTACGATTGCGTAGATGGCGGTAAGGAGGCCATCAAACAGAAAGAACGCAGCGGCTTTGAGAACGTAAAGAGCGCCATCAAGAACCCACTTTAAAGCATCAAGGACGTAGCCCCAAAAAGATACAAGCCAGTTGATAATTGCATCCATTACCCACCTCCACCTTTCAATACGGCAATCCTGATGCTAAGCCAGCCAAAGACAACAAGAACAATAGTTTTGATGGTTTGCCACGTCGAATCGAGAGAAGCAAAATCAAAGCTGTGTTGACCGTAACGACCACCATCAAAAGAGATGCTAGAGGTTGAACCTGCTGGAATATTGGTCAGAAATTGGTTGGGAAGGCTAAAGACGGCGGTTGACCGCATTTGATCGAAGAACGTTTTAAACCGATTACCCAGGTCGAAGTCCTTTGAAGCATCACCATAGGCAGCGCCTTTGAAACCAGAACCAGAGACAGCGGCTTTTTGCTCATCAGTTGCGAGCTGATCTTTTGCCTGTTGAGCGGTTGAGGCGGCTTGATCGGCGACGAGCTTGTCATAGGCAGCCTGAGCATCAGCCAATTTCTGAGCGTCAGACGTTGAGCGACTTGACGAGTAATTGCCTTGAGCAACACGCAAGGCTGTCTGTGCAGAAAGCAAAGCAGAGCCGTTGGCAGCGGTGGCGGCAGCAGCAGATTCAGCGGCAGTAGTTTTTTTGTCTACATCGGACTGCACAGCAGGAGCCGGGAGAGTAGCAGGAGGGGCAGAGTCAGAGGACGACGCGGGGCCATCAATGACAGAGACAGATCCGGGATACCGAGAAATAAACTTGTCAAGTTCCTCGCGAGACGAAATAGTCAAAACACCATTAGCATTAACATAGGAAGCGACCTCAGAATTAGGGCGGTCGATATAGGTAGGAGTACCTCCAGGGGTGACTTCAGTAATACTACGCCAGCCGGTTAAGGAACCACAGCCACCAGAAATATTGCTACCATAGTGAATATCAAGAATGCCACCGCTTAAAGTGGTTTTGCCGCCACAATAGCTATTAACAACAGAATCCTTTGTAACTGTATAAAGAGTGCCGCCATACGAAATCACCTGACCTTTGCTGAAAGTAGGACCAACAGCGCCGTCAAGAGCAGAGCTTTTATACAAGGCGGCTTGCCAATTGGGATAGTCAGGATCGACACCTTGAGCCGGTGATTTGATTTTACCGCGCATATCCGAATAATTAGCCTTGACCGAGACAGGGCCTTGCTTTACTTGCGGCAGACCATCGGGGCCAATGTCTTTTGCATCAACCCACTGGACGGTTGCAGATCGGCCAACAGAGGTAGAGTTTGCAACAGAAGGATTGGAGTTGTCTTTAAATACACCCTGATAGATGAGATAGGCCGCACCACCAATGCCAGCGTGGAGATAGACGGCGGCAGCGAGTGAGGTGATTTCCGCAGACAGACCAATAGCGTTTGCATACGAGATAGCAGCGAGGACAGCAGGTATAAAAGCATGAGCCGGGAGAGACAGAAAGAGGACTAGCGCGGCAGCAACGAGGCGAACAGCCAGTTTTCTGATAATGCGTTTCATTTGTGCTGCGCCCTTCGCTGAGCATCAAGAACCTGAGAGGTGAGGGAAGCTGAAGGAGCACTGTGACGAACTTCCACTGGTTCGCGGTCAGGGTATTCCTTGACCTTGTTAATGACGTAACGAGTTCCACCTATGAGGAAGAAGAGACAGAGAAAGGCGATGATGAGAAAGCGCCAGCGTATGACGTCGTAATCAAGTTTCATATGGCATTCCTAATTGCTTTTTTGATGATGACTGCAGCTGAGAAGAGTCCGGCGATTACCGCAAAAGGTGCGGCAAAGGTGAAGAAGTCGTGCAATAGCTGCATGTAGTCAAAGCCAGCAGGTAAGGCGATCATGGTTAGTACCTCGATGTAGCGGCCAGGACGAAGGCTATGGCGGTGATAGCACCAATGAAGAACGAGAGTGCTTGGGAGATGAATAACGGGTCCATTATCCGCGTAAGCTCCTGAAAGCAGAAATGATGACGGAAACGATCATTCCAGCGAGATAGCCGACCATGACCAGACCAGCACCATATCCGAACCATTGAGCGTCAATTATCATTGTCGAGTTCACCGTTTTTAAGAACAGGCGTTGCAGTAAGGACAGGGTGGACCGTCAATACTTTTGAAGAAAACACCGCAATGAGGACATTGCGTGATTGAAACGCCTGATTCGATTAATGCCTCAGACTGTTCAAAGTCCATTTGATGAATCCTTATCCTCCAAGCTGTCTAAGCAGGATTGACAGAGGTTGTAAATGATGACGGAAACAATCATTCCGACGAGATAGGCGACCATGACCAGAAAAACACCATATCCGAAACATCGGGCTTCAATTATCATTGATGAGGTCCTCTAGGCTGTCTAAGCAGGCTTGACAGAGGTTGTCCTTTACTACGTCATCACAACAGATTATGCAGGGAAGAGACATGGTTACGGTTTCTCCTGGTTGTTCTGGTTTGCTAAATAGTTCAGTTCATCCTGAAAGAGCATGTAACGGTCAGTTACTGCAATTTCTGTATCTGAAAGAGGAACGTGGCTAAATACGGCCTCTTTGAATTCGATATGTTGTGTGTCACCACTTGGTATATGGTGAGTCGTATTTGTATTCATCGCTGCTGTCATGAGGGGTGGTTTTCTTGCCTGGGTAAGTGCCCAGTTGTTTTTTTGAACTGTCGTATTCATCTTGATATGAGTTAGCTCGCTGCATTGATTTACGTTCAGCAATTTTGTTTGGGATGATTTCGTTAAAAACTATGTCTGAAATGAAGCCAATTGCTTCAACAATGAACAACATTGCTATGAACGCTGTAAAAAGAGTTCCAAAATCAAAGGACATGCCGGATACAGCGTCATGAGCCTGAGTAAAGAAGTTTGAGTAATCAAACATGGTGAGTTACGGGGAGGCCGAAGCCCCCCCGATCTCCTTTAGCCGCGAGCTTGGCGGATGCTTTTTTTGACCAAAGCAGCGCCCACGAACATAAGCGGAATCAGCAGGGTGGCCATGAGCAGGGCGGCGACCTTGATCTTCAGGTCGGACAGGTCGATTGATGAAAACATGGCTGCTACTTCAGGATCTTCTGCAGCCATGGCAGTGTGAGCCGAAAGGGTGGTGACAGCCGTTATAGTAGCGACACCGGCGACAACTGCAGCCTTCTTGACGGTTGAGACGGCCTGAACGGTTACATCCCAGGCTTTGCAACATGCGGTTTTGATTTTTCCAAACATGAGTACTTCTCCTTTTTGTGGTTTTTTATCCGTAACCAGCCCCGGACGCCGGTGAGGATTGGGTTAGCGGCCTATTGATCTGATAAGTAGAGCAAGGCCAGCGATAATAAGCAGGATGGTGATAATTCCTGCAGCGGTTGAGAGTACATCGGTTCGTATACCGTCAAAATCGGTTGCTTTGATGAGCGGTGTCCACTCAGCAAGGGCAGTTGACGTGCGCAGCAGGTAAAAGGACAGAAACGAGAAGAATGAAAGGATTAAGCGCGACATAACGCCTCCTTATGCTGCCTTCCTGTCGGCAATTGGTGCAACCTTGGTGCGGTCAATGGCGGCGACGTTGGCGTTGACGAGCTTCATGGAGTCAACGGTGAAGTTCTGGTCGCCGTAGTTGCCAAACTCGCCAGCCTTGCCGATTTCAACATTGGTAAGGTCAACCTCGATGACGGCGAAGGGGGCTACGGTTTCAAAGTCACCGGAAAGATCCCCCATGCAAACGAAGCGATACTTCTTGCCCTTTGTGGTCATGAAAGTTGCAACCTGCTTGACTAGGCCTGTTTTGGTGTCTGACTTTGTCTCGATACCGGCAAAAGACCCACAGAAACGACCCGACAAAAAACCTGTTTTGAACATTGTGATTCCTCCTGTTGTGTTGTTGTAAGGCAGTGCCTTATGCAGCTTTATCTAAAAACGGCTCGTAGAAAGCCGATTGCTCGAATATGAAGGCGTTGGCGTCCTGGGAGATGGTGACGAGGTCTTTAACTGCGGCCCGGTTCTTCATGTTCTCAAGACTGTCGAGATCAATGCCGCGGGCCAGGAGAGATTTCTTGAGTTTGTAGAAGTACCGGGCAGAGTAGTGGTTCAGGAATTGTGCTTTGCCGCTTTGATAACCAAAGTCCTGCACTAGCGAGACAAGGGATCGCTCCTGGAGCGTCATGGTGCTCAACTGATCGTTTGTGATGAGCGGAACGTTGAAGAACTTTTCCTTTTCAGCGTAGAAGCGGGGAACGAGATCTAGGATGTTGATGAGTTTGCACATGTTGTACCTCTTCAAGTAGGCACGCTTGAATTCGATTTCAAAGCGCACCATTGACGATAGGTGTTTGATTTCTTCAAGGGTTAACGGGGTGAACTGTATGTCAGAAGCACGTTCCAGGTCGGTTTCACCGGCAAGGTAAGCAGGGGTGTAAACCGAGAAGTGCTTTTTGCGCTCTACGTCCATGAATTCCTGGTATTTGTAGTAGATCTTTTTGCCGATCCAGCTAGAGCGGAGCGAAACAGAGGTGTTGTGACGCTGTAGGCGTGAGTCTGATTCAGGATGACGCGAGAAGTGCAGCTCATGGGAGCGAATGAAGTGAGGCGGGTAGCAGTTTATAAGCTGGCTGTTTTCTGATAGGTCGCAACGGTACAGGGTGAAGTTGTCGAAAGAGAAAACGTAGTCAAGCGCCGCACTGAGTTCCGTGATCCAGTGACGAAGGGCAAGAATGTCGTTTTCAATGGATGAGTTGTAGTTGTTGTATGCGCTGGGGCTTTGATACTTCTGTAGCGAGAACTCGAAGAAAGCAAGGTCGCTTTCGGTGTCGATAAAGTCGGGGTTGAATCCCATGTCGATGAGATCCCGGCGCGTCCTGGTGGTTATGCGCAGACCGGAGTAGTGCGAGGGCATGCAGTCACCAAGCACAACGCTACGTTGCCAAAGGATCTCACCGTCGGGGGAGATTTTCTGAAGGCGCTCGGAGCGATCTTCAAGCAGCCGGTAGAGCGTGCCGGTTAGCGGATAGGCTATTTTGATGGTATCAACCACGGAATAGCTCCATTTGACCAGTTTGGGGAGTGATGCGGCGATATACTGAGCCGTCAGGGCGTAGGGTGGCTTTGATGGTGCGGGTTGTCTGTTCAACCGGACGATGGGGGAGCAGATCCCAGTAAGTGCCGCAATAGGCACAAGGCAAGTAATCATCAGGTGTGGCATTCAGAGGCAAATAAATGCCGCACTCAGGGCAGCGCAAAGGGAGACAGTCATGATAACGAGCACGAGCGGCAGCATGTAGCTGGCGAACATTGCGCTCTTTGATGAACTGACCGAAGAAGTCAAAAAGGTGATGGTTTGATTTGACGTCAGGTACAATGAAGGTTGGGCCAGGATTTTCGGGCTTGCAGTCGGGGATATAGTGCCACGAGCAGCAGGCGGCAGGGCATACGTTGCAGTGAATGGCAGAGTGGTTCATTTTGCCCCCCTGCTTTTTTCCGAAAAGTGAACTATAGTGCACTCAGTACGGGTGTTACTATTAGCCGTACTGGAGGGGTAAACGCAGGCGGCGGAGAAGGTGCCGACGAGGGGGGCGGAGAGGTGCCGAAAGGCGGCGCTCGTCCCGGCAGTGTTGGGGGCCGCTTTCGCTTTCGGTCTATGCACAACTCGGCTCGCTCGCAGGCTCGCTTGCCGAGTTGCACACAGACCGAACCCCACGAACCGGCGCCGGCAGTGGTAGCCGATAGCTCCGCTTTTTTTAGAGGCAGAGGCAACGGCAAAACCTGACCGGCTGTTTTTCTCCAGATTTTCCTGCGGAAAATCCTTCGAAAGCCGGTCTAGCGGCGCTCTTCGAGTGTGTGTGTGTGGCCGGGGCGTCACAGCGGTAGTGCCTCCTGTGTCCAGGTGCTGCGGTGTTTACGTCGATAGCTGCGTAGTGGCTTCTCTGTAGCGCATGTCGTACAGAGACCTCGATTGTCGAGTTGGTAGATGAAGAACCACTGTCGGCAGCGTTTGCAGCGTTTCATAAAGGCCTGTCTAGGCATGGTGCAGACTCTTTTGGCGCTTTATGACGCTGTCGTTGTGCTGCTTTATGGTTTCAGCCGAGAACGGGCCGCTGGCGAGTTGCCGATAGTATTCGGCCTTGATCGGCAGGTTTTGCTGGTCAAGGGCGGTACGGATCGCGCGGAGTTCGGCGAGTATTTCCTGAAAGATTTGCTCGTTCATAGCTGTTTTGCGTCAATAAGTATCCACATGTGAATAATTGGCTGTTGGTGGATAACTATTCGTTTGTTGCGCATCGGATTACTCCAAAGGCTGGCAGTTGTGAGTTGATGTCAGTACGGCTATGGCCTCTTTAAGACCTTGAGCAAAGTAACGGTGTCGCCGGCGCGCTTCAGGTGTTGCTGCACGGTCGAGCTGGGCGACGTGGTGACGCTCCAGGCGTTCAAATCTGCTTATGATGCCTTTTGCCAAGGCTTCGTTGGTGGTCATCGGATCACCCAAGGTGCAGCAAGCAGCGTTATGGTCAGCAGACCGAAGGACAAGATCTTGAAGGACCGACGCATCGGAATACAGGCTAGGCCAAAGAAGAGGAAGGCAAAGCCGTAGATACAGAGCTGAATGGTTTCAACGGTCAGAGTCATCGGATAGCCTTTCAGACCATTCAGAACAATCGGTGCATATGGGTTCAAAACCATGCTCCTGCCAGATAACAGCACCGCATACGGAACAGAATTTTGTCATAAGGGCACCTCGCTAAGATGACGTGTTAATGCGGGTTATATCACTGAGTGATTAATTGTCAAGAGGAAATATAACATGGTGACAACAAGGGACAAGATTGCACAATATCTGCAGGCTACAGGAAGGTCGAGAAAATGGCTTTCTGAACAGCTAGGTATCAAAGAAAACTATATTTCTATGATTTTGTCTGGGAAGAGGGAGCCTTCTGAAAGGATCACTAGGTTAATTGATTCACTCACAGAGTCAAAGGAGCGGCCATCACATCCGAACCCAACGATAGAGGCCGTAATCCAGATGATGGAAGCCATGGATGAGGATACACAGAAAGACGTTCAGGTTAGTGTTCAGAAAGAGAAACTGCTGAGAGAGCTGCTGAAAGAAAAACAAGATAAGGAGGCCGCATAGCGTCCAGTCGCTTTTTGAATGTAAAATTTCTTTACAGATTTAAATTTTACCAGTAACCAGCTGTTTTGATTGTGAAAAATATTTTACAGTGTTACGCGGTTAAAATAGTAATTTCGAAAATAAATTATAAATTACAGCGTTTTGCGCGATTGTAATAAATTTTACAGATCCCACCCCAAACTTTCAAAACGTCACTCGAAACATTACCCCCTGTATTCACAACATACTGAAATCAAACAAATCTATACCTGGGTAAATTTAAACCCAGTTGGTATGAGATTTGTAATTTACAACAATTTGAGTTGTGAACGTTTGCATGAAAGGCAACAGGTAATGGCAAGAAGAAGCGATGAAAGCCCCCTAGAAACTTTGATGTATCTTCCGTGGTGGGTCAGCTTGGTGCTGCTTATTGTCGGAAACATTGGGATTAGGATGATAATTCCAGCGTATTTTCACGAAAATACAAGTAAAGGACTCATGGGTGGAATGCTCTCTGGCGCAGTTGAAGGGGCAATGCCGTTCATAGCGAATATGTTTACTATGGTTATGGTTGTTGCTCTTGGACTGTCGCTTTTTAGAGAGTTCATGCAAAAAAGACGTCAAAAGGCTTATGACACCATGCCGGAATACAATGGTTCAAGAAGACAGAGCAATCCAGAACCTGCTTTTATTCCAGGATCAGCCCAAAGAAGAACTGCTGTTAATCATGAAATCTCGCCTTATTTAAGGTCTGAAACACACAAACCAACAAAGTTAACACAGCTGCTTTTGAATGAAATTGAGTGGAAAAGGTTTGAGACGCTTTGTGCTGCCGCAATACATGAGCTTGGGCTTGATCCTAAAGAGACTAAGTACGGTGCAGATGGTGGCATCGATATTGTTGTGTACAAGGTAGGTGTTGACGGGCCTGTCGGGATTGTACAGTGCAAGGCTGGTGAAAATAGAATAGTAGGAGTTAAGCATATACGAGAACTACTGGGGGTTATGGCACACGGCAACTACAAGCAAGCAATGTTTATGACTACCGGGGAGTATACTCAGGAGGCCATTGATTTTGCAAAAGGCAAGATCACGCTTGTTACTGGAGAAATGCTCATAAATAAGATTAACAGCATGCCCCAGGACAAGCTGCAACACCTTTTAGATGTTGCATTTGAAGGTGATTATAGGACACCAACTTGCCCACAATGCGGAGTTAAGATGGTTTTGAGACAGGCGAGCACCGGAAAGAATGCAGGAAGTAACTTTTGGGGATGCGTGCATTATCCTAAATGTAGGCAGACGTTGATATGCAATAGAACTAATTAATATGATTGTTTAATTTTCTGGGGGGACTATGGCTGAACAAGAAATTGGTTGGTGGATGTTGCAAGTTCAATTTCAAGAAAAATATCCTGATCAACTCAACTGGTTGTCAAGTCCAATAAGCAGAGATGAGCTATTAAGGCAGTGTATAAAGCTGATACCACCTTCCAATATTAAAGTTAATATCAAAAGCAAGGTGTGGGGATTAGCTGATTTAGACACTGATAGCAATGATGAATATTATGCTGAACTGACTGTAAAACCTCCTGTGATGCGAATAGCTGAAGAAAAATCACCTGGAATATTAGACGATAAAATTGATCCAAGAATATTTACTCCTGTAATTATAAATATTGAATTACAATTAATATTTATACAAAAAACACCAGATATATTAAGATTTGCACGAACAGCATATTCGTTTGCCGATGTCTTTGGCTTGTTAATTATGGAAGCAATGCGACACCTTGATATGAGCCAACATTATGAGTTGTTTGTTGAACCTATAGCTCAAAAAGGATCATTTAGTGAGTGGTATAGCAACTTAGAAAAACTAAATAAACTGACAGTACATTATGTAGGTCCAAATTTACCTTCAAGGCCGGATAGCTTGATAGAAACATTAAAAAACAATGCAAAGTCATTTAGAGACACATTGAAATCAAGTTCTGTAGATTTAACTGCTAATGAACCTAAATTGAGTTATGCTGATGTGCTAGAATTAGATACAGCTACGTCGGAAAGAAAGTTAAAACTTAAAGCAAGAGGAATAAAGTTATCATATCCTACCAAATGGAGCAGCAAAGATAAGCTTGAAGCAGAAACGCTATACTTGAATATAGAGGAAAGAGAATTGTCAAACCCGAAGAAGCTTGTAACTCTAATAAGAAACTATATAAAAAATAGGTTTTTCAGATGAAAAAAATAGCTGGAAAATATATTGACATTAAATACGATATTTTGAGAGCTGTTTTTATATCTGCTTTTGTAACAACAATATGGCTCTTGGTTGCTTACTTCAATGAAACAATAGATATGGTAAATGATAAATATATAGTTTTTATTGGTGGAGTTGTGGCTTTGTCTGGATTGTTGTTTAGGCAATACATGATAAAAGAAGTGGTGGATTACTTGTCTTCGTGTAATAAATTGATGGTGTGCGTAGATAAAGTAATAAATTTAAGTAAAAACGATATTAAAATAAATTATGAACTAAAAGAAAGTATGAATCAAGTGGCTAGTGACATAACTGAATACATATCATATGTCAAACTAGAACTAAAAATAGTTCCCGCAATTCCATTGCTATTAATATTGTTCTATGGTTGTTCTATGTTGTCGTGTGGTATATTTAGATATTTTACATTATATTTTATGCTGTTACTTGTATCTTATTTAGGTGTGGTTTCTGTATCATCTGCAAATATAGCTACGTCAATTGTTGATATGAATAGAAATGTTGATGAATATAATGACATAATAAAATTGCTAAGTAGAGAATAAAATCGTAATAATTGATATTACACCTGCTATATACGATGTTTGGAAAGCTCATATATTGCGTTGTTTTCTCTTTTGCCTACTGCAACAACAACGATTACCACTCGATCATCAAAAACCTGATACACCAAACGAAAACCAGAACTGCGAAGCTTTATTTTGTAGCAGTCCGGCATACCAGAAAGCTTTGCTGATTCGATGCGCGGATTTTGAAGGCGCTCGTCTAGTCTTTTCTTGAATTGCTCTTTGATGCTATGGTCAAGTTTGTGCCATTCCTTGAGAGCTGACGCTTTGAACTCAAGGCTATAGCTCATTTAGAGATACCTTGACTGTTGGCTCATGCTGGCGTTCACGAACAAGACGAAGAAGTTCCAGGTCGTCAAGCTGTTCCATGATGAGTTCAAATGTGTCTGCTGGCAGAAGGTAGGCAGTCGGGCGATTGTGGTTGAGTATAGCAACAGGTTCGCCGTGCGACTGGCTAATGATGCCAGAGGGGTTTTTCTTTAAGTCGCTGATACTGACTGATGAGTTAGCGTATATGCGTTGCATAATGTCCTCCTTTTAGTATTAAATATAGGTCTTGATTTTGGTTTTATCAAGAGGTTTGTTGTGAGCGTTTCACCACACCCCAAATATCCAGGCGTATGGATTATCCGTGTTTATGCCGATGGTCGAAAGATCAATCCAAAGACCGGAAAGCCTAACAATAAGCGGTTAACGATCCTGCATGAAGGTGATGAGGCGAGCGCTCGTATTTTTGAGGCAGAGGTTAAGAAAGGGTATCGAGGGGAATCGCCTCGACTACTAGCCCCAACACTTGATGAAGCGTTACCGAGGTTCCTGGAGTACTACCGGAACCATTCATCAGATAAGACGGTGACAGATTTCTTGCGAATCTGGGGGCGACACTTAGGGCCGGTGTTTGGAAAGCTCCGGCCGGTGCAGATCACGGCGGGAATGATTGAGCAGTACAAGACAAAACGAGTAGGTGAGACATATCTGCCGGGAAAGCCAGGGCAGAAATTAGAAGAGGATCTTTCTGGAGATGCAGAAAAGAGAAAACCGGTAACTAAGCGAACGATTACAAAGGAGCTGGTTTATTTATCGGCTTTTTGTTCATGGATGGCGCGGCCAGAGATAAATCTGGCTGCGCCGTTGTCGTTTAAGATCAAGGGATGGGGCCAGAAGCATACAGCAGCACCGATGCCGGCGATTTTAACCAGGCGTGATGTGGTAATGATTCTGCGGAGTGCAGAGCGGCAATATCGACCCATTTTTGCAGTTTGCTATTACGCGGGGTTGAGAAGGTCTGAAGCGTTGAATCTTTCGGCCCAGGACGTATTTTTAAGCCAGGGGTATATGGTGATTCGGGGCAAAGGGAATAAACAGCGTGTAGTGCCAATTTATAGGAAGCTGCGCTGTTATCTAAGAAAGCGGTTGCCGTCTGGATTGTTGTTTCCGAACCCCAAGACCGGTAAGGCATATGACGACGTTAAGAAGGCGCTAAATAGAGCTGCAAAGGTTGCTGGCGTTGGTGATGTTCATTTGCATCTGCTGCGGCATGCGTTTGGTACGCATAGCATTATGTCGGGAATATCACCCAGGGCGTTGCAGTTGATGTTGGGGCATAGCTCGATGGCAACAACTGAGATTTATAGCAAGTTGGCGAATGATTTCTTAGGAGCTGAGATGCAGAAGTTTGGTGTGAAGCAGAGAAGTAATTGACACAGTGCAATGATTGCACTAAGGTTTATCTATGCCGATTATCCAGCGTTTTCTCGCCTGTGCGATTTACATAAATGCACGGGACCATAACCCACCTCATTTTCATATTCGGATGAGTGACGGGAGAGAGGCATTTGTTGAGATTGACAGCCTGGAAGTGCATTCAGGCAGCGTGAGTAGAAGAGAGATCAAGGAAGCCTTGGAGTGGGCCGCAATGCACAAGGCTTTGTTGATGGAGAAGTTCAGGGAGTATAACCCATGAGACAGAAACATTTTCAAGTGAAGGCTGTTAGGGCCTATGAGCCGTTTCACCTGAGTATTACCTTCGGTGATGGCATGGAACTGTCGGTTGATCTACTGAAGATCATAGAGCGGATTCCTGCTTTGGCACCATTAAAGAGTAAAGAGTTGTTTTTTAAAGCTCATGTTGATGAATGGGGAAACGGAGTTTCTTGGATTGATGATGAGCTGGATCTTGCCGGTGATAACCTGAGAGCTGAAGCAGTTGAACAGGCCGGAGGCATTTCTCACGAAAGGATTTGGGAGTGGATGCACCGGAACGGCTTGACGCTCGATGCTGCTGCTGAAGCGTTGGGAATCAGCAGAAGAATGGTTGCCTATTACCGGAACGGAGAGAAGACGATTCCTCGGCATGTGTGGTTAGCCTGCCTGGGCTGGGAACGGTTTGTCGCTGAAGGGGATAGTTTGAAAAAGGCTGCATAGCATGGTGCATTGCACTTTGCGTTAGCTTGATATTTTTTAACAATATAGAAGTATTGGAGATTTGTTCTTAAAACTTCTAAGCCGTGGGTCAGGGGTTCGAATCCCTTTGGGCGCGCCATAATCTCAAGGACTTGCATTGCAAGTCCTTTTTTGTTTGTAGGGAGAGTAGAATTATATTTTTTGTGCAAGGCCCGACGAGGATTGCTTGCATGGCTGGAGAGATGCAGTAAAGTGATCAAGTCCTGTTCTGTTCGAGTGCTGTGGCCTCGTGATTAAGGAACAAAACCTGAAATAAGAGAGAAGAAGATGCTGAAAAATCTGATTTGTGCACTGATACTACTCACTGAGATTGCCATCTGGCCTGTTTGGTCGCACGCCGGTGCTATTGCAGTTGCGTCAGCTGGCAGCAGTGTGGTGCCAAAGTTTGGTATTGTTGTTGGGTACAAAACGGTAGCCGAGGCAGAAAAAGCCGCTATTGACAAGTGTATGGCCAATGGCGGTGCGAATTGCCGGGTCGTTGGAAAATTTGAGCGTTGTGGCGCTATTGCTGCCTCTGATGTGGCATTCGGGATAGGTGTGGGAAGTAGCGGCAGGTTGGCGCGAAACAAGGCTTTGAGTGTCTGCGGCAGTGTTGAGTGCCAGGTGCTTGATAATGCCTGTGAAGATTATTAATACGTTGATGATCATGGTTGCAAGCATGGCCAAGTGTTGAGAAGCGTTTTAGCTGGTGAGATGACAAAGCCGGCTTCTAAAGATCATGGTGTGTTGCAAAAAAATAGCTGGCAGCATATCCGAAAGGGGGTGAATATGCTGCCAGCTCCACAAGGTGCAATGCAAGGTTAAAATATACCATTTAATTAAAAAGTCAATACGGAAACATCTAATGTTGTGGGTTTGTCTGCCGGAGCGAGCTGGCTGGCACAGGGATGGATCTGCACAATGAATGCAACGTTTCGATTTGTCTGACTTTTCTTTCTGAACGAGAGCAATGGTTTCTGTTAGTGGGCCTTTTGCGGAGATCGGTGTATTTCAGGCATATAAAAAACGGTTCCAGCGGCAGAAGTCGCGGCACTCCTGTGCAGTAAGACAAGTGAGCGTCTTTGGCGGGCTGCTAAGGTGTGGTGAGGCCTCTGAAAACTCCGGTTACGGTGCCGATAATGTGAAACCCTGGGGTGCTGTGGCGGACAAATAGAGGGTCAAATGAGGGGTTTTCAGGCTGTAGCCGGATAAAGCCCTGTTCATGGAGGCAGCGTCTGACCAAGGTTTCTCCCTGTAACCAGACCACCACAATGTCGGCATGGGCGGTATCGCCCCGGTGCGGACGTACAAGCACAAGATCCCCTTCGAGAATCCCTGCGCCACGCATGGCATCGCCACTTACCTTTAATGCAAAACGGGTACCGCTTGTCTTTCCAAACCGGTCAAGGGAGATTTTGTCCAGGATCTCCTCGTCATCAGGCTCCTGAAGTTCGGGATAGGTCTGTGCGATGATGGGGAGGTGGTAAAAGGTGTTTTCCCAGTCAACCCCGGGCAGGAGTTCCTGCTGCCAGCCGTTGGCGCTATCCGGCGTCGTGAGTGTGATGCCGCGAGAGCTGGCCTTGCTGCGTCGGATATAACCTTTACGTTCCAGTGCATTCAGATGCTGTACTGCGGCAACCGTGCCGGTGAGGCCGAGGCTGTTTGCAATTTCTCTAATGGAGGGAGGATAACCGTGGGTTGCAAGGTGCTGTTCAATGATTGTCAAGACATCTTGCTGACGACGTGATAGTGGCTCCATGCCAGTGTCCTTTGTCGCAAATGTGATACATGACAAATGTACTCTATGTCTGCGCGGGGGGCTTGTCAAACAATTAATATCCTTGAAATAAAAAAGAGGTGCTCTTTCGGGCACCTCTTTTTGCGCAGTTGCGCTGACTCGACGTTTACTGGTTTGTGTTGCGATGGGCGAGCGATGCGCCGATGAAGGCCTTGAACAGGGGGTGTGGCACCAGCGGTTTTGACTTGAACTCCGGGTGGAACTGGCAGGCCAGGAACCAGGGGTGATCCTGTAGTTCAATGATTTCCACCAAGTCTTTCTGCTGGTTTATGCCGGAAAGCACCAGTCCTTTTTCAATCATGCCGTTTCGGTAGTTGTTGTTGAACTCATAACGATGACGGTGCCGCTCGGAGATTTCGCTCTCCTGGTAGGCCTCAAATGCCTTGGTTCCCTTGGTGATGGTGCATGGACAGGCGCCTAGCCGCATGGTGCCGCCTTTTTTGTGTACTGTTTTCTGCTCCTCCATCAGGTGAATCACCGGCTCGGCGCAGTCAGACTTGAATTCGGTTGAGCAGGCATCCTGCAGCCCGCAGACGTTGCGGGCAAACTCAAGCGCAGCCATCTGCATACCGAGGCAGATGCCGAAAAAGGGCACCTTATGGATGCGGGCGTATTCGATGGCCAGGATCTTGCCCTCAGTACCGCGTTCACCAAACCCACCAGGCACCAGGATACCGTCGATGTCATCCAGCCAGCCTTCCACGCCGGACTCTTCGAGTTTCTCTGCATCCACATATTTCAGGTACACACGGCAATCATTGGCAATGCCGCCATGGGTAAGCGCCTCTGCCAACGACTTGTAAGACTCGGTCAGGTTGACATATTTGCCGACAATGGCGATCCGCACCTCACCGTGGCTGGGGTGACGCAGGGTCTCGACCACATCCTGCCAAGAGGCGAGGTCCGGTTGCTTAGTCCAGATATTCAGCTTTTCAACCACCTGTTCATCCAGACGTTCCTTGTTCAGGGCAAGCGGAACGGCATAGATATGTTCGGCATCGACCGAGGGGATAACGCAGCTCTCCTCAACGTTGCAGAACAGGGCGATCTTCTTTTTCATGTCCAGCGGTAGTTCGCGGTCACAACGGCAGAGCAGGATATCCGGCTGGATACCGATTTTGCGCAGTTCCATGACCGAGTGCTGAGTTGGTTTTGTTTTTAGTTCGCCGGCAGTACGGATGTAAGGTACCAGCGTGACATGCATGTACAGGGTGTTGCCGGCCCCCCGGTCAAAGCGGAACTGACGGATCGCTTCCAGAAACGGCAGAGACTCGATGTCACCGACCGTGCCACCCACCTCGACAATGGCAACATCGGCCCCTTTGACGTTTTCAAGAATCTTGCTCTTGATCTCGTCAGTAATGTGAGGAATGACCTGGACCGTCCCGCCCAGATAATCGCCGCGGCGCTCTTTGTCGATCACCGAAAAATAGACCTGGCCGGTGGTGAAGTTGCTTTTCTTGGAGAGACGGGCCGAGGTGTAGCGTTCGTAGTGGCCAAGATCCAGGTCGGTTTCAGCACCATCATCCGTAACAAAAACCTCGCCGTGCTGAAAAGGCGACATGGTGCCTGGGTCTACATTGATATACGGGTCGAGCTTTTGCATGGTGACCCGCAAACCGCGCGCCTCCAGCAGGGCACCGAGTGAAGCTGCGGCAAGTCCTTTACCGATTGAGGAAACAACGCCGCCGGTAATGAAGATAAACTTTGTTTTCATGGAAAGTGATTCCTGGTCTTTGATTCGCGCAGTCATGGTTATCCTTGTTTCATCCGTTCTCTGGCTTTGTTGAGGTCTTCTGGGGTATCCACCCCCAAAGACTCGTATTCGGTCTCGACAACCCGAATCCTGATGCCGTTTTCCAGTGCCCGCAATTGTTCCAATTTTTCAGACATTTCCAGAAAGGTCTGGGGCAGGGCGGCGTACTCAAGCAAAAAATCCCGCTGATAGACATACAGGCCCACATGCTTGTAACAGAGCATGCGGCCGGTAGCAAAGGCCTCATCCTTCAGGTCCTGCCATTTATCCCGGAAAAAGGGCAGGGGAGAGCGTGAAAAATACAGGGCATAGCCAGCTGTATCCGTCACCACTTTGACCACATTGGGCGACAGGAAGTCATGCAGACACTTGATACGGGTTTTCAGGGTGCCCATTTTGAGGTCATTGTTGTCGAGAAACGGCAGGATCGCTTGATCAATCATGGCAGGATCGATCAGCGGCTCATCACCCTGGACATTGACGACAACCCGGGCATTCAGATGGCGGGCAACTTCAGCCAGTCGGTCCGTACCGGTTTCGTGGGCTGTTGAGGTCATGATGGCCTCACCGCCAAACTGACGGACCACATCGGCAATACGAGGATCATCGGTGGCGACGATGGCACGGGGGACAAGCGTTGCTTGCAGCGTCCGTTCATAGACGTGCTGGATCATCGGTTTACCCCCCAGGTCTGCCAGGGCCTTGCCGGGAAAACGGGTTGAACCGTAACGAGCTGGAATAATGGCAACAGTTGGCATGATCAGATATCCAAGGGGGAAGTAGTCGTATGTCCGGGGCAAGACAGGCCATGTCCGCCTCAAAAACAAGCTAGCAAAATACCCTCTCGCAGGAACAGTGTCAAGGCTCAGGAATGGCGACGTTGTCCCTGGACAATGCTGTTTCGCCAGTTAAAGGCATCAAGCTGCGCTTCAAGTAATTGATCAAGGTTAATTGAGAGCGCCTGCAGCAGTTTTTCTACGGTGGCAAAATCTGTCTTTTCCAGTTTTTCCGTTAAAAGCAGCAGCATCCCCAGTTGTCCCTCCCGTTGCAGCAGGGCATCGGCAACCTCGTCCGAGAGGTTCAGGCTTTCAACAACATGGGACATTGGGGTTTCGTACAGCACATCCAAAAGGGAGAGGATACCGGTCAAAAAAGCGGTTTCAACGGTATCGCTGGTTCGCGGCAGGCCGGTACGCTGGATCATCAACAGCTCCATCAGACGCCCTCGCACCGCAGCCATTTCCAGTAGGGGCGAATTCAGCCCCCGGTCGTCCTTACCGGCAAACAGTGCCAGTTGCACCCAGCGGCGCAGGTGGTTGATTCCCAGGATCATGATGGCATGGCGCAGGTTTTTGATCTTTTCCCGCAAGCCAACCATGACCGAATTGACCAGCTTGAGCAGGTTGAAGGTCAGGCTGGGGTTCTCGCGAAAGGTCTCTTCAACCTCGTTGATATCCCAGTTTTCATTCAGTTGTTGCAGCAGTTTCATCATGGCGATGCCGGACGGATCAATCCGCTTTTGCCCGATGATGACCGGACGCTCAAAAAAGTACCCTTGAAAGAGTTCAAAACCATAACGCAGACATTTTTCAAAGTCTTCGATGGTCTCAACGCGCTCGGCCAGAAGCTGAACCGGGTATTGGCGCAGGTCTGCCGCAATGTGGGGAAGTTCATCGGGGTCGGTGGCCATGATGTCCACCTTAACGATGTCCACCAGTTTATAAAATGCCGAGTGCTGGGGGTTGTAGATGTGGTCGTCCAGGGCGATCTTGAAGCCCATGGATTTCAGCTCACTGCAGCGCAGACGAACGTTGTCGTCCAATTCGATAGTTTCGAGGACCTCAAGCACGGACTGTTCAATCGGCAGCAGCTCCAGCATTTCCGAGTGCAGCATACCGGCGGTGATGTTCAGGAAGCCGAACTTTTCTCCCAACACATCCTGGAGCCCGAAGTCCGACAGGGCGCTGGCAATGACCGACGCCGAAGCCTGTGCCTGACTTTCAAATTGGGCGGTACTGTGGTGCCCTGCTGCCCGGAACAACAGCTCATAGCCGTAGATTTCCTGTTTTACATCCAGGATGGGCTGACGACCGATAAAAAATTTGAGTTCAGGTTCCTGGCTCATAGTGTGTGGGGGTTACTCCCGTTCAGGCAACATACTGATTCTTTGATCAGGCCGTACCTGACCCGTCAGGTACAGAGCCGCAGCATTTCTGCTGCAATTTTCCCAAGCGGCAGGATTTTGTCAACCCCGCCAAGCTTAATTGCCTCGTTGGGCATACCGAAGACCACGCAGCTGGCCTCGTCCTGCGCAATGGTGATGGCTCCGGCATCGTGCATCTCTTTCATGCCATGGGCACCGTCGTCTCCCATCCCGGTCATGATGATACCAACGGCGTTTTTGCCGGCGTACCGGGCGGCTGAGCGAAAGAGCACATCAACGGACGGACGATGCCGTGCAACCAGGGGGCCATCCTTTACCTCAACGTAGTACCGGGCGCCGGAGCGCTTTAACAGGGTATGGCGGTTGCCTGGGGCGATCAGCACATGTCCCCGTACCACCGAGTCGTTGTTCTCTGCCTCTTTGACCGTAACCCGGCAGATGCTGTCCAGCCGTTTGGCAAAGGCAGCGGTGAAATTTTCCGGCATATGCTGCACAATTACGATCCCCGGTGTGTCCTCCGGCAGCATCTGCAGAAAGGTTGCGATCGCCTCGGTGCCACCGGTTGAAGCGCCCAGTGCAACGATCTTTTCGGTGGTCTGTACCATGGCCTTGGAGTTGGGAGCTTCCATAATGACGTCAGCAGTATACTTGGGGCTGGCTTCATGCAAGGCGCGAACCGGTTTGAGTTTTGCTGCAGCAGCAGCCTTTATACTGTCACAGATACGGATACGGGACTCCTCAATAAACTGCTTGGTGCCCATCTTGGGTTTGGTGATAATATCGACCGCCCCGTATTCAAGGGCTTTTAGAGCGGTTTCGCCGCCATGTTCGGCCAGACTGGAACAGATTACCACTGCCATGGGGTGCTGTGACATGATTTTCTGCAAAAAGGTGATGCCATCCATGCGCGGCATTTCAACATCCAGAGTGATGACGTCAGGCACCTGTTCCGCAATCTTCTGTACTGCCACTACCGGGTCCTGGGCCATGCCGATGACCTCAAGTTCCGGGTCGGCCGAGAAAATTTCGAACAGGGTCTGGCGCACCAGTGCCGAGTCATCAACAATCAGTACCTTGATTTTCTTTGCCATGATCAGTTGTCGCTCTTGCGGTAAATGGTGTTGGCAACCTGGGTAAACGGTACATCAAGGCCGTTTAATGTCTCTGAGTGCCCAATGAACAGATAGCCCCCCTTCACCAGTTGGCGGTGGAATTTCATCATCAGCTGGGCTTGGGTCGGTTTGTCGAAATAGATGACCACATTGCGGCAGAAGATGACATCCTGACGTTCATTTATGCCAAACTGCTCGTCCATAAAGTTGACCCGCTTGAAAGAGACCGTGTCGCGCAGCTCCGGCACAATCCGTACCAGTCCCTTACTACGGTCCCTGCTGCGCAGCAGATATTTTCGTTTCAGCGAAAGCGGGATGGTTTCAATCCGATCCTCACTGTAGACTGCAGTGGCAGCTTTTTTGATGACCTCGGTGCAGATGTCCGAGGCCAGGATTGAAAAGCGGAAGCCGTGTTGTTGTGCAGCATAATCACTCAACACCATGGCCATGGTGTAGGGCTCTTCTCCGGTGGAACAGCCAGCTGACCAGATACGGAAAGGGTTCAATGAACTCTCTCCGGCTCCGCGCAAGCGCTGCATGGCGGGAATTGCTTCACGTATCAGGTAGTCAAAATGCTGTGGTTCACGGAAGAAATCGGTTTTGTTGGTGGTCACGACATCCACCAGGTGGATCAGTTCCTGCTCACGGCCTTCGGGGGAAAAAAGAAAGCCGGCGTACTCCTTAAAGCTGTGCATACCCAAGGCCTTCAGGCGCTTCTGTAACCGGGCCTCAAGCATGGTCTTCTTGACCGGCGGCATCTTGATGCCAACCTCATTGTAAATCAGGGCGCTAAACTGTTCAAACTCCCGCGCATTCATGCTGCAGAGTGGTGGAACCGCTGTCTGTCCGGTATTTGCCATACCTCTGCTACCCTTTAATCAGGTGCTTGACCGAATTCAGCAGATCATCCTGCTTAAACGGCTTCAGCAGCCACCCGGTCGCGCCCACGAGCCGGGCCTGTTCAAAGAGCGGTTTTTGCGCATCGGTGCTCATGACCAGGATCGGTGTGTCTGCAAATTCAGTCAGTTGTCGCACCTCTTTAATGATGGCAATTCCATCCTTGGCCGGCATGTTGATATCCGTAATGATCAGATCGGGACGTATGGCAATGATCTGCTCCAGGGCCTGTAATGGGTCAGATACCAGTGCAACCTGATAGCCGACCCGTTGCAGGATGAACTTGGAGTTCAATAACTGGGTCTTTGAGTCATCTATCAGCAGAACGGTTTTGGCCATCATGCACTTTCACCGCTTCCGGCCTCCTGAACGGCGGTCAACTCGGTTTCACTGAAGACCCGGTCAATATCCAGGATCATGATGAAGTGCTCTTCATGTTTGCCCATGCCCTTGATAAACTCGGTATTCAGACGGGTGCCGATATGGGGGGCAGGCTCGATCAATTCCGGTTCCAGTTCCACCACCTCCTGCACCGAGTCCGCCAGGGCCCCCAGGATGGTCGTATCACCATCCAGCGTCACCTCGACGACAATGATACAGGTGTTGATGGTTTGCTCTGTGGCGGACATGCCAAACTTGAGTCGCATGTCGATCACCGGCACCACGCTGCCGCGCAGGTTGATCACCCCCCGCATGAACTCGGGGGTCTGTGGGACCTTGGTGATGGTCGTATATTCAAGGATCTCACGGACCTTGGCAACATCCAGGGCAAAGATCTCCTCTGCCAGCTTAAAGGTCAGGTACTGGACGGTTTCGTTTATGGTTGAGACAGACATAAAACCTCCGGGGCAATGAAGAAGGATGAAGAGTGAAGTTGGAAAGATTTACTTTCTCTCTTCACTCTTCACGCTTGCCTACTAGAACTTTTCAAATTCATCGTCGAGGTGGTCTTTGGTCCTGCCGCCCAGGTCGATATGCACGCCGTTACCTGCTTTGGCAGGTTTGGGGGCCGCTGCGTGGGCCACTACGGGACGGTGTTGCGGTGTCACATGCTGAGCCGGCTTATGGGGCAGGGCCCGTT
>CAZUSH010000049.1:0-29364 GCA_964622705.1 uncultured Geobacter sp. | reverse complement strand
AGCGCCGGGTATAGCTGCCCAACAACGGCTGCTCGTACTTTTCGGCAGTAAACGCCGCTGTGCCGGTCAATGCTGAACCGAACTCATACTGCCCCTGCACCGTAGCGCCATACTTGCGGGTCTGTAACCGGTCGGTCTCGGTATTGACATACTCGGAGTAGACGGGGGAGATGCTGACAGAGCCGCTGTTGAACCTTTTTTCCAGCGTACCGCTGACAAAGGTTTCCTGCAGAATGTTCCGGAGCGGGTCTTCGATGTAATGCTTGCCGGTCGTAACCGACGCCGTCACCGTGTCGGCCTGGTGTTTGATGCCGGCATTCCAGAAGGAGCTGTTCAGACGCCGGCCCTTCTGATAATTGGTCCAGGTATTGCCCCCCTGGGCAAAAAGGTACGATTTGTCGGCATATTCATAGCGAAAGCCGCCATACCCCTGATGCTGGTTGAAGTTATCCAAATCGGACAACTCGCGGGTAAAGCTGTAGCCGGCGGTCAGATCCAGTTTGCTGGTCAGCGCATAGGTCGCGTCGGCCATGGCGGTATGATCGGTCTTGTTGATGGCCGGTGAGTCAAAATAGCGTGTGTCCGTAAAGCGATACGCCAGTTTGAGCGTTGCGCGGTCAGAGGGGTGCAGCATGACATAGGGTTCGGCCGTGGCCACATTTCGGTCGGACTGGTTCAAAAAGAGGCTTTCCTGATGCAGATCCCTGGTCGCATCCAGGGAAACCCGCTGGAAGTCATCATGCATATCCAGGAAAAACAGGTCTTTGATCGCAATGACATGCCCTTTGGCTGCCAGCAGATGGGTAAACTCATCCGTATGGTTTTTTTGGGCATAGTGCCGGTAGTCAAACTGGTAATTCAGGTCACCGGTCATCGCCGAAGCCCGGTACAGCATGCTCAAACCCGGCAGGGCGCGCGTGATGTAGTCGGATTCCCGGTTGCTGGTGGTTTCAAAGACGTTGTCGGTATATTCCTGGCTTACCGTGATGGAAGGATGCAGCTCAAACTCGGCCCCGCTCGCCAGTGATGCCATACCGATGGTACAGAACAGTGTGTAGATTCCTACCTGCCTGGACATAGCCCTCTCCCTCCGTATCAGAATTTGAACATCCTGCCGAAGATACTCCCCACGGCTGAAGTGCCGGTTTCAGTTCCTGCAAAATCGCCTATCGGCGGTGCAGCGCTTGCCTGACTGCCATGCCTGAAACTCCTGATCAGTTCGCCGGTCTGCTCCTGCTGCAGCCTGAGGGAGCCCTCAAGCTCACTGATCCTGGAGGTGAGCTCGGCAAACATCCGCTGGCTGGCATGTTCTGATTCACGCCCCATCTGCTCAAGCCGGTCGTTGATCCGGCTCATCAGGGTGGTGATGTTCTGCTCGCCGCGGGGCGACAGCGCGGCTGAACCATCGCCAGCTTCCCGGCCAGAGGGGGCGTCAAGGGATTCGCTGCCCCAGAAATGATATTCAAAGTCGAGGTCGCCGATGATCTCCTGCACCAGCTCCACATCGATCTCCGTGGTCTCCTCGGCAAAGGCTGCCAGCAGGATGAAGTCGCAGATGATGTTGATCAGGCGCGGAATGCCCCGGCTGTAGGTGTAGATGATGTTGATGGTGTCCTGGGAGAACCGGACCGCCTCCCGGTCACCGGCGGTCTCAAGGCGGTGCAGGATATACTGTTCGGTTTCATTGGGGCTGAGCGGTTGGATGTGGCAGTTGATACTGATCCGTTGCCGCAACTGCACCAGGGTTGGTGAAGCGAGGGTCTTGCGCAGCTCGGGCTGTCCCACCAGGATGATCTGCAACAACTTGGCGCTATCGGTTTCCAGGTTGGAGAGCATCCTGATTTCTTCCAGGAGCTCATGGGAGAGATTCTGAGCCTCATCAATGATCAGCACCGTCTGGTTGCCCTTGGTGAACTGATCGATCAAAAAGGTGTTCAGCTCCCGCAGCATGGTGATCTTATCCTTGTTCTGGATCGGCAGGCCGAAATCGTCGTTGATCATGGCCAGCAGCTGGTCTGAATCGGCCTTGGTGTTGAACACCTTGGAAAGAATCACGTTTTCCAGGTTTTTCCTGATCAGGTTGCGGATAATGGTGGTCTTGCCAGAGCCCACCTCGCCGGTCAGCAGGATAAACCCCACCCGCTCCCTGATACCGTAATCAAGGTACGACAGCGCCCGTTTGTGGGAACTGCTCATGAACAGGAAATCCGGGTTCGGCAACAGATCGAACGGTTTCTGCTTCAGCTTAAAAAATGCCTCGTACATGCCTCGTCTCCTTGTACCAGCACGGGACGCCCCGCAGAGCAGGACGTCCACGATCATGCCGCGCCATCCCTGCAGTACTGGTAACGATCAGGATGAAATTCCGGCGCTGCTTCGTTGTAGACGAGCCCAAGCATCGCTGTCCCTTTGAGGCATTCCACCGCCTCTTCGATGTTCTGCAACGTCACCAGACCTTCCTTGGCCACCAGCACAATCCCGTCCACGAGGGAGCTGAGCGAGCGGGTCTCCGCAAACGGGAGAACCGGCGGCGTATCAATGATGATGTAGCGATCATGGTAGCGTTTCTTCATCTCCTGCAGAAAATCCTTGCTGCGCTGCGAGGTAAACATCTCCGCCGGATTGGACACCCCGCGTCCGGCCGGCAGAAAGGCCAGTTTGCCGACACCGGTATGGATCAGCGCGTCGCTGAGCTGGACCCCGTCCAGCAGGCAGTCGGTCAACCCTCTGCGATTATCAACCCCCAGATAGCGGTGCAGGGTCGGCTTACGCAGATCAGCATCGATCAGCAGCACGGTATGGTCAAACTCCTGGGCCAGGCTCAATGCCAGGTTGGCGGCAGAGACACTTTTGCCCTCACTGCCGATGGCACTGGTCACCATCAGCATGTTTTTGAAACTGCCTTCCTTGGTCAGCCTGACGATTGACGATTTCAGCTTGCGAAACTCCTCCGCTGCCTGGGTATGGGGATCATTGGCAGTCACCAGCAACTGATTCTTCAGCTCAAGCCGCGTGCCGCTGGGCGGCGGCGGTTGATGATGCTTGTGAACGGGAGCTGCTGCCGCGGAACCGGTTGGCCCCGCATCAACACGCAGTTTTGCTGCCTTTTCCAGGGCTTCTTCTATTCGGCTCATACGCGTCTTCCTTTCTGCGTTCCGGGCGTTGAGATGCGTTGCAACTGGCAGTTTCAGGGTTGCGCAAGCCTGACGATTCGCTGCCCGAGTGTCAGGGACTTGCCGATATCAATGGAGAGGTAGCGCACCAGCTCAAGCGGGACCGTGGCGATGATCACCAGGAAGCAGCAGCAGGCTGCCGCGTAGAACCAGCGGTCGCGTCGCCGGATGGCGGCCTGCTCATCAGGGTTGGGGATACTGGGGACCACGGCCAGCACAGGGATACCGAGGGTCTTGAGGGACTGGAGATTGCGTACCGACTTATCCAGGTGGTCAAGCAAGATCAGGAAGCCAAAGCTGGCAACCAGGCCACCGACGATGCCGAACAGGATGATCTTGACCCGTTGGGGACTGGCCGGTTTGGTCGGCAGAATGGCCGGATCCACCACCCGGAAGGTGGTTGTCTTGTCCTGAACCTCCATCTGCTTCGACACCTCGGACTGGCCGTAACGGGCCACCAGCTGCTCGTAGAGATAGCGCTGGCTATTGCGTTCCCGCTCCAGTTCATCCAGGCCGGTTTTGGCAGCCGGGATACTCCGCAGTTGATGCTGCCGTACGGCAAGACTGCGCCGCAGACTCCTTTCGGCATCGCGCAGACCATGCAGCTCAAGGGCGATCTTATCGTTCTCCGGCGACATTTCCATTGCCGGGGCGCCGGCTACAGGCTGCGTCTGCTGTTGACTCTGAATCGCATTAATCTCATTGCCCAGTTCAACGACTTCCGGATGCTGCTCCGTATAGGTCAGGATCAACTCCTGACGTTTCTTGCGCAGTTGTGCCAGACGCGCACTGAGCGGGTCATGCCGGGACAGTTGGGTGCGCGCCTGCTCCAGCTGGCGCTGGTGGAGCAGGTTGGCATCCAGTTTCTGCTGGAGGTCGCTGATATCTGCCATGGCCATGCCCTCATTCTGGCCGAGCAGGGTGCTGTTGCGCTCGCGATACTCCTTCACCTTGCCCTCGGATTCCTCCAGCTTTGTCTTGATGGTGCCAATCTGTTCGCCGAGAAAACGGGTAGCACCGTATGACTCCTCCCGTTTGGAACTGATGTTCTCCTCAATATAGCGGCGCACCAGGGTATTGACGAAATCGCGGGCCACTCGCGGGTTCTTGTCGCTGTAGGAGATGATGAAGAGACCTTCTTGGTCCTTCAGCTTGATGTCGATGCGGGACTGGACATCCCGTACCAGTTTTTCAAGCTGGGCCGGATTCCGGCGATCAACCCCCATGTCCAGCTCGTCAAAGACTTTCAGCAACAGGGCCCTGCTGCGAATCGCATAGGCCAGCACCTTGACCTTGTCCTCGAACGAAGGGGTGATGGCGATCCCCTTGACCAGCTCGCTGATCACGCTTTTTTCAATAAAGACCGTACTGCGTGCCTCAAAGCGCTCCGGCAGCAGATAGCTGGTGATCGTGACTGCCGCCATAATCCCCAGGGCCAGGACAACAAACAGGTACCTTTTCTTCATCAACAGCTGCCGGTATTTGCGGTAATCGATATCGTTTGACTGATTCATATGAGCACCCCTTGCAATAAGATTCGTTGCTTGTAAAACCGTGAAACGTCATGAACAAGGCCGCCTACCCAGGTACAGGCGTGACCGTAGACGGCCTTCGAAATGGTTGCGCTAGAACATGCCTTCCTTGACGATCACATAATCATTCGGCTTTAAACGCAGGTTCTGGCTCAGATCGCCGTCGTTCAGGAGGTCCTTGGCCCTGACCGAAAGCATCACCTCTTTATCCCCCTCCCTGCGCAGCACACTGGTGTCATTCTGTTTTGCAAACTTGGTGAATCCGCCCGCTTCCAGTACCGCCTCCAGCACGGTCATGCCTTCACGGTAGGCGATAAATTTCGGGGTATTCACGGCTCCCAGCACATAGACGCTGGCATCCACCAGGGTTGGGATATAAATGGCATCGTTGGATTCCAGCAGCAGGTCTTCAGCCGTATTCCCGCCATGAAACAGGCTCCTGAAATCGCTTTTGACCTTTACGCCGTTCCTCAGCAGATAGGCTCGCCGCAGGTCGGCGCTTTTCACGTCGCCAATGGTGCAGAGTAACTGCAGCAGACTGGTTCTGCGGTTTAAGTCATAGGCATTTGATCGGACACCGCCGCCGAAGACGTAAACCTTACTGTTGGTGATCTCGCGTACCGTTACGGTAACATTCGGGTTGCGCACCAGCTGTTTCAGGGCGCCCTCAAGCACCTTCTGCAGGGCTGGCGGAGTCAAGCCGCTGGCGCGCACATCCCCCAGGCCGGGAATGGTTATCTTGCCATCCGGCCGCACCTTGACGGTTACGTTCAGTTCCTTGACTCCCCACACAAACAGATCCAGCAGATCACCCTCGCCGATCACGTAATCCCTGCCAAACGACGCGGGGGGGAGACTCAGGGTCAACAGCAACACCAGCAGCAGCACCTGTTTCATCGCACACTCCTTTTTTGCCCGTTTTAACGGGCACCCTTTCTGAACAGCACCACGCGGACCGTGTCGAGAATGATCATCAGGTCGAACCAGAGGCTCAGGTTCTTGATGTAATAAAGGTCGTAGCGCAGCTTCTCCACCGCATCATCCACCGATGCGCCATAGGGATAGCGGACTTGAGCCCAGCCGGTGACCCCCGGGCGCACGAAATGGCGCTCAGAGTAGTAGGGGATCAGCTCCTTCAGCTTATCCACAAATTCAGGGCGTTCCGGCCGCGGGCCCACCATACTCATGTCGCCCCGCAGAATATTGAAGAACTGCGGAAGCTCATCGATCCTGCTCTTGCGGAAAAAGGCGCCAAGCCTGGTGACACGTCTGTCGTTCTGCTGCGCCCAGACCGCCCCGGTTCCCTGCTCCGCATCTGCCCGCATGGTCCTGAACTTGTAGAGCATGAACGGTTTTTCTTTCACCCCTACCCGCTCCTGCCGGTAAAAAACCGGTCCGGGGGAGTCCAGCTTGATTGCCAGGGCGATCAGCGGCACGAACGGGGCAATCAGAATCAGTCCGGTGACCCCGCACACAATGTCCATGCCCCGTTTGACCAGCCGCCGCAGGCTGCTGACCTTGAAACCGTCGGAAAACACGATCCAGCTGGGGTTCATCGCCTCGAGAAACAGCTTGCCGGTGACCTGTTCATAGAAGGTCGGGGCATCGACAATCTCGATGCCGTCCAGTTTACAGGCCATGACCTCACGGATCGGAAACACCCCGCGCCGCTCGGAAAGCGAGACCACGATCTTGTCGGCATGCTGACGCCTGATGGTTTCATACAGACTGTCCTTTTCCCGGAGCACGGCCGCAGGCGGCACATGGCTTCGTTCATCGGCGCACTGCAGATAACCGGAAAGGATGTAATTGCCGTCAGATGCCGGAATAATGGCCCCCATCTGCTCGGCCAGCGGCCCGACCCCGATGATCAGCACCTTGCGGGCAAAGCCCTTGAAGCGCACATAGAGGCGATAGACGAGGTGGCAGAAAAACTGGAGCAGGCCGAACGAAATGATCGCCCAGACCAGCAGGTTGCTGAGATGGCGCTCATCCGAACGGGCATAGGAAACCAGCGCGAACAGCAGGCAGGCAACGCCTAAGGACAGGACAATCCTGATGGCGATCTCGCTGGTGAGCAGTTCGTGGTGGTTGTTGTAGATCTCGGCAATGAATGAAAGAAACAACATGATCAGGATGAACAGCACGATATTGACTGTCCCCAGACCAAGCAGATCATCGGCACTGGGCACCATCCGCTGCCTGATTGAAAGGGCAGCAAGAATGGCAAGAATGGCGGCGATACTGTCACCGGCAACCAACATGACGATACGTTTCTGTAGTTCCATGGTCTGCTCCCTCCCGCAGGACCGCTAGTCCGGCTACGGTGTCAGTCGTGCCAGCAGATGCCGTGCCTGCTGTTCTTCCTTGAAATCAGCATGTTGCAGTGCCGCCTCCAGGTGCCTGACTGCCTGCTGGCGATTGCCAAGCTCCTGGTGTGCAAGGGCCAGGTGGTAGCTGACCGAGGGATTTCCGGTAAGCGCTGCGGCGGCACGCTGCAGGTAGTTCAGCGCCTCTGCGGGTTGTCCCTTCCTGAGCAGCGCGTAGCCCAGGGTGTCGTCCACCTCGGGCCGGTTCCTGCCGACAGCATATGCAGCCTCGGCCAGGCGCAGGCCCTCATCCCGGCTGCAAAAATCTTCATTACACAACTGGGCCAGGTTGTTGAGCGCCGGCAGATAATTTCCGGCAAGCGACAAGGCGGCACGGTAACTTTTCACGGCTTCCTGCTTTTTACCGGCCTCGACCTGTATGGCGGCACGGATGGCCTGGGCCTGGGCTGCCCCCGGATGCCTGCGGATCTGTTCATTACAGAGGGCAAGCGCAGCGGTAAAGTCGCCTGAACGGGCAAGTAGGCGGGCCAGGGCCAGGGCCGGCTGGAGATTGTTCCTGTCCCGCTGCACAGCGGTGTGCAGCTCGACGATCGCCTCACTGATGCGGTTCTGACTGACATACAGCGCTGCCAGCAACTGATAGCCAAAGGCTGCTTCAGGTTTGCTGCGGATGGCCTGTTTTGCCGCAGCAAGCGCCTGCGGAAGCTGCTTCATGGTCTGGTAGGCGGCAACCTGAAGCGTAAGGCCGGTTTCAGGGGCAATGGCCACGACATCGTCAAACAGCTTGAGCGCCTCGTCACCGCGATTGGCCTTGAGCAGAAGCCGGCCCTGCTGTTCAAGCAACGGCAATGAACGGGGATAGCGCCCCAACGCCTCACTGCCGGTTTGTAGCGCGCTTTCCAGCCGGCCCTGCTGTTCATGGAAGCGGCACAGGGCCAGGTAAGCGGCGGGGTCATGGCTTTCCCGGGCCCGCATGTAGTACGTCAGGGCATCCTGCTGACGCTGCATCGATGCAAGCACCGTTGCCGTGCCAAGCAACGCCTTCAGGTTCGTGGGGTGCTGTTTGAGGATCTCAGCGTAGGTGCTGAGCGCCCGTTCCGGCTCATGCTGTACGACATAATGCTCGGCAAGGGCAAAGACCGGTCCGGTAGCAGCGGGGTTTTTCCTGCGGGCCTGTTCCAGCAGCCGGACACCCTCAGCAGCGCGTTTTTCACCGAACATAATGGCGGCCATGCCGGTCAGCAGGGCACTGTCATCACTGCTGCCGTTCAATCCTTCATTGAGGATCTTCAACGCCTTGGGACGATTATTCCGGTAGAGGTACAGGGACGACAGGAGCATCCGGGTAGTGACGACGTCCGGGGCGACCCGAACGGCTGTGGCAAGGTCGGTTTCTACATCGGCGATATTACCCTGGCTCAGATGGATCATCCCCTTTTTCAGGTAGGTATCGATCAGGGCCGGGTCCAGGCGAATCGAGCGGTTTAAACAGCTCAGCCCCTCTTCATACCTGCCCTTTGCCATATACGCCGAACCCAGCAGATTGTAAGCAAGGGCATTCTGCGGGCTATCATCCGTCAGCCGCTTGGCCTCATGCACGGCATCGTCGAGGCGGTGCTGTTGCAGCAGGATCGCCGCCGTCATCAGACGGGCCTGGGTAAAGAGCGGCGCACGATCAATAATCACCCGGAACTGGCTCAGGGCACTCTCAAGATCACCGGCGCCGTACAGGCTGAGCCCCAGATAGTAGTGGCCTGCAACGGTGGGATGCAGATGGTTCGCCCGTTGCAACTGGGCAATGGCCTCCCGGTAGGCCTTGCGCCCAAACAGAATGAATCCTCGCAGGCGATAGCCCTCGGCACGCTCCGGAAAGCGCTTGGTGATATCCGTAGCGATCGCATCGGCTGCTGCAGTCTTGCCAGCCTCCAGGTCGAGCAGGCCGCCCCGGTAGGCGGGCAGCGGATCATCCTGGTGGCTGGCTGCCAACCGCTGATAGAGGGCGCGCGCTTCAGCTTTACGGCCAAGCGCAATCCCGGCCTCGGCATAGAGGCATCCGGCCCGGACTCCGGGGGAGCTGACCGCCATCAGGCGTGCCAACAGTTCGCGGGCCTGCTGCGGTCTGCCCTGCTTCAGGGCGAGATCAGCGAGTTCGCACCGCACGTCACTATTGTCAGGTTCCTTGTCCAGGGCCTGGCGATAGCACTCCTCAGCCTCTGCCGGCATAGCCTTGAGACGATAGACGTTACCGAGCACCTCAAGCGGTGCAGCCGCATCGCCTGCTTCAGCGCGGGCAGCGTGCGCATGGACAAGTGCCTGGTCAGGTTTACCGAGCCGATTGTATAAACGGGCCAGTTCCAGCTGCAGTCCGGGACGAGAAGGCTCAAGCACGAGTATCTTGCGATATTCGCGCTCTGCGGTTTCGTATTTGCCAACGGCAACGTACGCTTGCGCCAATTGATACCGGATATCGCGATTGTTCTGTTCTTTTTCCAGGGCGCTCTTGAACAACACGATGGCGCTTCCTGCCTTACCCTCCTGCAGAGCCCGCATGCCTTCGGTGTACAATTCTTCGCCGGTCTTGGCCTTGCAAGCGTACAGGGACATCATCATGGCTATCAGCAGCAGTCGTTTGTACACGGAACCCCTCCGTTGCGTTGTGACAGTGTCTGTCCAGCTAAACAAAATCGACATCCAGTTGCATTACATAGACTGTGCCAGCAGACAAAAACACAAAAAATACATACATATCGAGTAGTTAAAACAAACAAACAGCACGATCCATTTGTTAACAGCACGAGCGGCGAACTGTTAAACAGGCGGGAAAATCAAGCGAAAACACAGCTGAAGCTGGTGCAGAAAAAATTGCCGTTGTTAATTGTGTTGCAGTTCAACGGCAAGGGCAGGTCGGTACAAACGGAAGGGGGGATGGTCGGAATGCAGCGTCCGGCTGTCGGTCTGCTTGACGGTTTTATCGCAAGCAGCCAAAGCCAAAACAAAATACAGCAACAAATTCAGCATAGTACAAAGCGGCATACAACTTGCGTCAGCCACGCAGAATCCTCCAGCAATGCTGTCCGGCGATGCAGGGAAAGGACGGAGGTACGCCATGCATACCCTTGCCAACCATCGCAAGACACTTGAACATATCCCGATTTTCTCCTGCCTGCATGCCTCTGAGCAGAGCAGACTCTGCCAGATCATCAAGGAACAGAAGTACAAAAAGGGCTCCGTCATCCTGATGGAAGACGAAGCCAAAAGCTTCATGTATGTGATCTTCTCGGGCAAGATCAAGGTGGTGCGCACCAACCCGGACGGCAAGGAACAGCTGATCGTCATCCGCAAAAAAGGTGATTTTTTCGGTGAGATAACCCTGCTGGACGGCAAAGGGCAACCTGCCACCATCGTTGCCATGGAAGACGCGATAGTGGGGCTGATCTCCAAAAACGATTTCGACCAGTATTTTATGAAAAACGAAGTGGTGCTGAAGGAGCTCATCACCATGCTCTGCGATCGGCTGCGCGAGTCATGGATGATGCTGCGGGTACTGAGTCTGAATGATGCAGAGATGCGGTTACGGGCAGTGCTGGGCTACATAAGTTCAATCTATGGCATCCGGGATCAGCGCGGCCTCATCATCCCGTTCAAGATGACCCATAAAGAAATTGCCGACTACGCCGCCGTAACCAGGGAAACGGTCAGCAGGCTGCTGTCACGGCTTTCCCGTTCCGGCGAGATAGAGGTTTTGGAAAATCGGCACCTGCTGATCAAGCCGGGGTTCGAGGAGGGCGCCTGAGGGCAGGACCAGCTCCTTACAGCTCGCCTCGCGCCTGCATTTGCGCCACCTGATGCCGTACCACGGGTAGTTCCGACGCCAGGGTCCCCATCAACTGGCGCACCTCGTCAAACTGCTGACGGCCCGCCTGTTCCTGTATACCGACACAGATCGCGGTAAACTTCTGCAGTCCCAGATTGCGGCTCCCCCCCAGCAAGAAATGGGCGGAATCCAGCAAGCCCTGGCTGTCCTGTTCATCCAGCGCCGCATGCATGACTGTCAGCTGTTCTTCAACTGCCCGCAGGTAAGGTTCTACAACGGTCGGCACCAGTTTACGTCCGGTTTTCTTGAAAATGGTCAACAGCCTGCTGAGACGTTCCTGATTGAACATCGGGGCATCAGCGCACAACGGCACATGTTCAGGACGTTTGATGGCTGACCGCATTACGGATGTCCTCTGCAAAAGCCACCGTTCAAGGGTATCCTCCAGCTGCTCGGAACGAATCGGCTTACTCAGGTAGTCGTCCATGCCGGCCTTCAGACAGCGCTCCCGGTAGCCGGTCATGGCATTGGCGGTCAGGGCAATGATCACGGTATGGCGGCGCTCCGCTTCGTGGCGCCGGATCATGGCAGTGGCTTCAAAACCGGTCATCTTCGGCAGATTACAGTCCATCAGCACCATATCATATTCGTTCCGGCAGACGCGCTCAGCCGCTTCGCGACCATCAGCGGCAATCTCGACAACGCATCCCAAAAACTCAAGCATGGTGGCAGCCACCACCTGGCTGCCGGGATTATCCTCGGCAACCAAGACCCGCACCTGGCTGAACCGTCTGTTCGATTCGGCTTCAGGCTCTGCCCCATGCTGTTGTTCCTGCGGTACGCGCCGATTTGAACCATGGGTGAGCATGACAATCGAAACAGCCTCGGACAACCGTTGGAGGCGTACCGGTTTGGACAGAAATCCAGAAAAGAGCATCTGGGGTGGCCCTGTTTGCTCCCTGTGCAGGTTCATCCCCTGCGACATCAAGACCAGGCTGGTGGCGCAGAGTTCGTCATCCTGCTTGATGGTCCTCCCCAGGGTGATGCCATCGTCGCCTTGCAGATCCTGATCAATCAACACAACCGGCTGGAGGTGCTGGTCACGGACCAGCTGCCGCAGCAGAGCAAGCCCCTCTTCAGCCGAACGGGCACTGCAGCAGCGTAGCCCCAGGTATTCAGCATAATTGGCGATAAGCCGGCATTGCTCGTCATTATCGTCAACCACCAGCAGCATCCGTCCCATCATTTCGGAAGGCAGCTTCGGCACGGCACGTTCCGGACTACTCCGGGGCAACTCCAGACTGAACCAGAAGGTGGAACCAACCCCCGGCTTGCTGGAAACCCCGATCTGTCCGCCCATCAGCTCCACCAGGTTCTTGCTGATGGCAAGTCCGAGACCGGTTCCGGGCTGCTTGCGATGCAGCGTCGAATCCAGCCGGTAGAAACGCTGGAACAGCTTTTCAAGTTCGGCTTCCGGTATACCGATACCGGTGTCCTGCACCGAAACGGTGAAGGCAACACGCTGATCAGTCACGTGGGCGGCTGTCACCGTGAGTATCACCTGCCCCTGTTCAGTGAACTTGACCGCATTGCCGATCAGGTTCACCAGGACCTGACGAATCCTGCCGCCGTCTCCCAACAGGCTTGTCGGTAATTCGGGCGGACAGCTTACCAGGACCTCGACCTGTTTGTCAGCCGCCTTGCTGGCCAGCAGTTCCCCCGCATCTTCACAGAGACTTCTGAGGTCAAAAGGAAGTGCCTTCAACTCGATAGCGCCGGATTCTATCCTGGAAAATTCAAGGATATCGTCAATAATTTCAAGCAGATTACCCGCAGAACTCTGGATTCCCTGCGTAAAAAAGCGTTGTTGGTCAGAAAGCCTGGTCTTTGAAAGCAGGTCAGCCATGCCGATCACGCTGTTCATGGGGGTGCGGATTTCGTGGCTCATGGTAGCCAGAAAGTCGCTTTTGGCCTGATTGGCGGCCTCAGCCTGGGTATGGGCCACGATCAGATCACGAGATTGTTGCACAATCTGTTCACGGGACTTTTCCAGTTCTCGCAGTGAGCGTTTGATCCGCTCTTCATTCTGGACCTGTTCGGTCACGTCACGCACCATGGCAATCACCTCGTCAGCCCCACTTTCAACCGATCTGACTTCCAGGTGGCGTGTCTGCCCAAGAGAATTGACCTTGACGCAAAAGTGCTGTAACTCGCCCGGTTGCAACAACTGTCGCACCTTTGACTGATCCCCCTCATTGGGGGTGAGCTGCAGCAACTCACGGATCTGCATCCCGATAATAGTGGGGGGCAAAAAATTAAAATCGCTGTTCATCGGGATGTTGGCATCAATGATGGTGCCATCGCAACGATACCGCAGGATCAAATCAGGGATCGCCTGCAGCAGGGCGCAGTGCCGCTGCTCGCTCTCCCGGATCGAGTTTTCCATCAGCTTCAACTCAAGCTGATAGCCGTGCTGGCGGAGCGTCAAGTCAACGCAATGGCTCAACTGGTTGATGTCAACCGGTTTGGACAGATATGCAAAGGCATTGGTATGTTTGGCACGCTCAAAGGTAGTGCTGTCATTGCACGCGGTGAGAAAGATGATCGGGAGATCCAGGCAGTCGTTGATCTGCTCGGCAGTGGCAACCCCGTCCAGCCCCCCCTGCAGGGAGATATCCATCAGGATCAGGTCGGGACGGGCAGCCACGACGTTTGCGATGGCCTCCCGGCCACTGTGTGCAACCGCGACCACTTCATAACCAAGACTGGCCAGAGAACGGGCCAGGAACTCCGCTGCTGTGGGATCATCCTCCACAATCATGATCTTTGAATGTTCGTGCACCCCCTGCGTCCCCCTTCCTGCACCACCACCGAAAGCCTGTTGTAGTTGCTAGACGTCACTCAACCGTCACACTCTTTGCCAGATTCCGCGGCTGATCAACATCTTTTCCTTTTAAGATAGCAAAATTGTATGCCAGCAATTGCAGCACCACATTGAACAGCAGTGGTGTCAGACTCTCTCCTGCCCAGGGTATTTCCAGGGTAAATTCAGCTTTATTGCCGGTTTCATGATCATCCTCGCTGCAGAGCACCACCACCCTCCCACCGCGCGTTATGACCTCTTCCATGTTGGAACGCACTTTGGCCAGGTGCCGGTCGTTCGGGGCCAGCACGAAGACCAGCATGTCGCGGTCGATCAGGGCGATCGGCCCATGTTTCATCTCACCAGCCGGATAGCCGTCGGCATGGATATAGGAAATTTCCTTTAATTTCAGGGCCCCTTCCAGGGCGATGGGATAACAAAGGCCCCGCCCCAGATAGATGGCGTCCCAGAGAGTCAGGTATTCACAGGCAATCTCCTCGGTGTTGAAGTCAAGTTCCAGGGTCTTTTCAACCAGAGCCGGCAGGGCGGTCAGGTCGGCGATCATCTGCTGCTTCTGTGCGGAGCTGATAACTCCCCGCAGGCTCCCCAGACGGATTGCCAGCAGGTAGAGGGCCAGCACCTGATTGGTAAATGCCTTGGTGGAGGCTACGCCGATTTCCAGACCGGCCTGGGTGTAGATGACCCCGTCCGACTCGCGCGCAATGGATGAATCAACCACATTGCAGATTGACACCACCCGCCGTTTGCGCGCCTTGGCTTCCCGTAGCGCCGCCAGGGTGTCGGCGGTTTCTCCCGACTGGGAGATGGGCACGACCAAGGTGCTCTCGGCGATGATCGGATTGCGGTACCTGAATTCAGAGGCGATTTCAACATCCACCGGAATCCGGCAATGTTCCTCAATCAGCTGTTTTCCAACCAGGGCCGCATGCAGGGAGCTGCCGCATGCAACCAGACAGAGCCGGTCCAGGGCGCACAGCTGCTGTTCATCCAGGCCCAGCCCGGTAAACTGCACCTCTTCGTGGTCCTCGCTCAGACAGGCGCTCACCAGGTTTCTGATGGTGGCGGGCTGTTCGTGGATCTCCTTCAGCATAAAATTGGGATACCCCAGTTTCTCAGCCTTGGCGCACAGCCAGCTGACATGCTGCGGTTGTTTGAGCAGTTCCTGCCCCAGGATCGTTGAAAAGGTAACTGACCCCTGCCGGATGACCGCCATCTCGGCATCCTCCATGATCACCATCTCGTTGGTGTTGGAGATGATGGCCGGCATATCCGAGGCCACGAAATATTCAGAGCCTTTTATGCCAACAATCATCGGAGAGCCAGACTTGGCCACGATCATGGTTTTATCGTCCTTTTCGCTCAGCACGCACAGGGCGTAGGCCCCTTCCAGCCGAGCGAGACAGGCACGCACCGCACCATCAAAGGCCAGACCGGAAGAGAGATACTCATCGATCAGATGGGAGATCACTTCAGAATCGGTCTCGCTTTCAAAGCTGTGCCCCTTTTGCTGAAGATGTTCCTTTAATTCCTGGTAGTTTTCAATGATACCGTTATGCACGACAACCACGGAGCCAGCCCGGTGGGGATGAGCATTCGCAACACTCGGCCGTCCGTGCGTGGCCCAGCGCGTATGGCCAATGCCGATCGTTCCGGAGAGTGGCTGGCTCATCAGTAACTTTTCCAGATTGGCCAACTTGCCGGAGCTGCGTCGAATCTCGGCAGCCCCTTCATCCATCGTACAGATGCCGGCGGAATCGTAACCGCGGTACTGCAGCATCTTCAGCCCATTCATAATAATCGGAGTTGCATCCTGATGGCCCATGTATCCGACGATTCCGCACATGTTCGTTTCCTCCGTGGCAAAACGAGTGTCTGTTACCTGCAGTGACGTGCCTTGAGCTGTCTGGAGGTCGCAGTATCACGATATATGCCAACAGGGCTGAATCGAAAGTGCGGTAATTGATTCAGATAGTTATTTCAAAGAGCCTGCCAGGCAACCATACGGCGTCCCACCTCTTTCCGTTGAAAAAAGAGCCGATCACCAACACAACAACACAATATTACTTGCTTTTTATCGATGTTCGCTTTTTCCAGGATGTTAGTTTTTGGACGGCTCGTCATCAACAGCACCGTTATTCAGGCGCTTACTCAGGGTTTGCCGTGCAATTCCCAGCAGCACGGCTGCAGAACGCTGGTTATTGTTGGTGAGTCCCATGGCGGTCGTCATCAGATACTCCTCAACCTCACGTATGGTGGGAAAACGCCCGAAATGGGCGTAAAGGGCTGCATCAAGCTCTTTTTTGGGCAGCAGGGGAGAAAGGTCGGGGGGGGAAAGTTCAGTCCGGGCAAGTCCGGTAAAACTGTCAAGCGTCAGCAGCCCGCCACTGTGACGAGCTACAGCGTCGTAGACCATGGCGTGCAACTCGCGCACGTTGCCGTCAAACGAATAGGTTGACAGCAGGGCCACGACCTCGCGCGATGGAACCGGTTGCGGCTTTTTCAGGGCCTTGGCAGCCTTTTCAATGAAGTACTCCAGCAAAAGGGGGATATCCTCCCGCCGCTCGCTTAAGGGAGGGATATGGATGCGGTGGGAGCAGAGCCGGTAATAGAGGTCCTTGCGGAATTTGCCCATGGGAATCAGCTGGGCCAGATCATGGTTGGTGGCCACAATAATCCGCGCATCCGACTTCTTGAGCTGGTCAGAGCCGGTGGGATAAAACTCCTGCTCCTGGATCAGGCGTAACAGCTTGATCTGGGATGATTCGTTCAGATCACCGATCTCATCCAAAAAGAGCGTCCCGCCGGCAGCGCCACAAACCAGCCCCTCGCGGTTCTGGTCGGCACCGGTAAAGGCGCCCTTTTTATGCCCAAAAAGGGTGTCTGAAAACATATTGTCGTCAAGACCGGCGGCGTTGACCGTGATAAAGGCCCCTTTTCTGCCGCTCAGACGAGCGATGGAACGGGCAATCAGTTCCTTGCCGACGCCGGTATCGCCGGTAATCAGCACCGGCTGGTCAGAGCCGGACACCACCTCAACATACTGGAAAATGGCGCGCATCTTTTTACTGTTTGTTATGATCTCCTCAAATGCCTCAGGGTGGGCCAGATAGTCGTTGAGCAGGTAGTCCCGCAGGGAGATGTTCTCACGGCTCAGCTCATTCACCAACAACGCCTTTTGAACGCTGGAAAGCAGCCGTTCAATCTCCAGCGGCTTGGTCAGGTAATCAACAGCGCCGGTCTTGATACAGTAGACCGCAGTATTGATGTCTTCGGACGAGGTCATCACGATCACGGGGATCTGGGGATAATCGCGTATCAGGGTGGGCAGCAGGTCAATGCCGGAAAAGTGTGGCATCAAAAGGTCAAGAATGATGAGAGAAACCGGATTTGATTCCAGGTACGGCAGGATCAGTCTGCTGTCGTGCAGGGTCTGGACGTTCCTGATACCCTCGGCTTCAAGGGCGGCAACGCTGATTTCCAATACCACTGGATCATCATCAACCAGCAAAATGGGTGGAAGCGCATTGATTATGGAATGCATAGTCTGCCCTCCTTCCGTGCTCCAGTATGCCGGTCTTTTGTTGCCTGTCAAGTGATCAGCCATTTTTTATCAAGCCAATTCAAACAGTTGCAGCAAACCGCAACCAGTATATCGGCTCAAAAATTAACCGATGCAAAATTTGTAACATTGCAGACAATCACTGTAAAAACAAGCTGTTACTCAGCACCACCTCCCTACACGACAACTACGCTGCTCCATATCATCCAGGCCCCCCAGCAGCCCAACAAAGCGCAATAGATTGAAATCATTAGCTTTACACAAAAAAAATTATTCCTGTTTGTGTTTTTGCCAGGGAAAACAGAAATGAGCCGTTTCTGCAGCCCCAGCTAAGTACCACCAAAGGCAGCCTGACGGCACGGCATGTTTGATACGCAGGACGCAGCAAGGACACAAATAATGCGGCAGGCACCGTGCTCATGCCTCCGCATCAACAAACTGCAGCCCGATCACGTTTGAACCGATACGGGCAATCTGCACCGGATACCTGTAGGTGCAAACTGCCGGATTGTTACACAGGATCAGGCTGCACGCTTCCCCTACCTGCATCGGGTCCGTCTGGCTGTCGCAGAGTCTCACCGCCACACCGGACAATGAAATGTTCAAAATCGTACCGCTGAACTTGCTGTGCGCATGATACAGGATACATTTGGCATCGCACGTAATCCTGTGGTATTGCCGCAGATCATCCATAGGAACCTCCGGGAGTATGAACTGCAAACTGTTCAAGCAAGACGGGCGGCTATCTGCAACTGACGATGATTGATCCTTCAGCAAATTCCGAGCCAGGCGACAACCTGTTGATTTCACCTGCATCACGCAGCACCCCGTTGACCAGACTGTCAGAGATGACGACAGTCACCCCCCTGCTTTCGACAGTGCCGATCAGTCAGAATCATCACTAAATCCCGTGCCACAAGCCACCTGGCTGCTGCCGTCTGCGGCCTGCCACAGACTCTGCCAGGCCGGCTTGTCAAAACAGAGCAGCCTGAATTTTCTTAACACACTGCTCAAGCTCCGTTGAATCGGCAACTCCCGTCAATTTGGTCCCCTCACGCTGGTACGACGCTAACATGCCGCACAGCACACCTACGCCGTAACATACGAGAATAACAAACACTCTCTTTTGGCACGTTCCATGATAACCGTCTGGCAGCAGCACCTGCAGACATGCTGCACGATCACACAGCTGAAAGGTTTACCATGCACCTGTCGGTCGGTCCCTATCTTGGCGATGGCAGCAGCTGGGATGCCTTCGTGGCCTCCCATCCTGACAGCACCAACTATCACCAGTACCGCTGGCGTCAGGTGATCGAGCGGAGCTTCGGCCACCAGACCCAGTACCTGGCGGCCCGGGACCGGTCAGGGGCCATCTGCGGCATTCTTCCGGCAGTTTTGATGCGCAGCAGGCTGTTTGGCAGCTTTCTGGTCTCTCTACCTTTCCTTAATTACGGCGGCATGCTCTGCCACGGACAGGAAAGCGAGGAGCACCTGCTGCACAGCTGTCGCACGCTGTTGGAACAGCATCAGCTGACCCATGCTGAGCTGCGGCATCTGACCAGAAGCGCTGCCATCACCGCCACCAGGCAACACAAGGTCAGCATGCTGCTCGAGCTGGCCGAAACCGAGCAGCAGCAATGGCAATGGCTCGACCCCAAGGTACGCAACCAGATCCGCAAGGCCTGGAAGAGCGGGCTTACAGCCACGGCAGGACATGCGGAACTGCTGGATGATTTCTACCGGGTCTTTGCCCGCAACATGCGTGATCTGGGTACTCCGGTCTATGCAAGGAAGTTCTTTGCAAACATGCTCGACTCCTTTCCGGACAGCACCAGGATCATCACGGTCAAGCAGGGCGATCAGACCGTGGCTGCAGGTTTTCTAAGCTGGCATCGCCAGACCCTGGAGGTACCGTGGGCAGCCTCGATCCGTGAGTCCAGACCGCTCTGCCCCAACAACCTCTTGTACTGGGAGGCGATCCGTTTTGCCATCAGCCGTGGTGCCAAACAGTTCGATTTCGGCCGCTCCACCCCCGGCGAAGGGACCTTTCTCTTCAAACGGCAGTGGGGAGCCATGCCGGTGCCGCTCTACTGGCAATACCTCTTGCCGGATGGCGGGCAACCGCCTGACCTAAGCCCGAAAAACCCGAAATATCGGCTGGCGGTTCAGCTCTGGCAACGGCTGCCGCTGCCGTTGACCAACCTGCTGGGCCCCCATATCGTCCGCAGCATCCCCTGAATGACAACCCGGACCACCCCACAGGAACGGAGTCACCCATGGCCACCCTACTCGTCGTAAGTACCCTTAGCCTGCTTGTCTATACCGCCCTTGGCTATCCGGCGCTGGTGTATCTTTTGGCACACCTCTTCCCCCGTTCCCATCAGCGGGACGAGCTGCTGACGCCCGAGCTCACCCTGATCATCTCTGCCTATAATGAAGAGCAGGTCATTGCAGAAAAACTGAACAATGCCCTGGAGCTGGACTACCCGAAGGAGCACCTGACGATTCTGGTGGTATCGGACTGTTCCCAGGATCGCACCGACGAGCAGGTGAGGCAATTCGCGGATCGCGGGATCAAGCTGCTCCGCACCGGTCAACGCCGCGGCAAAACAGCCGGATTAAACCTGGCCATGGAACAGGTGCAGGGCGGACTGGTGGTGTTTTCCGATGCCAACGCCCTCTATGACCGGCAGGCGCTCCGGAAACTTGTGCGCCATTTCAGTGATCCGCATGTGGGCTATGTTGTGGGACATGCTCGCTATCACGAGGCCTCTGCCACGGCTGCCGGCATCAGCGAAAAGGGGTATTGGGACCTTGAAGTGGCGCTCAAACGCTGGGAATCGGCCTTTTCTTCGATAGTGGGCGGCGACGGCGCCATCTACGCCATCAGGCGGGAGCTCTATGAACCGCTACAGGCCAACGACATCAACGACTTTGTCAATCCGCTCCAGATCATCGCCCAAGGTTACCGGGGTATCTTCGATCCCGAGGCCTGGTGTCTTGAACGGCCAGCCGGCCGGTTCAACCGTGAGTTTGCCCGCAAGGTGCGGATTGTGAACCGCAGCCTGAACGGTCTGCTCAGGGTTCCAGCCGCCTGCAACCCGCTCAAGACAGGCTGGTTTGCCTGGCAACTTATCTCCCACAAGCTCTTGCGCTGGTTCTCGCCGTTCATACTCGGCATCAACCTGCTGGCAGCCCTGGCCGTCGCTTCCTCCCCCCGCCCCGCACCATCCATCACACTGCTGGTGGCCATGTACGGGATCGGCGCCTTACTGGCACTGGCAGGCTGGCATCGCGACCGCCGTGGCGGCTTTTGTCCCCTTTACTGCGCCATCCCCTATTACGGCATGCTGATGGTGCTAGCCTCCTTAATCGGCGTACTGCGGCGATTACAGGGGGATGTCATCGCCACCTGGGAAACCGCCCGGGCTGCGGCACCCTCACGTGACCATTCCATGATGTTGCTGCCCTGGCTGCTTACGGGGCTTGCAACGGTATGCCTGCTTGTACTGCTGCCGCTTCCCCCGCTGCCGGCCACACTGCACCACATGGCCGCCCTGCTCTTGATCGGACTGATTCTCTACATCTACCTCGGCTATCCGCTGCTTTTGGCACTGCTTGCCCGGCTCGTGCCGATCTCTGTCCGGTATGACGAGCATTGCTGCCCTGCCGCAACCTTGCTGATCATTGCGCACAATGAAGAGCAGGTGATCGCGGACAAACTGGACAACTCACTGCAACTGGACTATCCGCGCGACCGGCTCAGGATTGTCGTGGCATCGGACGGCTCAACCGACAGAACCAACGAGCTGGTTGCCGCCTACGCCCCTCAGGGGGTCCAGCTGCTTGCCTTTGACGAAAACCGGGGAAAGATCGCGGCCCTCAACGAGGCCATGAAGCACATCCATACAGAGATCGTGATCTTTTCCGATGCCAATGTCAGCTATGAGCCGCAGGCGCTGCGCCGGTTGCTGGGCAATTTCGCCGACCCCGGGGTGGGAGCGGTTTCCGGCCTGGTGGTACTGTTGAACAACACCTTGAGTTACGGCCACTCTGAACGGCTGTACTACCGGATCGAACATTTCATCCAGCAGCAGGAAGGGGCGCTCGGCGCGCTGGTGGGGGCTGATGGCGCCATGTACGCTGTGCGGCGGGAGCTGTTCAGGGCCCCGCCTGACGATACGGTGCTGGACGATTTTGTAATCGCCATGTCGGTGGCCAGACAGGGATACCGCGTCATGCATGAGCCGCGGGCACGGGGCTTCGAGCTGAACCTGCACGAATTGCGGGACGAGTTCAGACGCAAGGCCCGCATCATCTCCGGCGGCTTCCAATATCTGTTGCGCCGCGACATGCTGCCGGGGTTCTCACAGCCGCTGCTGCTGTTCAACTTCGTCTCGCACAAGTTGCTGCGCTGGTTCAGTGGCGCCCTCTTCATTCCGCTGCTGCTGCTGCTGGCGCATATCCACACCACCCCCCGCCTGGCCCAGCCGCTGTACTCCCTGACACTGTACGCCCTGGGCGCAGCCCTGTTGCTGGCACTCTGCGGCCACCTCGTGCCGACCTTCCGCAAGATCGCCCCGGTCAACATGCTGCACTATTTCTTCATGCTGGCACTGGCCTCCCTGGTGGGGCTCTGTCGCGAATTGGGCGGTGGCCAGCAGGTCACCTGGCGCAGAGGTACGACTCCATGTGCGGAATAACCGGCTTCATGCGCAGTTGCGCACCAACGGCCGACCGCGCCACGCTGCGACGCATGGGTGAAGCCATCATGCATCGCGGCCCCGATGCCAGTGGTGAATATCTGGATGACTGGATCGGCCTGGGACACCGCCGCCTCAGCATTATCGACCTGTCCGCACGGGGAAACCAGCCCATGCGGTCGGCAGACGGACGTTACTGGATCGTCTTTAACGGAGAAATTTACAATTTCAGTGCCCTCCGAAGCGCACTGGAACAGCAGGGGGTCTGCTTCTCCAGCGATACCGACACCGAGGTACTCCTGGCGCTCTACCAGCGGCAGGGCAAGGCCTGTCTGGACCAGCTGAACGGCATGTTCGCCTTTGCGGTCTGGGACCGCGCGGAACGGACGCTGTTTCTGGCGCGGGACCGGATCGGCAAAAAGCCGCTCTACTACTATCACGGCGGCGGCGACCGGCTGGCCTTCGCCTCTGAGATCAAGGCGCTTTTGCCGCTGCTCGACAGCTGTCCATCCATTGAGCCGACCGCCGTGGCCGACTTCCTGACCTACCTCTATATCCCGGCGCCCCGCACCATCTTCAAGAACATCTACAAGCTTCAGCCGGGGCATTGTCTGACCCTGCAGGCAGGCGGCGAACCGGTAGTCACGGAATACTGGGATCTGGCACTGCCGGAGCATCCGGCCACCATCGGCATTGAAGACGCGGCCGATCAGCTGCTGGAGCTGTTGCGGGACAGCACTGCCTGCCGGATGGTGGCCGACGTTCCGCTGGGCGCTTTTTTGAGCGGGGGGATCGACTCCAGCGCTGTGGTGGCCCTGATGGCTGCCGCAGCAAAGCGTCCGGTCATCACCTGTTCGATCGGCTTCCCGGATCGGGAACATGACGAATCCACCCATGCCCGCGCCGTGGCGGCACGCTTTGCCACCAGACACACCGAATACCGGATGGGCCCGGATCTGGCTGAAACGGTGCCGTTACTTCCCCGGTACTTTGACGAGCCGTTTGCCGATTCCTCGGCGCTGCCCACCTACCACCTCTGCCGGCTTGCGCGGCAACAGGTCACGGTGGCCCTGGCCGGAGACGGCGGCGATGAGAATTTCGGCGGCTACAGCAAATACCGGACCGATCTGCAGCAGGACCTGGTACGGCAAGGTGTGCCACGCTTCCTGCTGGAGGCGGTCAGCCTGCTTACCGCGGGCAGTGGCGGTCGCCTCATGCGCCGGGCCCACTCGCTGGCGGCATCGGCGCTGTGCGATCAGGGCAGGGCCTATGTTCAGACCAACAGCTGTATCGCAGCAGACACGCTCAACCGCCTGTTCTCACCGGAAATGCAGAAGCTCTGCAGGGGGTACGATCCGGCCACCCCCACGCTGGCCAGTTGGGAACGCACCCGCGGAGCCGACCTTTTGACCAGGATGCTCTATACCGACATCAAGACCTACCTGCCGGGCGACATCCTGGTAAAGGTGGACCGGATGAGCATGGCCCACGCCCTGGAGGTACGGGCACCGCTTTTGGATCACCGGGTTGTCAGCTTTGCCGCTGCCCTCCCCTCAAACCTCAAAATCAGAGGCGGCAGTAAAAAATTCATCCTGAAGCATGCCTTCAGGGACCAGCTGCCGCCCCTCATCCGCTGGCGCCCCAAGCACGGCTTCACGGTACCGCTCAACCGCTGGTTCCGGCATGAGTTGCGCAGCCTGGGGGAACAGCTGCTACTTGATTCGCCGCAGTCTGGCCGGTTTTTCGCTCCAGCCAGCGTTCGTCAGCTCTGGCAGGAACACCAGCAGGGAAGCCACCAGCACGGCACTTTGCTCTGGTCACTGCTTTCCTTCGCGCTCTGGCAGCATGAATATCAGGTGTAGCCATGTTTGAAACCATCAAAGCAGATCTGGGACGCTTCTCGACAGACGGACAACCGCCAGCCTTGCGAAACCTGCTGACCGGCCTGCTTTCGCAGGGATTCCAGGCAATCCTGGTCTTCAGGCTGTTCAACTGGCTGCACCGTCACCGCATGTCGGGGCAGCCGCTCCGTTTTGTCTGCGAGCGGTTCATCGAGATCACCACCGGCATCTCCATACCGGCCTGTTGCTGCATCGGCAAAGGCTTCAGAATTCACCACTTCGGTGGGGTCATTTTCCATCCCAGCGCAGTCCTGGGGGAAAATTGCACCCTCTACCACGGCGTTACCATCGGCGACCGCGGCGGCAGCGGCAAGGCTGCCACGGTGGGCAATAATGTCCTGATCGGCGCAGGCGCCAAACTGATCGGGGAGATCACGGTGGGCGACAACTGCGTCATCGGCGCCAACACGGTGGTGACCCGTTCCATCCCAGCCGATACGGTGGTTGTCGGCTCACCGGCGCGCTGCATCGCGCGGCATGCCCAGGACCAAGGCGCGGCACACCGTGCCGACATCCGTCATATCACCCGCGTATTGGATTTCCGCGGCACCTACAAGGGAGGCGGCGGGCCGGACAAGACCGTGCTGAACAGCGCTGCCCAGCATGATCCGCTCAAGGTGAATATCAAGGTGGTCTATCTGCGCCAGCCGAACGACCAGCAGTTCAGCATCCCCGAAATGGCCCGGCAGCTGGGCGTCGCATGCACCACCCTGGTGGATCGGGGTCTGCTGGACCTGCGCTGCCTGAAACAGCTCCTGTGGATCGTCCGCACCCACCACGTGCAGGTGATCCACAGCCATGACGACAAGACCCTGCTGTATGCCGTGTTGTTGTTTCTGCTGCGACCGCGTCTGCGGCTGATGCACACCTGCCACTCCCACAGTGTCATGGTGCGCGCCGATTTCGGCAGCTTACGCCAGTACCTCGCCTACCGCCTCCGGCGCCGGGTTCTGATTTTTCTCATGCAGCGCCATCACAAACCGATCATCACCGTCTCCCATGACACCCGCAGCCGCCTGGTGGATGCGGGGCTTGCACGCCGCGACATCGCCGTGCTGCACAACGGCATTGACCTGCAGCAATGGCAGCGCGCCAAAGGTGAGCCGAAGCTGCGGGAGGAACTGGGGCTGAAGGCGGAAGAGTGCCTGGTGGGGACCGTGGCGCGCATCACCCCGGAAAAGGATCTGGCCACCTTCTACCAGGTGGCAGCCACAGTGGCCAGACGCGCCCCTGCGGTCCGCTTTGTGGTGGTGGGTGATGGGTATGGCGATGAACTCCAGCGGGCAAGGCAGGACGTTGAACAGCTGGGACTCACCGGTCTGATCCATTTCACAGGGCACCGCAGTGATCTGCACCATGTCTACGCCTCACTGGACATCTTCCTGATGACCTCCCGCACCGAAGGCATGCCCAACACCCTGCTGGAGGCGATGGCAATGGCTATTCCGTCAGTTGCCACCCGGGTCGGCGGTATCCCAGAACTGTTGACGCCGGACAGCGGTGGTTTTCTGGCAGCAGCCGGTGATGTTGACGGTCTGTCGGCCGCAATCTTGAGCCTGCTCGCCGACCCGCAGCAACGGCAGGCCTCCGGGCAAGCCTGCCGACGGCGGGTGGAACAGCAGTTTGCCTTCAGCCGCCGGGTGGCACTGATGGAAGCGTACTACACCAGCTTTGCCCAACAAAGCGGCGCGCACCATCCGCACACGGGGGAGGATCAGCATGGCACACCTTGACAAGGAGCTGCTGGTCACAGCAGACACAGGAGGAGAACGCCGGAACGAGCCGGTGACGCTCGGCATCCCGCTGGCGCGCGGCGAGCTGTCACTACCGGCCGAGCTGGTCATCATGGCGGAGGACGGCAGCCGGCAGCCGGTGCAGCACAAGGCCCTGACCCGCTGGCCGGACGATTCCGTCAAATGGCTGCTTCTGGACTTTTGTGCCGCCGTCGGGGCCAAAGGTTGCAGCAGCTATCGCCTGATCTCGGCACCTGGCCGCTCGGTGCAGCGCATCCCCACAGCATTACGGGTCCTGCCGGGAGCTGATCACTGGCTGGTCGAAACCGGCAGAGCGGTCTTTACGATCGATGCGCAGCTGTTTCGGCCTTTTATCCAGGTGGCAGTCGACAACAAGGAGTCGCTCTCTCCCGGCAAGGCCGGCTGCTGCCTGGCGGCACAGGGCAGCAACAGCGTGCCGCTGATCGAAGAAATCAGGATCGAACAGTGCGGACCGTTGCGCGTCACGCTGCGCATCAACGGCACCTTCAGGTCACACCTGCCGATCCGTCCCCGTTTCAGCTGCCGTCTGCACTTTTACGCCAACAGCAGCCGCGTTGAACTGGCATTTACCCTGCACAACCCTCAACCAGCGCACCACACAGGAGGATTCTGGGATCTGGGAGACCCAGGGTCATTCTTTTTCCGGGAGCTTGCGCTGACACTCCCCATGCAACCCGGGGGGTGTGATACCGTCAGCTGCACTCCCGAACCGGGGGATGCGCCGGCGGTATATCGCGCCGGCGAGGGGCCGCTCTGCATTTATCAGGCCTCAAGCGGCGGCAGGCACTGGCAAAGCCCCCTGCACCGCAACCTGCATGGCGATCTGCCCCTCAACCGTTGCGGTTACCAGATGCGGCAGCAACAACGGCTGCTCCGGGAAGGACGCCGTGCCACACCGGTTGTCTGGTGCGGCAGCAACTCCCGCGGCGTAGCCGCTGCTCTGCCCTATTTCTGGCAGGAGTTTCCCAAGGCCCTGACAGTGGACACCGCCAATATCAGGCTTTTTCTTTTTCCCGCCTGTTTCGGCGACCTGTACGAGCTGCAAGGCGGCGAGCAGAAAGCGACCCTGATCCGTCTCGATTTCTGCGCCTCACCCGACCAGCTGGCATGGGCTGCCGATCCACTGCACACCCAGGCAGCGCCGGAGGTCTATCGGCACTCCGGTGTGCTGCAGAACCTGCCGTCGACAGAAACGGCAACGGACCTGCTGGACCTGTTCCTGGAGGGGCCGGAACAACTCCGGGACAAGCGGGAGCTGATCGACGAATACGGCTGGCGCAATTTCGGCGACGTCTATGCCGATCACGAGGCGGTCTATCACACCGGCAGCGAGCCGTTCATCTCCCATTACAGCAATCAGTACGACCTGTGCGCCGGACTGTTCCGCAAGGGCTTTGCCAGCGGCAACCCGCTCTGGAGCACACTTGCCGAGGATCTGGCCAGGCACGTGCTGGACATCGATCTCTACCACACCGACCAGGACCGCGATGAGTACAACCACGGCCTGTTCTGGCACACCGACCACTACCTTCCCGCCGGTCTGGCCACGCACCGCTCCTATTCCCGCGAACAGCTCCAGGGACGCAATCCGGCAACCGGCGGCGGCGGGCCGGGGGCAGAGCACTGCTACAGCACCGGCCTGCTGCTGCACTATCTCACCACCGGCAACGAGACCTGCCGTGAAGCGGTTATCGCACTTGCCGACTGGTGCCTGAACTCCCTGAACGGCTCGCCGACCCTGCTGGCCAGCTGCAGAAGGGGCTGGAACAGCCTCAAACGCTCAACCGGGCCGGACGCCTCAGCTCGCCCGTTTCACCGCTATCCCTTGAGCAGGGGCACCGGCAACAGCATCATAGCCTGCCTGGACGCCTTTGAAGCCGGTGGAGGACACCGTTACCTCGACCATGCCGCAGACCTGATCAGCGGTTCCCTGCACCCTGACGACCGGATTGATCAACGGGGCCTGGAGATGCCCGAAGACAGCTGGTCCTACACGGTACTGCTTGTGGCCGTTGCCGCCTTCATCGATAAAAAAGCTGAGCTCGGCAGCTTTGACCAGGCATTTTGCCATGCCAGGGACTGCCTGCTGGCCTACGGCAGCTGGATGGCACAGCACGAATATCCTTACCTGGAGCGGCCGGAACTGCTTGAATACCCCAACGAGACCTGGCCGGCGCAGGATCTGCGCAAATGCGTGGTGCTGTACCACGCAGCCCGCTACAGCCAGGGGGCTCACCAGCAGATCCTCCTCGAAAAGGCACGGCTCCTCTACCAGACCGCCAAAGAACAGCTGCAACAACACCCCACCAGCAGCTTTACACGCCCCCTGGCCCTGATGCTGCAGAACGGCTGGGTTGGAACCGTGCTGAATGCCCCCCTGCCGCTGCAGCCCGCAGCAGCGCAACAACCGCGCGTATCCATCGCCACGACAGCCCCGGTCCTCAGCCCCTCGGCCCTGTTCTTCCGCATTGGCGGCGATATCGCGGCGGCCCTGCGCCGTTTCAGCCCCGCCGCTGAACTCAGATGGCTCTGCCTGCGGCTGGGATGGCAGCGTCTCAACCTGCGCCCATGAACGGTCATCCCTCGCTCAGCGCCTTCCCCGCCTGTGACCTGCGGGGCGTGCTCCGCAGCAGAGCACGCGCATCAGCAGACCCGGTGCTGGGGGTTGGCAGGGTTCGCCGTTACGCCTCGGGCAGGGCCGCCCTGTACCATATCGTCAAGGGCCTCGCCCCCGGAAGCGAGATCCTGCTACCATCCTTCCACTGCGGGGTGGAAGTGGAAGCGGTACTGCGGGCAGGCTGCCGGCCCCGGTTCTACCGGATCGGCAAGGACCTCGCCGCCGATCATGACCAGATCAGGACGCTGATCACCCCTGCGACGCGGGCAATCCTGCTGACCCATTACTTCGGTTTTCCCCAGCAACTGGCGCAGCTCAGAGCGCTCTGTCAAAGCCGGGACCTGCTGCTGCTGGAAGACTGCGCCCATGCCCTCTACTCCCGCGATGAGGAGGGAAACTGGCTGGGCAGCCAGGGGGATTACGCCCTGTTCAGCATGCGTAAGACCAGCTATCTGCCCAATGGCGGCGCAGTACGGGTTAACCGCGACAACCTCGCCATGCCGGAGGCAGGACGCCCCTACCGGAGCATCAAACTGCTGACCGGGCTGGCCAGGTCGCTGCTGGAGTATGAGGCCTGCCGCAGCGGCAGCACAGCCAGGTTTGCATTGCGCCTGCTGGAGCGCCACGACAACCGCCCCACAGATGACAGGATTGCCGCTGACAATAGCCCGGATGAGCAGCGCTGGTACTACGATGTGGCTGAGTTCGACTACCGGCACGACATATCCCTGCTCTCCCTGGCCTGCGCCGCAGAGGCCGACTGTGACGAGATCATATCCCGCCGCCGCCACAACTACGGACAGCTCTGCCGCCTGCTGGGTCCGGCCATTGCTGACTGTGCCCTGTTCAGCAATCTGCCGCCCGGGGTCTGCCCACTGTGCCTGCCGCTGGTGCTGCAGAACCGAGACCTTGTGGTGGATCGGCTGAACAGGCACGGTGTTCAGCCGTTTGTCTTCGGCCGGCACCCCCATCCGCTCATGAACCTGAGCCGGTTCCCCGAGACCGTTGACCTGAGCCGCAACCTGCTGGGACTGCCGCTCCATCAGCAGCTGTCAGAACAGCAGCTGCAGCGGGTG
>CAZUSH010000048.1:11524-29369 GCA_964622705.1 uncultured Geobacter sp. | reverse complement strand
TGACCTATGACCGACCGGACATTGACTTTTGACCGACTGACTATTGACCTTTGGCCGACCGGTACTAACTTTTGACCGACCGAACTATTGACTATTGACCGACCCGAACCATGACTTTTGGCCGACCGCCATTGTCCTGATTTCAATGAACAATCGATTGGTTAGAAGGCTATCAACACCCCACTAACCTTCTTTTAACCAATTTTTAACCATAAGAAGCGTCGGATTGACAGGAAGGAATACGATGAACTGCCCATTTCCGGATGAAGCAATGAGAACAGTGGTCTCGTATTTGCGCCGATCAGGCCAGACCGTTGTCTTTTCGGAAGGTTCATTTGTCCTTGCGAAAGGGACTCCAAATATCATCGTCATTGGACAGGCATGCGCGGACGGTGCGGTGTCTCTGACCGAGGATGGTGCTATTCAGGTATGCGGAACACGAATCATAGCTGAGATGGATACTGTAAAGCTACGCAGAAGAGTTGAGGATCATTTACGAAAATCGGCAACGAAGCAGGACATTATCCGCATAGCAGCATGTTTAGGCATCAAACTGAAGTAACTGATTCCTCCCTGTTCCCCTGAATAACCTGATCACCAGGGCAGTATAGCGACTGGGTTTGGCCATAGGCCTTATCAGCCGCTAAATCGAATATTCATTCTGGCACGGCCAAGCTCACAGAGTTGAGCACAGGCAAAGCCGGTCATCGAAGCACTACTTCGAGGCCGGCTTTTTTTTATCTGGAGGGTTCCTACATGGACTTTCAGCAGGCTATGGCATGGGTAAAAAATCACGAGGCTGTAATCAAAGGGTTTATCGCCAAGTATCGGAATTTCTCACCGTATGAAGATTGCGACTACATGCAGGAAGCCTATGAGTCTGCTTTCGTAGCTGCAAGCCGGTACAGCGAGAAGAAGATCAAATTCGAGGCTGCCTTCTGGAAGATATTCCGAAATCAGATAAGTGTCATAACCCCGGCGCCGGATATTCTGACCCATGGATCGAATTCTATTCCCTCTCATTTTTGCTCTGACGATCTTTCAGCCGTTGCTGAAAAAAGCTCCAGGGAAAGGCAGAAAGAGCCCGATATCGAGGCGATATTCCAGTCGGTGCGCCATCACCTCACGGAAAAGGAGCAACAGGTCCTTTATTGGGCTCTCGGAATCGGTATGGAAGGACAGATGTCGAATTACGAGATTGCTGATCGGCTGGGATGCGTTGTTTCTAACGTCAGGGACATCCTCAGTAGAGCACTCGACCGGATCAAAACCTTAGTCGAGAAAGGCGGCATTGATCCCAAGCACTTTGTCGACATTTCATCAGATACGCCATCACGAAAGGAGATGCACCATGAACCTGGAACAGGCAGCACAGCAGTATAAACCAGTACCACTGAAAGCTCTTAAGAGAATGGTTGGCGAGGGTCTGTTGACCGAGCCCTTGGATGAGAAAGATCAATACGCTCTGCAACTGCTTTCCAGCCTTTGGGCGGATGAATGGTACGTCGCCCGGATGAATATGTCCTTCAAATCAGACAAGAGATCTCTGATGCTGGCATTCCCAAGCTTCGGCAAGATCGAGCGTTACATTTTGAATTCCTATCTCCCGAAAGAGAACGGACCCAGGTCCAGGGTCTCGGTGCGCGATGTTGCCAATAACCTCCGCACCCATTTCCACATTGAGTACCCTGAGTTCAAGATCAAGCGTATCCGTCAGATTGCCTACAACATGTTGCGCAGCTGCAGGGGAGAGAGTCGGAAACTGTACCTTTCCTTGACGGCTTTGGAACGTCAGTCGATGGAAAAACAGCGCAGGAAATCTGTCAAATAATCCAACTAACAAACTTTTCTAAGGAAAAGTCTTTATAGAAAAGTTTGTATTACGACAAGGAGTCTGCAATGAAGATTGAAGATATCGAAGAGCTACTCAACAGCCGGATCATCGAAGCGTTTTCGAGAGGATTCAGTGTTGTTGAAATCACCAGGGCGCTGAGGAAAAATACCGTGACTTCGGTCTATAATCTGCTGCGCGATACTGGCCGTGTCCCAGTTATGGGTAGAAGCGAGTACCGCCGCCAATACGATATCGACCCAAAGTTGACGACCGCATGCCGGCAAAAGGGATTCTCCTTTGGACGATGGTGTCTCAGTTGGCGTCTTGATCCGCATTTGGCCGTAGCCGAGCTGAAATCTGCTCCTGACAGTGTGGAAGAGAGTGCTGCTCATGTGGCGCTGAAGAGAGATTTCCCGGATGTCTATCTCAGGCTGTACCATGGGGTAAATATCAAATCGGAGAAAAAGGGAAAATACCGGTCCAAGCCTGCTTCTCTAAAGATCGAATGGAGTTCGGAACGGAAAGCATTTTTAGCGACTGTCCCGGAATGTCCAGGCATCGAAGCCAGTGGCAAGAACTGGGATGATGCTTTCTACGCCATAAAGTCGGTGCATCTGATGCACGAATATGTGAAACGAATTGACTGGCTTCTCAGCAGAGCTGGTAACGAGTTTTGTCCGGCCAGTGGAGTCAAATAGTCACTTCTCCGTATTTGCGCCATATATGGTACCAAGTTTGTTACCAAATTTGCGCCAAGTTCCGGAGGTGGCAAAATTGTCACCAAATATATCCCCATATTTGCCACCGGCACCTGCCCCCCCTATAGATATTTTGTATGGAGGCGTACTCGCCTTACAAAAATTCTGGGGGTTGATATGAATGTGCTGGTGTGTGATCTCGGGTTTTCTTCGGCCAAGTGGATTTACGGGGAGCGCAAGGGAAGGATCATTTCTGCGTTCAGCTACAACGGCGAAAATCTGCTGATCGGGGAAGATTCCCTGATGTCGTCGGGCTCTTCCTATCTGAAAACAATGGAAGAGCTTGTGCGCTACTATCCGGTATTTGTGGAACAGTGCTTGAAACAGGCTGGCTGTGATGGTGACATCCTTCTTGCCGTTGGGCTGCCATATTCCTACTGGCAGGAGCAGCATAAGCCGGGCGGCGCCGTGCCGGCCTTGGCAAAGTCACTGACCGGTGGGGCAATCAAGGAGGTGGCGGTATTCCCGCAGGGGCTAGGAGGACTGAGGGATTATCTTGACGGACTTCCGGAGCGTCCGACGGGCAATGTTCTCGGCATCGATATCGGCTTCAACACCATCATCTTCACCCTGTTCTCACCTCATAAAAAACAGATCATCCATGGCAAGACCCTCAACAAGCGGGGTGTCCACCAGATGGCCACCAGCTTTCTGCTGCCACGGATCAAGGATCTCGCGCCTTCCGGCACCTTCACCCCCGTGGAAATTGCCTTCCTGATCGAGAAAGGCTACCTGCAGTACGGCTTCGAGCGGCACGATGTCACCCGGGAGATCCAGGAAGCTGGCGTTGCCTATATTGAGCACATCATCCGTGATATTCAGGGTGAGTTGCAGGCTCATGTCGGGATGCATGCCGATTTTGATCGTGTCCTGCTGTTCGGCGGCGGTGCCGCATTCCTGAAGAACGGCCTGCCTGCCAGAAACATCGAGGTTATTGTACTACCGGAACCGGAATATGCCAATGCCAGGGGATTCCAGACGCTCGCCTTTGCCAAGGGGGTGTGATGTGCCCTTGTACTCACTCAAACTTTCCACCTATGATCCGGAAATTATCGATGCCTTCGAACGGCTACGCAAAAGCAGAAAACAGGCGACATTCACCCACGAGGCGATCAAGCAATTTCTTTCAACGGAGCGAGGAAAGCAGGTGCTGGCCAACATGGATGGAGTCACGGCAGGTCAGCCATTGCCGGTTATTCCTCCCAATGGTGACGTGATGCCTGTCAACAAGCCACCGGATGAGTCAATTTCTGCGAAAAGTGGGACCGGACTTGTTCCGAGTGACGATTGCAGCGAGGTATTGAGCAGCATCCTTAAATAAAAAGGAATACCCATGACAACGATAATTATATTTGACATTTTGCGCTTATATGTAAATAATAATTATCACTATGAACAAGAGAACCGTTACAATCTATCCGTCTTCGGCAAAAGAACTCGAAGCCTTGGGGCAGCGTCTCAAGGATGCACGGCTGCGCCGACGTTTTTCCATGGAAACGGTCTGTGCCAGGGCGGATATTTCCCGTCCCACCCTCTACAAGGTAGAGAATGGCGACCCGTCTGTTGCCATGGGGATTTACGTACAGGTGCTGCGTGTCCTGGGGCTGGTGGAGGACCTCGGTATGATTGCCAAGGAAGATACATTGGGGCGTCGTCTCCAGGATGAAGCACTGCCACACAGGAAACGGGCTCCCAAGAAGACGCAACAAACTGGCGGATCAAATGGCTAAAGTACAAGGCGAACAGATCTGGGTCTGGCTTGACGATCCATCATTCGGCCCCTTGCAGCGGATTGGTACTTTGTCCCGAGGCGACAGAGGAAGTGTGCGCTTTGCCTATGACCCGGCCTGGTTGAAGCAGGCGCATGCCTTCCCCCTTGATCCGGAACTGGATTTAACAGCCGGCGAGTTCTATCCCGGCAATGCCAACTTCGGGGTCTTCATGGATTCCTGCCCCGACCGGTGGGGGCAAGTCTTGATGAAACGGAGGGAGGCGGTCGAGGCCCGGGAGCAAGGGCGCACACCGAGAAATCTCGGAGCATGGGAGTTCCTGCTGGGGGTCCAGGACTGTACCCGCATGGGGGCACTCCGGTTCAGCCGCCCGGACGCAGAAGTCTTTCTTGCCGATGAAGCACGTTCGGCACCGCCGGTTGCCCGGATTGCCGAACTACAGGCCGTGGCCTTTGAGTTGACCAGAAAGAAACAGGATGACCTGGACAAGATCAGGGAGTGGTTGAAGGTTCTGGTTGCACCCGGTTCATCTCTTGGCGGCGCCCGCCCAAAAGCCAATCTGGTTGATGAGGACGGTAGTCTCTGGATCGCCAAGTTCCCGTCTGCCGACGATGAGTACGATGTCGCGCTTTGGGAAATGCTGCTGCAAGAGCTTGCAAAGGAGTGCGGGATCACAGTCCCTGCCTCCCGTCTGTTGCAGATCGGGGGCGGCTATCACACGTTCATGGTGCAACGTTTCGACCGGGTCGGCGTCACCAGGCGTTTCTTTGCGTCAGCAATGACCATGACCGGACATCAGGATACCGAAGATGCCAGTTATCTGGAGTTGGCCGAGTTTATCGCCACTTGGGGCGAGCCTGATCATATCCCCCGTGATCTCGAAGAGCTTTTTACCAGGGTTGTCTTCAATGTTGCTACCGCTAACCGTGACGACCATCTACGCAATCACGGCTTCATAAGAACACCCGCAGGCTGGCGGCTTGCCCCGGCCTTTGACATGAACCCATCCTTCAAGAAGGATGAGCATGCCCTTGCCCTGGATCTCTATACCCGGCAGCCGGATATGACTGTAGTAATGGAAACGGCGGAGTACTATCGTCTCGGAATGGATCAGGCAAAGGGGATTGTCAGCCGGGTAGAAAAGATTGTTGGGGGATGGAAGGCTCGTGCCAGGAGGCTCGGATTGTCAGCTCACGAGATTTCTGAGGCGGAGCATCTTTTTCATGCTCATTTATAGTTATATTTCAGGATGTTAACCAACAACCGGATGCAAGACCAGATGCAAAGTGCCACTTTTTATCCTGGTTGGTTATCAAATGCTCTCACTCTGGTTTCATCTGGGATGATTACCTAAACAATTCGAGAGAAAGTCGTATAAATGTTGCGTTTAGTTTCTCTGAGTTGTAATGCGTTTCACGTTCGTTCAAATACAAACGGATGCAAAAACGGATGCAAAGCGGTCATTGACAAAAAAAGAGGGGCTAGATATGCTGTCTAACCCCTTGTTTTTATTGGAGCGGGAAACGGGATTCGAACCCGCGACCTTCAGCTTGGGAAGCTGACACTCTACCACTGAGTTATTCCCGCTTGATGGAGCACCTTTTATAGCGAAAGGTGCTCCGGCTTGTCAATCCCTAGATTACGCGCACTCTGAGTAACCGCAGACGTGGCAGACCATGCAGCCTCCCTCGTGCTCGACAATGCCGCCGCATTCCGGGCAGGCGCCCCGCTCATGCTTGGCCGATTCGGCGTTGACGTCGTAGCCGTTCTCCAGCATGTGGGCCTGGATCGCCTTGGCAACGGCGTCTGCGCAGGAGAGGATACGGTTTTCACCGTAGCCGGAGGGGCAGTGGCAGGAGATCCCCAGCAGCTGTTTGATGACCTGGCGGGCCTGGATGCCGCTGCGCCAGGCCAGTGAGACCATCCGGCCGATCGCCTCAGCCTGTGAAGCGGCGCAGCCGCCGGCTTTGCCCATGGTGGTGAACAGCTCGAACAGGCCGTTTTTGTCTTCGTTGACGGTGATATAAAGCGGGCCACAGCCGGTTTGCATCTGGTAGGTCCAACCTTTGAGGGCCTTGGGACGCTCACGTTTGACGGCGCGTTTCTCTTCTTCAATCGGGGTGGCGGCAATGACGGCCTTTTCTTCTTTTTTGGCAGTGGAGAGCACCTGCTCGTCCCGCGAACCGTCACGGTAGATGGTGACCCCTTTGCAGCCGGTCTTGTAGGCCAGCATGTAGACCTTCTCGACATCCTCGATGGTGGCGGAGTTCGGGAAGTTAACGGTCTTGGAGACGGCGTTGTCGGTGTGGTACTGGAAGGCCGCCTGCATCTGGATGTGGTCTTCCGGGGTGATGTCATGGGCGGTGACAAAGTAGCGCCGGATGTCTGCGGGTACCTCTTCAATGTCGTGGACCGTGCCATGCTCGGCGATCTTTTCCATCAGCTCGGTGGAGTAAAAGCCGCGCTCCTTGGCCAGACGTTCAAAGATCGGGTTGACCTCGACCAGCTTGGTGCCGTCCATGACGTTTTTGACGTAGGACACGGCAAAGAGCGGTTCAACACCGGATGAGGCGTTGGCGATCATGGAGATGGTGCCGGTGGGGGCGATGGTGGTAACGGTGGCGTTGCGCTGCGGCAGGGCCCCTTTCTTGTCAAAGATGGAACCTGTGAAGTTGGGGAAGGAACCGCGCTTCTGGGCCAGTTCACGCGAGGCGGCATGGCCTTCGTCGTTGATGAACTGCATGATCTTTTTGCCCAGTTTGACGGCTTCGTCGGAGTTGTAGGGGATGCCGAGCAGGATCAACATGTCGGCCCACCCCATTACCCCCAGGCCGATCTTGCGGTTGGCATGGGTCATTTCATGGATCTGCGGCAGCGGGTACTTGTTGGCCTCAATGACGTTGTCAAGGAAGTGGACGGCGTCGTGGATCAGTTGTTTCAAACGGGTCCAGTCGATGGCGCCGTCGGTCACGAACCGTCCCAGGTTGATGGAACCAAGGTTGCAGGATTCATAGGGCAACAGTGGCTGCTCACCGCAGGGGTTGGTGGATTCGATCTCGCCGACATGGGGGGTGGGGTTATCGCGATTGAGCCGGTCCAGGAAGATAATGCCCGGTTCGCCGTTTTCCCAGGCTTGGTTGACGATCCGCTGGAATACCTTGCGGGCATTCAGGCTGCCTACCTTCTTTTTATCACGGGGGTTAAGCAGGTCATACTCCTCATCCTGCTCGACCGCCTGCATGAATTTTTCCGTCAGCCCCACGGAGATGTTGAAGTTGTTGAACATCTTCTGGTCGGCCTTGCACATGATGAAGTCCATGATGTTGGGGTGATCAACCCGCAGGATACCCATGTTGGCGCCACGGCGGGTGCCCCCCTGTTTGATGGTCTCCGTGGCGGTGTCGAACACCCGCATAAAGGAGATCGGCCCGCTGGAGACGCCGGTGGTGGTCTTGACCAGATCGTTGGCCGGCCGCAGGCGGGAGAAGGAGAAACCGGTGCCGCCGCCGGATTTGTGGATCATGGCGGTGTACTTGACCGCATCAAAGATGTCTTCGATCGAATCGCCCACCGGCAGGACAAAACAGGCGGAAAGCTGACCCAGTTCTCGGCCGGCGTTCATCAGGGTGGGGGAGTTGGGCAGGAAATCAAAGCTGGTGATCATCTCGTAAAAGCGATCCGCCGTTTTCTGAATGTCTGCCTTTTTATCGAAATTCCGGTCGGGAGCCGCAATGGTGTCGGCAACCCTGCGAAACATATCTGCAGGGGTTTCCAGCGGTTTGCCGCTCGGATCACGTTTCAGGTAGCGTTTTTCAAGGACGGTCAAGGCATTGGGTGTGAGGGCAGGCTGGCGGTCGGCTGACGCTTGAGCAGACATGGGGCTTCTCCTTGTTGGGCTCTTCCTGTATTCTTGGTGCTGCTTGTATGGCTTACTGGAGTGTGTTGAAAGAGTCTGGTTGTTGTGGTAAGTTGTTGGGCACAATATTTTGTGCTTGCGGACGGATAGAACCACAACATCTATGTGGTGTCAACAGCGTTTTGTTCAGATTTGTAAGGATACGGCAGAAGTTTTTGAATCCAGTACGAAATTTTTTTGTTGCTGTCGGCTGGCTAACTATGGACGGAAAATATTTGAATATTTGATATTTTGAATGTGTGGGCGGTGCGCTGTGCGAAAAAGTGTGATGCTGCGATATCGAAGTGGCTTGGCGGTTGTTGGCACCTGTCTGGTGCTGGCACTGACCGGCTGCCAGAAGTTGTTTCATGATCAGGATGCCTTGTTGAAGGGCCAGACCGTGACGGTTGGCATGACGGTGCCGGAGACACCGCCACCGGCGGTACAGCCGTTGCAACCGCGGCAGGAGCATGCGCAGCCGCAACCTGCCCAGCCCAAACAGGCCCTAGACCGCAGCCTGTTGCCGAAGCAGGATACCGTGGCGCCGGATAACAACAGCCTTGCCTTGGCGGCCAGGCCTCAGAAGCCCCGTGTCACGCGTCCCCAACTGAGCGCGGCCGATACGGTGCTGGTGGAAAAGACCATCACGGAAGATACGGTGCTGCGCGGCACGGTGCTGGTCAAAGGCTCGCTGGTGATTGCCCCCCAGGCCACGCTGCGGATTGAGGCCGGCACCGTGGTGCGGTTTGCCGGCGATACGGCCGCCAACCTGTTGCCCCGCCTGGTTGTGCAGGGGCGGTTGGTGGTGAGCGGCACCGCGTTGAAGCCGGTGCTGCTTTCCTCGGCCCTGACCGGTGTTGTCGCCGGAGACTGGGGCGGTGTGGTGCTGTTAAACAGTGAAAAGAAGAACAGCCTTGAACACTGTCGCATTGAAGGGGCGCATACCGGTGTTGCAGCGCATTATTCCCAGTTCTCCGGGCGAGGGGTGCAGATTGCTCAGGCCCAGGAGGGGGTTGCCCTGTACGATTCAGAGGCCAGTCTGCAGGGTTCTGTGCTGTCCCGTTGTGACCTGGCCATCCGCCTGGCCGACAGTGAGCTCGACCTGAAGGACAGCACCCTGCGGGAGAATCGCCTGGGGCTGGTCGCCAAGCGCTCTTCCTTCACCATGACCAATGACAAGGTGTTGAACAACTCCCAGGAAGGGGTTGTAACGGAGCAGAGTCGTTTCCGGATCAGCAACAGTCTGTTTGCGGAAAACCGCTCCGGCGCCCGTTTTGTTGAGGGCGACGGCCAGATCTTTTGGTGCAGCTTTCAGCAGAACCGTGTGAACGGCGCGGAGGTGCGGGGGGCTCGGATCAAGCTGCGCAACTCCAACTTTTCCCGCAATGCCGCCGTGGGCCTGCTGCTTGACGATGCCCGGGGCATGCTGACCGGTTCCGCGCTCAGCGACAATGGCGGCGGCAACCTTAAAAATGTGGGCCAGGAACCGTTTGCCGCAGAGCTGAACTGGTGGGGCAGCGCGGATGCCGCGGTTGTGGCAGCCGGTATCCTGGAAAGCCGGCGCAACGGGGATGGCGGCAGCCTGGTTTCGGTCTCTCCATTTTTGAAAGAGCGCCCTGCAACGGCGCCCAACCTGTAAAAGGAAACCTACGTACACCATGGCCGTCTATCTCGACAATGCCGCCACCAGCTTTCCCAAACCGGAGCAGGTCTATGCAACGGTCCTGCAGACCATGCAACAGCTTGGGGGCTCTCCCGGGCGGGGCGGGTACGGGCTGGCGCTCAATGCCTCGCGGGTGTTGCTGGAGACCCGTGAGCAGCTGGCCCGGCTCTTTCATGTGGCGGACTCAGCACGGATCGTCTTTACCCCCAATGCCACGGTGGCGCTTAATTACGCCATCCAAGGGGCGCTGCAGCCCGGTGACCATGTGGTGACCAGCTCCATGGAACACAATTCGCTGCTCAGGCCGCTCTTCATGCTGGAAAAACTGGGGGTTGAACTGACGATAGTGCCGGCTGACGCCGAGGGACTGGTCGATCCCGAACAGATCAGGCTGGCCCTGCGTCCGAACACCCGCATGATTGCCGTTGCCCATGTCTCGAACGTTACCGGCGGCCTGCAGGATATCGCCGGTATTGCCGGGATTGCCCGTGAAGCCGGGGTGCTGTTTCTGCTTGATGCGGCCCAGTCGGCCGGGACGCTGGAGATCGACATGCAGGCACTGGGGATTGATCTGCTGGCGGCTCCCGGTCATAAAGGACTGCTCGGCCCGCAAGGCACCGGTTTTCTGGCCGTTGCCCCCGGTGTTGCATTGCGGCCGATCCTGGCGGGCGGCACCGGCAGCAGCTCTGATCAAGATACACAGCCGGACGGTTTTCCCGAGGGGTTTGAGGCCGGCACCCATAACCTGCCCGGCATTGCCGGCCTGGGGGCGGCCTTGGATTTTCTGCAGCAGCACGGCGTGGCCCGGATCGGCCAACACGAGCATGAACTGGCTGAACATGCCCGCAGCCTGCTTGCGCAACTGCCGGGCTGTCGCCTGTACGGCCCGCAGCAGGCTTCCCGGCGTACTGCGGTTATCTCCTGTACGTTTGACGGCTGGGACGCCGCTGCGCTGGCCTTTCTGCTTGACCGCGAGTATGGTATTGCCGTGCGGGCCGGTTTGCACTGCGCCCCCCGGGCCCATCGCACGATCGGCAGCTATCCGGGCGGTACCGTGCGCCTGAGCCCTGGATTTTTTACCACACTTGATGCTATTGAGTATACGTGTGCTGCACTCACCTCTATTACCCGGAAAGGCCCTGCATGAAATATTTTGTCCTTGATACCAATGTGCTGCTGCATGATCCCCAGGCCCTGTTCAAGTTTGAAGAAAACACCATCATCATTCCGATCACCGTGATTGAGGAGATCGACCGGTTCAAGAAGGATATGAACGAGACCGGCCGCAATGCCCGTTCCATTTCCCGCATCCTCGACATGCTGCGTGAAAAGGGATCGCTCTCCTCCGGTGTCAGCATGCCGGGGGGCGGTCTTTTGCGGGTGGAGCTGTGCGAAGAGCAGGCCTTGAACCGTATGCCCAAGGATCTGCGTGACGACAAGGGGGATAACCGCATCCTGGCGGTGGCCCAGGCCACCCATGAGCGCTTTCCTGATGAAACGGTCATCTTTGTCAGTAAGGATACCAACCTGCGGATCAAGGCCGATGCCATCGGGCTGACCGCCGAGGACTACGAGTCCGACAAGGTGGATATCCAGGAACTGTACGCCGGTGCCCGCAACATCGAGATGGCGTCCGACGCCATTGACCGTTTTTACGGCCAGGGCTGGCTGGATACGCCGGAAGGCTTGCTGCCGAACGAATACGCCACCTTGGTTGATAGCGGCAACCCCTCCCATACCGCCTTGTGTCGCTTTGACGCAGCCCAGGGCAAGGTGCTGCCGGTGCGCAAGATCGCCAAGGAGGGGATCTGGAGCATCTATCCCCGCAACCGTGAGCAACATTTTGCCCTGGATGCGCTGTTGGACGACAGCATCAAACTGGTCAGCCTGGTGGGCAAGGCCGGTACCGGCAAGACCCTGATGGCCATTGCAGCCGGTCTGCACAAGGTGGCGGAAGAAAATGTCTATAACCGCCTGCTGGTTTCCCGGCCGGTCTTCCCCATGGGTAAGGATCTGGGGTTTCTGCCGGGAGATATCGAGGAAAAGCTGACCCCCTGGATGCAGCCGATCTTTGACAACGTCGAACTGCTGCTTTCAGGCCATGAATCGGACAAGCGTCACAGCAACAAAGGCTACAAGGAGCTGATGGCGATGGGGTTGCTGGATATTGAGCCGTTGACCTATATCCGTGGCCGTTCCATTCCCAACCAGTACCTGATCGTTGATGAGGCCCAGAACCTGACCCCCCATGAGATCAAGACCATTGTCACCAGGGCCGGGGAGGGGACCAAGGTAATCCTGACCGGTGACCCGTACCAGATCGATAACCCCTATGTGGACTCCTCCAGTAACGGTCTTTCCTACCTGGTGGAGCGCTTCAAGAACGAGCGGATTTCTGCCCATATCACGCTTACCCGCGGTGAACGGTCCGAGCTGGCGGAATTGGCTGCCAACCTGCTGTAAAAATCACGTTTCTGCGTGAAACGGATAAAGTGAGTATATGCTGATTCTAGCTATTGAAACATCCTGTGATGAGACGGCCGCCGCTGTAGTTCGCGACGGCCGTTTTATCCTTTCCAGCGTGGTGTCGTCCCAGGTGGCGGTGCATGCCGAGTATGGCGGTGTGGTGCCGGAGATCGCCTCCCGCAAACACCTGGAGATGATCACACCGGTGCTGCGGCAGGCCCTGCAGGAGGCCGGCGTCAGCTTTGAGCAGATCGAGGGACTGGCGGTAACCCGTGGCCCGGGTCTGTTGGGGGCGCTGCTGGTGGGGGTCTCTGCGGCAAAATCGCTGGCCTTTGCCCTGCGACGTCCGCTGGTGGGGGTGCATCATATTGAAGGGCACCTGCTGGCCGCCTTTCTGGAGCAGCCGATGACCTTCCCTTTTCTGGCGCTGGTGGTTTCCGGCGGGCATACGCACCTCTACCGGGTCGATGGTGTCGGCCGCTATCGTACCTTGGGGCGTACCATTGATGATGCAGTCGGTGAGGCCTTTGACAAGACCGCCACCTTGCTGGGGCTGGGGTATCCCGGCGGTGCCGTGATTGACCGCCTGGCAGCCCAGGGAGACCCCAGCGCAGTCAAACTTCCGCGGCCATTGTTGCATGACGGGACCCTCAACTTCAGCTTCAGCGGTCTGAAAACCGCTGTGCTGACCCACCTGAAAAAACTTTCCACAATCCCGTCCGGTCGGGAACTGCAGGATCTGTGCGCCTCGTTTCAGGCCGCCGCCTGTGAGGTGCTGGTGAAAAAGACCGAGGCAGCCCTGCAGCAGGAGGGGGTGCAGCGCCTGATGGTGGGCGGCGGGGTGGCCTGCAACAGCGGGTTGCGCCAGGCAATGGGCCGGATGGCCGAGCGAACCGGCATTGAGCTGCAGTTCCCTTCCCCGGCGTTGTGCGGTGACAATGCCGCCATGCTGGCAGTGGCCGGCGATGCCTATCTGCAGGCAGGCTGCCATGACGGTCTGGACCTGGATGCCGTTGCCACCTGGCCCCTGGATAGCGTTGACCGCTGGGGGAGGCTGCCATGAACCAGGCCTTTCCCCGCCCGCGTAAGGCGTTGGGGCAAAACTTTCTGACAGATCGTAACATCCTTGCCAAGATCCTGGCTGCTGCCGGGCTGCAGCCCACCGATCAGGTCCTGGAGGTGGGGCCGGGCAGGGGGGCATTGACCGATCTGCTGGCCGGCCGGGTCAAACGTCTGGTGGCGGTTGAGTTCGACCGTGATCTGGCGGCATTGTTGCGTGAGCGATTCGCCGGTAATGAGGCGGTACTGATCCACGAACAGGATGTGCTCAAGGTTGCTTTTGCACAACTTTTGGGGGGTGGCCCGTACAAGGTGGTGGCCAACCTGCCGTACAATATCTCAACACCGGTGCTGTTCAGGTTCCTTGAGGAGCGACAGCGTTTTTCGCGGCTGGTGGTGATGTTGCAGAAGGAGGTTGGTGAGCGTCTGGCAGCCGATCCCGATTGCAGTGACTACGGGGTGCTGACGGTGCTGTTTCGGCAATGGTTCGAGGTGAAGCGTGAGTTCCTGGTGCCGCCGGGCTGCTTTTTCCCTCCCCCCAAGGTTGATTCGGTGGTGATCAGTCTGTTGCCGTTGCCTGCTTCACGGGTAGAGGTGGGGAACCAACTGTTGTTTGAACGGGTCGTGCGGGCCAGCTTTGCCATGCGCCGTAAAACCCTTTGGAACTGCCTGAAAAACGCTGAACTGGCGCCAGCGCTTGTGGTGGAACAGGCCCTTGCACAGTGTGGCATTGAGGGGAAAAGGCGGGGAGAGACCCTGACTCTGGATGAGTTTGCGTCACTGTCGCGCGTGCTGCAACAGCTGACGGCGTTGTCATGATAAAGGCCGCCCGTTGCCGGGCGGCCTTTATGAGGTCCAAGACCGCGTAGACTACTTCTTCTTGGCTTTTGGTGCAGCAGCTTTGGGGGCCTTTGCGGCGGCTTTGGGAGCGGCAGCCTTTTTAGCAGCAAGATTAGCCATGCGGGTTGCTCGTCCCTGTGCCAGTTTTTCGCCCAGATTATTATTCAAGGCAGCCTGGCGGCGTGACTCGGAATAGTTCTTGGCTGCCAGGGCAGTGCCGCTGGGGATACCGAATTGCTTGCGGTAGGCAGCCGGCTTCAGGTCGTGAGCCTGTTTGAGGTGGCGGGAAAGGGTCTTGAAACCACCTTTGCCGCAGACAAGACAAATAACCTGATCTTTCTGGATGGACTTCTTCGGGCTAATAACGGGTGCCGCTTCTTTCGTGCTTGTTTCTTCAGCAGGAATCTCGCCACCCTCAAGTGTCTTGAGTGCTGCATATACCTTTTGAATCTCCTGCAGCAGTTCATCTGAGGTCATTTCAACCGATGCTGCATGGGAAGAAACAATGTTTGCGGTCAATTCAACCAGTAATGATGACATACAACCTCCCGATAACTTGAGTTGTAAAATAATTTTTCACCATCTAACAGTATACGAATACTAAAGCAAGTGATTTATTACAGACTTGTGCAGCGTTAAGGAAAAAAAGTTTGACCGCGCCAATTGGCTTCTGTTAGTAAAACAATTTTCCGTCACGCAGATTCTATCTGGAGAGCATGCATTATGGCGTACATTGTTATTGAAGAAGATCGTTGCAAGGGATGCGGGCTCTGTACCATCGCCTGCCCACACAAGCTGGTAACGCTCAGTGATTCCCCCAACGCCATGGGGTATACCGTGGCTGTGTTCAGTTCGAACGGGAAATGCACCGGCTGCTGTCTGTGCGCCGAGATGTGCCCCGACGTTGCCATTACGGTTTTCAAGGAAGAGAAGCAACCATGAGTACGGTCCGTAAAAAGTTTGTCAAAGGCAATGAGGCGGTGGCCATGGCCGCCATTGAGGCAGGGGTGCGCTGCTACTTCGGCTATCCCATTACCCCGCAAAGCGATATCCCCGAATACCTCTCCCGTGAGCTGCCCAAGACCGGCGGAACCTTTATCCAGGTTGAAAGCGAGATCGGCGCCATCAATATGGTGCTCGGCGCCTCGTCTACCGGGGTACGGGCCATGACCTCCTCATCGGGCCCCGGCATTTCGCTCAAGCAGGAAGGGATCTCCTACATGGCCGGTTCCGAACTGCCCGGCGTGATTGTCGATATCATGCGTTCCGGTCCGGGCCTGGGGGGGATCGATGCCTCCCAGGCCGATTACCATCAGGCCACCAAGGGCGGCGGCCATGGCGGTTATCGCATCATCGTGCTGGCTCCCAACTCGGTGCAGGAGATGTACGACCTGACCATGCTGGCCTTTGATCTGTCCGACCTGTACCGCATGCCGGCCATGGTGCTGGCCGACTCGGTGCTGGGCCAGATGAAGGAATCGATTGTTCCCCATCCCCGGTCCCAAGTGGCACTGCCGGCCAAGGATTGGGCCGTGCGCGGCACCGGCGGCGGTGCGCAGAATGTGGTCAAATCCCTCTACCTGGGGGATGGCGAGATGGAGAAGTTCCACTGGAAGATGCATGCCCGCTACCAGGAACTGGCTGAAAAGGAGTCCCGTTGGGAGGCGTATCAGACCGATGATGCCGAGCTGATCATAACCGCCTTCGGCTGCACCTCCCGCATAGCCCGGACCGCGGTTGAGATGGCGCGGGCCGAGGGGCTCAAGGTCGGGCTGCTGCGCCCCATCACCCTGTTCCCGTTCCCGAAAAAGGCCTACGCCGAACTCTCGCTGCAGTGCAAGCGCTGGCTTGCCATAGAGCTGTCCACCGGCCAGATGGTTGATGATGTGCGCCTTGCCGTGGCCAGGGATGCCGAGGTGGCGTTCTACGGTCGTCCTCCAGGGGCCGGGTCGCTGCCGACCCCGGAAGAGCTGTTCCAGCAGATCAAGCGCCATTGCTAAAAGGACGTCAGCAACTATGAAACAGGTATTTTCAAAGCCGGTAAGCTTAAAGGATGTGCAGACACATTTTTGTCCGGGATGTCACCATGGTTCGATCCATCGTCTGGTGGCCGAGGCCATGGACAGCTTTGGTATTGCCGATCAGACCATCGGCTGTGCCTCGGTGGGCTGCTCCGTGTTTCTGTACGGCTATTTCAACATCGATGTGGTGGAGTCTCCCCATGGCAGGGCCCCGGCGGTGGCCACGGGCGTCAAGCGGGCCCGGCCCGACCGGATTGTCTTTACCTATCAGGGCGACGGTGACCTGGCTGCCATCGGCACCTCTGAGATCATCCATGCCGCCAATCGGGGGGAGATGATCACGGTCATCTTTGTCAACAACACCACCTACGGCATGACCGGCGGCCAGATGGCGCCCACCACCATGCCGGGGCAGAAGACCTCCACCTCGCCCAATGGCCGGGATATTGCCAATGACGGCAAGCCGTTCAAGATGGCGGAGCTGCTTTCCAACCTGGACGGTGTGGCCTATTCGGCCCGGGTGGCCCTGAACAGCCCCAAAAACGTGCTGCAGGCCAAGAAGATCATCAAGACCGCCTTCCAGTATCAGGTGGAAAAGAAGGGGTTCGCCTTTGTCGAGGCCCTGGCAGCCTGTCCCACCAACTGGGGCATGAATCCGATGGCCGCCAATCAACGGGTGGGCGATGAGATGATCCCCTATTTCCCACTGGGCATCTTTAAAAACAACGACAATCTGTAAGCGGAGCTGCTGCTATGCGTTATGACGTTTTCTTTGCAGGTTACGGCGGACAAGGGGTCTTGCTGGCAGGCAACCTGCTGTCCTATGCTGCCATTCGTGAAGGCAAGAATGTCTCCTTTTTCCCAGCCTATGGCGTGGAAAAACGGGGAGGAGCCGCCATGTGTACCGTGGTGATCAGTGACGGCGACACCGGTTCGCCGGTGGTCGGGTTCCCTTCGGCGTCCGTGATCCTGAACCAGCTTTCCTTTGACAAATACGCCGAGAAGGTCAAGCAGGGCGGTATCTGCCTGGTCAACAGCTCCCTGATCAACCTGCAGGAGGCCGGGCTGGAGGGACGCGAACTGCTGTCGATCCCCATGAACCAGATTGCAATAGAGTTGGGAGATGTGCGGATGGTCAACATGGTGGCCTGTGGCGCCTATGCGGCCGCAACCGGCTCACTTGGCCTGGCCGCGCTGCAGGATGCCTTGTACGATGCCCTGCCGGAGCGCAACCATCGCCTGATCCCGGCCAACATCAAAGCGATTGAGGCGGGCGCTGCTGCGGTCCGTGCTGCACGAAATGCTTGACGCGGATCAGAAACTCTGCTATTTAACTTTTCTCTTTTATAGGGGTGTCGCCAAGCGGTAAGGCACCGGATTTTGATTCCGGCATTCCTAGGTTCGAATCCTGGCACCCCTGCCATAACAAAAACAGGCACTTGCGTTACTTGCGCAGGTGCCTTTTTTGTTTGCCTCCCAGCTTCAATAACGCTATTCTGCCCTAATTATGCCCTGTATACGCCCCATGTATGAAGCTGATCTGGACCAGGTGCTGGTCATTGAGCAGGCCTGTTTTCCC
>CAZUSH010000048.1:0-11424 GCA_964622705.1 uncultured Geobacter sp. | reverse complement strand
GGGCCACCAGCCAGCCGGCCATCAGCCTGTACGAACGGTTCGGTTTTGTCAGAAATGGTCTGCGCAAGGCCTATTACGAACAGGGTGTCGATGCGCTGTTGATGGAAAAAAACCTCACTGAGGAGGATGTGGAACAATGCAGTTTACGGCAATGATTCTGGACAATGCCGAGGTGTCGCCCGGCTATTGGCGGATGCGGATGACTGCGCCGCCGGAGATACTGGCGGCACAGCCGGGCCAGTTTGTGATGGTGCGGGTTAATCCCTCGATTGATCCGTTGATCCGGCGTCCCTTTGGCGTCTTTGATGTGGGGATGCACCAGCCGGCCTATACCGGCGCGGCCCCGCAGCCCTATCTGGAGATCCTGTATCGTGTGGTTGGTAAGGGAACCGGTATGCTCTCGGCCCTGCATGAGACCGACCTGCTGGATGTCATTGCGCCGCTGGGCAGCGGTTTTGATGCAGGTCCAGCCGGGGAGGAAAAGCTGATTATCGGCGGTGGGGTGGGGTTGGCCCCGCTGTACCTGCTGGCGAAGGAGCTGGTCAAACAGTCGCCGGTCCGTCTGTTTGCCGGTGGCCGCGGCAAGGATGACGTGCTCTGCATTACCGAGTTTGAGCGGCTGGGGGTGGAGTGCTACACCGCCACCGAGGACGGCTCACTGGGTGAATGCGGCTTTGTCACCAAGGTGTTGGAACAGCGTCTGGAGGCAACCTCCAACACAGGTCGTATCTTTGCCTGTGGACCCCACGGCATGCTGCAGGCCGTGGCCAAGATTGCCGCGCAGCGCGGCGTAGCATGCCAGGTATCGCTGGAAGGCTACATGGCCTGCGGCATGGGGGCCTGCCTGGGCTGCGTCTGCCAGGGGGCGGACCATAGCCATGAAACTCCGGATTACCGCTGTGTCTGCACCGAAGGGCCGGTTTTTGAAGCCACTGAACTGAAATGGGAGGGCCAGTGAGATGAAGCCTGATATGTCCGTTCAGATCGGCAGTCTGTGCCTGCGTAATCCGGTCATGACCGCCTCCGGCACCTTCGGCTACGGCGAAGAGTTCAGCCAGTACGTCAACCTTGAAAGCATCGGCGCTTTTGTAACCAAGGGGCTGTCGCTCAAGCCCCGGGCCGGAAACCCGACCCCGCGGATCGTGGAAACACCGGGCGGCATGCTGAACGCCATTGGCCTGCAGAACGTGGGTATTGAGGCCTTTATCCAGAAAAAGGTGCCGTTTCTGCGTTCCGTCAACACCCCGGCCATTGCCAACTTCTTCGGTTACACGCCGGATGAGTATGCCGAGTTGGCTGCCCGGCTTGACGCCATCCCGGAGGTGGCGGCACTGGAGGTCAATATCTCCTGTCCCAATGTCAAGCAGGGGGGGATCGTCTTCGGTACGGACCCGAACTGTGCAGCATCCGTTGTTGCTGCCTGTCGGGCTGCCACCAAGAAGACCCTGATCGTCAAGCTCTCGCCCAATGTCACCGACATCGTTGAGATGGCCCAGGCCTGCGAAGGGGCAGGCGCCGATGCCCTCTCGGTCATCAATACCCTGACCGGCATGGCGATCGACCTGGAACGTCGGCGGCCGGTGCTGGCCAATGTCACCGGCGGACTGTCCGGCCCGGCTATCAAGCCGGTGGCCCTGCGGATGGTCTGGCAGGTGGCCAGGGCGGTCAAGGTGCCGGTGATCGGCATCGGCGGGATCATGTCCGCCACCGATGCCCTGGAGTTCATGCTGGCCGGTGCCACTGCCATCCAGGTGGGAACCGCCAGTTTTGTCAACCCCGGCGCTGCCCAGGAGATTGCCGAAGGGATGGCGTCCTGGCTCAGTGAACGCGGGATCAGTGACGTTAAAAGCATGATCGGGGCGCTTGAGGGGTAATATGAGCATGCCAGCAGCGCAACCGGTGCAACAGGGCATCCTCTCGTTGCTTGACCTGAACTTCTTTCTGGTCAACAAACTGGTGGTGCTGCTGGTGGTGATCCTGTTTTTCGTCACGGTTACGGTTATCCGGCGAATCCAGGGTAAACCATTGTCACCGCTGGCGCCGACCGCGCTCAAACTGTCGTTATTGGGGCTGGTGTTGCTCTATTTTGAGGCCACCCTGACCGGCTACCCCAATTACCGCCTGGCCCTGGAGCGGCTGCAGAGCGTGATCGTCCTGATCTGCCTGGCCAAACTGCTCATCTACATCCTGGTGGATATGATCCTGTCCCTGCGGCGGCACGGCGACGTACCGATGCTGCTGCGGGACGCCATCCGGCTGGCGGTCTACCTGATCGCAGGCATCGCCTCATTGCGGCTGGTCTTTCAGGTAGACCTGTCGGCCATCATCACCACCACCACGGTCCTGACCGCTGCCATCGCCTTTGCCATGCAGACCACCCTGTCCAATGCCTTTTACGGTTTTACCGTGCAGATCGATGCATTGATGGCGCGGGGCAACTGGATCTCCATTCCTGAGAAAAACCTGTTCGGCGAGATCGTGAACATCGGTTTTCGCTATATCACCCTGCGCACGCTTGACAACAATCTGGTGCTGGTGCCCAACACCGTGGTGGTGCAGAGCGTGGTGGTGACCCATGGCATGCCGCAGGAACCGGCTCAGGAACGGGCCGCCCTGACCTTGACGATCGTCTTGCCCTATGAACTGCCACCTGAGGAGGCCAAGGGCATCCTGTTGCGGGTGGCGCAGGATGAACCGCTGGTTTTGGACGAACCGCTACCGGTGGTGCGGTTGCAGACCATGGCCGACAGCGGCGTCAACTACCAGCTCAAATTCTGGCTGCGTGACCCGGCTCAGCGCAACCTGGCATTGTCGGAATTACAGACCAAGGTCTGGTACGCCATCCAGCGGGCCGGTTGGAGCTTTCCCTTTCCCCATCGCCAGTTGGTCTCTACGCCGTTGCGGGAGCCGTTTCCGAACCAGCGTGACGAGATCATGGCGGGCCTGCAACAGTCGCACCTGTTTGACGCCCTGACCCCTGAAGAGGCCGAGTATCTGGCGGACAGCGCCGTGTTGCGGCCCTATGCCCCGGGTGAGCAGGTGGTGCGGCAAGGGGATGCCGGCAGTTCTTTGTTCTTTGTGCTGCGCGGCGAGGTGCTGGTTGTAGTAGATGGCGTCCGGGTCGCAGAACTGGGGCAGGGGCGCATGTTCGGCGAGATGTCGCTCTTAACCGGTGAACCCCGGCGTGCCACGGTCACAGCCAAAAGCGAGGTGCTGTTGGCAGAACTGACCAAGACCTCGCTGCAGCATCTGCTCTGTAGCAATGAGCGGCTGCTGGGCTGCCTGAGTGAGGCTCTGGAACGCCATGCGGCCCGCAACCGCCAGCAACTGGACCAGCGGGTGGAAAGCGGCGCGGTTGAGGCGACCACCATCGATTACCTGAAGCGTCTGCGTGACTTTTTTGGAAAGGGATGACCATGCTTGACGTTGAAGCGTTGCTCAAACGCCACTGCAGGCCGAAGACCGTCGAGATACTGATGACCCACGGCAGGATGGTGGCAGGTAAGGCCTTGGCGGCCTGCGCGGTTGTGCAGGCCGATGCAGAGACCAGGAAACTGGTGATTGAAGCGGCCTACCTGCATGATATCGGGGTGTGCAAGGTACAGGCGCCCGAGATTGACTGCCATGGTCTTGAACCGTACATCAGGCATGGTTATCTCGGGCGGCAGATCCTGGAGGACGAAGAGCTGCCGTTGCATGCCCTGATCTGCGAGCGCCACACCGGCGTTGGCTTGACGGTTGCCGATATCGTGGGACAAAGCCTGCCGTTGCCGCAACGGGACATGTCGCCGGAAACCCAGGCAGAGCGGATAATCTGCTACGCCGATCTGTTCTTCTCAAAAAATCCCGACCGTCTGGAAAAAGAAAAGTCCGTGGAAAAGATCAAAAAGGGGCTTGCCCAGTTCGGTGATGACAAGCTTGCCATCTTTGATGCCTGGCAACGGGAGTTCAGCTAGCAGACAGCTGGTGCTTATTTTGACAGGCTCGTCTCGTACAAGGTGCCGTTTTTCTCAAATTTGACACTGTTTTTCTTGATCTCAACCACCTTTGCGCCAGCCACCAAGACCCCTTCTCCCACAAGAATATCATTAACCACAGCGCGTCGCATTTTCCTGTTCGACTGCCAGGCAATGCCAGACAGCTTCACCCCTTCCGGTGCGCCGTAGGAGGTTGGAACACCGGCCTGGCTTGTGCTTGCCGGTGCCGCCGACGTGTCCGGCACTGCTGGGGCGTTGCCGGCCTGTGCGGTGTGCCGGGGAGCTGAAGGCTCAGGTTTTGGAGCAGCGGGTTTGGGGCCTTTGTGACGACGCCGTGATGGGCTGTCCTCCTCATCATGTTCTGCGGTTGCAGCGGCGGTGATGGCCGTTCCAACCGCAGGCGCCGGTGCAGGCGGTGCCGAAGCAGGTTGAACCGGTGACATCGGTGACATCAGTGTAGGCTTGGCCTGTCCGGGTTGTTGGGAACTGGCCTGTGCGCTTGAGGTTGGCGCTTGCTTTTGGGCAGAGGTGATGCTTGACTGCGACATTGGAACAGCTGGTGGGGGAGGCGCCACCTGCTCTGCTTGCTGCAAAGGTTTTGAGGGCTGTTGTGATGGTCCATAGAGCATCCAGCCTACCACAAGCAGCACTACCGCACCGCAACCGCCAAGTGCGAGGGCCCGCTTGTTGCCACTCGTATTTTTCGCGGCGCCTCCCCGCGGAGAGAGTAGTTTTTCAGTTCGGCTGGAAGACGTGTCTTTGGTAGGCTTCTGCTCAGATTGTGCCTTCCGTAGTGCATCAAGAATGTTGCTCATGGGCAGTTTTCTCTGCTTTCTTCAAAGTCGGCAAGCGGAGCTCACCCGAGGATCGATACAATAATAACAGGGTCTGGGCGCCAATGATGCCGTCAGGTTCAAGCCCCTGATTTGCCTGAAACCGTTTAACCGCCTCAGTGAGCACGGCAGGGACAGTACGTGTTTGATCGTTTTTTAAAACGCCTGCAGCAACGAGCAGGTGGGAGAGAGTCGTCTGCTCCGGGCTTGCTTTGAGATACGGCACGGGTATCCCGAGGCGGTGAACATTTTTCCAAGGCAGGATTGCACGTCCATTCCAGATCTTTTCCAGCGCCGTTGTCGGCACTTCAACCAGACTGCCGCTGCTGTCGGCTACCAAGGCATACTCTTGGGTCAATCCGCCAAAGACCAGATAGCTCTTTGTGCCGTCGCCCGGTGAGAGTTCGAGAATGGCGGGATAGCCGATCCGGGCGAGCCCGCCAAGACTGCCCGAATAGCGCAACGCTTCAAACCCTGCAGCTTTCACGGCAGTTTCTAAAGAAACAGCTGTCAAGGGTCTGGTCGTTTGAGACGGCATCTGCCATGCCGTGCAGACGGTCTGTACAGCCTCTTGAATACTGCTCTGTTCATTCAACCGTTGCACAAGCTTTGGCAGCCGGTTGGCGTCCGCAGGAAGGACGACGGCGGTCGTTTGCTTCGGTTTGGTGTGGTTTATCTGCAGGGGGCCGTACACGAGGGCGCCACACAGCAACATGGCGCTACCCACGGCTAAAGCTAGCCTTTTGCCGCTGAAAAAAACGCGCTTTGTCGTTGGCGCAACCTCTTTGATCGCCTGTTTGATCATACCGGCGTCAATCTTACGCGCATCGTGGTTATAGCCGATCAACAGGGCCCGGTCAGCCACGGCATTGACTAATCGCGGTAATCCGCCGCTGTACCGGTGAATCACCATCGCCGCAGTATCGCTGAACCTGACCAGATCGGGGGTGCCGTTCGCCGCACGGAGCCGGTGGCTCAGGTAGGCCTTGGTGTCGGCACTATTCATGGGCAGCATATGATAACGAACCGTAATGCGTTGGTTGAGTTGCCGCAGCTCCTTGCGGCCCAGCAAGGTTTCCAGCTCGGGCTGTCCTACCAAAACGATCTGAATCAATTTCTCTGTGGCGGTTTCCAGGTTTGAGAGTAAACGGATCTGCTCAAGCACAACCGGTTCCATGTCCTGCGCTTCATCAATAACCAGGACAACGGTCTTGCCGACCTCTTTTTGCTGTAAGAGAAACTGGTTTAAGGTTTCGACCAGTTCAGCTGACTCAGCGCCTGCGTCGGAAATGCCTAATTCGCGGTTGATGGTTTTCAATAGACCCAGAGAGGAGAGCATCGGGTTCAGGATCAACGCTGTGGCGTACTGCTCCGGTTCAAGACGCGTCAGCAGGGTACGGATGACAGTGGTCTTGCCGGCTCCTACTTCGCCGGTCAGCGCGATGAAGCCGACCTTCTGGCCGATACCGTACAACAGATGCGCAAAGGCCTCTTGGTGGGCGGTCCCCAGAAAGATGAATTCAGGATTGGGCGTGAGGGTGAAGGGCCGTTCTTTCAGGCCGTAATAGGTACAGTACATAGCTGCTTTTTACACTATTTTCAGCGGTGGTACAATTGCTGTATGGGGCAGTGGGGGTGCAAGAAGGAACCTGCCCCACAGTGTCGAGGATACCTGTGGGGCAGGCCTGTCGGTGGTATCTTAAAAATAGGAAACCACATTAAATTTCTTGTTCATGAAATTCTCGTAGTCTTGTTTGTCTACGATGAAATCTTGCAGCACGTTGGGGCCATAAGGATATTGAAGTTGTTGCAGTTGGAACACAAATTCCTTGATCTGCTTTCCGTCTTTATCTGAAAGAGCCTCTTTTTTGTTGGTGTAGGTAACCTTGACCCGGTGGGTCAGCAGTTCAACGGAATCAATCGTTGTCTTGGCCGTGTTTTCCACGACAATCTTTGCTGATAAAGGGAAAAACAGTCGCAATTTTTTCAGGTTGTAATCGATATTCCCTGACAGGCGCAGCGCATTTTCAGCCGCAGACTTTTGCTCCTGCGTCATGTTGGCCGTGGTTTGGTGGATCAGTTTTGTTCTGCTCTCTTCAAGGATCTCAGGTGTCAGGTTTGCGATACGGTACAGGGCCTTTTTATCACCCTGCTGCAGGGCTGTCAGAAACTTGTCGGCCAGGTCGTGCCCCTGTTGCTCATTCGCTGCAGGCAGGGTAGCCAGTTCAGATTTTGTTGCCGAGGAGCCTTTGGGCGCGCTTTCTCGACCTTGACAACCTCCTAGGGCAACACAACCAGCCAACAGGCAGAATACCACTACTGATGTCTTCATCATGTAACCACCTCAATAAAATAAAATAAAGGAGCACGTTCACTGTGCTCCTTTATACAGTACTCGGGTACTTTGGGGAAGGCAAGCGCCTTCCCCAAAGTGGTTTGTACTACCACCAACGGTGAACAGCCTTGATGGTCGGAACCGTGGTGTTCAGCGAGTTCTGAGCTGTACCATGGCAGACCAGGCAGGTCTCCGACTTGCTCAGAGCAGTGCTGCGTGCTTCGTAGATGGAACCACCAAACTGCGTCATGTGTGCTTTGGCTGCGTTTGTATCATGGCAGGCAAAGCAGGCTGAGGAGATTGGTGAGGATACCAGCGTCGTAGCTGCGGCTTGCGTAGCAACACCGCTGCTGGCCACGCTGAAGCCTGAGCCGTAAGATGCGCCGGCAGTGATGTACGGAGAAATAACGCTATCAGTTGCGGCAACGGTTTCATTGCCGGTCACGATAGAGTAGGCGCTGGCACTGATATTGCCAGTTGCCACAGTGGTGTACAGCAGGTTGCTCAGCAGTGTGGTTGAGTAGGCGGATGCTGAGAAGTCATAGGTTCCTGCAACGTGGCACTGCTCGCAGTTCTTCAGCAGGCCGGGGTAGGTGGTGTTCCAGTACTTGTCGCCAGCCGTTGCTTCCCAGCTGAACTTGACCGTACGCTTGGATGCGCCGTGGATTGCGTGAACTGCCTCTTTGATGTTGACGCCCCAGCCGCTGTTGACGCGGTTGACGTTGTGGCAGAACGAGCAGGTCGGCGCATCGTTACGCTGGCCGGAGTGGAAGGTCGGTGCAATACCCAGTTTGGCGTGGCAGGCATTACACTTGGCATTGCTGACAATAGTACGGCGTGCTGCATAGGTCACACCAGTGGGTGCGCCTTTGGTTGCTACTTTCCAGACGTTGGGCACTACGGTCATCAGACCGCCAACATTGGTGGCTGCATTGTACGGATAAGCTGTCAGGTTGGTCTGGGTCAGCGGGGTGGAGGCAGATCCGTAGGTGTAACCAATACCACCAGTCAGCATGACGGCGTTGTCAGGCACTGTTTTGTTCTTGATGGTCAGGGTGTAGTAGCCGCTGGTGGGGCCGCTCAGGGTTGCGGTTGAAGCGGCAACACTGCCGTTCCAGACGCCCTTGATCCAGGCCGATGCAGAGGCGTTATAGTCTGCCGGTGCCGTGCTGTTGTCCTGCGGTACCGAGAACACGAAATAGGCAGAGGGTGCACCGGTAAAGCCGTCCATCATTTCTGTTACCGAGCCGGCTGCATAGGTGTTAAAGACAACATCGCTACCGTCTTTGGTGAACTTGAACTTCATGTACGGATTGTTGTTGGCGTCGCGGCCAACTTCACTGATAACCCAGTTGATGCTGCTTGCACCGGGAACAGCAGCGCCGGCTGCCGGCAGGTAACCAGCATAGGTGTGGGTGTTGGTGCCACCCAGTTCAGGGGCATTGGGGTCGGGGTTCTGAACTGCCAGGTGCTTGGCTGATACTTCTGCCGGTGCGGTTGCGCCGGCATGGCAGTTACCGCAGGAAGCATCGGTTGACTGGCCCATGTGGGAGCCGTTGGTGAAGTTCATGGCATTGTGGCAGGAACCGCAGCTCTTACCGTTTGCCTTGGTTTTCCAGTTGTCGCTGTCCTTGCCCTGGTGGCAGAAAGAGCAGTTTCTGATGTCTTGCGGATAGGTCTGCTCACCATAGGTTACCAGGCCTTTTGCAGGCACGGTCCAGGAACTGTTGGTGTCGTTGAAGGTTTCACCCATGTGAATGCGGTGAATAAAGGTTACGAATTCGCCTTCACCACCAGCAAGTTGGCTGGTGTGGCACATGACGCACAGCTTGGTGTCGGGACGGGAGGCAAAGTGGCCGCCAATGGTGCCCAGCACATAGTGACACTGGTTGCAGGCAGCCATGGTCACGATGTCACGGGCAGAGTTGCCGCCATTGGGGTTGGTGTACTGGGTACCGGTTGCCGGAACAAAGTCATAGGTCGGCGCAGTAACGCTGGTTGCAGCGAAGTTGGTCACAACTGCATTGGTTTGCGGGTTGATCGGTCCGGCTGCCGTTACGCCGGGGATTGCAATGCTGCGGACCGAGATGCCGATACGGTGTACGGCTGCGCTGTCATAGGCTACGTTGGTGTTCTTGGTCACATCGACTGCCATGGTGGCGGTGTAGGTACCATCGCCATGGTCGATGATCTTGTAGCCGTCAGCAACTTTTACGCCATTGGAGTAGGTATCAGCTGCGTCTGACGAGGGGTTGCTGGCTGCCGAGGGGGTGTAGGTGGCTACATAGCTGAAGAAACGGGCTGAACCGGGCAGGCCGCTGGCAATGTAGTTCTGCCAGTAGGAGCTGCTGCCGTTGGCTTCTGCTACCAGTTTGGCAATATGCAGCGAGAAGGTGCGCAGGCCGGTGATGCCCTTGCCGGTTGCCTTGTTGGTTACCTGGAAGTTGATGATGGCATGGTTGTTCGGAATAAAGGCGCTGATGATCTTGGCGTCCAGCTTGACGTTGTTCAGATCATCGTAGGTCAGGGTTGATGCATCACGGGCAGGCAGCAAAGAGGCGCTTGCCAGGGAGCCGACCACGGAGAGACCACTGGTGTTGTAGGCATAGGCCTGACCACCGTTGTTCGTTACCTGGGTTGCGGCGTCGGTATAGGTCTTGCTGACCGCATTCAGGGTTGCACCCGTGTCGCCCAGAATGCCGGTTACACCCAACATGGCGGAAACCGTGGTTGCAATGTTTTCCGTGTCCTGGCTGATGGTGATGTTCAGGGTGTTGTTGCTGGTCAGACCAGCAGCAGGCGGATTACTCAGGTCAAGCGGCACGATGGTGTGGAAGGTGCCTTGAGCAATAACAGCCTTAAATACCAGGATGGTTTTGGCATTCGTCAAGGTTAGGGCGATATTGCTGAAGGCGCCGGTCGAGTCGATCGTGCCCGAGCCCAAGGTGGTGCCGTCTTGTGCGTTGATGATGGTGACGGTTCCTAAATCAGCCGCAGACTTGATTGCCGCAGCAATGGCGGACTGCGCTGATGAGGTTGCAACCTTACCGGCGGCTGTTACGGTGTAACCAGCCTTGCTGACCGTGCTGGTTCCAGCACCGCCGCCACATCCGGCAAGAGGCAAGAGGGCAAAAGTTACAAGTGTAACAATGTACCATAGTTTTCTGCCTAGCATAGTTTCCTCCTGTTTTGATAGTTACTGCTTGTGATGCGTTCACGTACGTTACGGTACTTCCTGTCTTACGTTTCTTTGCTCCCCCTTTCTGTTTTGTATTCCTGCGAACTTTCGTCAGGTGTCAGGCTAATGGTGAGCCTTCATTCAGCTCGTACGTTTAGGGTACTTGAACTTGACCTCCTACAGAGATATTCAGGTTTGCCGATGTTGGAGTGATGGCTACCGTTGCCGAGGCAACCGAACGGTTACCGGCAGCATCAAAGGCCTTGATGTAATAGCTGTAGCTTGTTCCTGACAGGACCGTGTCGGTGTAGCCGGCACTTGTCGAGGTGGAGATTTTGCTGCCGTTTCTGTAGATGTCGTAGCCGGCAGCAGCTTCACCAACAGGTGCAACCCAGGTCAGGGCAACGGCACTGGTCGTTGCCGTCAGCGCTGTTGCTTGGGCTGCAAGTCCGGTCGGTGCTGCAGGTGGAACGATATCCTGCTGCGGCAGGCCAAGGATGTCGCCGCCAACTTGGCCACCTACGTTTATGTTGGTGGGGGTCATGGTGGTGACATTTAAGGCCGCACTCACGCCGGAGGTGATCCGGGCGCCGTTGTATGCCTGCACGGTGTAACTGTAGGTCGTGCTGGCTGAAACTGTGGCATCGGTAAAGATCGGTTGGCTGGTGGTGCCGACCAGGGAGCCGTTGCGGAAGACATTGTAGCCAAGTACAACCTTGCTGCCGGTTGAGGCATTCCAGGTGATGGTAACACTGGTGCTGTTCACAACCGTTGCCACCAGACCGGTAGGTGTTGACGGTGGTGTTGTATCGGTTGGATCGGGCGTAGCAATGGGGGCCGTTGTGGCATTGGTAATTGCCTGGGTTACGGCATTAATGGTGGTTGTTGCCAGCGCAGCCGTTGGGTATGCGGTGTTGATTTGTGTGGCAATGGTACTGACCGCTGCGCTTAAATCAGCGCCGCCAAGCGCGCCTGCAGTTACAGGAGCAAGGCTGCCCGAAGTCGCCAAATTGTTTGCCAAGGTCTGGGTTACTTGTGTGGCATCAACATTTTGGGTTGTTGCCAGTTGAGAAAAACCGGCCAGGATGAGGCCGTATTGTT
>CAZUSH010000047.1:0-30011 GCA_964622705.1 uncultured Geobacter sp. | reverse complement strand
CAACCCGCTGGTTGAAATGGGCTCAAATCGAGCCGATTTTCAACAGCCTGCTAGTGGGTAAAATAACAGGTCATAAGAAACTTTTTTCTTCCCTGGTTCAACGGCTTGAGGGTCTGCTGTGTAGCGCAGCGGAAACAGCAGCACCCGAGTGTTGGACATCAGGTCGTGTTCCCGACAAATGACTTATAGACCGTCCGTAAGATTGTGTAGAATATTCCTAGCATTAAGCAGAACATCATCGTATGTTAGAATATTAATACGAGGGTGAAGATTGTCGTTGAATGATTTAAGAACTCTCAGCTGCGCACTACTCATTCCTGCTTTTCTGCCAATTACCACTACACCCTTTGGCGCGTGAATTCCCGGAAATCCGTGAGATTGTGCATAGGCAATATTGTCTTCGATCCACACAAACCAATTCAGTATTTGCCCAATTGCATGTGATAAGCTGCCTGATGGATGAGGGTATCCAGTGCATGGCTGATCCTGTGGTTTTTCTATTTCGACGAAGATGTACTCGTCATCAAGACGACGTATCACAAAGTCAGTTTTCCACTCGGCTCCAAGATATTGGCGATCTACTATCGAAGAAGCAAGTGGATCGATCAGTGCTGGGTTTTTCTCGAAAAACTTTTGGTATTCACTCTCGGGTTTGTCTTCGGTTATCAGACTTTCAAGCTCGTCGCATATCGGTTCGCTGATCCTTAGCGTTCCTCTGGAAATGGCCTTGAGAACTATGTCAATGCCTGATGGCCCACTATCTCTCCTCTTAGCCATTTCTGAACTCATGAAAATGCCAACAAGTTTATGCCGTTGCTCTGGGTCGGCAAGAAAAGCGTGTACAATGGTAGTTAGCGCACTTTCTGCATAAGCAGGAAGGTGATGCTGCTCACTTAGGTTGGCGATGCTATTTTGAAGGTTCTCATATGCTTCATCTTCGAGGTAAGCTTGAGTGAATTTAAGTGTTTTGCGAATTTCATTCCAACGGGACAAAGTTACCGACACTAGGATATGCGGAACCCAGTACTCACCGTCTAACCCCAGCTCCATAAGTGCTTGGATTCCAGTCTCTCCATATCGGACCAATGAATACATACTTGGCATTTCGAGGTACCAATCATCATAAACTCCGGAGGGCGCACGGCGAGCGAGATCCACATGTTCTTGTATTCGCTCAGGAGACGGATTTGTCAACACATCAGCAAGATCCAAGACGAACTGGCGCTCTTTTTCTTGCCACTTGCTGAGATCAAGTTTTTCTATTCTTCCTTCTGGATTATCCGCTGATTCCGTAATCCCCGTTGTATTCCCCTCATCATCTGCTGGCAAGGTCTCCTCCATTATCTGTCCAAGTGCTGTTTTTAAAGGTGCATCAACCTTTAATGGTGAGTTCTTTCATAAGCTTTTGCCATGCATCAAGGACCAAGCTTTCGAATGCAGAAACCTTTTCCTTGGAAGCCGGGATTGTCCCTCCTGGAATATGTTTTTTAGGTCCCTTGATCTCATTTATTGCATCCCAAAGAGCGTCTATTAGCTTGTAAAGATATTTGTATGTGCCTTTTGAAAGCAGAGGTTCACTCAATTTTATTTTGCTTACAAAGTCTTCGCCGATTTTCTGGAGATCATCTTCAGAAGCAGCTCCGATCACACTACGTATAGTCCTCAACGAAGTAAGAAGCGGTAGACATTTGTCATACTGGTTCAGCTTTCTTAGGTTCGTCAGCTCATCTGCAATCTTGTTTGGCATTATTGCTTTTAATCCGCCTGCTATGACATCCAATGTTTTCTCCATTAATTTCTCTCCTTCAGACCAACGTTCATAAGCCTGACCGGCCTGCTTTTGGGCCGGTCTTGGCGCTGGTTGGACTTTGCTCAATCTACGATTCAATTTAGGTTACGGGTTTTAATTGCAGTTAAAATTGGAAAAAAGTTTTCTCTATGTTTCGCGTGTAAAATATCGTTTATTAACTTTGTGAAGCTGAAATTAGTTTCCGTAAACGTCACTCTTTTTCATGCCAAGAAATTCGACAAGTTGATGGAATACTGAGTGGGCGGCAATGTCGAGATCTAGGAAATGTTCACAAGCGTCGAGTTTACTTTGGTCTGAGTCGTCAAAATTAACAGTTTTGAGGCGGACAATAGCATATCTACAGGAGAATGAAGCGCGAAGGATCCCTGGTTTGAAAGACCAACCAAGTAACAATGCCAACTCCTTCAGCTCTGCCTCTAATGTTGAAATTCGGGCAAAAAGTGCGTCCTTATCTTCTTTGATCATTTTGTACAATGTTTCACGCTCTTGCGGTGCGAGTGATCTTGGATCTCCATTGTTTTCGGAATATCGATCAATCAGTTCAGCAAATTGCGGTTTTCCGAAGCTTGCCCAAGCTTTGTTAAGAAGGGCGTTGTGGTGTTCTTGAATAGTTGGCTTAACCAACTTTAGCAAAGGCTTAATAGCATCTTTACGAGTGTTCAGATCGAGATAAACATTAATGACTACAAGCGCTAATGTAAGACCTAATGTGGTAGTAGCTAGATTAATAAACAATGATTGCCAGTAACCAGTAGAAAAATACCCACCGATCGCGAATCCCAGCGATATCACCATGGTCACTATTGCAAGCATCCATTCTTTACCTTTCATCTGTAACTCCTTTAAAGTTGTGTTTGATGTTCAACTCGTTAATCACCAGCTTAGCGGCATCTAATATTATATGCTGGTATATAGTATTAGATGCTTTTATTGTGTTTCTGGTGAAGCATGAGGTATCTAATATTATATGCCTCATGCCGTACTCACCGTACGTTTGCTCATTACTTTCTGACCAAAACCTTCCCATACAGCTTGCCCATCAGGGGCGAGCTGTAATGACCGTCCTTATCCTTAGGCATGAACGTCACCTTGTTCTTGAGCAGAATCGAACCGTCTGCCCCATTTTTAAGTGAAAAATGATCAATTGTTTCTACTGGTTACAAAAAACTGTAAAGTTTCTTTACACCCTGAAAAAACGAAGACCCCGCCTGGTGGGGCGGGGTCTTGGGATGCAACAGTATCTGTTGGCTGTATATGCCGGGTTCGCATGGGCGATCCTTGTGTTTGCTTTGATACAACTTCGTATAATGCAGTCAGGCTGGGCTGTCCAGCAAAAACTGCTGGCTAAAGGTTGTAAGGCCTGATGCTTCGGCTCATTGTGTATTTACTTTACGGCTCGTTTTGGTAGCGCTTGACAAACAGCAGCAGCAGCGCCGGTAAGAACACCAGAAAAGCCAGCACAATGGCGGTCATACCCAGGGACATGACCGCGCCGATGCTGAAGACCCCCTGGTGACGGGCCACCATAAGGGCACCAAAGCTGAACAGGATGGTCAGGGCATTCAGAAACACCCCTTTACCGGCACTGCTGGTGGCCACCTCAACCGGTGATTCTTCTCCCTGCAGGTGACGGCTGATGATGTAGATGGCCGAATCGATCCCCACCCCCAGTAAAAGCGGCATGACGATGATGTTGGCTACGTTGAATTTTAGCCCGCACAGCCACATCCCCCCCACCATCAGCAACAGCCCCATGGCCAGCGGTGCCAGGCCCAGCAGGGTGGAGCGCAGGTTGCGGAAGCAGATCAGCAGGATCACCACCACCCCTGCCAGGGCGTACAAAAAGGCCTGTAGATAGGAAACCTTCAGGATTTTGAAGGACTCATACACGCTGACCGGTTCGCCGGTGGCATGGGGATCAACGGACTTGAGCTGGGTCACGAACTCAGCCAGGGGCTGCTCATCAAAGATCTCTTTCTTGGGGGCGATCTGCAGCAGCAGGCGACCATCCTTGCCCACAAAACGTTGCTTCAGTTCCTTGGGGACATCGGCCTCGGTCACGGCCTTGGCCTGCAGGCTTTGCTTCAGCAGGTTCAGCTTTTCCGGCAGGGGAGCAAACATCTGCTCCTGCATGTCGCGCAGCATCGGGAGAGCATTGCCATCCTTTTCCTTTTCCAGGCTGCCGAAGAATTTATCCAGGGTGGTCAGGAAGGCCCCAACCGGCTTGGCTTCAGCAGCCTTGGCCTGGGTCAGGTTGTTTTTCAGTTTATCCACCGCAGTGCGGAACCCTTCAAACACCGCAGGCAGTTCCATCACCCGCAGATTTTCCTCATAGGGCACCGGTTTGATCTGTGACATAATCTGATTGATCCGCTGCAGCACGGCCAGTTTTTCGGGCTGTTGATCCGGCACCATCGCCGGCAGGGAGACTACATGGTCAACACTGGGCAGCGCCTCGAACCGCTTGGTCAAGGCCAGGGCCTCGGCGCGGTCCTTTGCCATGGAAACCCCGAAGTAGCCGGAGTTTTCCTTGCTCTTCATCAGCTTGTAGGCATAGGTGACCGACTCAAGCCCCTTGGCCTGCAGGTTGAGCATGTTGAAGTCAAACGGCACGCGGGTAAGGGCAAAAGCACCACCCAGGGCCAATAGCGCGCTGAACATCACGATCCGGCCGGGGTAACGGAAGAGCGGTGCCACGGACAGACTGCGTGGGGTGGGGGGAGTGGTGCTGTGCTGACCAGCCTGCTTGCGGTGCAGCAGCACCAGCATGGCCGGTAAGACGGTGAAGGTTGCCAGAAAACAGACCAGCACCCCCATGGCGGCGATCAGCCCCAGCTCGGCAATGCCACGGAAGTCGGTCAGTAAAAAGGTCAGAAAGGCCAGGGCCGTGGTGGAAAAGGCCCAGAAGACCGGTTTAAGGTTGGAGGCCAGCGCGCCGGCCAGGGCCTGATCAAAGCGCTGCTGCAGCAGCAGCTCCTGGTGGCGCAGCACCACCTGGATGCCGTACTCCACCCCCAGCCCCAGCAGCATCACGGCAAAGGCCATGGAGAGGATGTTGAGGTGCCCCACCAGCAGGGTGGCCAGGCCAAAGGCCATGGCAATGGCCAGCAGCAGGGCCGTCATGGCGGCAATGGTGTTTTTGAGGCCGCGGAAGGCAAACAGCAGCAGGACCACGGTCAGGACCAGCGAGAGCACCGAGGCGATCTTCATGTCCGACATGCTGGTGGCCATCTCTTCGTATTCCAGTACCGGCACGCCGGTGATACCGGCGGTGATACCCTTGAATTCGGGCTTCTGCTTCAGGATGGCCAGTTCCTGGCGCACCTTTTTGATAGCCTGTTCAGCCGGTACAAAGCTGTCGGCCTCCTTGAGCGGACGGATGGCCAGCACCTGCTGCCTGCCCGCGTTTTCCAGCATGGAAGGCTTGCCGTCGCTGCTGCCCGACAGGAAGGCATCCATGGAGATGGCGCTGTTTTTGCCGTCAAAGCCGCTAAAGCCCTTGTCCAGAATCCCCAGCATGAAGTTGAGGCGCTGCAGCTTGTCCGATGCAGGGTGCAGCAGGTAGTCGTCGATCTGGCTGGTCAGGGAGGTGAACATGGTCTGGATGGAGGGATCCGCCGCAATAGCCTGCAGGACCGGCCCGGCCATGGCCAGGGTGTGCTCCATGGCCTGCAGTTGCTCAAGCGGCATGAACAGCAGGCCGTTCTGACGGAAATAGGGCATGCCGCCCGGATACAGCACCTCCAGAAACTGCCGTTTTTCCTGCATCAGCCGGGCATAAAGCGCATCGCTGAAACGGCTGACCAGGGCCGGGTCGGCCCCTTCCACCACCACGGCGATCTCCTCCTGGTCGCCAAAGGCGGCCCGATAGGCCTGATAATCCTGCTGGAACGGCGCATGCTTGGGCATCAGGTCGTCGCGACCGGTCAGAAACTCCAGCTTTTGCGTGGTGTAAACTATTGACAGTATGGCCAGCAGCAGGGCTACCAGCAGCACCGGCCAGGGGTTGCGGATCAAGGCGCCAAAAAAGCGCGTGGTTGGGGTGGGCTGTGACATCATGGCATCTCCGGAATATAAATGAACTGTTCTGCTTACTCCGCTGTTCGCAAAAAGTCAATTCCGGGGTACGCTTCACAAACTCCTCGAGTTGCGTTACTCTTACGGGGTGCCGAATTGTGTGCAGGGGAGGGAGTTATGAAGATCGTCTGTCTGCTGGGGTCACCGCGGAAAAATGGCAACAGTGCCACGGTGGCGGCCCATCTGCTGGGGCGGGCCAAAGAGCTGGGGGCCGAGGTGGAAACCATCTACCTCAACGGGCTGAGCTATCGGGGCTGCCAGGCCTGTTATGCCTGTAAAAACGGGAGCGAAACCTGCGTGATCAAGGATGACCTGGCACCGGTGCTGGAGACCGTGCGTCAGGCCGATGCGGTGGTGCTGGCCTCACCCGTCTACTACGGTGATATCACCGGCCAGTTGAAGACCTTTATCGACCGCACCTTTTGCTATCTGAAGCCGGAGTACTATGCCCGGCCGGATCGCAGCCGGGTGGGGGAGGGCAAGGGCATGGCCATGATCCTGATCCAGGGGCATCCGGATGAGCAGATGTTTGCGGATGTATTTGCGCGTTACGAGTACTTCTTTAACTGGTATGGCTATCGTCCCGGCGCCTTGCTGCGCGGTCTGGGGATCTCTGAGCGTAGTGACGTGACCAAGCGGGCCTACCTGATGGACGGCGCGCTTGAGGTGGCGGAAAGGCTGGTCAAGGGTCTGTAGCGGATGGTTCGCCACTGCTACGGCGCTGCCCGACCCGAACAAACAGGTAGATGATGAACAAAAACGGCAGGGCCGAGAAGGCTGCGCCGAAGTTGCCGCAAAACAGCTGCCAGGTGCTGAAGACCAGCACTGCCAGGGTAAAGCAGATCGTGAAATAGGCGAGGGGCTTGGACATTTGCCCATAGTAGCTAATTGGCGCTGAATTACAAGCAGGGAGTGGCAGTTGAGAGAGTGTGTTGCGATTCCTGTTCAATGAAGATTGGAATTCAAGCGGTTATCAACGGAGGTTATCTTCCCGTAGCTTGCGGTACAAGGTGTTTCTGGCGATTCCCAGTCTGCGGGCTGCCGCCGAGATATTGCCGCCGCACTCGTGCAGCGCCTTTTGGATGGCCACTACCTCAAGTTGGTCCAGACTAAGTTGGGTGTCGTGCTCTACGGCAGGTACAGCACTGTCTTGCAGGGACAGCTCATTGAAGTAATCCAGGAAATCCTCCGGTAGATGCGCACTGGTGATTTCAGTCTCGTTGTCGAGCAGTACGATTGCCGTCCTCAGTACGCTGTGCATCTGACGGATATTCCCCGGCCAGGGATGTTTTTCAAACAGCCCCACAACTTCCCGGCTGATGCTCACCCGTTGCTCGGGATCGGTGAGCTCATCCACAAGTGCCTGTGCCAGATGCAAGCGGTCTTCCCGGTCTCGCAGGCGCGGCAGTGAAATAATCAGGCCGTTGAGCCGGTAGTACAGGTCCTGGCGGAAATGACCGGCTGAGATCTCATCCCGCAGCTTTCTGTTGGTTGCAGCGATGATGGCGATATCAACCGAAAATGACTCCCTGCCCCCCAGCGGGGTGACGGTTCTCTCCTGCAGCACCCGCAGCAATCGAGCCTGCAATGCCAGCGGCATGTCGCCGATCTCGTCCAGAAACAGGGTGCCGCCGTTGGCCTGGCGAATCTTGCCGATATTGCCCTTTCGGCTGGCTCCGGTAAAGGCGCCTTCCTGATATCCGAACAGCTCCGATTCAATTAATCCTTCCGGTATTGCCGCACAGTTAAGAGCAATGAACGGCTTGCCGCTGCGCCGTCCGCAGGCGTGCATGGCTTGGGCAAACAGTTCCTTGCCGGTTCCTGATTCTCCTTCCAGCAATACCGGGATGTCGTGCTTCAACACCTTGCGTACCCGATCAATTGCCGCTCGTATGGTTGTATCGCCGCGATGCAGCGCTTCCAGCGCTGTTATGTCAACGGTCTGTTCTCGTGTCTCATGGTGTAAGCCGCTTCCCCGTACTGCAGAGAGTGGAGCCCGCACCCGTGCAAAGAGACTCAGGCCGGTGTTGGTGCGCAGGGTCAGCAACTGGCCGGTACGGTCCGACAAACTGCCGAACCGGAGGTCGAACAGATCGGAAAAGACGGCCTGCCGGCAGGTATAGCGGTCAAGTCCCAGATGCAGCAGGGCACTGCGGTTGGCGGCCTTGAGCCTGCCGTCCGGGCTGAAGACCGCAAGTGCCTCGTACAGACTGCCGATAAACTCGGGACGGCGATGGAAATGAAGAACAATATCTGCGGTAAAGCCGGATGCGAACATCTGATTTTCGATCTGCTGTGTTGAGATGCGTACCAGTGCCATGGTGTGCTGCTGTACGGCCAGGCAGTTGCCGGATACATCCAGGGCGCCCATCAGATTGCCGTAGGGGTCAAAGACCGGGGCGGCTGTGCAGGAGAGAAAGCCGTTTGACGAGATAAAATGTTCCCCGCCGGTGACTTTAACCGGCGCCTGTTCTTCCAGCGCCGTGCCGATGGCGTTGGTTCCCTGCATCTTCTCCGACCAGATACCGCCGGGCCGCAGACTTACCAGGTCAGCGCGGTTAACAAAATCAGTATCGCCGATGGTGTGGAGGATAATGCCGGTCTTATCGGTGAGGATCACCATGCTGGAGGAATTCTGAATCTGTTCATACAGGTTATCCATGACCGGCCGGGCGTTTTCCAGTAAGAGCCGGTTATGGGAGGTCAGGTCATGCAGTTCACGGGATGAGAGGAGCGGCAAGGCGCTCGTGCCGTTGTCCGCCGGTACTCCGTAGGCGAGGGAGCGTTGCCAGGAGCGGGCAATGGTCTCCGGTAGCATTTCGCTGGGCACAATCCCCTGAGCCAGCAAGCGGGAGCGAGCCTGATGGATGATGGCGCCGTCTGTCTGAGAAACCTGCTGCATACCATCTCCGAAGATTGATAGAAAATGGTTTTATTGAACGTGTCTCATTGTATCCGCTGCTCCGAAGTGTGACAACAACTTTGAACAGTTGTTCCATTTTGGAACAGGTATGACAGTCCTGTCGGCTCTGGCGGTATCTTCAGCTATCGTAGTGCACTGGGTGATAATGTCGCCTTGTATCTGAATAACCTGCTGTTGTGTATACGTTTGTTTCTGTCGGGTTGGGGGGCTAAAAACATGGTTTTATGGTTGGCACGGCCTCTGCACTAAGACACCTCATACAGACCGGCATCTGTCGGTCATCCTGCCGGGCAGGCAGGTTATTCTGATCTGTATTTATGGGGAGGACGTTATGCAGAAGCCGATGGATGACCGTTACAAGTTGTATATCGATGGCCAGTGGGTGGATGCCAGCACCGGTAAGACCACCTCAACCTACAATCCAGCCAACGGTGAACTGCTGGCCACCTGTGCTGATGCCAGCAAGGAAGATGTGGACAAGGCGGTCAAGGCAGCCTGGAAGGCCTGGGACAGTTGGAAGAAGGTCAGCCCCCAGGATCGTTCAGCCATGTTGCTGAAGATTGCCGATCTGATTGATGCCAATGCTGAAAAGCTCGCCATGGTGGAGACCATGGACAACGGCAAGCCGATCCGAGAGACCATGGCGGTGGATGTGCCGCTGGCATCCGATCATTTCCGCTATTTTGCCGGCGCCATCAGGACAGAAGAGGGGCAGGCGGTCATGATCGACGATTCGACCATGAGCATCATCCTGCGTGAGCCGCTCGGTGTTGTGGGCCAGATCATCCCCTGGAACTTCCCGTTCCTGATGGCGGCCTGGAAGATTGCGCCGGTTTTGGCAGCCGGCGACTGCACCGTTATCAAGCCGTCCTCCACCACCCCGCTGAGTCTGCTGGAACTGGCAAAGTTGCTGGATCAGGTCCTGCCGCCGGGTGTGGTGAACGTCATTACCGGCAAAGGTTCAGGGGCCGGCAACTACATGTTGGAACATACCGGATTCCGCAAACTGGCTTTTACCGGCTCCACCGGCATCGGCTATCAGGTTGCCGAGGCTGCCGCCCAGAAGCTGATCCCGGCAACCCTGGAGCTGGGCGGTAAATCAGCCAACATCTATTTCCCTGATTGTCCCTGGGAGAAGGCAATTGAAGGGCTGCAGATCGGTATTCTGTTTAACCAGGGCCAGGTCTGCTGCGCCGGTTCCCGGGTTTTTGTGCATGAAGATATCTATGACCGCTTTGTGGAAGAAGCGGTAGCTGCCTTTAACAAGGTAAAAGTGGGGCTGCCGTGGGAAAAAGATACCATGATGGGTACCCAGGTTGATGAAAAGCAGCTCAAGGATATCCTGAATTATGTTGAAATCGGCGTAAACGAAGGTGCAACCCTGGCCTGCGGTGGGGTTCGGGTGGTTGAAAACGGTCTTGATAAAGGGGCCTTTATGCGGCCGACCCTGCTGACCAATGTGACCAACAACATGCGGGTTGCCCAGGAAGAGATCTTTGGACCGGTGGCGGTGGTGATCAAGTTCAAGACCGAAGAAGAGGTTATTGCCATGGCCAATGACAGCGAGTTCGGCCTTGGCGGCGCGGTCTGGACCAAGGATATCAATCGTGCCCTGCGGGTCGCCAGAGGGGTTGAAACTGGCAGGATGTGGGTCAACAACTACAATAATCTGCCGGCCCACGCACCGTTCGGCGGCTACAAGAACTCCGGTATCGGACGTGAAACCCATAAGGTGATCCTTGAGCACTACACCCAGATGAAGAACATCTTTATCAGCATGACTGAGACCAAGGTCGGGTTGTATTAGGAAGTTATTCCCGGCACGATGCCGGATGTTTTTCGGCATCGTGCCGTCTTTTTTGTAGAGGGGACCGTATGGATCATACTGATATTACGGCGCAGACCAGTGTTGCAGAACTATTGGAACAGTATCCGCAGGCCAATGAATTTTTTCTGGAAAAGGGTTTTCGCTGCCTCCGCTGCGGCGAACCGTTCTGGGGCTCCATTGAGAAATTCCTCAAATCCAGCCGTTTTACCGGGGATATCAATGCGCTTTTGGATGAGTTGCGCGTCTATGTGGTTGAGTAATGATAATTGAAATTCGGAAGGAGGGGGAAACATAGCCATGATAAAAAAAATGAATAAAGTCATAGTGACAATGGCTGCGGCTCTGGCGACGACGATATATAGCGGCGTTGCATTCGCAGGGGCGCCTTTTGTCGCCCTTGAGGGGTATGGCGGCATTGCCTTCAACCCCTTGGCATATGTTGCGGCTCCGGCCGATGAACCTGGATTCAAGGCAGGTTCCGTGGTGGAGATTGCCAGGCCCAGGATCGGCGCTTTCTATGTCAACCTGAACGATACGGATATTGACTGGGGCACAATGGGCATTGCCACGGCCATCAACAAGAGGGTTGAAGTATCGTATGGCTATGAGCTGATCGCAATCGGCGGTGTAAAGAACATCCACAAGAGCAACGTTGGCGCCAAGGTATGTGTCCTGGACGAAAATGCATTCGGTCAGGCCTGGATACCTGCGGTCTCTGTTGGTTCCGTCTTTAAGCAGACCACCGGTCAGGTTGCTGGTTCCGACAAGAACGGTTTTGACGCCTATCTGGTCGTCTCTAAAACCATCACGCAAACACCGGTGCCGGTGCTACTCTCAGCCGGTGTCCTCACGACACAGGGATATGTGAATGGTATCTTGGGTTTTGACAACACAAGGAAAGAGGTGTTCTTTGGAAACATTGACGTGATCCCAGTAAATTGGCTGGCTGTCGGTTTTGAATACAAGCAGGGGCCTGACTACGGGACGTGGCAAGATGCTGATTACTGGAATGTGCATGCCGGGTATTTCATCAATAAAAACCTGACTCTGGTGGCAGCCTATACCAATGCCGGCGACAGGCATGACAAAAGTCTGGTGGGACTGGGCGGTGGGCCGGTCGTTAGCGCACAGTATTCCTTTTGATGACCACAGGCTTGGTACATTGAGCTAGAGATGCAAGTGGTTTGCTATACAATGAGGATTTGACAAAAGGGAGAACCGGTATCGGTTTTCCCTTTTGTCTTGTCCCATTTAACCACCATCTTAGAGAAAGCGAAGTATCGGTGGTATACTGTCAGCTATGAACAGCCGGCAAACAACAGCATGGCATACCCTGAGTGGCGAAGAGGTCCTCAGACAGTTGCAAACAGACTTGCAGGGCGGGCTGCCGCAGGCCGAGGCCGCACGTCGGCTTGAGCGGGATGGCCGTAACGAACTGGTGGAACAGGCCGGCAGAACTCCCTGGCAGATCCTGTGGGAGCAGTTCACCTCCACCATGGCGTTGATCCTGACTACGGCGGCGGTGGTCTCCGGTCTGGCCGGCTCACTGAAGGATGCGGTCACCATCCTGGCGATTGTGGTGCTGTTTGCCCTGTTGGGGTTTGCGCAGGATTTTCGGGCCGAGCGGGCCATTGCTGCGCTGAAGAAACTGGCCGTGCCGCTGGTGCGGGTCAGGCGCGATGACGTGCTGCAGGATCTGCCGGCCAACCTGCTGGTGGTAGGTGATATCGTGCTGCTGGAGTCGGGCAGCGTGGTGCCGGCGGACTGCCGCCTGCTGGAGGCCCATCTGCTGCGGCTGCAAGAGGCGCTCTTAACCGGTGAGTCCGAGGCGGTGGAAAAACAGACGGAGCCGCTTGACGATGTCGCCATCCCGTTGGCTGACCGGCGCAACCTGCTGTTCATGGGTACCCTGGTGGCAACCGGCCGGGCCGTGGCCGTGGTGATTGCCACCGGCATGCAGACCGAACTGGGCAGGATTGCCGCGCTGCTGCAGCAGGTGGACCAGGAGTGGACCCCGCTGCAGAAGCGGCTGGACCGGTTGGGCAGGGTGCTGGCCGCGGTCTCGGTGGCGGTGGCCGCGCTGATCTTTGTGGTCGGCATTGTGCGCGGTGAGAGCGTCCAAGAAATGCTGCTTTTGGCGGTCAGCGTGGCTGTGGCGGCCATTCCCGAAGGGCTGCCGGCGGTGGTGACCATCACCCTGGCCCTGGGGGCCCAGCGGATGCTGAAACGCCAGGCCCTGATCCGGCGCCTGCCGGCGGTGGAGACTCTCGGTTCGGTCACGGTGATCTGCAGCGACAAGACCGGCACCCTGACCCAGAACCGCATGACCGTGACCAGCCTGCTGACCAGTGAGATGATCTGCGGCAACGGAGCGCAGGAAAAACGGCTGGCCCTGACCATCGCCGCGCTCTGCAATGATGCGGCGTTGACCTTTGAACACGGGGAACAGCTGGCCTTGGGGGACCCCACCGAGGTGGCGCTCTTGTCTGCTGCGGCTGAACAGGAGATTTATTGTCTGGATCTTGCCAAAGCGCTGCCCCGCATTGCGGAGATCCCGTTCGATTCAATCAGCAAACGGATGATCACGGTGCACCGGGTTGCAGCGGCGATCTCGCTCGACAATCAGTTGTTGCTGCAGCCGGGCGCTAAGCTGCTGGCAGCCAAAGGAGCCCTGGACAGCCTACTCGGGATCTGTAGCCACCTGTTGCTGCAGGGGCAAGCCGTACCCCTGACCAACCAGCATCGTCAGGCCCTGCTGCAGACTGCTGACCAGCTTTCATCCCAGGGGCAACGGGTGCTGGCCCTGGCCCTGCGCAGCATGGCCTTGGATGAGGATGATCGCCTGGAGGCGCTGGAACAGGGCTTTGTCTTGCTGGGGCTGGTGGCTTTGACCGATCCTCCCCGCCAGGAGGCGGCCGAGGCGGTGCAGCGCTGCTGTTCAGCCGGTATTCGGCCGATCATGATCACCGGTGACCATCCCCTGACCGCCTGCTGCATTGCCCAGCAGATCGGGATTGACATCCGGGGAGGGACACTGTCTGGCCAGGAACTGGACCAGCTCGATCCGCAGGCCTTTGCTGACGCAGTGGGACAGGTCTCGGTCTATGCCCGGGTCACGCCGGAGCACAAACTGCGGATTGTGGAGGCGCTGCAGCAGAGCCACGGTGTGGTGGCCATGACCGGCGATGGGGTCAACGACGCCCCGGCCCTGAAAAAGGCCGATGTAGGGGTGGCCATGGGCAAGGCTGGTACCGACGTGGCCCGTGAAGCCAGCGATATGGTGCTGCTGGACGACAACTTTGCCACCATTGTGGCTGCGGTGGAGGAAGGCCGCACCATCTACGACAATATCCGCAAGTTTGTGGTCTTCTCCGTGGCCGGCAATACCGGCAAGATTCTGGCCGTGCTCCTGCTGCCGTTTTTAGGGCTGGGAATTCCGCTCACCCCTTTGCAACTGTTGTGGTTGAACCTCTTGACCGATGGCCTGTTGGGGCTGGGTATGGGGGTGGAACGGCCGGAGCGCGACCTGATGCAGCGGCCACCGATCAGCAAGGAGAGCCAGATCTTTGACCGCCGGGCCCTGTTGTATCTGCTCTATGCCGGTGGCCTGATCGGTGCACTCTGCATGAGTGTGACCTGGCTGGTCTGGCAGCAGGGCGGACCCTGGCAGACCGTGCTGTTTGCCTCCCTGGCCCTGGCCCAGGTCAGTCAGGCTATTTCGTTGCGCTCCTTCCGCAGTTCCATCCTGCAGACCGGGCTCTGCAGCAATCCGCTCCTGTTTGCCATGCTGGTGAGTGTCTGCCTGCTGCAGGGGCTGGCGGTCTACCTGCCGCAGTTGCAGCAGTTTTTCAAGACATCCTCCTTAAACCTTCCACAGCTTGGTCTGACTGTCCTGCCAGCCCTGCTGTTGCTCGCGCTGCTTGAGTTGCGGAAGTGGTCGGGCCGGTTGCGGGAAGCACGGCCCTGAATGCATAACGGGGCGTCCTGGTTGGGACGCCCCGTTATCAGGGAACACGCGTCAAAGGACCGAGCTTAGTTCGGCAGCGACGGCAGTTCGATCCCGGCCATCTTCTGCACCATCCGCACCACCTGACAGCTGTAGCCGAACTCGTTGTCGTACCAGACATACAGCACGCACCGGTCGCCCTGTACGATAGTGGCCAGGGAGTCCACCACCCCGGCGTGGCGCGAGCCGACAAAGTCGCTGGAAACCACCTCGGGGGAGACCACGTAGTCGATCTGGTTCTGCAACGACGAGTTGAGCGCCATATCCCGCAGGTAACCGTTCAGCTCCTTGAGGGTGGTCTCCTGGGACAGGCCCAGGTTGAGGATCGCCAGGGAGACGTTGGGGGTCGGCACCCGGATGGCGTTGCCGGTCAGCTTGCCGGCCAGATCCGGGATCACTTTGGCAACGGCCTTGGCAGCGCCGGTTTCGGTGATGACCATGTTCAAGGGGGCGCTGCGGCCGCGGCGGGAACCCTTGTGGTAGTTGTCGATCAGGTTCTGGTCGTTGGTGTAGGAGTGGCAGGTCTCCACATGGCCGTGCAGGATGCCGAACCGGTCGTGCACCGCCTTCAGCACCGGTACGATGGCGTTGGTGGTACAGCTTGCAGCGGAGAAGATCGTCTCGTTCTCCACGATCAGCTCGTTATTGACCCCGGCCACCACGTTGGGGATATCGCCTTTGCCCGGCGCGGTCAGGATCACCTTGCTGATCCCCTTGGCCTGCAGGTGACGGCCCAGCCCCTCACGGTCGCGCCACTTGCCGGTGTTGTCGATCAGGATGGCGTTGGTGATGCCGTAGGCGCTGTAATCCACGTTTTCCGGCGCATCGGCGTAGATGATCCGGATCATGTTACCGTTGGCAATAATGGCGTTTTCTTCCTCATCCACGGTGATGATGCCGCTGAACTGGCCATGGATCGAGTCGCGCCGCAGCAGGCTGGCCCGCTTGATCAGGTCGTCGGCGCTGCCTTTGCGCACCACCGCGGCCCGCAGCCGCAGCTTCTCGCCGCTGCCGGACTTCTCGACCAGCAGGCGGGCCAGCAGACGGCCGATCCGGCCGAAGCCGTACAGTACGATATCCTGCGGCTCGTCCAGCAGGGTGCTACGGCCGGTATTGATGCTTGCCAGCTCCTTGCAGACATAGTCGTAGGCGTTGTCAAGGGTGGTCTGGGTGGTGAAGCCCACCGCCAGCTTGCCGATATCGATCCGGGCCGGCGCCAGGTCGAGCCGGCAGAGGGCCTCAAGGATCGGCAGGGTCTTGTGGACCGACAGTTCTTCGTCAAGGATCAGACGGGCAAAACGGTGCGCCTTGAGGATATCGATGGTGGTACTGTGGACCAGCGAGCGGCCGTAGACCGTGCAGACGATGTTGCGGTCCCGGTAGAGCTGGCCCACCAGCGGCAACATCCGCTCGGCAGCCTCCTCCTGGCCCCGCCACTCCTTCAGATGGGTTTCCTGCTTACTTTTCATGTATAACGCCCCTTCGCGTGAATTCAAGACCGGCTATCATCAACCGACAGGCCGGTCTCTGTCAACCCAGTAGGTATAATTTTTTACTGATGAGCGCTGATCTTCCGCCAAAGTTTCCCCCCCTTTGGAAAAGGGGGGCAGGGGGGATTTGATTTTCACAATCAGAGACATATCCCCCTAAATCCCCCTTTGCTAAAGGGGGACTTGATAGTCAACGGAAGATTGACGCTAATCAGGAACTTTTTAACGTTCCTGTAACACCTGCCCTTGCCCGATAAAGGAAATTCCCTGGCCCGAGGTGGCACCAATCATCAGTGTTTCAACGATCGGCGCAGTTACCTGGCGGTTCGCTTCCCAACGTACGATGAACTTGGGGGCAAACCCGCCGCTGGTGTCTTTTTCCTCCAGGTGGATGAAGTATGAGGCCAGCGGAGCCAGCGTCTGGGGTCTGGCCAAATGGCGCCGCACCAGCTTGCCGTTGGTGTCGAGGTAGTCGATGGCGCTCAGGGTGATGGCGTTGCCCTGGTCGGTATTGCGGACCGACAGGGTGATGGCCAGATTAAAGGGGTTGGAGCGTGGTCCGGTAAAGACGTGGGAGTAGGCCGGTACATAGATGGTCTGGCCCTTGGAGCGCTGCAACGTGTCAGCCAGGGCCGTGGTCTGGATCAGCAGCAGAAGCGCCGCAATGGCCAGCAAAGAGCGGAGTGGATGCATGGGTAACCTCCAGCAGAAGAATCAGCACATCCTACAGAGGAAGCGCCAACAACGCAATCAGCGTCAGCAGGGTATAGAGGATGTAGAGGTGCAGATGGCCGTGCTGCAGCCTGCGGACCAGGCCCAGCTTGTCGTTGACCCAGCTGAACAGCGGCAGGTAGAGCTGCTCCAGCACGGTTTCCGGCACATGGCTCTCGAAGCGGCTCTGCGAAGGGAAGCTGCCCTGCAGGCCGGGCAGGTGTTGCCGGGGGCGCAGGATACCCCGGAACAGCCCCACCAGCAGTTCGGCCAGGGAGGAGGCGCTGTACTGCATCCGGCTGGTGGGGGCCAGGTAGCCGCAGCCCCAGGTCTCGCTCTGCGGATCGGCGTTGCTGCGGAGGGAGAAGCGGTACAGCAGGGCAATGAGCAGCAGCAGTCCCAGTCCCAGCAGGGTGATCCAGCCCAGCGGCAGTTGGGTGGCAAGTGTTACCCCTGCTGATGGATGCCAGGTGTTGACGGCCTGCTCTAAAAGCGGCAGTACCAGCAACGGGAACAGGCCGATCAGGGCGCAGGCCAGTCCCAGGATGAGCATGGCCGATCGCATGCAACGACCCGCCTCATGGGCCTGGTCTGCCTGCGGGGTACGGGACACGCCCAGGAAGACCACCCCGAAGACCTTGACAAAGCAGGCCACCGCCAGCCCGCCCACCAGGGCCAGGAACGGTCCTGCCAGGGCAATCGCGGCAGCGCCGTGCAGGTCCTGGATCACGCCGTTGAACAACCCCAGGTAGATCAGCAGCTCGCTCACAAAACCGTTTAAAGGCGGCAGGCCGCAGATGGCAATGGCGCCGGTCAGAAACGCTGCTGCGGTGAACGGCATCCGGCGCAAAAGCCCCCCCAGCCGTTCCAGCTCGCGGGTGCCGCAGGCATGGATAACCGAACCAGCCCCCAGAAACAGCAGCGACTTGAACAGGGCATGGTTGAGCACATGTAAGAGCGCTCCCCCCATCCCCAGCAGCACCAGCAGGCGGGAACCGTTGCTGACCCCGATCAGGGCGCAGCCGATCCCGATCAGGATGATGCCGATGTTCTCGATGCTGTGGTAGGCCAAGAGCCGCTTGAGGTCGTGCTGGGCCAGGGCAAAGACCACCCCGGCCACGCCCGAGATTATCCCCAGCACCAGCACCGTTACCCCCCACCAGAGCGGCACGTTGCTGAAGAAGGAGAGGGTGCGTACCAGCCCGTAGATGCCGATCTTGAGGATCACCCCGGACATCAGGGCCGAGATATGGCTGGGGGCATTGGCATGGGCGCCGGGCAGCCAGACATGCAGCGGCATGATCCCGGCCTTGAAACCAAAGCCCAGCAGGGCCAGGAGCAGGATGGCCCCGGCAGCGCCGTTGCTGCCATCCAGGCTGCCTGACTGCGGCAGCAGAAAGCCGTTGGCTATGCCGGCCAAAAGCCCGAACAGGGCAAACAGCGCCAGGGTGCCGGTGTGGGTGCAGATCAGGTAAAGGCTGCCGGCGTTGCGTACGTCCGGGTCGTGGTCGTCGGTGGTCAGCACAAAGTAGGCGGCCAGGGCCATCACCTCCCAGGCCAGCAGGAACAGCCCGCCGGAGCGGGCCAGCAGGATCATCAGCAGTGCAGCGACCAGCAGGCCGAAGAACAGGGTGATCTTGGCCGTGGAGCGCGGCTGTAGCGCAGCTGGCCAGTATTCCAGGCTGTAGATGGCGCAGCAGGCCGCCACCAGCAGGATCGGCAAACAGAATAGGGCTGCCAGGTGATCTAGTGCCAGCAGGTGGGGGCCAAAGGGGAGGGTCAGGGAGAGTTGGTAGACCGTGATATTGCTGCCAAGCAGGCAGGCCAGGGCGCCGTACAGGCCGCTTGCTGCGGAGAGACAGATGAGGACAATCGAGAGGCGCTGGGCCGGAACCGGGGATAGGAGCCGCAGGGGCAACGGCAGGCCGGAAACCGCCGCCAACAGGGCAGCGACGATCACCAGCAGCGTTGGATCCGCTCCCCAGGCCCCGGCGTTCATGCCGTGTTCTTTCCGATGTCGGCCTCGATCTGGCGCAGTGCCGTCAGGATCCGCTCCGGCTGGCAGGCGGCATTCAGGGCCTCACGCAGGCGCTTGTCCCGCAGGGCATAGGCCAGTTTCGAGAGCAGGTGCAGGTGGATACGTACCGTGGGGCTGGTGATGGTGAACAGGATCCTGACCGGCTGGCCGTCCAGCGCGCCGAAATCAACCGGCTGATCCAGAAAACAGAGCGATACCTTGGGCATCGGCAGGCGCAGCAGCAGCGGGTTGCGCACATGGGGGATGGCGATCCCGTCGCCCACGGCGGTGGTGCCCATGGCCTCGCGGGCCAGCAGCACCTGCAGCACAAAATCCTGATCCAGTTCCTCCGGCAGGTCCAGGAGCGCCACCACCTGCCGCAGCACCGACGGTACGTCGCTGCCGGACACGCTGCAATGGATGCCGCCGGCCTCCAGGCACTGGCTTAACAGCGGTAGTGGCTTGCCGTCGCCGCTGTCCTCCAGGTCGTAGAGCGAGGGGTGGACCTTGATGCCCCGCTCCGTGGCCCACTCCAGCAGGTCGACCCGGTTGATGCGGTAGTCGCCCCGGATCTGTTCTGCCGGTAATTGGTCGTGCCTGATCCAGCGCAGCACGGTCTTTTCGTCAACGTTCAGGGCGTGGGCCGCGTCTGCCATGGTGAGCTGCATGCTCGCTACCCCTCTAAATATCCAGCTGAAAACGCAGGGCCTTCTCAACCTTGCGCATCAGGGTCTTGTTTAAAAAACCGAGGCGTTCGCCCACCACCTTGGTTTTGTCGATGGTGATGATGATATGGGAGCTGAGTTTGGCATCCCGGCTGAGTCCGCTGCAGCTGGCCGACAAGAGGGTTTCAAACTCGTAGATCTTGTCGAGGCGTTCAAAGGAGAGCGGGATGATGGTGACGACTGGTGAGAATTCGTTGCTGATATTGTTGCTGACCACCAGGCAGGGGCAGATCTCCACGGCCCCTTCGGGATCATGGGCCAGGTTGACGCTGTAGATGCCTCCCCGTTTAAACATCCCGTTCCTCCGTCACGGCATACTCGAACTTCTTTAATACCTCCACGGTCTCTTCCGCCGTGGCCTGGTAACCTTCAATCAAGCCCTTATAGGTGTTTTTCTTGATTTCGGCAAGCTTATCACGCGCCGCCTCTTCAAGAAACTGACTGACCCCGCGCTGGCCGAACAGGGCCTTGATGTCCTCCACGATCGGCGTCGGCAAGGTGATGTTGAGTCGAGTGTTTGGCATCGCTGGTCCTTGGCTGGGAGTCTGGCGCTAATGACGTATAAAAATTTATACCATATAACGAGCAAATGTGTTAAAGAAATTTTAAGCGTGTAGTTTTGCTATGTGTTGATAAAATCAAAAAAAGTTTGATCAAATTGTTCAGGCAGCTGCCTGAACATGGAAGCCTGGTTTTGCTATGATCTTTCCCTGGCATAGAGATGCTGAACCGCTGGCCCTGTTATTGTGGGCCATCGGATTGATCGCCTTCAGCGGTTTTCCCGGACTGTTTCTGAAACGTCCGGGCATCGGGCAGCGCCTCTCCGTGGCGCTCACGCTGCTTGCTGCCGTACTGGGCGGGGCAGGGGCGCTGCAGATCCTGGGCGGTGCCCCTGCCTCCCGTTACCTGCTCGACTGGCCGCTCCCCTTTGATGCCGGCCTGCTCCAGGCCGATCCCTTAAGTGCCCTGTTTCTCCTGCCGCTTTTTCTGGCCGCTGCCTGCTGTTCCCTCTACGGCCTGGCCTATCTGCCCGCTGCACAACAGCCTGCTGCTGAAAAACAGCTGACCTTCTTTATGGGGCTTTTATCGGCCTCCATGGCCCTGGTGCTGGTGGCTGCCAACGGTGTGCTGCTGCTGCTGGCCTGGGAGCTGATGGCGCTGTCTTCCTGGCTGCTGTTGATGACCAATCGTCAAGACAGGCAGGTGCAACGGGCCGGAATGGTCTACCTGCTGGCAACCCATACCGGCACCATGGCTCTGTTTGTCCTGTTTTCGCTGCTGCGTGGTCAAACCGGCAGTTTTGTGTTGCCGGCGGCCCACAGCCTGGTGGTTGGCGGCACTCTGACAACGGTCATGCTGCTGGCGGCCCTGCTGGGGTTCGGGGCCAAGGCCGGCATCATGCCACTGCATATCTGGCTGCCCGGGGCCCATGCCAATGCCCCCAGTCATGTCTCGGCGCTGATGTCCGGCATCATGCTCAAGGTGGGGATCTACGGCATCATCCGGGTTGCCTCGTTCTTTCCGCAGGTGCCGGTCTGGTTCGGTTGGCTGGTACTGGGGTTGGGGATTGTCTCGGCCGTGACCGGCATCGCACTGGCCATGCTGCAGCAAGATCTGAAGCGGCTCCTGGCCTGCAGCAGCATCGAAAATATCGGGATCATCTGCATCGGACTGGGCATGGCCCTGGTGGGTATCCAGAGCGGTAACCGCCTGCTGACGGTGTTGGGGCTGGCCGGGGCCTTCATGCATATCCTCAACCACGCCCTGTTCAAGCCGCTTTTGTTTCTGGGCAGCGGCGCCATCATCCATGCCAGCGGCACCCGCCAGATCAACCGGATGGGCGGGCTGTACCGCAGCCTGCCCCGCACAGCGCCCCTGTTTCTGCTCGGCTGCCTGGCCATCTGCGGCCTGCCCCCTTTAAACGGTTTTGTGGGTGAGCTGTTTCTATATTTTGGCGCCTTTAACGAGGGGATCAGCGCGCCATTGCCGTTTCTGGCCTGTGTGGCCCCGCTGCTGGCCCTGGTGGGCGGTTTGGCGGTGATCACCTTTGTCAAGCTGTTCGGCAGCATCTTTCTCGGTGCCCCTCGTGATCCCGCCCTGGATCACCCCCATGAGGTGCCGGCTGCCATGCTGCTACCAATGACAGCCTTGGCCGCTCTTTGTATGCTGTTCGGGGTGAACACGCCGCTGCTTTTGCGGCTGGTGGCGCCGGTGATCAGCCACTATGCCATGCTGTCGCCGGAGTTGACCGTCTCGCTGGCCAAAAGCGTGCCGGTTGGAAAACTGGGACTGATGAACGGGCTGCTGCTTGGAGTGCTGCTGCTGGTCTGGCTGGCCTGGTGGCTGCTGGTGCAACGCCGTGAACAGATCCAGAGCGAGACCTGGGGCTGCGGCTACTTGGCTCCGGCTGCCCGGATTCAGTACACCGGCAGCTCCTTTGCCGAGCTGGCCGGGCAACTGTTCAGCCGCCAGCAGGGGAACACCGGCCACCTGCCGGGACGCAGTGCCATCTTCCCGGTTGAGGCACGCTTTGGCCTGCAGCTGTGCGAGCGGATCCTCGACCGGATGCTCATCCCGTTACTCAAACGGGCCGACTGGTGTCTGGCCTGGGGGCGCCGCACCCAGCACGGCCATCTGCACCTCTACATCCTCTACATCTTTGCCACCCTGTTCACTCTGATGGTCTGGAGCCACCTATGATCGGGAATCTGCTGCTCCATCTGCTGCTGTTGCTGCTGATGCCGCCCTTGCTTTTGGGGGTGATCAACAGAACCAAGGCCGTCTTTGCCGGACGGCGCGGTGCGCCGCTTTTGCAGCCGTACTATGATCTGGCCAAGCTGTTGCGCAAGGGCTCGGTCTTCAGCCGGACCACCACCTGGATCTTCCGGGCCGGACCGGTGGTGACCCTGGCCGCCACCCTGGTGGCGGCACTGCTGCTTCCACTGGGGAGCCATCCGGCCATCATCTCCTTTAACGGCGACATGATCCTGTTTGCCTACCTGTTCGGACTGGCCCGTTTCTTTACCACCAGCGCCGCCCTGGATACCGGTTCTGCCTTTGAAGGGATGGGGGCGGCCCGCGAGGTCACCTTTGCCTGCCTGGTGGAGCCGACCCTGTTCTTTGTGTTGATCACCCTGGCCCGCATGAGCAAGAGCCTTTCGTTGACCCCGATGCTGACCTACCCCTCGGTACCGGTCTGGATGGGGGCCGGCGCCACCATGCTGCTCTTGGCCAACGCCCTCTTTATCGCGCTTCTGGCGGAGAACAGCCGGATTCCATTCGACGACCCCAATACCCACCTGGAACTGACCATGATCCACGAGGTGATGGTGCTGGACCACAGCGGCCCGGCCTTTGGCCTGATCCTGTACGGCGCCGCCCTGAAGCTGTTCGTGCTGGGGGCGGTCTTTACCAACCTGATCCTGCCGTTTCGAACCGGCAACCCCTGGCTGGATTGGCTCATCTTTGTGGCATCCATGCTCTACCTGGCCATCTTGATCGGGGTGGTGGAGTCGGTCATGGCCCGCCTGCGGCTGGTGCGGATACCGCAGCTGCTGGTGGCTGCCACCATTCTTTCTGCCTTTGCCATGTTGCTGATAGTGAGGTAATGCGATGGTCTCCCTGGCTGATCAACTGCTGGTGCTGGTGATGCTGATCAACTTTATCATGCTGGGTACCAGCCGGCTCTCCTTTGCGATCCGGGCTGTGGCGGTCCAGGGGGTGGTGCTGGGGTTGATGCCCGGTCTGCTGCACCCCTTTTCCGTGTATCTGTTGGCCATCATCGTCTGTGTCATACTGGTCAAAGGGATCGTGATTCCCTATCTGATCAGCGAGGCGATCCGCAAGGCCCAGATCCGGCGCGAGGTGGAGCCGTTCATCGGCTACGTGCCCACCCTGCTGTTGGGCGCGGTCTTTACGGCCCTGGCCTTTGTGTTTGCCCAGAAGCTGCCGTTGGCGCCGGAGCACCGCGAACTGCTGTTCGTACCGGCCTCCATTGCCACCCTGATGACCGGTTTTCTGGTGCTGACCACCCGCAAAAAGGCCATCTCCCAGGTGATCGGCTACCTGGTATTGGAAAACGGCATCTTTATCTTCGGCCTGCTTCTGACCGAGGCCATGCCGTTCATGGTGGAAGCCGGAGCGCTGCTGGATCTGCTGGTGGGGATCTTTGTGATGGGGATTGTGATCAACCAGATCAACCGCGAGTTTTCGACCGTGGATACCTCGCGGCTGCAGGCCTTGCGGGAGGAGTAGGGGATGGTGCATCTGATCGTACTGCTGCCACTTTTAGGGGGCCTGGCTGCCTGGCTGGTCCGGGACAACCGGACACGTCCCTACCTCTTGCCGCTGATTGCCCTGCCGCACTTGGGGCTGACCCTGGCGCTGGTGGCGCTTCCGCAGGCTGCTGCCCACAACGGCTGGATCAGGCTCGACCCCTTGGGCAAAATTACGCTTTTGGCCATCAGCACCCTGTTTGCGGTCTGTGCCGTTTATGCCGTGGGCTACCTGGCCTACCGTCAGGAACGCAGCAACCGGGTGCTCTGCCTGGGGCTGCTGGTCTGCCTGGCCGCCATGTCGCTGGTCACGCTCTGCCAGCACCTGGGGCTATTGTGGGTGGCCTTGGAGACCACCACCGTTTCCATGGCGCCGCTGATCTACTTTAACCGCAACGCCCGCTCCATCGAGGCCACCTGGAAATACCTGCTGATCTGCTCGGTGGGGATCGCCCTGGCCTTGCTGGGGCTGTTGTTCCTGGCCTATGCCACCCATGTGGCCCAGCAGGAGGCTACCCTGCTGCTGCCTGACCTGCTGCAGGAGGCGCCCCGCCTGAACCGGGGCTGGCTGCATGCCGCCTTTATCTTCCTGCTGGTGGGGTACGGCTCCAAGCTGGGGCTGGCGCCGCTGCACACCTGGAAGCCGGATGCCTATGGCGAGGCCCCCGGTCTGGTGGGGGCGCTTCTGTCCGGCGGCCTGGTGACCTGCGCCTTTCTGGCGATCCTGCGGGTCTATCAGATCTGCATGGCCTCGCAGAGCGAGGTGGCCTTTTTTCAGCAGACCCTGGTGGCGCTGGGGTTGCTCTCCATGGCGGTGGCGGCGGTATTCATGGCCCGCCAGCATGACTTCAAGCGGATGCTGGCCTACTCGAGCGTCGAGCATGTCGGCATCATGGCCGTGGGGCTTGGCCTGGGCAAGGGTGCCCTGTTCGGGGTACTGTTCCATCTGATCAACAACGGCCTGACCAAGGGCGTGCTGTTCCTTGCCTCCGGCAATATCCACCGTTCCTACGGCGGCAAGACTACCGAGATCGTACAGGGGGCCCTGACACGGCTGCCCTGGTCCGGCGGCCTGTTCCTGGCCGGTTTTATTGCCGTGACCGGTTCACCTCCCTTTGCCCCCTTTGTGAGCGAGTTTTCGATTGTCAGCAACGCCTTTAAAGACCAGCAGTACTGGATCGGCGGGTTGTTTCTGCTGTTTCTGGCAGTCATCTTCATCGGCATGGCCCTGACCGTGCTGCCGATGGTGATGGGGGTACCCCGCAGCGACCTTGAACCGTCCAGCTATCACGACCGTGCCCTGACCGTGGGGCCGCCGCTGCTGACCATGCTGCTGCTGCTCTGGCTGGGTATCTGGCCGCCTGAACAGCTGCTGCAGCTATTGCGTGACGGAGCCGCCCTGCTGGAGGTGCGTCCATGAACCGGAACCTGCGCCAGCTCTACAATGGACGGGCGATTGCCTGCACGAGTATCCCTTGCCTTGGTCAGGACGACTTCCTGCAGACCATGCTTGATCTGTGCGACCACGGCTGGCGGGTCAGCGCCTACTTTGGCGTTGTTGAGGGCGATGCTACCGCCCTGTATGCCCTGCTGTCCGCCCCGCTTGACGGCCTGCTGGGGGTGATGAAGACCCTCTGCAACGGCCCGGTCATGCCATCCATTGCCCGGCTCTGTCCCCAGGTGCAACTGTTTGAACGGGAGATTGCCGAGCAGTATGGTATCCGCTTCGAGGGGCACCCCTGGTTCAAGCCGGTGCGTTTTGTCGCGTCGCAGGTGGCTGGTCGTGATGCCTGGGGCCGTCCTGCTGACCAGCCGATTAAGGTCGGCGTGATGGATTATTACCAGGTGGCAGGCGAGGAGGTGCACGAGGTGGCGGTGGGGCCGGTTCATGCCGGCGTGATCGAACCGGGGCACTTCCGTTTTCAGTGCTATGGCGAACAGGTCTTTCATCTGGAGATCTCGCTGGGGTACCAGCACCGCGGCATCGAGCAGTTGTTGCAGGGCGGCCCCCATCCCACCACCCTGCGCCAGATGGAGGCTGTTGCCGGTGACACCAGTATCGGCCATGGCCAGGCCTACTGCATGGTGCTGGAATCGCTATCCGGCACACGGGTGCCGGCTGCAGCCGAGGCGCTGCGGGGCATTGCCCTGGAGCTGGAGCGGCTGGCCAACCATACCGGCGACCTGGGCGCCATTGCCGGGGATGTGGGCTACCTGCCCACCTCATCCTTCTGCGGCCGGATTCGGGGTGATTTCCTCAATATGACCGCTCTGCTCTGCGGCAGCCGCTTTGGCCGGGGCCTGCTGCGACCGGGCGGCACCGGTTTCGGTCTTGACCAGGCGCAGCGCGACGAACTGCTGCAGCGCCTGGCAACCGGACGCCAGGAACTGACCAGCGCCATTGAGCTGTTGTGGGACACCCCGTCGGTCATGAGCCGTCTGGAGGGGACCGGCACGGTGACCGAGCAGACCGCCCGCGAGCTGGGGCTGGTGGGGCCGGCAGCCAGGGCCAGCGGACTCAAGCGTGACGTCCGCTCCGACTATCCCTTTGGCATGTACCGCATGGCCCAAGTGCCGATCGTGACCGAGCAGCACGGCGATGTCTGCGCCCGCAGCCAGGTCCGCTGGCAGGAGGCCCAGAAATCGCTGGATTTCTGTGAGGAACAGTTGCGGCAATTGCCGGGAGGCAGTTGTTGTGCAGAGCCTGCTGCGCTGCAGGCGGACCACCTTGCTGTCAGCCTGACCGAGGGCTGGCGGGGCGAGATCTGCCACATAGCCATTACCGGTGCTGACGGCCGATTTAAGCGGTACAAGATAGTGGACCCCTCGTTCCACAACTGGCAGGGGTTGGCCATGGCGCTGCGGAACGAGCAGATCTCCGATTTTCCGCTCTGTAACAAGAGTTTTAATCTGTCGTATTGCGGTTTCGACTTGTAAGAGGAACATCTATGCTGCGCGCCCTTAAAGAACGTCTGACCATTCAGGGCTACCGGACCATGGCCTATCCCGACGGCCCGGTGGTGCTGCCGGAGCGCTTCCGTGGCTACCCGGAGCTGCGACCCGATATGCTGTGTGACCAGCACGGCCACTCGTGTGTGGATGACTGCCCCTTTCAGGCGCTCAGTTGCGATCAAGCCGGCCTGTCACTTGATATGGGTAAATGCCTGTTCTGTCCTGACTGTCCGGCTGCTGCCTGCGTCAACTTCAGCACGGATCACTGCCTGGCCGCATCCAGCCGGGCTGAGCTGACCGTGTGCAGTAACGGTCCCCATGCCTATGCCCAGCCCCTGGCGCCGGACCTGCGCAAGCTGTTCGGCCGCTCCCTCAAGTTCCGCGAGGTCAGTGCCGGCGGCTGCAACGCCTGCGAGGCCGACAGCAACGTGCTGACCACCATCGGTTGGGATCTGGGGCGCTTCGGCATCCAGTTCGTGGCTTCGCCCCGCCATGCCGACGGCATCTGGGTCACCGGTCCGGTCAGCCACAACATGCGTGAGGCCTTGCTGAAGACCTGGGAGGCGATCCCCGGTCCCAAGATCGTGGTGGCCTGCGGGGCCTGCGCCATTGCCGGCGGGCCGTTCAAGGACAGCCCCCAGATCTGCAACGGCATTGATGAACTCCTGCCGGTTGACCTCTACATCCCCGGCTGTCCGCCCCATCCGGCCACTATCCTGGATGGGCTGCTGCGGCTGCAGGGCAGGTTGTCCTGAAACTAGTGCAGAGGCCGCCAACGGCTGTTTCGCTCTGACATGCGGGGTGGGGTAAGCGCTGAAAACCACCTCGTTTTTTTACTTGCACTTTGTCGATTATTCACGTAGGGTTCACTTGGCTTTTGATTCGCCTCGTTTCATCGCTGCCCGACCCCCTCCTGCATCCGGCTTTTCCCGACTTTTGCAGCTCCGCGTTTGGTTTGCGACGAAGGATTCCGTTTTTCGGCTCCGTCTGTGTTTGTCGGCGCCCACGGGAATCCGTATGAGTTCTGCCAGCCAGATGTGGTGGTTTTGCTGCCCAACAGGGACAGTGGTTGTCCCGGCTTTTCCCCACACAACACCTTATCATGCACCCGTACCCGGAATGCGAAACCGGCAGGTTTCCGTGCGCGTTGGTGCAGGAGAATTACCTATGTCGTTTGTTGAACTGAACCTGCATGCCGCCATCCAGAAGGCCATTGCTGCCTGCGGCTATGCCACCCCGACCCCGATCCAGGCCGAGGCCATCCCGCTGGCCCTGCAGGGTCACGACCTGATCGCCTCTGCCCAGACCGGCACCGGCAAGACCGCCGCCTTTATCATGCCGGCCCTTGAGCGTCTGTCCAAGCCCGGCCCGGCCGGCACCGGCCCGCGGGTGCTGGTGTTGACCCCCACCCGTGAACTGGCTGCCCAGGTCTCTGATTCCGTTGCCCGCTACGGCCGTTTTCTGCGGATGCGTTATGGCTCCATTGTGGGCGGTATGCCGTATCCAGATCAGCTGCGTCTGCTGCGTCAGCCGGTGGACCTGATCGTGGCCACCCCCGGTCGTCTGATCGACCACCTGGAGCGGGGCAGGATCAATCTCTCCCGGGTAGAACTGCTGGTGCTGGATGAGGCCGACCGGATGTTGGACATGGGCTTTACCGATGCCGTGGACCAGATCGCCGCTGCCACCCCCAAAAAGCGCCAGACCCTGCTGTTCACCGCCACCATGGATGATGCCATGGCGCGCCTGGCCGGGCGTCTGCTGCAGAACCCGACCCGCATCAGCATTGCCACCCCCAAGACTACCCATACGCAGATCGAGCAACGTATGCACCTGGCCGACAATCTGGGGCATAAGCACAAACTGTTGCACCGTCTACTGGAAGACCCCAGCATTACCCAGGCCATCATCTTCTCCGCCACCAAGCGCGATGCCGACAGCCTGGCTCGTGACCTGTACGACCAGGGTTACGCTGCTGCACCGCTGCATGGCGACATGAGCCAGGGGGCCCGCAATCGTACCCTCATGAACCTGCGGCGCGGCAAGGTGCGTCTGCTGGTCGCCACCGACGTGGCAGCCAGGGGCCTTGATATCAACGGCATCAGCCACGTGATTAACTTCGACCTGCCCCGCGCAGCCGAGGATTACGTGCACCGCATCGGCAGGACCGGCCGGGCCGGGGCCACCGGGGTTGCCATCTCCTTTGTCTCGCCGGCAGAAGCGGTCTTTTTGCAGCGGATTCAGAAATACACCGGCCAGACCGTGCCGTTGCATACTCTTCCCGGCCTTGAGCCGGCCAGCAACCTGCCCGGTACCGGCCGTAAAAACGGCCCGTCCAAAGGCCGGCGCCCCTTTGTACCCGCTGGTCAACGCCGCAAAGGCCCGGCCCATGATGCCGCGCCCAAGGCCAAGACAGGCGGACAGCAGCAACGTGGCCGTAGCCAGCGCTAGTTGCTCTGTTCAATAGGTCTGTTTCAGATGATGACGCCCTGCCAGGTTACCCGGCAGGGCGTTGTTGTTTGGAAACAGCGTAGGAAGAAGCTCTGTCAGCGCATCAGGTACTTGAGCAGCGCACCACCCAGAAGACGCCAATGCTGATGACAAGACAAAGCGGTGAATACAAGCGGGTGTCAAACCGTGCAAAGCGGGTGGTGCGTACCCGCTTGAAGAACCCGACCAACCGAAAGTCACCGATCGCACGTAGCAAGAACACCAGGGCGCAGAGGTAGCCCAGTGTGGCAAGCGGCGCCTGAAACGGCAGGATGATAATCCGGGCAACAACTGCCATGAGCAGGGCGCAGCAGAACAGGCTTGCTGCCACGACGCCGGTTGCCAGGTGCGTTGGCCTAAAGAGCGGTTTACCCTCATGTTCTGGAATCACTGCCGAGGTACCCCATGAGCCGCCGGCCAGCCAGTACAGATGTATGCCACCAAGCGTGCTGAATATGCAGATTAACAGGTGGGCAAGCATGGATTTTTCCTGCTGTCATGTGGTGGTGTAAAAGTTTTATGATGTTGGCACTGTTTGCAGGCGACAATAAGTAATCTGCAAGTTGAACGCCAAGCTACTGTTTGCGTTTGTTGCAGATCAATGTTACGTCAAATTGTGCAACGCAACGGCCATTCAATTTGATGCTATGCAGCACTGCTGTCCCATAATTTGATTTAATAAAAGGAGGCTCTGAGAGCTACTTGTGC
>CAZUSH010000046.1:0-30316 GCA_964622705.1 uncultured Geobacter sp. | reverse complement strand
ATCCGTCCTCATTCTGTACTTTCCATTCCTTTTTCATCGCTTTACCTGTCCTTTCGTAAGTAGTTTAATAGAATAGGTTTCGTTGTTGTGTGTTGCCCCCTTTCCTATTCTCCCCCTTCTGGTTTGCTTACGTTGGTGAAGCTGCTCACCCAGGCGTAATGCATTCGGTCAGATAAGCCGATCCTCTCCGTATGACACCATAACGGCATTGGGCTTAAGCGTTGTGGCTGCGTGCGCAATGCTGCTACCGGTCAGGCCGGTTTTCTTGTTGAAAAAGGATTTAGCAACGAATATGCCAGCCTGATTTGTTTGTGCAACATGTGGAAATTAAAAGATATTTGTTGGTTGACCCTGCTTTAGGCTTCTTGCTTTGATAAGCCGAATCTCATTTTTGGAAGTTGCGTCAGGGGCGGTGGGGGGCTGGAAAAGGTGGCTGTCTGCGGGAGGCGGGTCTGGTAACGGCGGGAAATCTACGGCGGGCGGCGGGTAGTGCGGTTGGAGGTCAGCCCTGCTCACCGGATGGTTGCGCAAGGGCATGTCTGGCGGTGTGCGTGGTGCCGAGGGCATGCAGCACAAAGCAGAATCCCGAGGCGAGCCCTACGATGCTGATGGCCACAAAGACCGCCTGGACGCTGATGGTGCTTTGTACCAGCGAGCCCAGTAGCGGCCCCAGCACAAAGCCCAGGTTGAGTACGGCGTTGAAGGTCCCCAGGGTGCTGCCCATGCCGAGCCGCTGTCCTTCTTCAACCAGCAGGGCGCTGGCAGCCGGTTGTGAAAGGGCGCTGAAGGCGCCGATCCCGAGACTGACGCCCACGGCCTGACTGAAGCCGGCCACGGCGGGTAAGAACAGATAGAAGAGCGGGACCACCAGGGCGCCGCAGGCGATCAGCAGGGGGCGGGGCAGGCGATCAGACACGCGGCCAAAGGGACGCAGCAGCAGGGTCATGGTCAGGGTGGCGCTGGCCATCACAATCCCGACCTGCAAGCCGCTCAGTCCCAGCTTCGACGAGAGAAAGATCGGCAGAAAGGTGGCGCAGGCCGTAATGCCGCAGGCCCGTCCCAGGATGAAGAACAGCAATCCCTGCAGCATGCCCGGTGCGCGCAAGAGCGGCAAGAGCGGCAAGGGGTGCCGTGGCAGCGCCGGCCGGGCCTGCGCAGCTCCTACGGCCGTGGCAGTGGTTGGGATACCGTACCAGGCCAGGGTCAGCGCGGTAAAGCAACAGGCCGCCAGCGCCGAAAACAGGCCGCTGAAGCCCCCGACATCCATGATATAGCCGCCCAGGATCGGGCCGACACTTAAAGCGGCGTAGAACGAGACGTCAAAGGTGCCCATGACGGTCGCACGCCGCTCCGCGCCGGTGTGATCGGCGATCAGGGCCTGCATGACCGGACGGAACATGGCGCAACCGGCCCCCTGCAACAGCCGCATGGCCACGATTACGACACTGCTGTCAGCGACGATATAGGCCAGCGAGATCAGCAGATAGAGGGTCAGGCTGGCCAGCACGAGCGATCTGCGTTTGCAGTGGTCGGCCAGTCGGCCCATCAGCGGACTGAAGATGATCTTGGAGAAGGCATAGCCACCCACGGCCGTCCCGAGCAGCAGGCCCCGCGCACCGATATTCTCGCAGTAGAGCGGGAAAAAGGCGTCGCTGATGCCGAAGCCGAGCGTGATCAGAAAATTGATCAGAAACAGCGCCCGGAACAGGTGGCGGTGCCGGCCGGTCATCTCAGGTCCCCCAATAATCGTAGGTGACTTCGCCGGTTACCAGGAAATGCTCAAATTGATAGTCATAGGCGGTGATGTGGTAGTACAGCATCTCCCTGAAGGTCTGCAGGTCGTCCAGGGTGCAGTTGCCGCGGCACGACTTGACGCAGATGCCGGCAATGGCCGAGCAGATCTTGTAATGGTCCAGCTTGTGACCGATATAGGCCGGAAAGCGGATGGTCTTCATGTGGAAGTTTTCCACATGGGTCAGGTCCAAAGTGGCCTGCTTCAGCTCCTGCAGCTCATGGCTCAACTGTTCGCACAGCCCGAAATCAGCGCTCTCAATCACCCGGTCGATCACGGAGATCAGGCGGTTGAATCTGCTGTCCAGGCAGTTCAGGGTGGCATGTTGGGTGGTCGTCATATGGGCATAGGCGGCCATGGCGTCTCTCCTTTCCCGTTGCTCAGGCCGCCAGCATATGGCCGAGCTTTTCGCGTTTGGTTTGCAGGTACAGCCGGTTGGTGCTGAGCACCGGCATCAGGATCGGTACCCGCTCCGTCACATTCAGGCCGTAGGCCGAGAGCCCCTTGATCTTACTGGGGTTGTTGGTGATCAGCCGAATCTTCTTGGCCCCCAGCGCCTTGAGCATCTGTGCGGCAATACCGTAGTCGCGCAGGTCGGCCTTGAACCCCAGGGCCTCGTTGGCCTGGACCGTATCGTGCCCCTGATCCTGCAGGGCATAGGCCCGCAACTTGTTGGCCAGGCCGATACCGCGTCCCTCCTGGCGCATATACAGCAGGATGCCCCGCTTTTCCTTTTCAATCATATCCATGGCCCGGCTCAACTGACCGCCGCAGTCACAGCGGATACTGCCGAAGACATCGCTGGTGAGGCATTCGGAATGAATGCGGACCAGCACCGGCTCATGGGGGGTGATCTCACCCTTGATCAGGGCCATATGCTCAAGTCCGTCGATATCGTTCTCAAAGGCCACCGCCCTGAAGCGGCCGGCCCAGGTGGGCAGATCGGCATCGGCAACCTGGCGTACCAGCTTCTCCCGCTTGATGCGGTGGGTCACTAGGTCGGCAATGGAGCAGATGTTGATGCCGTGACGCAGGGCAAACTCCCGCAGTTGGGGCATGCGGGCCATGGTGCCGTCTTCATTCATGATCTCGCAGATCACCCCGGCCGGTTTCAGGCCCGCCAGCCGTGCCAGATCCACCGAGCCCTCGGTCTGACCGCGGCGCACCAGCACGCCTCCCTCCCTGGCACGCAGGGGGAAGATATGGCCGGGACGTGACAGATCCTGCGGTCCGGCCTGGTCGGCAATGGCGGTCAGGATCGTCCTGGCCCGGTCTGCAGCCGAGATGCCGGTGGTCACGCCGTGGCGCGCCTCGATCGACACCGTAAAGGCGGTGCCGTAGGGGGAGTTGTTCTGCCGCACCATTGCCGGCAGATCAAGCTGATCACAGCGTTCACCGGTCAGGGTCAGGCAGATCAGGCCCCGGCCGTACGTGGCCATGAAGTTGATCGCCTCCGGCGTGACGCATTCAGCCGCCATGGTCAGGTCACCTTCGTTTTCCCGGTCCTCATCATCAACCAGAATGACCATCTTGCCGTTACGGATATCCGTGATTGCCTGTTCTATGGATGATCGTGCCATTGGTGGTGCTCCTTGTGCCTGTAACGCGTGTAGAGCGGTGGGTAAAAAATGGGGGGATCGCTCCCCCCCATAACACCCACCTAAGGAGGATGCTTATCTGCATAAGCGTCCCGGCTTAGCTCTGTTTTTCAGTTTCTCTTCTTGCACTGTCTGTGCCAGGATATAACTTATTTAAATTGCTGTGCATATTGCTTGCCCTGATGTGAGGGGACTGTCGTTTTGGTCGCTCTGCTTATCAATTTGATAGTGCGGTGATGGAGCAGGTATAACGCTGCACTAGCACGGTTGAACGCTACTTTTTCATTTTCCAGCCAAAGGCAAAGCCGTGACAGGTGGCACAGAAGTTTTTAAAGTCATCGTGCGACTGGTGGCAATTCGTGCATTTCAAGGTCGGGTAGTGCGACTTGTGCGGGTTGCGCTCAAGTTTGGTCTGGGCGGTCTTTTTTGCCATGACCTCGTAGTCGCCGTGGCAGCCGATGCACTTTTCGGCGTAGGGGTCGTCTTCAGCATAGGCCGTATGGCAGGCCCGGCATGAGATTCCCTTGCGCTGGTGCGCATAGGCCAGCTTGTCCGATTGCAGCCAGGTGGACATCTTCTGGGCCAGATCGCTGATATCGGCCTTTTTGATCTGCCGCTGGCCGGTGGCATCGAGTTGCATGCTGCCATCGGCGCCTGATGGATGGCAATTCAGACAGGCGTCTGCATTCGTGTCACTATGCAGATGGTTCCTGTGCAGCTTGACCATGAGATCAGGGGCGGGACGGCCTATGCTATGGCAACTGAAGCAGGTGCTGAAGTCGCTCTTTTTGACATGTTTGGCCGGCAGCAGCTTGTCCGGCGTACGGTGACAGGTGGCGCACTGGAAGCCAGCGGCGGCCAGAACCACTCCTGCTGCAACGCAGAGGTTGAAGCAGCACGCAGTGATGATGGTGGTGACGATACGGGTTGTCATGGTTATTTCCTCATTCTGTCCGGCTGCAATGAGCGGGATACGGGTGTACTCCTGCGGGAGCCTGCGGTAGTTGACCGCCTGATCCCGCAGGAGCCTACGCTAAAAGGCCCAGATCAGTTTAAGCCAGTACTTGTCTCCTTCTGAGCGGTTTTCTACCAGCATTTCCTTCTGATACTTCAGTTCCAGACTCATGTTCTTGTAGTCGTACTTGAGGGTAGGTCCGACGGCAAAGACCTGGCCCTTATTGCCGTCGTTCAGTGCAGCCGTGCCACCATGGTCGTTAGAGACCTGTTTGTAGAAGTAACCGGTGGCGCCCATGGTCCACGGACCCAGGTGATAGGTGGTTGCATAATCAAAATGGAATTCCTGGCCCGAGGTGTACTTGGTATCGGTGTTTTCCGTGTTGAAGTCGTACATGGCCTTGGCAGACAGTTCCAGGCCGTTGCTGGTCAGCAGGGTGCCGGCGAGGATCGGCTGGATGGTCCAGTAGTTCCTGCCGATGTTAAAGGTTTCGTTTTTATTGTACTGCCCGGTGGGAGCGCTGATATCAAGACCGGCTGCTGCATGCCAGATGCTGCCGTGCCAGGCGACCAGCGAGCCGAGACTGATGTCGCCGATACCACTTTTGGTGCGGGCAATGCTTACGCCGGGTGCCGGGGACAGCGTGCCGCTCAGGTGTACCAGCGGTGCAATGGCATAGAACCCCAGGTTGCCGCCCGCCACCTGGACCTCGGTCATATACAGGAAGCGGAAGACGTTGGCAGTGGCATTGACATGGAAATCAACCGGTATCCTGTTGCCGTCCTTGTCGTTCAAGCGGTCGGCGCTGTAATGGGTCAGGTAGTTCAGGTAGTAGAAGCCGGGGGGCGGCAGGGCGCCGGCCATGACACCTTCGGCGCCATTGGGATACATACCGCCGCCGCCCTCGGTTGCACCGGCATTGACTGTTGCCAGGGCCGTCAGGGCACACAGGGCCGCCGTTGCCAGTTTCATCTTCGTCACACCGATAAAACGCATCTGTTTTCCTCCTTCGGAAAGTGATCTTCAGATCAGGGCAAAAAACACGGCACGGCCATCAGGCAACGTGCCGTTTGAGGTAACTTAACGCTTGCTGAAATCAGCTGCCATCTCACCGGCGATCTTGCCGGACTGACAGGAAAACTGGAACATCATGCCGGAGGTCCAGGTGGCATAGGTGTCGCCGTACAGCCCACCGACATCGGCGCCGGCGGCATACAGACCGCTAATCGGTTTGTCCTGTTTGTCAGTGACTTCAAAATTAAGGGTGGTTTTGACGCCGCCTATCGAAACAAAGTTGTAGGGGAAGACCTTCAAGGCGTACAGTTTGCCGGTCTTAACCGGGATGATCGTGTCAGCCTTGCGGTAGGTCACCTCGTCAAAGCCGATCTCTTTGGCATGATTGTACTGAGTGACCGTAGCCTGCAGTTTTACAGGATCTACGCCCATTTTTCCGGCCAGTTCCTCAACGTTGTCCGCCACCACGACACTTGGGTTCGGCTGGTTGGAGGCGGCGGCGATCTCTGCACGGAGATCCTTCAGCTTGGTGCCGATCGGCACCAGCACGCCCAGGCCGTTATCAATGCCTTTTTCCTCCATATAGCGCACGGTATCATCATCCCAGATACTCCAGACAAAGCTGTCCGGCTGGCGTTCGATGGCGTTTCCGGCAAAGGTGAAGGCCCAGACCGCATTCTCATCCACTACCCGTTCACCATACTTGTTGGTCCACAGAAGCGGCTGCCAGGTCATGGAGTACAGCGCACCGAGCGGCTTGATACCGGGGCCATGGGTGCCGGGGTGCAGCATCAGCCCCCACCCTTCGTGATCGGCTCCCGCGCTCAAGGCCATGTTGATGCCGTCACCGGTCTTGTTGATCGGTATGGTGGGGAAGACCTTGTCGGCATCGAAGCGGGTCCACTTTTTGATCATCTCCTTGCTGTTGTTGAAGCCTCCGGTGGCCACCACGACAGCCTTGGCGTGGATGGTGTAGGTGTCGCCCTTGCTGTTGACCGCCTTGACACCGGCCACCTGCTTACCCTCGAAAATCAGCCCTTTGGCTGGCGTTTCAAACAGAATCTTGACCCCCAGCTCGGTTGCCTTGGCCTGCATGGCCTGCACCAGGGCCGCACCATGGTGGGCATTGCCGCGATCCTGCACCAGGTGCCAGGTGGGTGCTTCAGTGGGGGACATGGTGAACACCTCAAAACGGACCCCCTGCTTTTCCAACCATGCGATGATGCTGGTTGAGTTGCGGATGGTTTGAGCCATCAGCACAGCATTGTTGCGATAGTGGTGATACTCCATGGCCTTTTCATAGGCCTGCTCCTTGGTGAGTCCGATGGCCTTTTTGCGCTGTTGATCCGTGCCCACGGCAAACAGCCCCTCGGCAAAGTTGGAACTGCCGCCGGCAAAGGGCATCTTTTCCAGCACCACCACCTTGGCCCCTTTGTAAGCGGCGCTGACGGCTGCGGACAGGCCGGATGAACCGGCACCAATCACAACAACGTCTGCGCTCAGCTCACGATCCTTGGCATAACTGGTGCCGCTGACGGCAACAAGTGCTACCAGGACCAACAGTTTGACGATTTTGACAACGTTCATTCCTTCCTCCTTTTGTTCGTTACCTGCCTCACGTTTCATTGATTGGCCGAAGCCGCTGTGCTGGGCGTCGCCTGTGCGGATCACCTCCTTTTTCCAGCCTTGGCATCAGTATAAAAAACGCTGAAAGTCCTGAACATCAGGGCTGCTGCTGTTTCTGGAGGGAATCTTTTCTGAGCTGTGCTCTAGGGGAGAAGCGGGATGACTAGGGAGTGGTGTGGCATGGTGCTAGGTGAAACAACCTATAGGTGGAGCGCGGGTGGAGGCTGGCCGAAGGTGGTGGGGAGATCAGTCAAGCAGCTTGCTGTGGACCGATTCAATGGCATAGCGTGTCAGTTCGGCGGCGCTTGCCAACCCCAGCTTGCGTTTGATGTTTTCCTTAAAGGCATCAATGGTTTTAACACTCAGGTTCAGCTGCTGGGCGATCTGGCGGCTGGCGACCCCTTTGCCGATCAGTTGGAAGACCTGGAACTCCCGGTCGGACAGTGCGGCGATGCTGTCCTCTGTCCCGCTCTCGTGACGGTGGATCGCCTTGAAAAGCAACTGCTCGGTCATCTTGTCGCTCAAGTGGATCTTGCCCTGTCTGATCTTGCGGATGGCGTTAATCAGGATGGAGGGAGATTCACTCTTCATGATATAGCCGGATGCCCCGGCCCGCAGAGCCCGCTCCGCGTACACGGATTCCTCGTGCATGGAGAAGATCAGGACCGGCATCTCCGGGTAGCGTAGCTTCATCCCTTTCACCAGCTCAAGGCCGTTGGAGGACGTCAGCGAGATATCGACCACGGCAAGATCAGGCTGTAGCTGCAGGAGCCGGCTCATGGCGGCAGGGCCGTCTTCGGCCGCACCGCAGACGCACATGTCTGCTTCCTGCTCAATCAGCTTGGTCAAGCCTTCCCGCACAACCGCATGGTCGTCGACGATAAAGATCCGGCATATCTCTGGTCCGGCCATGGAATCACTCCTTTGCGTGGTTCGACAGGTTGAGCGGCATCAGGCAGGTTACCGCAGTGCCTTTGTCTTTGTTGCCTTTGATCTCAAGGGTTGCCCCGATGATAGCGGCGCGATAGCGCATGGTTCGCATCCCCATCCCGTTCTGTTCACCAGTGGAAGGGGGGAAGCCGGTGCCGTTGTCCCGCACACTCAGGCGCAGACTGCTACGCTGCTGTTCCAGGGCGATCCTGATACGGGAGCATCCGCTATGTTTGACGGCGTTGCAGACCGCTTCATGGGCAATATAAAACAGGTGTGAGGCGGTGGTATAGTCATCCAGCATGACCGGGGTTTTGCAGGCGAACTGACAGTCCAGCTTGCAGAGTTCGGTGGTGTTGGCGGCCAAAACCGCCAGGGCCGACATCAGTCCCTGCGGTTCGGCCGTTACCAGGCAGAGTCCCTGAAGGATCGAACGCATCAGTTTCAGGGCAGAATCGGCCGCCTCGGCTATGCGTGCCGCTGTCTCGGCTGCATCGGGCTGTAACGCGCTGAGCTGGTGCTGGAGTGCCGTGGCTAGAAACGAGATGCCGGTCAGTTGCTGTCCCATGCCGTCGTGCAAGTCGTGGCCAATTCTGCGGCGCTCATTGCTGCTGATGTCGAGCAGCTCCCGCTCAAGCTGCTTGCGCTCCGTGATGTCCGACGATATCTGGACCACCCCGACAAAGGCGTGATTCTGATCAAAGACCGGGTGGGCCGTCATCTGCAGAATCTTGCCGTCGACCTTGATTTCACCGGTGTGGGCGCTGCGGGTCTGGAATACCAGCATGGCCGGGCAATCCTCGCAGGGGGTTGGGCGGTGGCGGAACAGTTCGAAACAGAATTTACCCGCAATCTGTTCAAGGCTCAGGCCGGCGGTCTCGGCCGCTATCCGGTTGGCCCAGATGATGCGGCGATGCTCATCATGATAGATGACCCGTTCTGACATGGCCCCCAGGATCAAGGCCTTTTCCCGTTCAGATTTGCGCAGCGCCTCTTCCGCCTTGCGGTACTCGGTGATATCCATCATCATGCAGTGGGTCTGGATGAAGTTGCCATCCTCGTCGTACCTGACCCGTCCGTTCATCACGATGGTCGCAATCTCACCGCTCTTCTTCCTGACGTTCCAGACGATATCCTTGGAGTAGCCACGGCGTTTGAAGTCAGGAAATGAGACCTTACGATGGTATTCCACTCCGTCGGCCAGCAGGTCGGCAAACTGCCTGCCGATGATTTCTTCGAAATGATAGCCGAAAAAATCGGCAAAGGCCTTGTTGACGTCGATCAGCCGGGCATGTTCATCCATTGACATATAGCCGAGCGGCACGTTTTCGAACATCAGACGATAGCGGGCCTCACTCCTTTGCAGTTCGTGATAGGCGGCCTGCAAGTCTGCAAATTCGGCAGTCAGTGCTGCCAGTTGCGCAGGGCTGTCATACAATTCATCTTGCGGTCGTGGCTGGTCGTTGTGGCATGCCGGTCGTGTCATCCGGGCCTCCCGAGACGCGGGTGCTGCTGTTGTGCATTATGGTAACAAGTATATGCGCATCGAGAGGTTACGGCAATCGGGGGAGCTGCCGGGATCTGAAAAAAAATTACCTAGGCCGGCATCGGTGGGAATACCTAGGTTGATACTACAAGTAAGCGAGCCCGGCCACTTCCGCCGGGCTCGCTCTACGCAAGGTTTCAGGCCGCCAGCTTGAACCTGGCCACCAGGTGCTGCAGTTCGCCGGAAAGCTCGGAGAGGTGCTGGGCGGCGGTGGCGGTGTTGCGGGCATGCCCGGTTGCGTGGGCAACCGTTTCGGTGATCTGCTGCATGTTGTTGCTGATCTCGTGGGTGGTGGCGGTCTGTTCTTCGGCCGCCGTGGCGATCTGGCCGATCTGGCCGGTGACGTTGGTGATCTGCCCCAGGATATCCTGCAGCGCCGCGCCGGATTTTTCCGCCTCCGAGGCGCCGTGCTCCACCTGCCGTACCCCGTCGTTCATGGCGCTGACCGCAGCCCTGGTTTCTTCCTGGATATTCTTGATCATCTGGCCGATCTCGCGGGTGGCGGTGGTGGTCCGTTCCGCCAGGGCCCGGACCTCATCGGCCACCACGGCAAAGCCGCGGCCCATCTCACCGGCCCGGGCCGCTTCGATGGCCGCATTCAGCGCCAGCAGGTTGGTCTGGTCGGCAATGTCTTCGATGGTGCTGACAATCTCGCCGATCTGGTCCGAGCGGCGTCCCAGGCTGTCCACGGTGCCGGCGGCAGATTTGACCCGCTCCGTGATGCTGCCCATGGCGGTGATGGTGCTTTGCACCACGGTCGCGCCGGTCTGGGCGGCCCGGCTGGCCTTGTCGGCGCTCTGGGCGGTCATCTGGCAGTTCTGGGCGATGTCGCCGGCCGTGGCTGACATCTCATTACCGGCTGTTGCGATGCTGTGGGCCTGGCTGGCAACCGTGTCGGTGCCTGCCAGCATCTGGGTGGAGGTGGTGCGCAGCTGGTCGGCATCGGCGGCAATGTTGAGCGCCGCGTTCTTCAACATGCCGATGGTCTCGCGCATGTACTGGGCCATGTTGCCCATGGCGCGCATCAGGAAGGCGGCTTCGTCACCACCCTGGGCCTCGATCCTGACCGTCAGGTCGCCCGCGGCAATGGCCTCGGCCACCTGCATGCAGGCCCGGATGGGACCAATCACGTTGCGGGTAACCAGCAGGGCGATCACCAGGGCGGCGACGATCGCCACAATACTGCAGGCGATCATGAAAAATAGCGCCTTGCTGCTTGCGGACTTGGCCCGCTGGCCGGAGGACTCCGCCTGATCATTATAATACTGCAGCAGCTTTTTGAGTGCCGGGTCCGTGACTTCCCGGGTGAGTTTGGTCCCCTCGTTCAGGGCCACGAGGTAGCGTTCCTTGTCGTTACTCATGGCGGCATCAACCAGGTTTTTGATCATGGTGCGGCCGGAAGCGGTTGCGGCCTTGTAGCTCTCGACCAGTTGCTTGCCTTCGGGACGTTTGGTCCCCTCCTCAAGTTGTTTCAAGGCGCTGAGGTAGGTCTCGCGGTCCTTGGCGTTCAGTTGCAGCAGGGCCTGTTTTTCGGCCGGATCGCTCAGGTGCCCCATGTGCTTGACCCGGTCGTTGATGGAATAGATGCTGGCCTGCACCGTGGAGGCGTGCTGGCCGAGCCGGTAGACCCGTTGCGCGTCGTCAAACTGGCGCTGCATGCTGAGCAAGGCCTGGATACCGATGGCCAGGGTGCCGACCATCAGCAGTGCAATCAGGCCGAAACCGGCCAGCAGTTTGGTGGTGATTGAAACGTTCTTCATGACCGTCCCCTTCTGAAATGAAATGAGGCATGGCAGCCACTGCTTGCGTGTTGGCCGCATAAGCAGGATGAGCGCCAATGTGCCGGGCGATTCCCGTGGGCCTGCCCCTTATTTGTTTCCGCTGGATCCCAGCAGTATCAGCTTGGTGCCGACACCACCGGTCACCACGTCAATGCGGGCGTTAGCGAGCCCCATGACCGCGCCATGCACATATAGGGATACCCCGTTGATGTCCATGAATGCGTAGTTGTCAAGCTCGGCCGGTTCGGGTGCGCCCCATCGCACGGATGGGAAGTCTCTCGACTGGGCGCCCCCTCAGCTGTAACAAATCTGCTTGCTCATGCCGATGGTGATGGCGCTGTCTTTTTCTGCAATGATCCTCTGTGCTTTGGGTGTTATCTGTAGGCTCATGGTAAACCTGCCTTCTGAAGCGCCAAGGTGTTGTGCCTGTTCAACCGGTATGCTCCAAGGTGGGGCACACGCGTCTCAACTCGCCTTTTCGTGCTATCCGGCATGCCTCCGGTCACATTGGCCGAAGGCATGCCGGACACTGTTTTAATAGGAACCGAGTTCGTACAGGCGCAGTGCCGCCTTGCGTTCTGCCAATGGATTCAGTGAGGGGAAGGCCACGGTTGTCACCAGCTTTGTCCCGCTGCCATCCTTGCCGTTCAGCAGTGTGAAGTCTGCCAGATAACTCTTGTCCGGCGCAGTGTGCCAGACCTCGCGCAGATCGCTGCCGTTCCAGCGGAACAGCTTCAACTCTGATTTGAGGTACACCTTGATCCGTCCCAGCAGGCTGACACCGCTGTTGGCGCTGACCAGGATGTTGCCGCGGGGGGTCACCTCGATCCGTGCCTTCAGGTAGACATGCCGTGCCTCGCCACCGCTGGGCACGTCCTCCCGCATCTCGAAGAACGACTCGGTGCCGCCGACCGTATCGGCGCTGCTTGCCAGCTGCTCGCCTTTGGCGGTCTGGATGAGCAGGTAACCGTCATCGTCGATGCAGGCGTACAGGGTGCGGCCCTGGTCGCTAAAGGCGGTGAAGCCGTAGAGGTTGACCCGTTTGGGCAGGGGGAGCGGCGCGCCTTTGACGAGCTCGTGAGCGGATCGTTGTACCCGGAACACCGCCCCGGCGAATTCGCGGCCGCGGCTGTCATATTCCTGGCCCAGCAGGACCGTGCCTTCGCCCGGCAGTTCAACCCGGCGCAGATGCCAGGGGATCTTGGTGATGCTGGTGCGGAAACGGCCCTTGCTGAACTCGATGGCGATACCGGCCGGATTGCCGTTGCTGTTCATGGCGGAGAGGTACAGTTGCGGCCGGCCGCTCTTCAGCAGGTCTGCTGCATCCAGGGCATAGGCCTGGCTGCCGGCGGCAAGCCGGATGACCCCCAGCATCTGATACCCTTCCGGGGTGAGGCGGCCGATCTCAACCCGGTCGTTAAAGGCGATCGCGACCTCCTGGCGGCCGTCGCCGTCAAAGTCGCCCGCCTCAACGCCGATCGGGGCGCCTTTCAGGGAACTGTAGTTCCAGAGCGGTTCGCCGCCGGGCTGGACTGCCCCGCCGGTTACCGGCGGCAGTACGGCAAGCGCGGGCGGTGATACCGGTGCCGGAACCGGCTGGCTGGGCAGCGCCGTCGCGTTGGTTGGGTAACGGTGGATCAGCTCGAAATCAGGGGCGCGGACCTCCAGAGCCGTGGGGGTCAGGATGAAGTAAAGCGTCGTCGTGGCGGCATTGACCGGCGCCGGTGAGGCCGGCCGCAGCCGCTGGGCTGTGGCATAGGCCTGCCATTGCAGGCCCGGCAGGGCGGTCTGCAGTTCGGTTGCCAGGGGTTCGCCCTGGCCGGTGTAGTCCCAGAACAGCGCCTGCATGTCCTGGTAGCGCCGGATCACGTCGCCCCGCTTGGGGCTGTCGAGCGGGCCGATTGCCTGGCTGTGGGCGTAGTTGTCTTTTAAACGGGTCAGCCGCAGGATCCCCTTCAGGCGCTCCTGGGTGCCCAGCAGCTTGCCGGTGACCGGATGGGTGATCGCCTCACCCGGGCCGACCAGGCTGAACAGGTCGCCCACGGCGATGTTCCGGCCGCTGCCGGGGTCGATCAGGTACTCGTTGCCGCTGGATTGGATCAGGTAGCCCGAGGTTGGCGTAAAATCCTGGGCAATCCTGCTGCCCAGCGGCGAGGCGTTAAGATTGAAAGCGCTGCCGCACACAAGCAGTACGGCAAGGTAGAGTGTACGTACAAGATTGGACATGGTCTCCCTCCTTCGGTTGTGCAGCCGTCGCCTGTGTTGCGACGACTGCCTAGGCCACTTCCCCGTGTGGCGTTTGATGCCCGGAGCAGCCCCGGCGTGGGCGCCGGAGCTGCTCCGTGATGCTGCGAAATCCTAGAACGTCATTTCCCACTTGACGCCGGCAGCATAGATTTGCGGTTCTTTGGCGCCGCTGGCGCTGCGCATATCGTTCAGATAGGTGAATTCAGGCACCACCTTGAAGTTCTTGGTGACCTGGTACTGCACGTTGGCAAAGGCGGCCATGCGGTCGTCGGTGGCCCGGCCACGCATTTCATTGGACTCGTAGGAGACGCCGGTAAACATCTTGAACTTTTTGTTCATGGTGTAGCCGATCTGGCCCCAGCCGCCGTAGGTGTAGGCGTTTTTGCCGTAGTTGGCATTGTTGCTGTAGAATGAACCGGCTGCTGCGGCAGCGTTGTTCATCAGGTTGCCCTGGTTCTGGCCGGTATAGCCGCTGAGTTTCAGCTCAATCGGCGCCAGGTCGATCATGGCGTGGGCAAAGGCCAGGTAGGAATAGATCTCGTCCTTACCGGTCTGGTTACCGCCTGCTGCCACGGTACGGATCTTGTAGAAGTTGCCTGCCATGCCGCCGCCGTAGGTGACGATGCCGGCCTTGCCTTCATAGCCGACGATCGTTTTGGGCATAAAGGTGTCGTAATCGGTATACCCTGCGGTGTCCGCATAGGTGGTGCTGGTCAGGTTGGTGGGGGTATTGGCCCAGGGGTTGCCGGTGTTGGTGGTGTAGGCGTTGGTGGCGCTGATGCCGTTTAAGCCCACGGTCGATTGCTTCATCAGGGCCATATACAAGCCGTTGTTGAGGGTCACCTTGATCTGGGCATAGCGACCGTCCCACAGTGAGGCATAGCCGTTAAAGCCGCCATCGGCGTCATAGACCTGCTCGGAACGGTAGACATAGGGGCTGGGGGCGTAGCCGACCCGCAGTTTGCCGCCGCCGAAATCCCACTCACCGAACAGCAAGCGCAACTCTACGCCGCCTGCCCGGTTTTTCGGGTTGTAGGCCCCCATTTCCGCCACGGCGGAGAAGTCGTCTTGCTTAACCCGCATACCGACCAAGCTGTCCCCTTGCAGGTCCAGGGTGAAGTCAGCGTCATGCAGCGGTTTGCCTGCCGGATTGTAATAGGTACTTGAGGTCCACCAGGTTGCGACCCTGATGGCACCGTAGGGGGTGACATCGAGGGCCATGGCCGGTACTGACAAACCAAATGCTGCTGCGACAAGTGATGCGCCAATGATACTTTTTTTCATCCTGTTGCCTCCTCTTTTCATGAATAGTACTGCCTCATCCGGCAGCCTCCATCTGTCATGCGATCGATTGTGTGTGTGGACCGGTGCCTTCCGCCGTTGTCGGGTCAGCGTTGTAAGCGGTTATGTCGACGTCACCTCCTCCCGGCTGTGCGTTGCTAGGTAAACCAGACATGCTGGTAACGATCTTTGGGTCGTTGTTGATCTGCCATGTGCGCGAAGTGCCGAAGCTGAGAGAAGGAGGGGGAATCCCGGCTTTTGCCCTCCACGCACATGGCATGCGCCGGACTCGATATGCTGCCTGCCGGCCTCGGCTTGTGTGGACTGTTTGCAGCAGGCGTGCCACACGGCTTTTTTGTTTTAAGTTATTTTAAATCAATTACTTACACGCTCGATTCGGCGGAGTGGCCTTGTCGCTTTGAGGGGGCGGACTTTCATTTTGATAAGGTGGCCTTCTAATTTGATTCTGCAGAGCGGGGAAGGGCTGGTCACTACGCAGCCGTTGCCGGCAAAGGCGCTGAAAGGTGGTTGACGGCGTGGGTGCAGTATGAAAACGCCCCGCAGGCATCTGGCTTGCGGGGCGTTTGTCTGGTTGACCGGATATGGCTCCGGCAACGCTGGCGGGTGCTTACTTGTACGACTTGACGGCGTGCTCTGCAGCAAAGCGGCCGGAGTTGACGGCATACCCGGCGGTACCGCCACCCAGCAGCAGGTCGTAGGAGTCACCGTACATACCGCCGGAGTCGGTACCGACGGCGTACAGGCCGGAGATCGGCTCGCCTTTGGCATCAACCACCTGGTTGTCACGGGTAACCTTCATGCCGCCCAGGGTGCCCAGGTGACGCGGGGTCAGCTTGGTGGCATAGAAGGGGCCGGTTGCGATCTTGCGCAGGAACTTGGCCGGCTTGCCGAACAGCTCGTCATTACGGCTTTCAGCAGCCTTGTTCATGGTATCAACACTGGCCTGCAGCACTTCCGGATCCATGTTCAGCTGCTTAGCCAGATCTTTGATGGTGTCGGCCTTGAAGACATTACCGCGCTTGCGGGCCAGTTCCTTGTTGAAGGAGTCTTCCCACTTGACCAGCTTGGTGCCGGCGATAACCCACTCGCCCAGCGGCATTTCAATCCCTTGTTCAACGGCCATCTTGCGGGTTGCATCGTCGTAGATGGAGTAAGCCACGCCGCCCACCCGTACCAGGGCGTTGTTGGAGTAGGGCCAGAAGACGATGCTGGATTCATCGGTGTAGCGCTCGCCGCGGGGGGTGACCCAGAAATAGGGCTGAACTGCCAGGGCGATCATCTGGTCGGCCGGGTGGAAGCCGGGCAGACCGGGACGGTAGCCCTGCACGGTATGCATACCTTCCAGGTCGGCACCGGCCTTCTCGCCCATCCGGATGCCGTCGCCATCCTTGCCGATGTTACCCACGACGGTGATGTTGGGGTATTCGGGATAGTACTTCTTCATCATCTCTTTGTTGTTGGCAAAACCGCCGGTGGCCACAATCACGGCCTTGGCGTTGATACGGATCTTCTCGCCGGACTTGTCCTTGGCCCAGACGCCCACTACCTTTTCGCCTTCCTTGATCAGGTCGGTGCCGGGGGTCTGCAGCAGGATCGTGCCGCCATGCTCTTTCACGTATTTTTCAAACACGTTGATGATACGCTGGCAGTGGTAGTCATGCTTGTCCTTGCCGGAGATATAGTCCGGGCCGGGGGCGATCACGTGCCAGGTCAGGGGGCCGCCGTGTCCGCCGACGCCGATATAGTCGATCTTGATCCCCATTGAGTCCAGCCAGTCGATGGTCTCGGCCGAGCGGTCAACAAAATGCTTGGCCAGGGCGCCGTTGTTCTTCCAGTGCCCGTAATCCATGATCAGCTTGAAGGCAAAATCCTTGGTGACGTTGATGCCGATCCGCTTCTGCAGCTTGCTTTCCGCAGCAAAGACACCTTCGCAGAACTTGCCGGTGCCGCCTACGCTGGCCTGCTTCTCAAGCACGATCACCTTGGCCCCCAGTTGGGTGGCCTGGGTTGCGGCTGACAGACCGGAAAGGCCGCCACCTACCACGGCTATGTCGGTGTCCATCACCTTTTCGGCAAATGCCGGGATCGCGCAGGCGATCATGAGCAACGCCGAAGCCATACTGCACCATAGCTTTTTCATCTCTTCCTCCCTTTTGTGTGATACCCCGGGAAGCTGCTTCCCAAGGGTTAAATCCGTGTTAATCCCTTATTTGGGGACAAAGTCGAAGCTGTGGCATTGTCCGCACACCAGTTCCGAAGGCTTATGGGTGTGGTGGCAGTCGGTGCAGCTGATCTGGCCCATGTGTGAGGCATGGGGATTGGCGTGGGCCTCTTTGTCGTCCGGGTTGGCAACATGTTTGGGTTTGGTCTTTTCCGCCAGTTGCTCATAGCTGCCGTGACAGGCCAGGCAGGCGTCATTGGTCGGAGCTGCCTGGGGGGTATCGGTTTTATGGCAGTCGGCGCACTTGAAGCCCATCGGGGCATGGGGGCCGCCAACGGTCATGGCGGCTGCGCTGGAACCGCTGCTGATGAGCACTGCTACGGCCAGTACTCCGATAACTTTCCAAACGGTGGGTTTCATGGTGATCTCCTCCTTGCGTATGACCGGCCACGGTGCCTTGGCCAGAGGCGTCCGGCGGTCTTGTCTGGACCAATAGCAGAGAGCGTGCCATTTTTAAGTGTCTGTAATTGCTGGAATGTTTTTGCTTGTGGTTGACTTTGGCTATCGTAGTGATAGGCTGTCTATTAAATTGATAGGGGGGGATATGCGCGCACAGGATCTGGACCTGCGGGAGCTGCTGAGCTTTTCTGCGGATGGCGGTATCATACGTTTTATGGGCAAGCGGGCCTTGTTGTTCGACGCCGTTGCCCTTGGTCTGTTGCGCAAAGAGTTGATCGATACCCTGGGGATCTCGGCGGCCCGCAGCATCCTGACCCGCTTCGGCTATGCCCATGGTCGCAGGACCGCCGAGGCGCTGCGGCAGGAGTTCCCCGAACTGCTGGAGGATCCCAATACCGGCCCGCGTCTGCACACCCTGCTGGGGCTGGTGGAGGTCATGAGCAACCGCCGCACCGATGGCCTGGGGGATGAACCGCTGGTGGAGGGGGACTGGCAGAACTCCTATGAGTCGGAACAGCACCTGCTGCATTTCGGCAGGACCACCGAGCCGGCCTGTTGGACCCTGACCGGCTTTGCCAGCGGCTATGTCTCGGCCTGGGCCGGCCGGGAGGTCTACTTCATTGAGACCCACTGCTGCGCCAAGGGGGACGCGCTCTGTCACATGCAGGGGCGCTTCAAGGAACAGTGGGGACCGGTGCTCGATAAACACCTGCCCTACTACCAGATGGAGTCTGCCGACAAGCTGCTGGCCGAGCTGACGGAAAAGCTGCGTTCGGTCGAGGATCGGCTCAGGGTGCGCAAGCGCCAGCTCTCCTGTCTGGACGGCGGTGGCGAGGATGAATCCTGCGGCTGCGTGACCGCCCGCAGCCCGGCCATGCGCAAGACCCTGGACATGGCGCGCCGGATCGCCAAGGTTGAGGCGACCGTGGTGATCAGCGGTGAGAGCGGGGTGGGCAAGGAGCGGATTGCCCAGCTGATTCATGAGGAATCGGCCCGGATGGGACGGCCGTTCATTGCGGTCAACTGCGGGGCAGTGACCGAAACCCTGCTGGAGAGTGAGCTGTTCGGGCACGTCCGCGGCGCCTTCACCGGGGCGACCAAGGACAGTATCGGCCTGTTTGAGGCGGCCAACGGCGGTACTCTGTTTCTGGACGAGATCGGCGAGATCCCGGCCGGGATGCAGGTCAAGCTGCTGCGGGCGCTGCAGGAGCGGGAGATCCGGCGGGTGGGGGAAAGTAAATCGCGTCCGGTCGATATCCGTATCCTGGCCGCCACCAACCGCAACCTGGCCGATGAGGTGGAGGCGGGGCGTTTCAGGCAGGATCTCTACTATCGTCTGCGGGTGATCGAGTTGCGGGTGCCTACCCTGCGGGAGCGGCGCGAGGATATCCTGCCGCTGGCCCGTATCTTCATGGATGAGGCTTCGCACCGCGTTCAGCGCAGTGTGACGGCCTTTGCGCCGCAGGTGGCTGAACAGCTTTTGCGCTACGACTGGCCGGGCAACGTGCGTGAACTGCAGAACGTGATGGAATACGCCGTGGCGCTGTGCAGCGGCAATCAGATCCAGCTGCACGACCTGCCGGAGGAACTGCGCTCCGTGCTGCGCAAGCCGACCATCGAGAGCGGGGTGCGCCCGCTGGAAGAGGTGGAGCGGGAGTACATCCTGGCCGCCCTGGAGGCGCTGGGGAATAACCGGGCCCGCACGGCCAGTGCCCTCAACATCGGTATCGCCACCCTGTACCGCAAGCTGAACGACTACGGTAAGGACGGCGTGCGGTAGGGCGTACTGTAAACCGTTGGCGCCCGTCTTAGCCCCCCATCTGGAACATGGGGGTGGCGGTGTGCTGGCGGGCCACCTCGGCGATGGCGTGCTGCTCGGGCTTGTCGTTGACCACGTTGCGCAGTGCGGCCTTGAGCCCCTTGCTGTCGGCTGCGCGGAGAAACGGCTTCAGATCGTGGGTCGTGGTGGCAAAGAGGCAACTCTTGGCGATCCCGGTGGCGGTGACCCTGATACGGTTGCATTCATTGCAGAAGTGGCAGGTAACCGGCGTAATGACCCCCACCATGCCGGCGGCCCCGTTGATGCGGTAATAGCTGGCCGGTCCGTCCATGTTCTCCTTGGCGGCCGGCTGCAGGTTGTAACGCAGGGCAAGGTCGCCCAGCAGTTCGCTGCCGGAGACCGTGCGGCTTTTCCAGGAATCGTCCCGCAGGGTCGGCATATACTCGATGAACCTGACCTGATACGGCTTGTTGATGGTCAGGGCGGCAAAATCGGCCACCTCATGGTCGTTGACGCCGCGAATGACCACCACGTTGATCTTGATCCGGCGAAAACCGGCCTCTTCCGCTGCCTTGATCCCTTCAAAGACCTTATGGATATTGCCGCCCCGGGTAACACTGTCAAAGGTGTCCGGCTGGAGTGAGTCGAGGCTGATGTTGAGACTTTCCACCCCGGCGCACCGCAGCTCTGCCGCCATCTCCGGCAGCCGTATCCCGTTGGTGGTCAGCACCAGCCGTTTGAGTCCGGGGGTTTGGGACAGCTCTGCCAAAAACGGGATGATCCCGCTCCTGACCAGCGGCTCTCCACCGGTGACCCTGATCTTTTCCACCCCCACAGAAACAGCGGCGCGGGCAATCCGCAGCAGGTCTTCGTAGCTGAGGATATCGGTGTGGCGCAGGCTGGGTACCCCGGATGCCGGCATGCAGTAGATGCAGCGCAGGTTGCAGCGGTCGGTCACGGACAGGCGCAGGTAATTGATGATTCTTCCGAAACGATCAGAGAGCGGCATAACAGAAATCCCCCATTTCCAGACTCCGGTCCAGTAGCGTGACCTCCACCAGGCTGTCACTCGGGAGCGTTGCGTGGGGCTCCACCATGAGCAGGCCGTTGCCGGCTGTCAGCGCGGTGAGGTTGGCTGAGCTTTGGCTGTTGATCGATGAGGCGGTGTAGATGCCGCTGTCCCGCGTCACCCGCACGCTGATCAGGTGGGGGCGGTCTCCCCGGTTGCTGGTTGCAGCGGTCAGAACGGCCTTGATACTCGGGCGCATGATGGTAGCGCACCCCTGCATGGTCAGCAGCGCCGGCCGCACGAACATCTCGAAGCAGACCATGGCGGCCACCGGGTTGCCCGGCAGGATAAAGACCGGCGTTCCGGCAAGGGTCGCAAAGGCCACCGGTTTACCCGGTTTCATGTTGACCTTGCAGAAGTGCAGCTGTCCGCCCAGCTCAAGGATGGTCTCCTTGACATAATCGCGATCACCGGTGGAGGCGCCGCCGGAGATCAGCAGGGCGTCGGCCTGAACTCCGGCGCTGATCTTGGCCCTGGTCGACTCGCGGGTGTCCGCGGCAACGCCGATCAGTTGCGGTTCGCAGCCCGCCTCCAGCAGTTGGGCTGCCAGGCTGTTGCTGTTGCTGTTGATGATTTTGCCCGGATAGGGGGTACTGCCCGGTTCGAGCAGTTCGTCACCGGTGGCCAGCACGGCAATACGCGGGGTGCGGTATACCGCCACTTCGGTCAGGCCGATGGCGGTCAACAGACCGATCTCCTGGGGGCGTAGCAGGGTGCCGGCCCGGACAACCGGATCGCCGGTGCGCAGGTCTTCGCCCTTGTGACGGATATTGGCGCCGGTCTTGATGGCGTGGAGCGGCCGGATCAGGTCCTGCTCTCTGCTGATCTGTTCAAAGGGGATAACCGTATCGCAGCCGGGTGGGATCGGGGCGCCGGTCATGATCTTGACCGCCTCGCCCGGCGCCACGCTGTTGGTGCGACAGGTGCCGGCCGGGATAAAATCGATCACGCTCCACTCGCTCTGACCGTCGCGGTACGCCATGGCATAGCCATCCATGGCCGAATTGCTGGTCATCGGCATATCCCAGGGGGCGTGTACCGTATGAAAGGCCACCTTTCCCAGTCCCTGCAGCAGGGGGATCGATGCCGGGTCCAGGTGCGATACGTGATTGAGAACCTCTTGTTGTGCCGATGCTATGCTGATCATAACGCTGCCTCAACAGTATCAGGGGATCAGGTCGCACGTGCCGCGACCAATGTCTTGCGTATCGTGGTTAGCATGATATGTGCCAGCACGTAACATGCTTAAATAATTGCATTATTTTGTTTGTGTGCGTTGCGGTGGCAGAGAGTGGTTTGTGAATATGATAAGGCTGCGGTCATTTTGATAATGCGCCGGCATCCGGAGGATGGTGTTGGATCTCGCTGCTAGCGGTTCGCTTGTTCTGTGAGGGGAGGCGCATAAGCCGTGGTGCGTGCCCCTGTTTCGCCGAGACCGGCGGGGTACGGGCGGGAGGCGTAAAGATCCGTTTTACCAAAATGGTAACTGTCTTTCTGTTTTGATAAGCGGGCCGCTGCGGGGCGGGTGGATGAAGCGCCTATTCGCGGCACCCCCAGCCTTGCAGGATGGTGGCACAATAGCTGCACGCCCCCCAACGGCTTCGCTGCCTGGCGGCCGCTGCGCGGCGCCGACGGGGCGACGCAAAACCATCACGGCCGGAAACGGCGGGCCCACAGGCCGGTTTTCCGGCAGGGCGAGGCGGATCATCATGGTGCGATCACGGCCGTTGACCATAGCCTGCGGTCTCAGTTTCTGCTGTTTCTTTGCCGCGTACATGCGAATGCCGGTTGTGCCGCTACTGGCCCTCTCGCTGGGGGCAACCACCGTGCAGGTCGGCATCATCAATGCCGCCTTTATGGTGATGGCGGCCCTGCTGTCGATCCCCTCCGGCATGGTCTCCGACCGGCTGGGACGCCGCCCGCTTTTGCTGGGCGGCCTGGTCGTGCTGGGCGGGGCCTCCGGCCTGCTCTACCTGAGCAGCGGTCTGCTGCAGATGGCGCTGCTGTATCTGCTGTTCGGCGCCGGGCTTGCCACCTTTTCACCGGCGCTTATGTCCTATGTTGCCGATGTGACCGAACCGGACCGGCTGGGGCGGGCCTACGGACGCTATACCCTGGCCATGTACTGCGGTATGACGCTCGGCCCGGCCGCAGGCGGCTACCTGGCGGTGCTTGCAGGCCTGCGCGAGGTCTTGCTTTCGGCAGGGGGGCTCCTGGCGCTGATGTGCGTGGTGGCCTTTTTCTGGCTGCCAGCCCCATCGCCGCAGCAGACGCGGCGAACCCCGCGCGTCATCAGCGGTCCAGCCCTGTGGGGGCTGTTGCAGATCAGTCCCTTCTGTGGTTGCCTGATCGCTACCCTGGGCTGTAGTATGGGCTACGGCATGTTTGTGACCTTCATGCCGCTCTATATGAAGAGCATGGCCATGGGCACGGCCCAGATCGGCGCCGTCTTTACGGCCCAGGCCTTTGCCAACGCGCTTTCACGTCTGCCGACCGGCAGGTTGACGGATATACTGCGGTGCAAGTGGCTGCTGATCTGCGGCGGCACGGCCCTGTTTGCGCTGGCGCTGGCCTGTCTGGGGCTGGCGCGGACAGTCCCGATGCTGCTGGCCGTGGCCGTGCTGATGGGGGGCGGCATGGGGGTTGCTTTTACGGTGATCTGTGCCCAGATCGCCGATCTGGTGCCGCCCGCCATGCGCGGGCTGGCGGTTGGCTGCTATAACACCTGCATCTATACCGGTATGCTACTCAGTTCGGTCAGTATGGGCAGCGTGATCGGACGGTTCGGTTTTGGTCTGGCCTTCCTGGCCACCGCGGTCCTGGTCCTGGCGAGCGCCTTGCTCAGCTGTCTGCTGTGCCAGGGAGGTGCCCAGCCTGCTGGCCGGTCATTGCGCAGTGCCGCATGATTTCAGTCTGGAGTGGTGTATGAAGATTACGGCAGTTGTCGGGAGTCCCCATGGCCGGCACGGCACAACGGGACGTTTGCTGGAAGAGGTGCTGGCCGGGCTTGACCGGGAGGCGCAGGTGGAGTTGATTGAGCTCTCGTTGTTGCATATCTCACCTTGTCACGGCTGCAACCTCTGTCACAAGGTCGGGCGTTGTTTCGTGCGGGATGATTTTGAACCGGTCAGGCAGGCGCTGCTGGCAAGCGACGGTTTCATCCTGGCAAGCCCCAACTATGTCTTCAGTGTCTCGGCCCAGCTTAAGGCCTTGTTTGATCGTTGTTGCGGGATCATACACTGCCTGGCCCTGGAGGGAAAATACGGGGCGGTGGTGGAGACCTCCGGCAGCGGCGAGGATGACGAGGTGATCCGCTATATCGAACGTTTTGTCAACGCCACCGGAGCCCAGTCGGTAGGCGGCATCGGCGGGTCTGCGGCCGGGGTGCGGGCACTGTCCGGGGATGATCTGCTGCTCAGAAAGGCCCAGGAGCTTGGCAGGGAACTCTGCCGCTGTATCAGGGAGAAGGAGCATTTTCCCGATCAGGCCGGCTTCCGCGGCACCTTTAAGGCCAGGATGAAACGGCTGGTTGAACAGAAAAAGGATGACTGGAGCTTTGAGTATCAGTATTGGCAGGAGCGGCACACCGCCATCAGCTGAACTGCCGCATAGGCCGGAGCCTCGCCATGGGGGTGCGTCTTTTGACGTGACCCCTTTTTTCGTCTTGTGGTATGAGTAGACGCAAGAGCGGGTCTCTGTGGAGGCGCAGGTATGCAGAAAAAGAAAATTGTTGCCGTTGTCGTGCTGCTGGGCGTGCTGGCCGCCGGTGCCTTTATCCTCCGGCGTTCCGGTGGGCCGGATAGCCAGCTCAAGCTGACCGGCACGGTGGAGAGCACCACCGTGGCGGTCTCGTTCAAGGTGCCGGGTCGCCTGAAGGAACGGCTGGTGGACGAGGGCCAGCAGGTGAAGGCCGGCCAGATTGTGGCGCGCCTGGAGGCCGATGAACTGCAGGATGAGCAAAAGGCCCGCGCGGCGGATCAGCAGACGGCCCGGGCCGTGCTGGCCGACCTGCAGGCCGGCAGCAGGCGTGAGGAGATTGCCGCGGCAGCGGCCACCCTGGCCCGCCTGAAGGCCGAGGCCGACCGCGCGGCACGGGATGCGGTGCGGGCCGAGGCGCTCTTTAAAAAAGAGGTCATCCCCCGCAAGGAGCTGGATGCCGCCCGGGCAGGCAGGGATGCCACCGCAGCGGCGGTGCGCGAGGGGGAGGAACGGCTGCGGCTGACCAAAATCGGGCCGCGCCCCGATGCGGTTGATGCCGCCAAGGCCCGTCTTGCGGCTGCCGGTGCGGCCCGCTCTCTGGCCGATACCCGTCTGTCGCAGGCCGTGCTGGCGGCCCCGCTTTCCGGCACGGTGCTGGCCAAACATGCCGAGCCGGGCGAACTGCTGGCAGCCGGTGCGCCGGTGATCACCGTGGCGCAACTGGATGAGGTCTGGGTGCGGGCCTATATCCCCGAGACCCAGTTGGGCAGGGTCAAGCTGGGCCAGAAGGTCCAGGTCAGCAGCGATACCTGGAAGGGGCGCACCTACCCGGGGGTGGTCAGTTTCATCGCCTCGGAGGCCGAATTTACCCCCAAAAATATCCAGACCGAGCAGGAGCGGGTCAAGCTGGTCTACCGGATCAAGGTCACCATCAAGAATCCGCAGCAGGAACTGAAGCCGGGCATGCCGGTGGATCTGGTCCTGGCAGCGCCAAAATCGTAGTCTGCCACAGAGCCACAGAGGCTCAGGGAAAAGTAAAGGCCAAAGGCGTAATGCCGAATCGTTTTTACACAAGAACGTCGAGACACCACTGGATGAAGATTCTGATTTTTATAGTAAACGTTGGTTGAACGCCTGCAGTAGTGCGGTTTAAGCTTCTGTTTTTTTACCTCTGAAACGGTTTGCAAGATTTGTTTTTTCTCTGCGCGCTCTGTGTCTCAGTGGCAAATCATAGCGGTGGTTCCCATGATTCAACTCTCCAACCTTACCAAACGCTTCGGCCAACTGACTGCCGTGGACAGCCTGAACCTGACTATCCCCCGGGGGGAGCTGTTCGGGCTGGTGGGCTCGGACGGCGCCGGCAAGACCACCAGCCTGCGGATGTTGACCGGGGTGTTGGATGCCAGTGAGGGGGAGGCTCGTGTGCTGGACTGCCCTTGTCATGACCTGGAGGCGGTTCGCTCCCGGATCGGCTACATGAGCCAGCGCTTCGGGCTCTACCCGGACCTGACCGTACTGGAAAACATCCGTTTTCACGCCGATATCTTCGGGGTACCCCGCGCGGAGTGGACAACGCGGGCCGAGCAGTTGCTGGCCATGAGCGGGTTGGCCCCCTTTACCAAACGCCGGGCCGGGGCGTTGTCCGGCGGCATGAAGCAGAAGCTGGGGCTCTGTTGCGCCCTGATCCACACCCCCGAGGTCCTGTTTCTGGACGAACCCACCAACGGTGTCGACCCGGTCTCACGCCGCGATTTCTGGGCCATCCTGTCCACCCTGCTGCAGGAAGGGGTCACCATCGTGGTGGCCACCGCCTACCTCGATGAAGCCGAACGCTGCCACCGGGTGGGACTGTTGCACCACGGCCGGCTGTTGGCCTGCGATACCCCGCTGGCCTTGAAGCAACTGGCCGACCCGGCCATTGTTGCCCCAACCCTGGAAGATGTCTTTATCACCGTTATGGGAGAAGGTGTTGATTCCGCTGTTAAACGCCGTCCTGCCCCGGATCTGCGGGCGGTTGCGGCGGCAGTCAGCCTGGAGGGGCTGGGGCGCCGCTTTGGCGACTTTGTGGCGGTCAACGATATCTCCTTGCAGGTCCCCAAGGGGGAGATCTTCGGCTTTCTGGGGCCCAACGGCGCCGGCAAGTCCACCACCATCCGGATGCTGTGCGGCATCCTTGAGCCCACCAGCGGCAACGGTCATGTGGCCGGCTTCGACGTCAGGGAACAGGCCGAGCTGATCAAGGAGAACATCGGCTACATGAGCCAGAAGTTTTCCCTGTACGAAGACCTGACCGTGGAGGAAAACATCGCCTTTTACGGCGGGATCTACCGCCTGCCCGGAGCTGAGCTGAAAAAACGGGCCGACTGGGTGGTGGAGATGGCGGGGCTTGCGGAACGGCGGCATTCCAAGGCGGGCGAGCTTTCGGCCGGCTGGCGTCAGCGCCTGGCCCTGGGCTGCGCCCTGCTGCACCGCCCGCCGATCATCTTTCTGGATGAGCCCACCTCCGGGGTTGATCCGCTCAACCGCCGCCGTTTCTGGCAGCTGATCCACACCCTGGCCGCCGACGGTGTCACGGTCTTTGTCACCACCCACTACATGGATGAGGCCGAGTATTGCGACCGCTTGGCGCTGATCTACCGGGGCGAACTGGTGGCGGTCGGTTCACCCCGCGACCTGAAGCAACAGCGCAGCAAAGACGGCCAGCTGCCCAGCCTGGAACAGGTCTTCATCGAGCTGATCGAGGAACGGGATGCGCACAGTGGGGGCGCTGCATGAGCGCTGTGTCCTCTGTGGCAAAGGCCTCTCTGCGCCGGATCAAGGCCGTTGGCCACAAGGAGTTTCTGCATGTGCTGCGGGACCCGCGCAGCCTGGCGCTGGGCATCCTGATGCCGATGATCATGCTGTTTCTGTTCGGCTACGCCCTGACCCTGGATGTGGACCGGGTGCCGCTGGCGGTCTGGGACCAGAGCAACACCCCCCACAGCCGTGACCTGATCAGCCGCTTCCAGGGCTCGCGCTACTTCTCACTGCGGCAGTTCGCCACCGATTACCGCCAGCTTGAGCAGGCCATTGACCGGCGTGACGCCCTGATCGCCCTGGTGATCCCGCCCGACTTCGCCGACCGGCTGGAGGGAGGCGACAGCCCGGCCGTGCAGGTGATCCTGGATGGCAGCGACCCCAACACCGCCACCATTGCCCAGGGCTATGCCGAGGCGCTCACGGCAACCTGGTCGCGCCAGGTCAGCATGGACACCCTGCAGCGGCGCCTGCCGCAACAGGCTGCCGCACCGCTGCCCTTCAGCCTGAAGCCGCGCATCTGGTTCAACAGCGACATGGTCTCCCGCAACTTCATCTTCCCCGGCCTGATCCCGGTGATCATGATGATCGTGGCGGCGCTTCTGACCGCCCTCAGCATGGCGCGGGAATGGGAGACCGGCACCATGGAGCAGATCGTGACCATGCCGGTGCGGCGCTGGGAGCTGATCATCGGCAAACTGGCCCCCTATTTCTGCATCGGGGTGGTTGACCTGCTGCTGTCGGTAGGGGTGGGCTACTTTGTCTTCGGGGTGCCGCTGAAAGGGAGCCTGGTGTTGCTGTCCGCCCTGTCGCTGCTGTTTCTGGTGGGGGCGCTGGCCGTGGGGATGCTGATCAGCATCATTGCCAAGAGCCAGTTGCTGGCCAGCCAACTGGCCCTGCTGGTCACGGTGCTGCCGGCCTTTCTGCTGTCCGGCTTCATCTTCCCGCTGGAGAACATGCCGGCCCCGATCCAGGCGGTCAGCCATATCGTGGTGGCCCGTTACTTTGTCACCATCCTGCGGGGGATCTACCTCAAGGATGTGGGGATGGCCACCCTCTGGCCCCAGGCCCTGTTCCTGCTGGGGTTCGCCGTGCTGATCCTGGCGCTGGCTATAGTCAAGTTCAAGAAAAAGCTGGGGTAGGGTAATCCCTCCTGTCCTCCCCTTTGCAAAGGAGAGGAACGCCCTGGCCGGGCCTGTTGATAGGTTTTGACTAAGCTTTTTCTCCCCCTCTTGAGGTAAGAGGGGGCCGGGGGGAGTTAATAGACGGCGACAGATGGTTTGCTATGTTTGCAAGAGGTTCTCTTGATAAAGAGGATGACATGATATGTGTGAACAACGGCAGATTAAAATAGGGATCAGAAGCGACAAGAGGCTCTTCGACGAATTGAAGCGGTTGGCGGATCGCCTGGATGACGGCTGGATGCCGGATAAACCGGTTGAGCGGCTCTATTTCGACAACCTGCCTGCTCTGTTGAAGCACCTTACCCCCAAACGGTTCGAACTGCTGTCCGAACTGCGCCGTCTGGGGCATACCAGCATCAACGCCCTGGCAAAGCACCTGCACCGCCAGTACCGCAACGTATTCGACGACGTCAAGGCCATGGAGCGCCTGGGGTTGGTGGAGAAGGACAAAAGCGGCCATTTCTATGTGCCGTGGGATGAGATCGACGCGACGTTCCGGTTGGCGGCGTGAAGTTTGTAAGCGGGAGATTATTCAGCAGCTTTCGCAAATCGATGTTGCTCAAATCAGAATTTGTCAGATGTGGCGTAGGTAGAAAGAATGATGTATATACATGACAGGTGCTCTTTCCGGTACAAACCGGAATGAGGGATACATGAAAGACGAAATCAATAAAATTGAGGCTGACATCATAGCGTGGAGAAACACACTTGATTTAGCAGGTGTTTGGCTTTTCCTTGCCACCTTGGGATGCTGGAGTGTGCCGACAGGATGGCTGCGTTTTGTCGCTCTTGTAACGGCAATTTTTCTTTTTTTCTGGCGTCTCTCTGGTGTTCGTGAAGACAGCAGACCGTTCGATAAGCGTATAGGTGAACTCGAATTACGGATTGAAGTTGACTTTGGTGATAGCGATCAAGGTAAATCGTTGCAGCATGAGCTTATTCAAATGAGAAAAAGCCATCTGAGTTTAGCTAGTTTTAAAAAATCTGGGTTTGTTTATTTTATATGTACTATGTTTTGGTTCATTTCATTTGTTAATTCTCACAAAATATAACATTAAGGTTTTATGCTTATTTACACCTTCCAACATATAAAAGGCATTACCGCAAAAAGAGAACAAACTTTTTGGCAATCCGGCATTGTCACCTGGAAAGACTACGAGAAAACCCTGCCCAGCCAATTTTCATTATTTGCTGACGATGTTGTAAGCATGCCTGGCTCACCGTTGCATCTTTCCCAATTGGCATTAGAAAAGCAGGACGTTGACTTCTTTGCCCAAGCTCTCCCAAATCATGAGCACTATCGCATTGCCGCAAGTTTTCCTGAAAAGACCATGTTTCTTGATATAGAAACAACCGGCCTGAGTAAGCATTACGACAAGATAACGCTTGTCGGCTGGAGCATGGGTAAAGAGTTTGGTGCGTTTATTCAGGGTGGCAGTGATGAGGCGTTTAAAAAAGCCATTGCTCAGGCAAAAATCCTGGTCACTTTCAATGGCTCGCTTTTTGATCTCCCTTTTATAAAGCAGGAGTTCAAGGGGTTGAATCTACCCGTTTGCCATGTAGACCTTCGTTTTCTGGCAAAGAGGGTTGGATTGTCAGGTGGCCAAAAAGCGATTGAAACCGAGATTGGCGTTGTTCGCCCCATCAACCTGCAAAACATGGCGGGTGAGGCTGCTCCGGTGCTCTGGTACAAGTATCGCTGGGGTGATATGAAGGCCCTGAAACAACTGATTCAATACAACCATGCCGATATTGAAGGGATGAAAGTCATCTTTGATACGGTCGTTGAACGGATGCTTGACAAGCTCGAGGCTCCGCCTCAAATCAGGAAATCGCTGCCACATTTTTCAAAGCAAAAGAGTAAAATCGTCTGGGCGAGTGACACAAATAATGATGGCATACGCTTGCAGCCGTATGAAGGTGTTGCCGGGCCGCTTATCCTGCTCAAAGATCTCCATGTTCTCAAGAAAGACCGCGAATTCAAGGTGGTGGGCATCGACCTGACCGGGAGTGAAAGCCGTCCGTCGGGGTGGTGCCTGCTGACAAACAATGTTGCCGAAACGCAATGCCTGGGAACTGATCATGATTTGATTGAAACAACCCTCTCATGCCGCCCGGATGTGGTTTCGATTGATTCCCCGCTCTCCATCCCGAAAGGAAGGCTTTCGGTGAGTGATGATGACCCTGGGCGCGATGAATATGGCATCATGAGGATCTGCGAGCGCATCCTGAAAAAGCGCGGCGTTAATGTGTATCCTTCATTGATTCCGAGCATGCAGAAATTGACTGCACGGGGCATGCGTCTGGCTGCTCATTTCCGTAGCCTTGGCGTTCCTGTCATAGAAAGCTACCCCGGTGCAGCGCAGGATATCATGGG
>CAZUSH010000045.1:0-30351 GCA_964622705.1 uncultured Geobacter sp. | reverse complement strand
CCGCTGGCCCATGCCCTGCAGCTCGTCCCGGCTGCGGAGGAATCGATCCAGCGCATACAGGAACTGGCCCAGGCGACGCCTCCGCTGGCAGAACCGGCGCAGCCGCAGCAGCCCCTTGACAGCAGTATTGTGCTGGAGCAGGTCAGCCTGCATTACCCGGGCGGCACGCCAGTGTTGGAGCAGTTCTCGCTGCAGGTCGGTCCGGGTGAACGGGTGGCCGTGGTGGGTCCCAGCGGCAGCGGCAAGTCCTCCCTGATTGAATTGCTGCTACGCTTCAGGCCGTATCAAGGGATCATCAGGATTGGCGGGGTAGACCTGCGGGAGTTGGGAAGCGAGCAGCTTGCCGGCCTGGTGGCGGCAGTGCCGCAACAACCGCACCTGTTCAACAGCAGCATCCGCGACAACATCCTGCTTGAACGGGACTGCAGTGAAACGAAACTGCAGGATATCCTGCGGGACTGTGGTCTGGAGGCATGGGTTGCCGCCCTGCCGGATGGCCTGCAGACCCGGGTGGGTGAGGCAGGCAGCGCCGTATCCGGCGGCGAGGCCCGCCGGATCGCCCTGGCCAGGGCCCTGGTGGCAGACCGGCCGATCCTGCTCTTGGACGAACCAACCGAAGGGCTGGATGGCGCAACCGAGCAGTTGGTGGTACAGCGTCTGCAACAACGCCTGCAGGGCACAACTGTTTTAGTGGTGACGCACCGGCCGGCCTGCCTGGCCTTGGCACAACAGGTTATCCGTATTGGAAAAAATCAAGGAGAATAGATCATGGGATTCTTGATCAACTGGATCGTTTCAGGCCTGGCCATCGTAATTACCGCCTACCTGCTGCCGGGTGTACGCCTGTCCGGCTTCTTTGCCGCCCTGGTCACGGCCCTGATACTGGGGCTGATCAACGCCTTTATCAAGCCGGTGCTGAGCCTCCTGACCCTGCCGCTGACCGTCATGACCCTGGGCCTGTTCGCCCTGGTCTTGAACGCCCTGCTGATCATGCTGACCAGCACAATCGTGCCCGGCTTTCAGGTGCAGGGCTTCTGGTGGGCCCTGGCCTTCAGTCTGGTGCTGTCGATCGTCAACTTTGCCCTGAGTGCCCTGAAAGTATGATTGAAATCAACGAGGCAGATATCCGGGTTGAGTTCTACCGGGCCTCCGGGCCGGGCGGGCAGCACCGCAACACCACCGATTCGGCGGTGCGAATCCGCCACCTGCCCACCGGCATTGTGGTGCATGCGGCTGAAAGCCGTTCCCAGTTACGCAATCGGGAGGTTGCCATGGAACGGCTGCGGATTGCCTTGGAAAAGCGGAACCGCGTGGAGAAGAAGCGGCTGGCCACCAGGGTCCCCAAGGGTGAGAAAACCAAACGGCTGGCAGACAAGCGGATGGCGGCCCTGCGCAGGAAGATGAGAAGGCCTGAGGAATAACACAATTAAGATGTACCACAGAGAGCACAGAGGTTCGCAGAGGAAGGCTGGAAACACAGACAAAAACTTCAAATGATAGGCTACTCTCTGTTTTCCTTTTCAACAATCCTCCGCGTCCTCTGCGGTGAACAGTTTTACATCAGAAAAGATGCGGCAAGAGCCTGATCCGCCCCTTTTTGGCGGGTCACCATCAAATGGCGCTCCTCAGCCGGAATCAGGGCTGCCAGATGTTCACGGGCAGCCTCGGGACTGCCGGCAATGGCGCTGGCCATCTGCAAAAGGATCTTCAGGGCCAGGCCGGAGCGGTAGCCATCCACCAGCTTGCCGATCTCGGCCTTGCGTTGTTCTTCGCTCCAGGATTTGTAGACATCTGCACCGATATTTTCGATCATGAACGTCGTCCTTCAGGTTGTAATAGAACCGTGTTGGTAGCATGAAGCTAAGCCGGATGGCAATCGCAAATGCCGTTATCTGATCAGACGATCCAGTAACCGGTCAATCTCTGCAACGACCATGCTCGGTAACTGGTCGGTCTGCACGATCCGGTTCACCAGATCGGCCTGGATAAAGGCCGGCAACAGCTTCATGATCTCGGCCGCATGCTCGGCAGGCAGTCGCGACAGCGCCACGGCGATGGTCTGGGGATGTTCCTGCAACAGTTCCTTGGCAATACGGCGGTAATCCATGCTGGCCCCTCCGGTCGGTTTTTGGCATACTAGCCCCATTCATCATACACACACAACCACAGGATTACCAACAGCATGGCCCTTTTAACCCTCCGCGACATCACCCTGGCCTTTGGCGGCCCGCCGCTTTTTGACGGCATCAACCTGCAGATCGAACCGGGTGACCGGCTCTGCCTGATGGGCAGAAACGGCACCGGTAAATCCACCCTGATGAAGCTGATCAGTGGTGAACTGCCCCCTGAAGGCGGGGAGCTGATCCGCCAGCAAGGGCTCAAGGTAGCCCTGGTCTCCCAGGAGATCCCCCAGGATATCAGCGGCCCGGTCTTTGAGGTGGTGGCCCGGCATCCCCACGCCAACCGCGACAGTGACCAGTGGCAGCACGAACAACAGGTGGAACGGGTGCTGAACCGGCTGCAGCTGGATGGCGAGGCGCGCTTCGAGACCCTCTCGGGCGGCACCAAGCGCCGGGTGCTGCTGGCCCGCGCCCTGGTCAGCAACCCGGACATTCTGCTCTTGGACGAGCCAACCAACCACCTGGATATCGATACGATCCTCTGGCTGGAGGAGTTTCTGGCCCGTGAGATCAGCACCTGCCTGTTCGTGACCCACGACCGGGCCTTTGCCCGCAAACTGGCCAACCGCGTTGCCGAGCTGGACCGGGGACGGCTTTATTCTTTCAGTTGTGGCTACGACCAGTTTGTGGAGCGCCGCGAGGCGCTTTTGGAGGCTGAGATCACCCGCATGGCCCTGTTCGACAAGAAGCTGGCCCGGGAAGAGGCCTGGATCAGACAGGGGATCAAGGCCCGCCGCACCCGTAACGAAGGCAGGGTACGGGCACTGAAGGCGTTGCGGGAGGAGTACCGCCAGCGCCGCACCCGCCAGGGCACGGCCCGGATGCAGGTGCAGGAGGCCGAACGCTCAGGCCGGCTGGTGGTGGAGGCAGACGGGGTCAACTTCGGCTATGGCGACACGCTGATCGTCAAGGAGTTCAGCGCCAGCATCATGCGGGGGGACAAGATCGGCATCATCGGCCCCAACGGCTCCGGCAAATCCACCCTGCTGAAGCTGCTGCTGGGGGAGTTACAACCGCAGCAGGGGGAGATCAAACAGGGCACCCGGCTGGAGATCCTCTACATGGACCAGTTGCGGGAGCAGCTTGATCCCCAGAAGAGCGTGGCGGAAAACGTGGGGGAAGGTAACGACACCGTGATGATCGGCGGCAAGTCCCGCCACATCATCGGCTACCTGCAGGACTTCCTGTTCTCGCCGGAACGGGCCCGCTCGCCGGTCTCCATCCTCTCCGGCGGTGAGCGCAACCGGCTTTTGCTGGCCAAGCTGTTCACCAGGCCGGGCAACCTGCTGGTGCTGGACGAACCGACCAACGACCTGGATGCCGAGACCCTGGAGCTTTTGGAGGACCTGCTGGTGGAGTACAGCGGCACCCTGCTGCTGGTCTCCCACGACCGGGATTTTCTCAACAACGTGGTCGGCTCCACCCTGGCGCTCAACCCGGACGGTACCGTCAAGGAGACCGTGGGCGGCTACGACGACTGGCTGCGGGAGCAGCAGACCACCGCCCCTACGTCAGCCACCCCCAAACCGGCCCACGAAAAGGGCAAGCCGCAGAAGGAGCGCCCCCGCAAGCTGTCGTTCAAGGAAGAGCGTGAGCTGGAGGCGTTGCCGGAACGGATCACCGCCCTGGAAGAAGAGCAGCAACAGCTCCACACCACCCTGGCCGACCCTGAATTTTATAAAACAGCAGGCGGCGAGGTAGCTGTTCTGAACAACCGACTGGAAGAACTGGACATGGAACTGCAACGTGCCTATGCTCGCTGGGAAGAGCTGGAGGCATTGAAAGGCTAGACCGTTTGAAGCGTGCTGGACGGCGCCATCAGGGGCTTCCGCAGGGCGGTTGACGAGCCGGTCCGATTTGAGCCACCTGAAGCAGAGTCCCCTCCCCAAGAGTAGCCGTCAACCAGGACGTCTGGCGCCTCACAAGGTCACCGGCAGCTGCCGGTGACCTTGTTTTTTGCCGTGCGGTATCAGTGACGAGCTATCTGCTTGCTTAATGAAAAAAATATGGTACCTCTATACCCTTCATTTGAACGTCGCACCAGATCCCTCCGGGAGGCAGCAGGTCTTCGTATGACAATGTCCACCAGTAGCAGCGGGTCCGCCCCCGCACCGGCGCCGCCTAGCCGCAGCGGCCCCCTGTTCAGGTACTTTCCGCTCCTGGTGCTGCTGATCACGCTGGCGATTTCCTACCAGGCCTGGCAGGGCATGCGCGCTCTGGCACAGCAGGAACAGCAGTTGAGCTTTGAGTATCACTCGCGGGAGATCAGCGAAAGTATCAGGCAGCGCATGACCGCCTATGAGCAGGTTCTGCGCGGAGCAAAGGGCCTGTTCGAGGTCTCCCACCCGGTCAGCAGGGGTGAGTTTTCCCGCTATGTCGCCACGTTGCACCTGGAAGAGAATTTTCCCGGCATCCAGGGGCTGGGCTTTGCGCCGCTGGTGCCGGAAAACGCCTCTCCTGCCGCCGGTTTTACCGGCCGCCACGCCCCACTGACCTATATCGAGCCGTTTTCCGGCAACAATCGCAAGGCGTTCGGCTATGACCTGCTTTCTGAACCGGCCCGCAGGGAGGCGCTTGAGCGTTCTTGCGACAGCGGCGGCACCGCACTGACTGCCAAGCTGCAGCTCAAGCAGGAAGAAGCACGGCACCCCCAGCCCGGCTGTATCATGTATCTGCCGGTTTATCGCCACGGCGGCACCCCGCCAAACGTGGCCAAACGCCGCGCAAACTTGGTTGGCTGGGTCTCGGCCCCCTTCCGTATGAACGACCTGATGATCGGGATCCTCGGGGCCCAGGGTAATGAGTTCGATGTTGAAATCTACGACGGCGAACGCCCCTCAGCCAAGACCCTTTTGTATGACAACGATACGGTCCGTCACAACGGCCCGCCCCCCCGTTTCCAGGCCGAACGCAGCCTGGAGATCGGTGGACGGCGCTGGACCATTATGGTCAGCGCCCTGCCGGGTTTCACCCAACAGGCCTCCAGCCGTGAACCGTTGCTGGTTGCCGCGGCAACCGGAGGAGCAAGCCTGCTGCTGACCCTGATCGCCTGGCTGTTGACCTCCACACGGGCCCGGGCGCTGCAGACGGCCGAGCAGGCCTGGCGGACCTCTTTGGCCCTCAGAAAGGCCGAAAAACTGGCCAGGATCGGGCATTTTGACTATGACCCGCGTAGCGATACCACCTACTGGTCGGAGGGGCTGGAACGGATCTGGGGCTTCGAGCCGTGCCGGGGACCGCGCCGGTTTCAGGAATTCCTCGCCACCGTACACCCCGAAGACCTGCCGATCATCCTGGCCTCGGACGCTGACAAGAGCTGGCGGGAAACCTCCAATGAGTTCAGAATTGTACGCTCTGACGGCGAGATCCGGCACATCTACTCCTGCGGCTACCGCGAATGTGCTCCCGACGGCACGATCACGCGGGTGTTCGGCATCAACCAGGACAACACCGACCGCAAGCGGGCCGAAGAGGCCGTGATCAGTTCGCGCAACTACTACCTCAAGCTGCTGGAAAGCTTTCCCGCCCTGATCTGGCGCTCCGACCGGACGGCCCGCTGCGACTACTTCAACCGCACCTGGCTGGCGTTTACCGGCCGTACACTGGAGCAGGAACTGCATGACGGCTGGACCAGCGGTGTTCACCCCGACGACCTGAAGCGCTGCCTGCAGACCTACCACGACGCCTTTCAGGCCCGGCGCGCCTTTACGATGGAGTACCGCCTGCGCCACGTGGAGGGCTCATTCCGCTGGATTGTCGATCACGGCAGCCCGCTGTACGACGAGGCAGGTCGCTTCAGCGGCTATATCGGCAGCTGCTACGATATCGATGCCCAGAAACGCGCGGAGATCGCCCTGAAGGAGGCCCATGAGCAACTGGAGCAACGGGTGCTTGAGCGGACCGCCGCCCTGACCGAGGCCAACCGGCAGCTCGTCGCCAGCAAGGATCTGCTCAATAAGACCCAGCAACAGGCCCTGTTGGGCAGTTGGAGCTGGGACCTTGCCGGTAATACGGTGGTCTGGTCCGATGAGCTGTATGCCATCTTCGGGCGTGACCAGAGCCGGCCGCCGCTGCCCTATCGCGAGTACGGTACCCTGTTCACCCCCGAGAGCTATGCCCGGCTCGACCGCGCCATTGCCCGTATCCTGGCCACCGGCGATGCAAGCGCCCTGGAACAGGAGTTTGAAATCATCCGGCCCGACGGCAGTCACCGCTTCTGCCTGGGACGCGGCGATATTGTGCGCGACAGCTCGGGCGCCATGGTCCAGCTCTGCGGCTCACTGCAGGACATCACCGAGCGCAAGCAGCTGGAGGAACAGCTGTTTGCGGCACGCAAACTCGAGTCGATCGGTCGCATTGCCGCCGGTGTCGCCCATGAGGTCAGGACCCCCCTGAACGCCATCCTCTCCATCACCGAGGCGCTGTTCCATGACCCGCTGATCGAGCACAACCCCGAGTACGACCTGTTCCTGCAGCATATCCGCACCCAGGTCAACCGGCTATCGCTGCTGATGAACGACCTGCTGGCCCTGGGCAAGCCGATCCCGGCCGCCAATCTGCACCCCCTGCCGCTCAATCAGCTGATCCGCGATTCCGTGGCGCTCTGGCAGCAGTCCGCCACCGCCACCGGCAGCGAGTGCCGGGTGACGCTGCAGGCCGACCTGCCGGATAACGCCCTGGTGCTGGCAGACGGCACCAAGCTGCAGCAGGTGCTGTTCAACCTGCTGGAAAACGCCTCCCAGCACAGTCCGGCCGGTTCTTCCATCGCAGTAGCGCTGTCCTCGCCGGGCGGCCAGCAGTTGGCCTGCATCAGGGTATGCGATACCGGCAGCGGCATCGCCAGTGAGCAGCTTGACAAGGTCTTTGAACCGTTTTACTCCAGCCGCCGGGGCGGCACCGGCCTGGGGCTGGCCCTGGTGAAGCATTTTATTGAAAATATGAACGGGACCGTGCGGCTCTGGAATAATGAGCCGCCCCCCGGCTGTTCAGTCGAGGTCTGCGTCCCCCTGTTCAACGGAGAAAACCTATGAAAACGAGTATCCTGCTGGTGGAGGATGATAGCGCCACCAGGTTCGGCTTTATCCACTTCTTTACCCGGGAAGGGTACGCCATTACCGAGACCGGTAGTGTGGCCGAGGCCACGGACGCCATCGCAAATCAGCGCTTTGATGCGGTCATCCTGGACAATCACCTGCCGGACGGCAACGGGATCGACTTCATCAGCACCTTACGGACCTACGACAGTACCGTCCCGATCATCATCATCACCGGCAACGCCGATATCCCGCTGGCAGTCGAGGCCATGCAGCGCGGCGCCGACAACTTTCTGACCAAGCCGGTCGACAACGTCGGTCTGGCCGCCTTCCTGCGCAAGACCCTCGAAATCGGCATCCTGAAACGGCGTCAGGTGGCCCGGCAACGCCTGGAAAAGCAGCAAGACGCCTTCTGGGGAGAAAGCCCCGCCATGCAGCAGGTCTATGAGCTGGCCAAGGTGGCGGCTGAAAGCGACAGCCCGGTGCTCTTGACCGGCGAGACCGGTACCGGCAAGGGGATGATCGCCAAATGGATCCACCGCCACAGCAAGCGGGCCGACAACGAGTTTGTCGAGGTCAACTGCTCCTGCCTGCGCGGCGAGTTGCTGGCCCGCGAGATATTCGGCAACGCGCGGGGCGCCTACACCTCGGCGGACCAGGAGCGCAAGGGCTTGCTTGACATTGCGGATCGGGGCACCCTGTTTCTGGATGAAATCGGCGATATGGGCTGCGAGGTGCAGGCGCAATTCCTCAAGGTGCTGGAGGAAAAGACCTACCGCCGGCTGGGCGACATCAAGCTCTTGCGCAGCAACTTCAGGCTGGTCTGCGCCACCAACCGCGATATCTGGGAACAGTTGAAGAAGGGACTGTTCCGCCAGGATCTGCTGTACCGCATCAACCTGATCACCATCGCCATCCCGCCCCTGCGCGAACGGATGGAGGACCTGGCCGCCTTTGCCACCCAGATCCTGCGCACGCTGGGGCGCGACGACACCATCCTCGATCCCGCCATCATGGCCCTGTTGCGCGGTTACTCCTGGCCCGGCAACTTTCGGGAGTTGCACAACGTGCTGGAGCGGGCCCACCTGCTGGCCCGCGGTGGCGACCTGCTGCCTGCCTATTTCTTCGGCTTGAACAGCGGCGCACCTGTCGCCCTGCCGCCGTCTGCAGCGCCTCGTGTGTTAAAACCGCTCGATATGCACCAGATTCAGGAGGCGCTTGAGGCGGCCGACGGCAATATCGAAAAGGCCGCCACTCTCCTGCAGGTCTCCCGGGCCACCCTGTACCGCAGGATCAAACAACAGGGCTGACCGGCATCGGTCACGGAGCCCGCAACCAGACCAAGCAGACCGCTTCCGTCTCATCTCAGCGTCTCAGCAGCCGGCCGCCTCATGAGACGGCAACAGGACTCGCTCACGTAATTCCGCCAGCTTGCTGAATCAAGGCACTACTGGCACTGTTTTTGTAAAGCTGCTGACAACTTCAACAATCCCACGCCCCATCAAACCGACGTCAGTCACCTTGATACCACGGCAGGGCACTTCAGGACGAACCGCTATGGCAATCGCACGCTACCTCTTTATGCTGACACTGCTACTGGCAACAATCGGCACGACCGCGCCGGTACCTGCCGTAGCGGAAAGCGATATCACGATCGGTGTGTTGGCCAATAACGGCAAAGAAAACGCCCTGACGCAATGGCAGCCCCATGCCGCCTATCTCGCCTCCGAGCTGCCCGGCAGGCAGTTCAGGATCGTCCCCCTCGACTTCGATGCGCTCTACCCTGCCGTACGCAAGGGGCTGGTCGATTTCGTAATCGTCAATACCGGCCAGTATGTCGAGCTTGAGGCGGATGCCGGCATCAAACGGATCGCCACCCTCAACAGCCACGATCCCGGCGGCAGTTACAGCGTCTTCGGCGGGGTGCTCTTCACCAGGGATGATCACGCCATTGAGACCATAGGCGACCTGCGGGGCAAAAGCATCGCCGTACCGGATACCACCTCCTTCGGCGGCTGGCTGATGCAACGCAGGGAGCTGCACGCCGCCGGTATCGAACCGTCGCAACTGGCCTCAGTTAGCGCCACCGGCAGCCACGAGGCGGTTGTCCGCGCGGTCATGGAGGGACGGGTCGATGCCGGGGCGATCCGGACCGGCATCCTTGAGCTGATGATCCAACAGGGCAAACTTGCGCCCAAGCAGATCAAGATCATCAACGAGCAGTTGACGCCGGACTTCCCCTTTCGCCACAGCACACGGCTGTACCCGGAGTGGTCGTTTTCGAAGCTGCGCCAGACCCCGGAAGCGCTCTCCCAGAAGGTCGCCATTGCCCTGCTCAGCCTGCCGGAACAAAGCGCCGCAGCCAAGGCCGCCGGTATCAGCGGCTGGACCATTGCCGCCGATTACACCACAGCCCACGAGCTGTACCGTGAGCTCAAGCTGGGGCCGTACCAGGGGACGGGCAGATTCAGCCTGAAGGACGTGCTGCAACGCTACCGCCCGTTTGTCTTCTTCGCGCTTTTCATCATCGTCATGCTTGCCCTGGCCGCCCTGCTGACGGTGCGGGCAAACCGCCGCCTCGTCAGGACCCTGGATGAACTTGAAAAGCAACGCAAAACCACCGAATGGGCCCTGGAAAACCTGAACGAGCAGACCGTACAGATGGAACAGACCAACGAAGAACTGCACACCATCAACGAGCAGCTAGTTGCCACCAACAATGAGCGGGGACTGCTGCTGGATGCCCTGCGTTCCAGCGAAGACCAGTTGCGCGCCATCCTGGATTCAACTGCCGAGGCGATCTACGGCACCGACCTGGAAGGAATCTGCACCTTCTGCAACACCGCCTGCCTGCGGATGCTGGGGTACGATCATCAGGACCAGCTGATCGGCCAGAACATGCACCGCCTGATCCATCACAGCCACCGTGACGGTTCCCCGTTCCCCGAACAGGACTGCCTGATCTCGCAATCCTTCAAGCAGGGCGAAGGGATTCATGTCGACGACGAGGTCTTCTGGCGGTCCGACGGCACCTGCATCCCGGTCGAGTACTGGTCGTACCCCCAGCGCCGCAACGGCGTAATTGTCGGCACCGTGGCCACCTTTGTGGATATTTCCGAGCGGGCCAGGGCGCAGGGCAAGGTGATGATGCTGTCCCGGGCGGTTGAGAACAGCCCTGCCGTGGTCGTGATTACCGACCGTGACGGCAGCATTGTCTATGTCAACTCCAAGTTCATTGAGATCACCGGGTTCTCGGAGGCAGAGGCCATTGGCCAGAATCCGCGCATCCTGAACGCCGGGGTGCAGTCCAAGGAGTTCTACAGCGAGCTGTGGAGCACGATCCTGTCCGGCCAGGAATGGCGGGGAGAGTTCTGCAACCGCAAGAAAAACGGTGAGGTACACTGGGAGTTTGCCTCCATCTCGCCGATCCGGGACGACCACGGGCGGATCATCTCCTTTGTGGCGGTCAAAGAAGATATCACCGAGCGCCGCCGCGTTGCGGAGGAACTCCAGCTGGCCAAGGAGGCTGCCGAGGCGGGCAACCGCTCCAAGTCGGAGTTCCTGGCCAATATGAGCCATGAGATCCGCACCCCCTTGAACGCTATTATCGGGTTCAACACCCTGGCCCTGGAGACCACGCTGACCGAACAGCAGTTCGACTACCTCTCGCGGGTCAACTTCGCCGCAACCTCGTTGTTGCGGATCATCAACGAGATCCTTGACTTTTCCAAGATCGAGGCCGGCAAGCTCGAACTTGAACAGGAGCTGTTCACCCCCCGCGGTGTGCTGCAGAACGTCAGCAATCTTTTTCAGCAGCAGGTCAGCGCCAAGGGTCTGGCCTTCCTGCTGCATTGCAGCGAGAATCTGCCGGACAGACTGGTGGGCGACTCCGTCCGCTTGGGACAGGTGCTGGTCAACCTGGTGGGCAATGCCGTCAAGTTCACCGAACAGGGCTCGGTTGCAATCTATGCCACCCCGATTGAGTTCAGCTGTGAACGGGTCATGATCGAATTTTCCGTGCATGACACCGGCATCGGACTGCAACCGGACAAACTCACCAACCTGTTCCAGCCGTTCACCCAGGCCGATGGTTCCATCACCCGCAGGTTCGGCGGCACCGGCCTCGGTCTGTCCATCTCCAAGCGGATTGTGGAACTGAGCGGCGGCCAGATCTGGGCCGAAAGCAAGCCGGGCCACGGCAGCGTCTTTTCCTTTAGCATGCCGTTCTGTTTACCGGCAGCCGGTACGGCAGACGATGCCGTTTGCCCCTATGCACTAGCGCTGCCGGAGGAGCCCGCCGCGTTGCTGCCCGCCGCCGTGAGACCGGGACGCGGCATGGCGCACCCGGCCGACCGGGAGGAGCTGGCCGGTATCCGCATCCTGCTGGTGGAGGACAACGACATGAACCGGGCCCTTGCCACGGAGCTGTTGCAGCGCCGCGGCGCCCTGGTGGAAAGTGCCGTCAACGGCTGCGAGGCCCTGACCAGGATTCTGCACGAGGCCCACCCCTATGACCTGGTGCTGATGGATCTGCAGATGCCCGGCATGGATGGTCATGAGGCCACCAGAAAGATTCGGGCCGACGCACGCTTCCAGGGCCTGCCGATCATTGCGGTGACCGCCCATGCCATGCTGGAGGAAAAACAGCGCTGCATTGAGGTCGGTATGAACGGCTACATCACCAAGCCGTTGAACCTGGCCGACCTGATTGAACTGATCAGGCAGCACACCGGTCTCAGCGCAGGAGACGCGCTGCCTGTCAGCAGGCCAACCTCAGACACCCCGGACACTCTTTGGGAAGACATCCCAGGGCTCGACGCCGAAGCGGCCCTGGATCTGATCGACCATGACCGGCCGCTCTACCTCTGGCTGCTGCGCTCCTTTGTGGAAAAACACCGGTGCGCCGCCACTGAGATAGCCGCTGCATGCGCCCAGGGCGACACCGCCGGCGCCAGGCGGCGGGTGCATACGGTACGCGGACTGGCCGCAACCATTGGCGCCGCAGAACTGCGGCGTCTGTCCGAGCAGTTGGAAGAAGGCTTCTGCGCCGGGGCCGACGAGGAGACCATCAGCAATCAGGTAGCGGCCTTTGCCGAGGCCCTGCAGGAGCTGACCGGCACGCTTTCAACCGCCCTCAACCTGCCGCAGGAGCAGACAGCACCTGTCCCCGCTCCCGTCTTTGACCGTGAGCGGGTACAACAGATGCTTGCACGTCTGTGCAACTATCTTCAGCAGCATGACGGCCATGCCGGCCGTTACCTGCAGGATGTCAGCCAGGAGCTGGAGGTGCTGCCGCCGGCCGACCTGCATCGCCTGCAGCATCTGGTTGCGCGCTACGACTACGATGCCGCCCTTGCGCAGCTCCAGGACCTTACGCAGCGCCTGGGCCTCTCGGCCGATGATCCCACCGACCAGGCCGACGGAGCGGCATGATGCAGACTATCCCCCGCCACGGCTACACCATCCTGCTGGTGGACGACAACCCGGAAAATATCCGGCTGCTGGACGAGGCACTGCGGGATGACTACGCCATCAAGGTGGCCACCCGCGGCGAGAAGGCCCTTGAGATCGCCCGCAGCATGTCGATCGACCTGATCCTGCTCGACGTGATGATGCCGGGCATGGACGGCTTCGAGACCTGCCGCCGCCTGAAAGAGGACCCCGCCACCAGGGCCATTCCGGTCATTTTCGTGACGGCCCGGGGAGAGGTTGAGGATGAATCGATCGGCTTTGACTGCGGCGGGGTGGATTACATCACCAAACCGGTCCGTTTTCCGGTGGTGCGCGCCCGGATCAAGACCCACCTGGCGCTGTACCGTCAGGAACGGACGCTGGAGCGAATGGTCTCCTCCCGCACCGCCGAGCTGGAGGCGACCCAGATGGAGATCCTGCAGTGCCTGGGGCGTGCCGCCGAATACCGCGACAACGAGACCGGCCAGCATGTCGTCAGGATGAGTCACTACTGCTATCTGATTGCCAAGGCCTACGGCATGCCGGAGAATGAGGCCAGCCTGCTCCGCACGGTCTCACCGATGCACGACATCGGCAAGATCGGTGTACCGGACCGTATCCTTTTGAAACAAGGCCGGCTGGATGAGGACGATCGTACCATTATCCAGCAGCACTGCCGGATCGGCCACAGCATCCTGGGTTCCCACCCATCCCTGCTGCTGCGGGCAGCGGCGCAGGTTGCCCTGAGCCACCATGAGCGCTGGGACGGCAGCGGCTATCCCGACGGTTTAAAAGGTGCAGAGATTCCGCTTTTCAGCCGTATTCTCGCCATAGCCGACGTCTTTGACGCCCTGACCAGCAGCCGCCCCTACAAACACGCCTGGAGCCCGCAGGAAGCGGTTGCGGAGATCTGCAGCTGCAGCGGCAGCCATTTTGAACCGGCCGTGGTGGATGCCTTTATACGTTGCCTGCCGGCCCTGAAAGAGATCCACCTCCTCTACGGTGACGTGGATGACGTCACAACATTGCCGGATCGGCCTGAACCAGCAGAAGCAAACCGTTGAGTACCCAGAAACCAGCAAGGAGATCACCATGAGCCTCGCCAGTGCAGACCTTGAGCAACCCGTTGAAATCAGTCACGACATCTACTGGGTCGGGTCGGGCAGCAAGTCGTTTCTCAGCCGCAACAGCTACCTGCGAATCTTCAAGGGGGGCGGCAATGCCGCCAACATGCTGATCGACCCGGGGCCTGCCAGTGACCTTGACGACCTGATCACCAAGACAACCAAAATCCTTGGCGACATATCCCGCGTCAACCTGATCTTTTTGAATCATCAGGACCCGGATGTGGTCGGCAACGTGCCCTATCTGGGCAAGCTGAACCCGCGCCTGACCGTGCTGGCCTCGGAGGACACCTGGCGTCTGGTGAGCCTGAACAGTCCCAAGACCGGCTTCAAGGCGGTTGAACGCTTCAAGAACCTGCGTATCTCCCTCAACACCCAGCCGTACCACCGGTTGCAGTTTATCCCGACCCCTTTTTGCCACTTCCGCGGCGCCTGCATGCTCTATGACCTGGAGTCCCGCATCCTCTTTACCGGCGACTTCATGGGCGGCATCGCCGCCACCGGGCTGGAGGCCGGCGAGTCCAACTGGGCCGGCATCAAGGCTTTCCACCAGCTCTACATGCCCAGCAACGAGGCCATCCGCAAGGCGGTGCAGAAGGTGCGTGAGCTTGACCCGCCGCCGCTGGTGCTGGCCCCCCAGCACGGCGGCATCATCAAGGGGGCGCTGATTGAGGATTTTTTGAGCCGCATGGTGGAACTTCCGGTGGGGCTTGATATCATCTCGTCACTGGAAGGAAAATTCTCCCTGCTGATCGCCTCGCTCAACGAAATCATCGCCTCCTTCAAGGAGATGAGCGGCGAGGAGACGGCCCGCCAGGTGCTGGCCTACTTTGAACCGGACGGCAGTTATCCGGCCCTGGTGGCCATGTCCCAGGACGGCACCGTTACCGACATCAAAGGGGAACCGCTTGAGGTGGTTGAGGCCGTGATCAAGGTCTTTTTACGGCATGTCGACACGGAGCAGCACAGCCTCTTCAAGGCCCGGATATCCCGCAGCCTGCTGGAGCACAATCTGCCCCCCTTCGACCTGCTACTGGCCCAGGAAGACGGCGCTAGCGACGTCATCATGGAAGAGCTGTAACCGCAGCAACGAAAACAGGAGGGACACGGTGCTGAAGAATATCTCTATTGTCAAACGGGTGTTGTTGATCGGGGCAATCATGAGCGGGCTGGTGCTGGTCTGCACGCTCACCTACTACCTTTCGGTCCGCAGCAACACCAAGCTCCTCACCAGCTTTCATGCCGTCCATGTGGCCACCGCCATGAACCTGAGCGAGATCTACGCCCAGGGGTTGCAGACCGAGCAGGCGGTCAGGAATATCGTTATCAACCCCCAGGATGATAAGGCTGCCAAGAACTTTGCCAAGGCGCTGGAAGAGTTTAATCAACTCTACAAACACACGCTCGAAACCGCGAAGGGCGGCGAGTATGCGGCCAGGCTCGAACAGGCCCGCCCGATCTGGGACAAGGGGGTTGAGCTGAAAAAGAAGATCAGCACTCTGGCGCAGCAGGGTGAGCGCGAAGCGGCCTTTAACCTGCTGATGCAGGAGGAGACCCCGGCCTGGCGCAGCTTCAAGGACACCATCCTGAATCTGCAGGTTGAGGCGAAAAAGGGGCTGAAGGTTGAGACCGCAGCCATCGACAGCCGGATGCACCAGACCTTTCTGTTCAATATGGCCATCTTGGTCCTGACCGTGGTGGTGACCATTGCCCTGCTCCTGCTCCTGGCGCTGGGGCTGCGTAACCGCCTGGGCTACATCACCGAGCGTTTGAAGGATATCACCACCGGTGAAGGAGACCTGACCAAGCGGATCGAACTGGACGGCACGGATGAGCTGGGGCAGATGGCCCGCTACTTCAACCAGGCCTGGGACAAGCTCGACCAGATGATCGCCCAGGTGGTGGAACACGCCACCCTGGTGGGGACCTATGCCGGCCAGCTGGCGATCGAATCCCAGCGGATCGTGCGCAGCTCCCGCGAGATCGCCACCCAGTCCGCGGCGGTGGCAACCGCCAGCGAGGAAATGTCCGCCACCTCCAATGACATCGCCCGCAACTGCTCCATGGCGGCCGACAGCTCCGGCACCGCCAGCACCGTCGCCGGCACCGGCCAGGGGGTGGTGCAGCAGACCATCGACCGGATGGGCTCCCTCCGGCAGGAGGTGCAGTCCTCGGCCACCGTGATTGCCCAGCTGGGCGCCAGCTCCGAGCGGATCGGCCAGATCGCCGGCACCATCCAGGAGATTGCCGACCAGACCAACCTCTTGGCCCTGAACGCCGCCATCGAGGCGGCCCGGGCCGGCGAACAGGGGCGCGGTTTTGCCGTGGTGGCCGACGAGGTACGCGCCCTGGCGGAACGGACCGCCAAGGCCACCCGCGAGATCAGTGGCATGATTACCTCGATCCAGCGTGAGACCAGTCAGGCCGTTGATGCGATGCAACGCTCCGTTTCCGAGGTGGACCTGGGGGTTCACGAGGCCAACGAATCGGGTGAGGCCCTGGGCCGGATCATCGGCCAGGTGGACGAGGTGGCCCTGCAGGTCAGCCAGATCGCCACAGCCGCCGAGGAACAGACCGCCACCACCGTGGATATTGTCGGCAACATCTCCAAGATCTCCGACTCGGTGGAGACCTTTGACCGGGCTGCCGCCACGGTCAACAACAAGGTCCAGCAACTGCTTGCCCTGTCGGAGCAGCTCAAGCAGTCCACCGCCGCCTTTAAGGTGGATACGCCGCCCATGCTGATCCTGGATACGGCCAAGTCCGACCACGTCCTGTTCGTCAACCGGATCGAACGCTGCATCGAGGGACACGAAACCATCCAGCCCGAGACCCTGGCGGACCACACCTCTTGCCGTTTCGGTAAGTGGTACTTCAGCGCCGGCAGGGAACTCTGCTCCCGCGCCCCCAGCTTCCAAACCGTAAATGCACCCCATGAACGGATTCACCGGCTTGCCAAGGAGGCGGTGGCCCTGCGCAATGCCGGCAATGTCGGCCAGGCCGAACTGGTCATGCAGGAGATCGAGGATATCTCCGGGGAGATTGTCCATCTGCTGGAAAAGGTCAAGGGAGAGTGCCGCCACCAGGCTGCCGCCTGACCCTGCCGGAGCGTAGGGGCCGAGCTGCGGCGCATTGCATTTTCAGCTGATTGGGTTAGACTGCTCCCAGGGAGGGGTACGCGTGGGCCGTCTGATCTGCAACTTCGTGATTCTACTGGTGCTGAGCGCCATGACCGTTCCTGCCGCGGCCAAGACCATCGTCGTAGGCGGTGACCGGGCCTATCCCCCCTACGAATACCTCGACGCGGATGGCAAGCCCGCCGGCTACAACGTGGACCTGACCCGCGCCATCGCCGAGGTCATGGGACTGCAGGTGGAGTTCCGCCTGGGGGGCTGGTCGGAGCAGCTGCGCGACCTGCGCGACGGCAAGATCGACCTGCTGCAGGGGATCTCCTGGTCGGAACAGCGAGCCGCCCAGATCGACTTCACCCCGCCCCACACCATTGTCAACCACGCCATCTTCGCCCGCAGGGAATCGCCGGTGGTCCACTCGCTGGCCGAGTTGCGCGGCAAAAAGGTCACGCTGCACAAGGACGGCATCATGTTCGAGGAGCTGACCAGGCTGGGCTACGGTAAGGATCTGCTGCCCACCGCCACCCCGGCCGATGCCCTGCGCCTGCTGGCCTCGGGCCAGTGCGACTACGCCGTGGTCGCCATCGTGCCGGGCATGTACCTGATCCGGGAATTCAAGCTGTCCAACCTGGTGCCGGTGGCCCACGGCATCGCCGCCCAGAAATACGGTTACGGGGTCCGCAAGGGCAATGCCGAACTGCTCTCCAAGATGACCGAGGGGCTGGCTATCCTCAAAAAGACCGGCCAGTATGAGTCCATTAACGCCAAATGGCTGGGGGTGCTGGAACCGCGCGGCCTGGCGCTACAAAAGGTCGTCAGGCTGGCGGCCCTGGTGCTGGTGCCGCTCTTGCTGGTCCTGGGCGGCATGGCTATCTGGTCCCGCTCACTGCACCGTCAGGTGGCGCTGCGCACCGCCGATCTGACCCGCGAGGTGGCCGAGCGGACCGCGGCCGAGGCAGAGCTGCGCCGCAACCAGCAGCAGCTGGTCCAGGCCGACAAGATGGCGGCCCTGGGGGTGCTGGTCTCCGGGGTGGCCCATGAGATCAACAACCCCAACGGTCTGATCTTGCTCAACATGCCGATCCTGAAGGATGTCTGCAGCGATGCCCTGGCGGCCCTGGAACAGCAACGGACCGAGGTGGAGCTGGGCGGCCTGCCGTTTCTCCGCATCAAGGAGGAACTGCCGCTGATGCTGGATGAGATGCACGAAGGGGCGCGCCGGATCAAGCGGATCGTGGAGGATCTGAAGGATTTTGCCCGGCAGGACGACGCGGCCATCAGGGAACCACTTGATCTGAACCGGGTGGCCCAGGCGGCGGTACGGCTGGTCGAGCGGAGCCTGCGCAGCGCCACCCACCGCTTCGAGGCCCGGTATGCGCCGGAACTGCCGCTTTTACGCGGCAATGCCCAACGGATCGAACAGGTGCTGGTCAACCTGCTGCTGAACGCCTGCCAGGCCCTGAGCGACCCGGAGCGCGGCATCTTTTTGCAGACCTTCAGTGACCCGCAGGCCGGCACGGTGGTGCTGGTGCTGCACGACGAAGGATGCGGCATCGCTCCGGAGCATATGGCCCGCCTGACCGATCCGTTCTTCACCACCAAGCGGGAGAGCGGCGGCACCGGTCTGGGGTTGTCGGTCTCGGCCGGGATAATCAAGGAACATGGCGGCAGCCTGCAGTTTGCCTCGCCGCCCGGCCAGGGCACCACCGTTACGCTTAGCTTCCCGATCCTGAACCAGGAGTCGCTCCATGCCTGAAATCCTCTTCCCCTCCTTTGGCATCCTGCTGGTCGATGACGAGCCGGCCTGGCTCCGTTCGGTCTCTCTGACCCTGGAGCGTTCCGCCGGCATCACCAACATCCGCACCTGCAGCGACAGCCGGCAGGTCATGGGAATCCTGCAGCAGGGGCAGATCGGCCTGGTCCTGCTGGACCTGACCATGCCGTACCTGACCGGCGAGGAACTGCTGCCCCTGATTGCCGAGCAGCATCCCGAAATCGCCTGCATCGTGATCAGCGGGCTCAATCAGGTGGACACCGCGGTTGCCTGCATCAAGAAAGGGGCCTTTGACTACTTTGTCAAGACGGTCGAGGAAGACCGGCTGGTAGGCGGGGTGTTGCGGGCCATCAGGATGCTGGAACTGGAGCGGGAAAACCGCGAGATGAGCCGCAGCATGGCGCAGGGCGGCCTGCGCCGGCCGGAGCTGTTCAGCCCGTTTGTGACCGCCGACCCGGCCATGCTGGCCCAGTTCGCCTACATAGAGGCGGTGGCCAAAAGTCCGCAGCCGCTCTTGATCAGCGGTGAAAGCGGCACCGGCAAGGAGTTGCTGGCCAGGGCCGCCCACGGTGCCTCCGGCTGCAAAGGTCCCCTGGTGGCGGTCAACGTGGCCGGGCTGGACGATACGGTCTTCAGCGACACCCTGTTCGGTCACCAGCGCGGCGCCTACACCGGCGCGGACCAGCCCCGCAAGGGGATGATCGAGGAGGCGGCCGACGGCAGCCTGTTTCTGGATGAGATCGGCGATCTCTCCATCGCCTCCCAGGTCAAGCTGCTGCGGCTGTTGCAGGAAGGTGAATACTACCCGCTGGGCAGCGACCGCCCTAAACGCTTGCGGGCGCGGGTGATCGTGGCCACCCATGCCGACCTGGCTGCCAAAGAGGCAACAGGCCAATTCCGGCGCGACCTCTACTACCGCCTCAAAACCCACCAGGTCCGCATCCCGCCGCTGCGGGAGCGGCGCTGCGACATCCCGCTCCTGCTGGAGCACTTCTTACGCGAGGCGGCCCAGGCCCTGGGTAAGAAAAAACCCACTGCCCCGCGGGAACTGCTGCAACTGCTGGCCAGCTACCACTTCCCCGGCAACGTGCGGGAACTGAAGGCCCTGGTCTATGACGCAGTCAGCCTGCATGGCGGCGGGGTGCTCTCCATGGAGCGCTTCATTGCCGCCATCGGCACTACAACACCGCCTGCAGCTGCCGACACCGGCCAGGAACGCCGCAACCCCTTTACCTGCTGTGAGCGGTTGCCCACCTTTGGCGAGGCTGCCGAACTGCTGGTAAACGAGGCCATGCAGCGCAGCAGCAACAACCAGACCATTGCCGCCCGGATGCTGGGGATCTCCCAGCCGGCATTGTCCAAACGGTTGAAACAGCGGGAGCAGAACAAGCAGCCGCACGGTTTGTAGCTGCCTGACGCGCTCATTCCATTACCACGTATACGCCCCGCAGCCCTGCGGTGGCCTCCAACTTGCTACATCCTACTCCTGACGGTACGGCCTAGAGCCGTGGAGCCTCACCCCCAACCCACATCCTCAAGGAAAATAGTGTCGCATGTCAATCAGTTGCAATGATCTTGCCGCAGTCCGGATCTTTGCCGGGTTGTCACCCCACGAGTTGGAGCGCATCTCCCAGCGCCTGCAGGAATGTAGCTTTTTGTCCGGCATGGCCATTTTGTCCAGAAATGAGCCACCTGAACACCTCTACCTGATCCTTGCGGGCCGCGTACGGGTGGAGTTGCAGGACCCAAGCGGCCAGATCTTCAACGTGACCGAACTGGGGGCCGGCGAACTGATCGGCGAACGGGCGATCCTGACCGATGAGCCGCGTACCGCCGATGTACGTGCCATCAGCAAGGTACGGGCCGCCCGCCTGAGCCGGGCCGATTTCGAGGCGCTGCTGCAGGAATTCCCCCGCATCTACGCCAACCTTTGCCGTCTGCTGGCCTATCAGCTGGGCAGCTGGGCCCAGCGCCATCAACGGGATGAGCGCGAACACCGCGATCTGCTCACCAATCTGATCGGCTGGCAGCTCCTGCCCGAGTTTGGCGCCTTTCCCGGCAACTCGGTGGGCGTGCGCAGCCTGAACGAACGGGTTGCCGCGCTGGGCCGGCTGCGTTCCCATGTGTTGATCACCGGTGAGCCGGGCACCTGGAAGGATCTGGCAGCCCGCCTGATACATTTCCATGCCTGCCGCACCTGCCCGGTGCTGTTCCTTGACTGCGCCGCGCCGCCGCCGGTGCTGTTCAGCGAGCAACGGGAGGCCGGGCCGGTCAAGGATGCCCTCTTGCTGGCCATAGCCCAGGAGGCGGCCCTGTTCGGGCATGTGCCGGATGGTGCGGTGTACGCCCGCCGGGTCAGGCGCGGCATACTGGAGCTGGCCGCGGGCGGCGACCTGATCCTGCGCAACGTGGACTGCCTGACCCCAACGGTGCAGGCCATGCTGCTGCAGTTTATGGCTAGCGGCCAGTTCAGGCGGCGTGGCGAGCAAAACCAGCGCAGCGCCGAGGTACGCCTGATCGCCACCAGCAGCGAGCCGCTGGCCGAGCTGGCACAAAGCGGCAGCTTCCACGCCGGGCTGTACCAGCGGTTGGCTGAAGAGCGGCTGGAGATGGCACCGTTGCGGGAGCGCAAAAAAGATATCCCGGTAATTGCCCGCAGTTTGCTGCCAAGCCTCAATGCCAAACACCACAAGCAGGTGCGGCGCATCTCCCAGGATGCCCTCAACCGTCTGGTTGATCACGACTGGCCCCTCAACGGTAGTGAACTGTATCAGGTCATCAGCCGGGCGGTGGTGGTCTGTCATGCCGATGAAATTCAGGCGGAACATATCTTTCTGCAGGGGCAGTCGTTTGGTGGCCGCTTCAATCTGCTTTCTTTGCCGGCGCTGGAGCGTCTGGCCCGCCGTCCCGATTTTCCGCGCCTGTTGCGCTGGACCACGGTCCCGCTGTTCCTGCTGGTGCTGTTGTACACCCTGCTCGGTCCGCCCGAGGACAACGCCGCCAACCTGGCGGTCTGGACCCTCTGGTGGCCGGCGCTGCTCGGCACTGCCGTGCTGGTGGCCCGGGGCTGGTGCAGCTACTGTCCGCTGGAGGCGATCGGCGAGTTCGTGGGGATCAAGAACCGCGTGACCCACGAACCGGCACGCTGGCTGAAACAAGGGGGCGCGCCCCTGAGTCTGGCCGGTATGATCCTGATCCTGCTGGTGGAACAGGCCACCGGCATGTTTTCGCGGGCCCAGGCCACCGGCATGCTGTTGGCCATACTGCTGCTGGCCACCGTCACGGCCGACCTGCTGATCGGGCGGCGGGGCTGGTGCAAGTTTCTCTGCCCGCTTGGCAGGATCGTCAGCCTGGTGTCGCGGGTCTCGCTGCTGGAGATGCACAGCAACCGCACCGTCTGCGTCAGCCGCTGCCGGGTGGATGACTGCGTCAAGGAGCGAGGGTGCCCGATGGGTCTGCACCCCACCGGCATCGACAACTCCGACCACTGCGTGCTTTGTCTCAACTGTGTCCGTAGCTGCCCCCACCACGCCATGCAGCTCGATCTGCGCAATCCGGCCTGGGGTCTGCTGAACCAAGCCCGACACGGCCTGAGCGAGGCGCTCTTCAGCGTGGCGCTTTGCGGGGTTATTATCGCAGGCAAGGGCACCCCCCTGCTGCTGGGGCGCCAGAGTGAGGTCTTCCCGACCACACTCTGGAGTGAAGGCGAGTTTGCCGCTGCGATCGGGATCGTACTGCTGTACTGCCTGTTGGCCTTGCTGTTTTCCGGCACCACGCCCCAGCCCAGCCGCAGACCGGCCTTTACGGTCTATGGCCTGGCCTATCTGCCGCTGGCATTGGCCGGCCTGTTCATGCTCTATTTCCGCGCCCTGGTGGAAGGCGGCGCCCAACTGGTGCCGCTTATCCTGCATGCTATTGGCGCGGACCACTGGCTGCGGCCCGGCCTGCTGACACCGGAACTCGGCACCCTGCGACTGTTGATCTACCCCGGCATCCTGCTCGGCCTGGCCTTTTCCCTGGCAGCGCTGAACAGGCTCCATCGCCAGCAGGCCTTAACCGGACCCGGCCTGTACGGCCACCGCCTGCTGCTGCTCACAACGGCCCTGCTCTTTCTGGCCATCCTCTGATCAGGCTGCCCATTGCGGCCTGAACCTGCCCCTATAACCGCCGTTATAGCGTTCACTCCGGTTATGACAACCATAACCACCTGTAATACCTACAATAACAAGGCGCTGAACCGGTGCGTTCATAACAACGGTTATACCCCTTTGCCGCAACAGACCAGGCAAAACAACATAAATACATAAATAATTTATGCCAGTTACACAATATTTCACCACTTGGCACCCTTGCTGCTCTTATGAGCCCAAAGATTACGTTCTGCCCCTGACGGGGCGCTCAATACGAAGGAGGTATGCCATGTTGATGTTCTGGATCCAATTCGCTCTGGTGTTAGGTGCCGTCTTAATCGGTATTCGTCGTGGTGGGCTGGCACTGGGCCTGATCGGTGGCCTGGGTGTTTCGCTGCTGGTGCTGGGCTTCCGCAGTGCGCCGTCTGAACCGCCGATCGCCGTGATGCTGATCATCCTGGCGGTGGTAACCGCCTCGGCCACCCTGCAGGTGGCCGGTGGTCTGGATTACCTGGTGCAGTTAACCGAACGGATGCTGCGGGCCCACCCCAAGTACGTCACCATCCTGGCCCCGCTCTCCACCTTTTTCCTGACCGTCTGCTGCGGTACCGGCCATGCGGTCTATGCCCTCTTGCCGGTGATCGCCGACGTGGCGCTGAAGACCGGTATCCGGCCCGAACGCCCCATGGCCATCTCCAGCGTGGCCTCACAGATGGGGATCACCGCCAGCCCGGTGGCAGCGGCGGTGACCTTCTTTCTTGGCTTTGCCGCCAAGGCAGGCTACCCGGTGACCCTGGTGGACATTATTACCGTGACCATGCCGGCCGGTGTGCTGGGCGTGCTGGCAGCCGCTGCCTGGAGCTTCAACCGCGGTCTTGATCTGGAGAAGGACCCCGAGTTCCAGTCCCGTCTGCAGGATGCCGAATTCCGTAATTCACTGAACGCCAGCGTCACCACCCTGGACCAGAAGATCTCCACCACCGCCAAACTCTCGGTCCTGCTGTTCTTTGCCGGGGTCGGCTCGATCATCTTCCTGGCCAGTTTCCCGCAACTGCTGCCGCTCGGCCATAACGGCAAGCCGGTTGCCATGACCACCGTGGTGCAGTTCGTGATGCTGGCCTTCGGTTCTTTCATTATGTTCGCCGGCAGCGTCAAGGCCAAGGATATCGCCCATTCCAGCGTCTTTACGGCCGGCATGATCGCGGTGGTCTCCATCTTCGGCATCGCCTGGATGAGCGACACCTTCATCTCAGCCAACAGCAAGTATCTGGTCGACAACATCGGCATCATGGTCAAGTTGGCCCCCTGGACCTTTGCCATCGCCACCTTCTGCATCTCGGCCTTTGTCAAGAGCCAGGCCGCCACCCTGGCCATCACCCTGCCGCTGGGGCTGGCCCTGGGACTGCCGGTCCCGCTGCTCCTGGGCCTGATGCCGGCCAGCTACGCCTACTTCTTCTTTGCCTTCTATCCCAGTGACCTGGCTGCCATCAACATGGATCGCACCGGCACCACCAGAATCGGCAAGTACTTGTTAAACCACAGCTTCATGATCCCCGGCCTGATCGGTGTCAGCGTCTCGACCATCATCGCCTATACCATCTCACGGATCATGTTCTAGGCAAATCGCAATAGAAATACAACAAGGGGGGATACCGTTGTCGCGGCATCCCCCCTTGTCATCAGTTGAACGTAACAGCCCTTCAGTTACTTCTTCTTCACCTTCTCATCCAGCTGCTTGACCAGTTCAGGGGTCAGGTCAACCAGTTCAGCCCCCTGGGCGCTATAGAGCAGTTCCCGGTTGACCACCACCGCAGCCAGGCCTTTGCCCTTGCCCAGGTCGGCCGCAAGCTGGCCGATATTTTCCAACAGTTCTTTGGTTAGCTTCTGCTGGGTAGCCATCAGCTCCTGTTCAGCATGCTGGCCAAACTTCTGGAACTCCGCCACCTTTTTCTGGAACTCCTTTGACTTTGCCTCACGCTGCTGGGGACTCATGCCGGGCAGCTGCCGTTCAACCTCGGCCTTGAACTTGTCGAGCTGCTTGCGCCTGGCCTCGATCTGCTTCTGCAGCTTGGTCTGCTGCCCCTTGATCTGGGCCTGGGCAGCCTTGCCCATGGCCGACTCAACGGAGACCTTGTTGATATCCACCACGCCGATTTTAGCCGCCAGTGCCAGCTGCGGCCCAACAGGCGCTTTGGGCGCCAAAAGAGACAGGCCGGGTGCGGCCTGCGGGGCAGCCGGCTGCACAATAGCCGGGGCTGGTGAAGGGGCGGCGGCAGCCGGTTGCGGTTCGGCCGCCTGCGCCGGCAGGCTGATCAGGAGCAGCGCCGAGGCGCTCAGCAGGATCTGCTGGAGACGTTGCATGAAAATACCTTTCTCTTACTGAAGTCTGAAAACGCCCCGAGGCAGACCTTACAGGCAGGCGGGGGAGCGGCTACCGTACCGGTTCTCAGTTGATCCGGAACTTGCTGACCATCTGCTGCAGCTCGGTTGACGATGCGGTCATCTGGGCCGCCGAGGCCTTGGTTTCATCGGCGCCGTGGGCCGCCTCACGGATCACGCTGGTGATGCCGTGCATGCTGTCTGAAATGGCCACGGTGGAGGTTGATTGCTGCGCTGCCGCCGAGGCCACCAGGGAGACCTGGTTGCGCAGCTCACAGATCTTCTCGCGGATGGAACTGATGGCCGCGCAGGAAAGCCGCACCCCTTCGCCCCCTTCATGCACGCTGCCGGAGCTTTGCTCCATTGAGCCGACCACGGCCCGCACATCGCGCTGCAGGGCGATGATGATGTTCTGGATCTCGCGGGTGGCAACGGTGGTCCGTTCGGCCAGGCGACGGACCTCGTCGGCCACCACCGCAAAACCACGCCCCTGTTCGCCGGCCCGGGCCGCCTCGATAGCGGCGTTCAGGGCCAAGAGATTGGTCTGATCGGCGATATCGCTGATGGTGGAGAGGATGTCGCCGATCTGGTTCGAGGTGGCCCCCAGCGACTTGACCGCCACCGTGGTCTCGGTCATGACCGCTTCGATCCCGCCCATGACCTGCGACATACCGGCAATGATCCGCTCACCCTCCTGGGAGACCTGCTCCGCCTCGGTGGCCATGGCGGCCATGGTATCGCAGCTGGAAGAGATCTCGGAGCTGACCGAGGCCATGGAGTCGGCGGAGTGGCTGACGGCATCCGACTGGGCCGCTGCGCTGCCGGTGCCGTCGGCAATGGAGTCGGCGGTCTGGCGCAGCCGGTTCGAGGCAGTTGCCACGTTGTCCGAGGTCTGGCGGATACCGGAGATCATGGTCTGCATGGCGGTCTGCAGGCTGTCGATGGAACGGATGATGGCGCTGATCTCGTTATTGCGCTTGGCGGAGATCTTCTGGCGCAGATTGCCGTCCGTCATCTCCTTCAAATAGCCCAGAATCCGCTGCAGGGCATCATTGACCGACCAGAACAAAAGGCCGCAAAAAAAGGCCCCCACCGCCACGAACAGGGCGGTGGTGCCGATGGCATAGCTCAGCGGCAGCGATCTGCCGGCCCCCACTGCCAGGATGATACAGAAGCTGTAACAGCCCCCCAACAGGTAGATACGCGTTCTGACCTTCAGACTCAGATAGAGATTCAGCATAGCCATACCCCAGTGTCAAAATTCTTACCAATTTGTGTAATGTAGCCTAATGAGAAGCACCTTGACCAGTATTTTTAGCTTTTTAATACTTCAACCGCCACATCATAGAGGGTACTGCCGTCACCGCGATCGGTCAGACGCTGCGCAGTCAGGGCATTGACCCCACGCGGTCCCGCCATCCGCCCATGGGTATAGACCCCTTCGCTGACCACCGTACCGGCCGGTACCTGCCCGGTTATGCGCAGGGTCAACAGGACCTCACCCTGCTGGTTCACGACCTTGACCTGTCCGCCATCCTCCAGCCCCCGTGCCGCAGCATCGGCCGGGTGCATCAGCAGACACGGCTCGCCCCGTTTTTCCACCAGGTCGTCCCGTTCATTGAAGCTCGAATTGAGGCTGTACAGGCTGACGGCCGGCTGCATCCTGAGGGGCAGATCATCCTGTTCCGCATGGGTCGGCAGCAGGCAGGGCAGCGGATGGGGCTCCGCATCATTGCGGATTTCAATCCTGCCGGAACGGGTCAGCCAGGGCCCGCGCGGTGCCGCCGGCGGTGTCAGCAGGACCGGCTCCCCCTGCCGTAGCGCCTGGGTGGTGGCCGCGTCGCGCCAGCTGTTCGGCTCCGCCAGCAACTGCTCAATCAGTTCGTCGGCTGTCTGCTGGAAAAACGGCTCATCCCAGCCCATCCCCTGGGCCAGCAGGCAGAAGGTGTCCCAGTTGGATTTGGCCTGGCCAAGCGGCGGGATCACCGCCTGGCAACGCTGGGCCTGATAACTGCCGTAGCTGCGGTACAGATCGGGATGTTCCAGCGAACTGGTGGCCGGCAGCACAAGATCGGCATAACGGGCCGTGTCGGTCAGAAAGCGCTCATGCACCACCGTGAAGAGATCCTCCCGCTCCAGGCCGCGGATCACGGCATTCTGGTCCGGCGCGATCACCGCCGGGTTGGAGTGGTAGACATACAGCCCCATCACCGGCGGACCAGCCTGCTCGGTCAGGGCGGCCCCCAGGCGGTTCATATTGATGATCCGGGTAGGCGCTGCCATGAACTCCTCACGGGTCACCCGCTCAAGCGGAAAGGCAGCCCCGGTGGCAGTGCCGCAAAAGACCCCAGCGCCGGACCGCTGCCAGGCGCCGCTCAGGGCAGGCAGGCAGACGATGCAGCGCACATTCATGGCGCCGTTGCCGTAGCGGGTCAGGCCGCCGCCGATCTGGATCAGCGGCGCCTTCGCAGCGGCATAGCTCCGGGCCAGTTCACGGATGACGCCGGCAGGCAGGCCGCAGGTTTCAGCCACCACCTCGGGGGTACAGCCGGGCAGCACCTCGGCTGCCAGCTGCTCAAAACCGAGCACATTGGTCTGGATAAATGCCTGGTCCACCAACCCTTCCGCCACCAGCACCTGCATCATCGCCAACGCCAAGGCGCCGTCACTGCCGGGGCGGATGAGAATCGCCCGATCCACCGCCTCACAGGTGGGGGTACGGTAGGTATCCACGGCCCAGACCTGTGCCCCGCGTCTGCGGGCCGCCTGCACGTCGGCCATAGTATGGATGCTGGTGGCTGCGGCGTTCAAACCCCAGAGGATGATCAGGTCACTTTTGGCGCGCTCGGCCGGATCAAGGGCCGGGGTATCCCCCATCACCGCCTTCCAGCCGGCATCCTTGGCCGGGGTGCAGATGGTGCGGGCCAAGCGGCTGGCACCCAGCCTGTGGAAGAAGGGATGGCCGCTGTTGCGCTGCACCAGCCCCATGGTGCCGGCATAGGAATAGGGCAGGATCGCCTCGGCCCCCTGGCTGGCGACAATCTCCTGCCAGCGGCGGCAGATCCGCGTTACGGCCTCGTCCCAGCTGATCGGGGTGAACTGGCCGCTTCCCTTGGAACCGGTTCTGAGCAGCGGGGTGGTCAGACGCTTGGGCGAGTGGACCGTACGGTGATACTCACGCATCTTGCCGCAGATCAGGCCACGGGTGACCGGATGCTCAGGGTCACCGGCAATCTTGACGGCACGGCCCTCCTCAACCGTCACCAGCAGGCCGCAGGCATCGGGACAGTCATAGGGGCAGACGGATCGGCAGATCATTACCACACCTCATTACAGTGTTATGATTCGGGTAGGCCATTCTACACATGTCACCATGGCACGGGCAATGCGAAATGAATTTGACACAAGGCAATTCTTTCGTAATTATCCTGCCATGACATGCACAACGCAGGGGGATCTGCCATGATTATCGTTACCGGGGGCGCCGGCCTGATCGGCAGCGCCGTTATCCACGGCCTGAATCAACGCGGGATTGACAACATCCTGGTGGTGGACCACCTGGGATTGACCGAAAAATGGCGCAACCTGGCGCCGCTTAAATTCAGGGACTACCTGGAAAAAGACGCCTTCGAGGCGTTGCTGGACCAGGGCACTGTCTCCTCCCGGCTGGCCGGACCGCTGCAGGCGGTCATCCACCTGGGGGCCTGCTCGGCCACCACCGAACGGGATGCCAGCTACCTGATCAGGAACAACTTCGAGTACAGCCGCAAGGCGGCCCTGTATGCGCTGAGCCAGGGGGCCCGCTTCATCTACGCCTCCAGTGCCGCCACCTACGGCAACGGCGAGCTGGGCTTTTCCGATGACGAGACCCTGCTGGCCAAGCTGCGCCCCATGAACATGTACGGCTATTCCAAGCAGTTGTTTGACCTGTGGGCCCAACGCCAGGGACTCCTGAACGAGCTGGTGGGACTCAAGTACTACAACGTCTTCGGTCCCAACGAACAGCACAAGGGCGAGATGCGCTCGCTAGTGCAGAAGGCCTACGAGCAGATCCTGGAAACCGGCCGCCTCAAGCTGTTCAAGTCCCACCGGCCGGACTATGCCGATGGTGAGCAGGTACGGGATTTTGTCTATGTCAAGGATGCCGCCGCCATGACCCTGCACTTCCTTGACAATCGCACCGCAGCCGGTATCTTCAACGTAGGGGGCGGCAGCACCGCCAGCTGGAACCGGCTGGCAACGGCGGTCTTCAACGCCATGGACCTGCCGGTGGCCATCGACTATATCGACATGCCGGAGTCGATCCGCAACACCTACCAGTACCACACCTGCGCCGAGACGCAGAAGATCCGCCAGACCGGCTATAGCGCCCCAACCATGAGCCTGGAGGATGCGGTCAGCGACTATATCCGCAACTACCTGATGACCGGCAGACACCTGGGGGATGACTAACCGTTACACAGAACAGGAGGCACGACTATGCGAGGCATTGATCCCAAGAGCTTCATCATCGGCATTCTCGTCACGCTGCTAACCGTACTGGCCGCCGGGGCCGCCTACGATGCCTTCTCGCCCCAGGAGATCACCCGCCTTAAACAGCTGGCCGCCTACCTGCAGGATGACGGCAGCCTCAACCTGGGCAACCACCGGATCATCATGCTCGGTTCAAGCATCTACGATGACGGTTCCCAGGGGGGCGGTCTGATCCTGCGGGGCGGGGCCAACCGGGTCCACCTGCATGGCAACCCGATTATCTACGATCAGCCCGAGTTCCGTCAGGATACCGTCAACATCACCAGCAACCTGAATCTGGGCAGCAAAAAAATCATCATGCAGGGTTCCTCCATCTACGATGACGGTTCCCAAGGCGGCGGCCTGATCCTGCGGGGCGGGGCCAACCGGGTCCATATGCACGGCAGTTCGATCTTCTACGACAACCCTGACTTCCGCCAGACCCTGAACCTGAATAATGACCTGAACATGGGCAACAAAAAGATCATCATGCTGGGTTCCTCCATCTTTGATGATGGCTCCTGGGGTGGTGGCCTGCAGATCCATGGCGGCGCCAGCCGCATCCATACCTTTGGTCAGATGCTGCCGCATTAACGCTAAAAACGGCAGTTGGCGTTGCCCTGCGCGAGCGACTCGC
>CAZUSH010000044.1:0-30841 GCA_964622705.1 uncultured Geobacter sp. | reverse complement strand
TGCCGTTGCCGCCATCAGGCAGTCTCACCCCAGAGACTGCCTGATGCAACGGCGGCACCCTACGACGTCAGTCGCTTTTGAGCGGTGTGTGCCATTTGCACTCGGCAGCAATCCCTTCCTCGGGGGCCTTTTTATGGCGGTTGCAGGGGTTGGCGCAGGTTTCACCGAGATAGCGGCAGAAAACCGGTTGAGGCGCCGGCAGGTCGGGCAGTGCAACGCCGCACTGCTTACAGAATTTTTTCTCAGGAAATGTATAGACATGACAGTGGGGACATTTGATTGGTTTTGGTTTTGGTGGTTTACAGCCGCCACAGTAGGGGTTACAGGACCAGCACATCATGTTTCCTTTCTCTTAAACTAGCATTGTTTGTACATTTTATAAATACAACACTATATGTACCAACAAAAGCAGTCAATATATAGTTAGTTTATTTGCAAGGCATTATAAGTATCAGCACAACACAAGTCGTGCAACTAAACAGAAAAGGAGATTGCCATGTCAGACGATGTAAAACCAAAAAAGAAGATTGAAAAGCCGCTCAACCCTCTGGCAGCCAAACCTGGTCAAAAGTATGATAAGCCTTCATTTACTCCTACTAAAGAGTACGATGGTGGTAAATTGAATTCTGAACTTGACAAGACCAAAGGTGCAGTAGACGTAGTTGATAATGCTGCTAAAGAGAAGTAGTAATCTTACCTGCTAGCCATTATTACTATTGGATGAGCAGGTGTCGGTTGATGCACAATGCAGTCTATTCCTTGTTTGTACGCACGTCCTATACACAAAAGTGAGAGAGAGCGCAGCGTCGCATTACAACCAAGCGAATAGACTGCTTGTGCATCGTTACAGACCAGCCCGCCACCTGCGGCAGTCATGAAGAGGGCAGCGCCATGAGTACCCGCCACGACGCAGCACAACTCAACGGCTGTACCGACTGCCATGCCTGCAGCCGGAGCTGCCCGCTGCTGGACGCATCGGGCGAGTCCCCCGGAGAAATGGCCCAGCGCGGCATCAGTCTGGCCGAAGCGTTCAGCTGTTCGCTCTGTGAGGCCTGCAGCGCCGTTTGTCCCGAGGGGATCACGCCCCATCGCCTGTTCGCCGAGCGGCGTGCCGCAGCAATTGCCTCGGGTGAATTCGACATCCAGTCGCTGCGCTACCTGTTCCCCGACCGTCCTCAAAATGTAATGAGCCTCTATCGGCAGCGGTACGGCATCGACTACCGTGATCTGACGCCAACAGAACGGACCGGCAGCTGTTTTTTCCCGGGCTGCACCATGTTGACCTATGCGCCGGCCCTGACGCGGACGGTATTCCGGCATCTGCAACGTACCGCAGACTGTGGCGGCATCTGGACCGCCTGCTGCGGACGCCTGCTGGAGCAACTGGGCCTGCCGGAACGTCTCCGGCAATGCCGGCAAGAGCTGCTTGGCTTTGCCGAGCAGCATGGCATCAACCGGATCATCACCGCCTGTCCCGGCTGTTACTATGATCTGCGCGGCCTGTTTGACGGAACGGGCTGCGAGGTTGTCACAGCCTACGAACTGCTTGAACCGCCCGCCCCGGGAGCGACACGCTGCGTTACCGTACATGATGCCTGCCCTGACCGGTTTGAAGGGGTCTTTGGCAGACAGGTGCGGCAGGCACTCAGCCAACAGGGGCACAAAATTATCGAGATGGCACACAGCGGTCGCAGCACCATCTGCTGCGGCAGTGGCGGCCAGCTCAGCCATCACCGACCTGATCTGGCAGAAGCGCTGATCGAGACCCGCACGCACGATTTTTTACAGACCGGCGCAACTGACATGCTAGGATATTGTTTAAGCTGCGTCCTGAAATACGAGAGCATGCCCGATCCGTTGCCGGTTTCCCACGTCTTGAACCTGTTGCTGGGGGTTGCGCCGGATTACCATGGCGCCAAGCAACGCAGTTTGGCCCTGTTTGCCGGAGAGGAAGGCGAGCAGCGCTGGGACGAGATGATGGCAGACTGAGCACGCGGTCAGCACCGTTACGCCACCCACAACGCACATCAGGAGAACATCATGATTCAGGCATACTGCAGTGATACGGAGTTCAACTGCCTTGAGCTCTACGACCGCTTCCTTAAGCAGGAAACCGACCGGACCGGCACCGTGGTCATGCATCACGGCCGGGTGAAGCGACCGGGCAAACAGGTCCCTGATTTTTCCTGTGTTGATCTGCAGCCGTTGACCAAGGATGCCGATGCCAGGCTACTGGCGCTGGCACGGAAAGCGGCCGAGCAGTTCCAGCTGAACCAGGTGCTGGTGGTCCACCGGCTCGGCCGGATCAATGCCTGCGACACGGTGCTGTTTGCGGTGGTTTCGGGCACAACCAGGGATCGCTGTTTTGCCGCCTGCTCCTGGATTGTCGATGAGATCAAGCGTGAAGAGTTTATCGAACTGATCGAGCAGCCCTAGATATTGCGGGAGAAATGGGCAATGACGCAGTTTGAAGAGATCACCGGCATCATCCTGGTCGGCGGCAAGAGCCGCCGTATGGGCCAGGACAAGGCCCTGCTGCCGATCCGGGGCAAGCTGATGGTCGAGCGTGTACTGGAGCTTTTTCAGGAGCAATTCCCGCAGGTTCTGCTGATCGGCGACCGCCCGGAGCGCTTTGAGCGTTATCACCTGCCGGTGCTGCCCGACATCTTCCCCGGCAGCTCCCTGGGTGGCCTGTATACCGGCCTGCAGCACGCTGCCAGCGAGCATATCTTTGTGGCCTCCTGCGACCTGCCGTTTCCGAATCGCGCAATCCTGCAGCATTGCTGCACGCAGCGGGAGGGGTTCGATGCCGTGGTCCCTTGCAGCGAACAAGGCCCTGAACCGCTGTTTGCCTGCTATCGCAAGAGCTGTCTGCCGGCCATGCGTGCCCAGCTGGAAGAGGGGCGTTTCAACATCACCACCATCTTCCCCCACCTGCTCACCCGCCTGGTACCCTACCCCGAACTGCATCCCTTCGATGCGGACCGAACCGCCTTCATCAACCTGAATACCCCGCACGAGTTTGCCGGGCTGACCGGGCAGCCGCAGTCCTGAGATACCGCCCCCCAAAACCTGCGGTAAAACCGCACTGATCACCCTGCCCTTCACCGGGCTTTACTGCCGTTATTGCAGCTGTTCCTCAAGTTCCTTGGCCTTTGCAAAAAACTCCTGGGCCTTGAGCTGACCCAGCACCAGGTTGTTGACTAATACCTTCTGGTTCGTATCATCTGAGGCAAGACGCTCCGCGTACTCCTTTGAGGTGTCAAACAGCCCCCTGAGCATAAAGAAGGCCCTTTTCATATCCCTCAACTCTTTTGTCGCTATCGTTATTGTCGGTGCGCTCATGGCATGCTCCTTTTTGTGTTAGCGGTGTTACGCTGCCTGCTCCTCGACAGCAGTGCAGCTTTTTCAGGTCTGCCATACACTTGTATGACACACAAAAACCATCCGGCTGTGAAGCAAAACGGGCAGGAACGCGCCGAATCGTTCCTGCCCGCAAAACCGCAGTATCAGCCTCCCTGGACACGACATCCCCCAGACATGGAACGCCATTTCGCCCGATTACGGAGGCCTCAGGAACCTGCGGTAATCGCCCTGGCCTGATGACGCTGCAGCAGCATCACCACCACCACGATCACCAGCGCACTGATGCCGTTGACCGCGCAGATCCGGAAGACGCTCCAGTTAAGGTCCAGGTAGAACCCGCCCACCACCGGTGCGATCAATGAACCGATCTTGCCGATACCGTAGGCCCAGCCGATGCCGGTAGCCCTGATTTCAGCCGGATATACGGCCGAAGCCAGCCCCATCAGGGCCGAGTTGCCGCCGTTGACAAACAGGCCGGCCAGGATGGAGACCAGGATCACGACGATAAACGGATAACCGGACGAGAAATGGCCGAACGCCAGCATGGCCAGGAAGGCCCCCACAAACAGGTACTTGACCACCTTGAGCTTGTCGAACTTATCCATGCAGCGGCCGATACAGAGGATGGCAAAGACCGAGCCCAGGTGGATGAAGGCAAACCCGATACTGTACTGCTGCACCGTGGCGCCGCTCCGCTTGAGCAGGGTCGGCACCCAGGAAAACAGGATCCAGAGCAGGTAGAAACTGAGATAGAACAGCACCCAGATCAGGATGGTGGTCATAAAGCGGCCGTCGGTGAAGAGTGAGGTCAATGAACCGCTCTTTTGCTTGTGCTCGCTTGCTGCCGTCAGTTCAATTTCGGCGCTTTCCGGGCTCTGCTTATCGATACGGGCCAGGATGGTACGGGCCCGCGCCAGGGACGTGGCCGTGCCGGTCCTGACAAGGTGGTACAATGAATCGGGCAGCGCCAGGAGAATGACAAAGGCGATCACGATCGGCGCCAAACCGCCCACCACGAAGACTGACTGCCAACCGAAGGCCGGCAGCAGCCACGAGGCGGAGAACGCCGCGATCATGGCGCCAAACGGCATGCCGGCCCACATGAACAGCGACATACTGGTGCGCGACCTGGCCGGAGCATATTCACTGCCAAAGGCCAGGGCGTTGGGGATCGCCCCTCCCATGCCGAGCCCGGCCAGAAAACGGTAGACGGCCAGATCGGTGGTGGAGGTGATGTGGGAGATCATGTAGGTAAAGAAGCCAAACACCAGGGCCGACCAGAACATGGTCTGTTTGCGGCCGAAACGGTCGGCCGTCATCCCCAGCAGCGCCGCCCCGACCATCGGCCCGATCTGGCCGATACTGAGGGCCGCGCCGATCTCCACCGGCTTGACCTTCAACTGCTCCGCGATCTTGGGTACGGCAACCCCGATCACGGTCAGGTCGAAGCCGTCAAGCAGGACAATGCAGAAACAGAGAAAACAGATACCGATCTGATAGGGCGAAAGGGGCAGCTCGTCGAAGACCTGGTTAACATGAATAGCCTTCTTCATGACTCCCTCCTCTGACACCCCAAGTTGCCCGTACTGACCTGTCCCGGTGCGGTTGCCGTTGCCGCCACCGTATCCACGGCCCGCACCAGCCCGCCACTGACAACCGTGGCAAAGATCCCTTCCTTCGGCATCACGCAGTCACCGGCCTGGTAGTAGATGGCGCAGCGGGCATGGCACTCCTTGCCGATCTGCGTCACCTCAAGCAGACTCTCGCCCACCCGCAGCTGCGCACCCACCGGCAGGGAAACCAGATCAATGCCGCTGGTCGTGATGTTCTCGCCAAAATCGCCGGCGCTCACATCCAGCCCCATGGCGCGCATCTTGTCGATACTTTCCTGTGCGAGCAGGCTCACCTGGCGGTGCCAAGCCCCGGCATGGGCATCACCGACAATGCCGTGCCCCACCTGTATCTCCACCTGCTCCACCGGCGTTTTACGCTCGCCCTTCCTCTCACTCATACAGACAGCTACAACCTGTGCCATACCATCCTCCGCGACATTGCGCATGCACCGGCATTCATCTGTCAGCAAAACCCTGCATAACATGTGCAACAACAAAGTCAGCAACCTGTGCCGGGTTATTAATATCCAGCACCGGGACGTCCAGCTGCAGGGGGGTGTTACTTGCCACCGCCAACAGGCGGGGATCGTGGTACCCCCCACGGCAGATCAAGGATTCGCTCATCTCACGACGATGCACCTCTATTTTGGGTAACGAGCTTTTCTTAAACCCCTCGGTCAGTATCAGGTCAACATCGCTGAAATACGCTGCAAACAACTCTTCCGGCGCAGGTGCGGCGGTCTGCTGTTTGACCAGCGCCAGCGTGCTTTCGGAGGTAATCACCGTGGTGTCGGCACCGGCATGGGTAAAACGGTAACTATCCTTGCCGGGGTGGTCGATCTCGAAACGATGGGCGTCATGTTTCAACACCCCGACCTTGTAGCCGCGCTGCTTGAGCACGACTACTACCTGTTCCAGCAGGGTGGTCTTGCCGGTTCCCGAGGGGGCGACAAACGAGACCGCTTTTGTGTGCATGCGTACCTCACCTTGGTGTTTGCAACGTATCTGACGGCGACGGTTCCAATGGCTACGGGCCGAAAAGCTCGGCGTTTGTTGCGGTCGGACCACCCCGCAACAAACACCATGGGCCAATGATCATTTCCGATTCCAGTTCAAGGATGCTCGCAAGGCGGCGAGCAGTTCGGCGACACGGGTGTACACAAACACCCCATGGGGGCCGAAGACGAATCAACACGGCTGCGCCTTTGCCTGGTATCGGAACAGCGGTACGCTCCCGCCTATTCCTGCTTGGCTTCTTCAGCGGTCAAATCGGTTTTGCAGAACGGACAGACCTTCTGCTTGACGCCACCAATTGCAGCAAGCTTCTTTTTGCAATTCGGGCACTCCTGGGGTTTGGATACTCCTGCTGGTCTGAAACACATGGATGGACAACCTCCTTTAGGGAATTGGGCAAATTTCTCAGAAATTTATCCGTGTTCCCCTGTCCTAGCATCTGCCATGCCATTCCTGAAAAACATCGTAACATAGGTATTTACAAAGCATATTTTATTTTTCGCTGGACGCCGTGTTCTTGTTTTGATATTCGGCTTATCAATATGAAACCGGAGGGCACCATGAAAATTGAAGACATGGATCTACGTGAACTGCTTTCCTTCGATCCCAAGGGCGGGGTCCTGCACCTGCTGGGTGAGCGGGTCCTCATACACAACGCAAACATCTCGGGATTACTTAAAAAGGAGCTGGTTGAGTCGTTGGGCGAATTCACCGCCCGCTGCATCCTGACCCGCCTCGGTTTTGCCAACGGCTGGCAGGCGGCCAAAAGCCTTGAAAAAAATGCGCCCGATGTCTGGAAAGAGGCGAACAAGTATGCCGGCGCCAAGTTTCACTCCCTGACCGGTTTCAACAACGTGACCCAGAACATCCGCACGGACGGCAGCGACGGTAGACCGCTGATCGAATCGATCTGGCACGACTGTTACGAGGCAGAGCAGCACCTGCTCCATTTCGGCCGCTCCGAAGAGCCGGTCTGCTGGCGCGAGGTTGCCTTTGCAAGCGGCTTCGCCTCCTACGTGGAGGGGCGCGAGGTCTACTTCATCGAGGACCAGTGCTGCGCCATGGGTGACGAGGCCTGCCACGTCACGGCACGCTACAAGGAAGACTGGGGCCCCAGGATCGAGCCGCACCTGGTCTACTACCGGATGGAATCGTCCTCGGCAATCATGCGGGAGCTCAACGAAAAGCTGAGCGTCATGGAAAGCCGCCTGAAAAAGCAACAAAAACACTTTGCCTTCCTGGAAAGCACCTCCCACCCCACCCTGGTCATGTCCCGCAGCCGTTCCATGCAGAATATTGTCGACATCGCCTGGCGGGTCGCCAAGGTGGATTCATCGGTGCTGATCACCGGCGAAAGCGGCTCCGGCAAGGAGCTGATGGCCCGCTTCATCCACGACCAGTCGCCGCGGGCCTCCAAGCCGTTCGTGGCGATCAACTGCGGCGCCCTGACGGAAACCCTGCTTGAAAGCGAACTGTTCGGCCATGCCAAAGGCTCCTTCACCGGCGCTGACCGTGACCGGCCCGGCCTGTTCGAGGCTGCCGCCGGCGGGACACTCTTTCTGGACGAAATCGGCGAGGTCTCGCCGGCCATGCAGGTCAAGCTGCTGCGCGCCCTGCAGGAACGCGAGATCCGCCGGGTCGGCGAAAACAAATCCCGCCCGATCAACGTGCGGGTGGTGGCCGCCACCAACCGCAACCTGGCCGACGAAATCAGCCAGGGCAACTTCCGCCAGGACCTCTACTACCGCCTGAAGGTGATCGAGCTGCAGGTGCCGCCGCTACGGGAGCGCCACGAGGACATCATGCCGCTGGCCCGCCTGTTCCTCGGCAAGCTCAGCAAGAACATGGACCGCCAGATCACCGGCTTCACCCCCAACGCGGCCGCGCAATTCCTGCGCTACAGCTGGCCGGGCAACGTGCGCGAGCTGCAGAATGCGGTGGAATACGCCGTGGCAATGTGCCAGGACAAGCAGATCGACATCGACGACCTGCCCTGCGACCTGCGGGCGCTGTCGCTGCGTCCGGTGGTGTCCGACTGTATCCGGCCGCTGGACGAGATCGAGCGGGATTACATCCTGGGTGTTTTACGTGCCCTGGGCGGCAACAAGGTCCAGGCCGCCGCCGAACTGAATATCGGACTTGCCACCCTCTACCGCAAACTGAAGGAATACGAGGCCCAGGGGATCGACGTCGAGCAGCGCTAGCCCCTCCTCCCCCCCTTTGCACGGCGCTACGCCCGTCGGCCACCGGCCGGTCGCGGCGCTGCGCCGTGTCTCGTTCTCAGCACCCGCCGCCTCTTTTCATTTTGATAAACAAGCTACCAGTTCGATAAGCAGCCATGGATTAACAACTTCAAATCAGTCGCCATTTCAAGCAGTTAACACGACAATACCGGTGGCACACACCTTGCTCTTGCAGCAGTAACCGATCAGATCGGATCTCATGCAACGCAAAGGAACAGGCCATGCGCACCAGCATTGTTGTGTTTACCAGGGTACCAAAGACCGGTGAGACCAAGACGCGCCTTACGACCGAACGAGGCGGCATCCTGACCGCTGAAGAGGCCAGGCGCCTCTACGAAGGCTGCCTGCTCGATGTCATCAACACCTGTATCAAGGCCGACTGCGGCCAGGTCCATATCTGCTACAACGCCGCCGGAGAAGTGGCCTACCTGGAGCAGCTGCTGGAAAAGACCGTTGGCCGCGCGAAGATCTGCGGGGTCTACCCGGACCAGGGCGGCAGCTTTGACGACTGCATGCAGTATGCTGCCGACTATATCCTGCAATCCGACACCAGCGCTGACGCCCCCTCGGCAGTCATCATCGTCGGCGGCGACATCCCCACCCTGCAACCATCCATCGTGCAGGATGCCGTGAAAAAGCTGCACCGCCTGGCCACCGACAACTATCGTGGCCAACCGGGCAAGGCCCTGGTGGAGGGGGCCTGCCAGGAGGGCGGGTTTTCGCTGGTGGGGTTCACCTCCTGCACCCCCTTTGATTTCAAAGGCGTCTTTTACAATCCTGATGCGGTCACGGCACTGGACATGCTGGTTGCCAAGGCAGAGCAGAACGCCATCCCGCTTGCCGTGGTCGAGGCGGTGCCGGATGTGGACATCCCGGTCGATCTGGCCAGCATGATCCCGGTGGTCAAGGCGCTCAAGACGGCCTCGGCCTACGACCCCACCATCCTGGTTCCGGTCAACACCCTGCGGGTGCTTGATGAGATCGGCCTGGAAAGCACTGCCCCGCCCCACCAGCGTTAGCAGGAAGCGGCAGCACAAACCACCTGAAAGGAACCACCGTGAATAACCAGCAACTGTCGCACACACTCAAAGATCTGCTCACCCTCAGATGGTCGCCGGTGGCGCTCAAGTTGCTGAAGCCGGGAGAACAACCGCCGGAAAACGTCTTCCAGCCCTCGCTGCCGTTGCGGCACTGCCAGGCCATCACCGCGGCACGGCGCGGCAACAGCATCTACATGCCCCCCGGCAAGCATGCCTGCCCGGACGGCTCGGCCATCATGGGGCTGATCCCGATGGCGCCGAAACTCAGGTCCGGTGAGCTGTACCTGCTGTTCAAGAAGCTGCCCAACCTGGAGATCGCCAGGAAGATGATCGCCTCACGGGCGGAGTTCGAGCCGGGCAGTTACTGCGGCACCGTGGTGGCCCCCCTTGAGGATGCCACCTTTGTGCCCGACCTGGTCATCATGACGCTCTACCCCGAGCAGGCCATGTGGTGCTGCTGCGCCTCAAGCTACGGCAGCGGTGAACGGCAGCAGTTCAACACCTCCGGCTTCAACTCCACCTGCGCCGACCTGACGGTGCAGGTCATGAAAACCGGTAAGATGAACATCTCGTTTGGTTGCTACGGCGCGCGGGCCATCAGCGACATCAGCGATTTTGAAGCCTACCTCTCGCTGCCGTTCGAGCAACTGCCGCCGCTTTTGGAGTCGCTGCAGAAGCTGGCCCAAAAGAGCATCCCGGAGGCGCGCCGCAAGATCTACATGCCGCCGGTCATCGACACCATCGGCACCCTGGAGCAGCAGGACGACTATCAGGCAGAGCTGCGGATCCAGCACGAGCGCTGTGACGGCTGCGGCCTGTGCGCCGCCTTCTGCCCTGAATCATTGATTGAGATGCAGGAGCTGGACGGCCGGCAGAAGGCCTGCGCCACCTCAAGCGAGCGCTGCTGCAGCTGTTACACCTGCGTGGGGCAGTGTCCCCAAAAGGCGATCCACCTGGAGATGCGGAAGCGCTGACGCATCCGCTGCGGAGACGAAACCATGTCCTACACCATCGGCTTTGCCGGACCGGAAGACGAAACAGGCTTGCAGGAGATCTTTCAGGCCAGCGAGATGGACCTTGCCGGCGAGATCCAGGAGCATATCGTCATCAAACAGGGCGACCGGCTCATCGGCGGCGGTATGCTGACCCAGACCGCCCCGGACAGCTACCACCTGATCGTCTTTGCCATCAGCGGCGCTGAACGCACGCGTGGGCTGGGCAGGTTGCTGTTGCAACAGTTGCTGGAGCGCCCCTGGGACTACTGCTGCGCAGGCAGTGTGCCCTGCGGCAACAGCTACTGCATCACCACCGTGGCCAAGGGCACAAGCGCGGGGTTCTACGCCAAAAACGGCTTTCTCCCCTGCACCTTCTCCGACCTGTATCCCCCCTTCCACGACCAGTGCCAGGTCTGCCCTGACCAGCACGACTGCAAGCCGGTTGCCATGCAGTGCAGCAGAGAATTAAGCCAGCCGGCGCAGGCAGGAGCACCGGCATGAGCGCCGCCACCTTCACGATCCTTGGTTCAGGCGCCGGACCGGGCGCACCCTCGTTTTTCTGCGACTGCCCGGGTTGCCGGGAGGCCCGGCAGACCCCGCAGGCAGCCCGGACCCGCAGCGGCGCCCTGCTGACCACCGCCGAGAACAGCGTGCTGATCGACGCCCCGCCTGATCTGCGGCAACAGCTGGTGCGAGAACAGATTCAGCGGGTCGATGCGCTCTTTCTGACCCACTGGCATTATGACCACTTCGGCGGCATCGGCGAGCTTGAATACTACGTCAAGCTGCAGCGCAAGCGCCCCCTTGACCTCTATCTGCCGCCTGCGGCACTGGAGCCGTTTCAGCAGGCCTTTCCGTCCCTGGCAGAGATCTTCACGGTGCAGGCCTGGACGTTCTTTCAGCCCTATCTGATCGACGGCATCAGCATCACCCCGCTGCCGGCCCGCCACAGCGTTGAAACCGCCGGATTCCTGTTCAGCTCGCCGGACTGCCGGCTGGCCTACTTCCCCGACACTGCCGGCCTGCCGGAGGAAACCATGCCGCAGGTCGCCGGGGTTACGTACCTGATCTGCGATGCCACCTTTGTGGGAGAAAACTGGTTTCCCCACAGCCACATGTCGCTGGATGAGGCCATCAGCCTCGGCGCGGCGGTCAAGGCCGAAACGACCGTGCTGACGCATCTTTCGATTCATTACAGCCGGGCAGTCACCAGCAGCGATCTGCAGCAGCTGACTGCCGGAGCGCCGGATGTCCGTGTTGCCCACGACGGCATGACGCTGACGCTGTAACGGAGGGTTCCCGATGAAACGCTCACTCGGTGCAGACACGCTATTGCTTCCCTCGCCGGTCTGGGTAGTCGGCAGTTACAACATCAGCGGCCAGCCCAACCTGATGACGGTCTCCTGGGGCGGCATCTGCTGCACCACCCCCCCCTGTATCGCCATCTCAATCCGGAAAAGCCGGCTCTCGCACAGCAACATCCTGGACGCCGGGGCCTTCACCGTCAATGTGCCGTCACAGCAGCATTTAAGCGCCACCGACTACATCGGCACCACCTCCGGCGCCACGCATGACAAGTTCAGCGAGACCGGCCTGACGGCCATCAGGGGGGAGATGGTCAACGCCCCCTATATCCAGGAGTTTCCGCTGGTGCTCGAATGTGTGCTGATGCATTCCCTTGACCTGGGCAGCCACACCCAGCTGATCGGCGGCATCCTGGATGTCAAGGCCGAGGAAGCGATCCTGGGGCCCAACGGGCTGCCAAATGCCGCCTTCATCAATCCGATCATTGCCAGCGCGCCGGAGCGGGCCTATTATGCCATCGGCGCCTGCCTGTCCCCGACCGGCAGGCCGTGCCGGACGGCAGGCGAACACCAGCACCTGATGTCACAGCCCTGCGGCGCAACCGAACCCTATTCCGGATAGAACACCATGCCCTTTATCCCAACACACTGGACCCGTCTGCCCCTGTCACACACGGCAGTCTATCTTGCCCCGGCCGCACCGGCCTGGTTCGTGCCGACCTCGACCGGAGATGCCCTGCTCTCATCCCTGCTTGAAGGAGGCATGCCGGACTCCCTCGCGGACGAGCTGTTTCTACAGCGGCTGCCGGACGGCTGTCCCACCGACTACAGCGGCAGGGGGGCGCTGATCCCGCCGAAGCCGCCGTTACAGGAGCTCTGGTTCCATATCACCAACGCCTGCAACCTGCGCTGCGGCCACTGCCTGTTCAGCTCCGGCCCGGAGCGGGCCGAACAGCTGACACCCACCCAACTGTTGCAGCATGCGGAAAGCGCCTATACCGAGCTGGGATGCCGGCTCTTTGCCCTGACCGGCGGTGAGCCGCTGGTACACCCCGACTTTGCCGCCATGGTGGAGGGCTTGCTGGCCTATCCCGATACCCGGCTGGTGCTGCTCACAAACGGCCTGCTGGCGCAGAGCCGGCTGAACGGCAGCTGGCCCAGAGAACGGATTCACCTGCAGATCAGCCTTGACGGACGGCCGGAGCGGCACGATGCCCTGCGCGGTAACGGCAGTTTTGCACGCCTGCAGCAGCAGCTGCAGTTCCTCAAGGAAAACGGCTGGCGCTTTACCCTCAGCATGTGCCCCACCAGGGAAAACAGCGACGACATCCCCTGGCTGGTTGAGTTCGCGGCCGGGGCCGGGGCAACGACGGTACACTACATGTGGCACTTCATCCGCGGCCGTGCCACCGGCCGGCAGGCCGTGGAGCCGGAGACGCTGTTGCAGCCGTTGCTGCAGGCAGACCAGCTTTCCAGACGCCTGCATATCCCGATCGACAACATCGAGGCCCTCAAAAAGCGCCTCTTCACCACCCCGCGCACCATCCACGACGGCAGCAGCGCCGGTGTCGAGGGTGCAGCCGTGGGCCCCGACAACCGCCTCTACCCGACCGCCGCGACCGTCGGCGTCACCCAGCTGGCCACTGCCCTGGATGATGGACTGACGGCCGCCTGGCAACAGAGTCCGGTCCTGCAGGAGATCCGCACCACCAGCTCGGCCTCGCTCAGCTCGCCCTGGCGCTTGCTGCACGGTGGCGGCGATTTTGACCACAGCTTTTTCCACGGCGGCGTCTACCAGGGTAGCGACCCGTACCAGCCGCTCTTGGAAGCACTCTCGCTGACCCTGATCGAACAGGTCGCCACCCGTCTGCCGGAACCACCGGGGGCAGCCCTCAGGTTGAAGATGGGCGAATTCCTGGAGCAGTGCGGCAGCCATGGCCCGGTGGTCTTCTGCAAGAGCAACTGCCTGCAGGAGGCGACGGCAGACAGCCGCAGCAGCGTCAAGGAGTACTATGCCGAGGCTGCCGGCGACCGGCGCAGCGAGATCCTGAATCCGGTCCGCTATGACGACCCGCTGCTATCCCATATTCCGGCCGAGTTCCGCTTCCGCGGCTACGGTTGCGGCAGCCCGGTCATGGATGCCGGACTGCAGCCGGGTGAACGGGTGGTGGATCTGGGCAGCGGCACCGGGGTGGAATGCTTTATCGCCGCCCGCCAGGTGGGTGCCAGTGGCCGGGTCACCGGCATCGACATGCTGGAGCCGATGCTGGAGCTGGCCAATCGCGGCGCAGCAGCGGTCCGGCACAACCTCGGTTACGACAACCTGCACTTTGTCAAGGGCTACCTGGAAGAACTGCCCCTGGCGGACAACAGCGCGGATGTGCTGATCTCCAACTGCGTGCTCAACCTTTCGCCGGACAAACGTCGCACCTTTGCCGAGATCTGCCGCGTGCTGGCTCCCGGAGGCCGCCTGGTTACTGCGGATGTGGTCTGCGAACATGAACCGCCGGCCGCCATCCTGACCGATGCGGAGCTGCGCGGTGAGTGCATTGCCGGAGCCATGACCCAGAAGGATCTGGCCGGCATCCTGGCCGAGAGCGGCCTGCAGCGCTTTCGCATCATCAGGCGCATGCCCTACCGGACCGTGCAGGGTCACCCGTTCTTTTCCCTGACCTTTGTGGTTGAAAAGCCGTTGGCCGCTACCAAGACGGACGAGCAGGTGACCGTGTTGTACCCGGGACCGGCCAAGGCCCTGCAACTGTCCGGCAACCGCTGGCTCATTGCCGGTCATACCGCTCAAATCCCGGCCGCTGAGGCAGCCCTGTTCCAGAGTCAGCTCTGGACCATCGACCAGCACGGCTTTGTGGAGAACGTGACCATGTCGGCCGGTTCCTGCTGTTCAACGCCGCCGGAGGCGGCTCCCAAGCCTGCTGTTTTGGACAAGCAGGTCCATGACAGTGGCTGCCTGGTCTGCGGCGGGGCGCTGACCTACACCACCAGCCCGGTTGAACGGCTCTGCGTCTACTGCAACAGTCTGGTTGCCACCCGGACAAGCTGCGAAAACGGCCACTTTGTCTGTGATCTGTGCCATATCGGCGACAGCCTGGAGCGGCTGGAAAAGCTCTGCGTCAACTCGTCCAGCGTAGATCCGATGCTGCTGTTCTCCCAGATCCGTAACCATCCCTCCTTCCCGCTGCACGGCCCCCAATACCACGCCCTGGTGCCCGGCGTACTGCTGGCAAGCATGCGCAATGCCGGCTACCCGGTCAGCGATGAGCAGATTGTCAGCGGCATCAGACGCGGGGCCGAGGTGCCGGGCGGCAGTTGCGGTTTCATGGGAGTCTGCGGTGCGGCCAGCGGAATCGGCATCGCCTTCAGCATCCTGTTTGAGGCCACCCCGCTCAAGGCGGCGGAACGCCAACTGGTCCAGCAGGTGGTGCAACAGGTCCTGGCGGAGATCGCCGGCTACGAGGCTGCACGCTGTTGCCAGCGGGACTGTTGGTTGGCGCTGCGGCGCGGCCTGGAACTGGCAGGTGAGCTCCTGGCCAGTCCGATGCCCACCCTGGCCCCCTATGTCTGCCGCCAGTCAGGCAAGAATGCCGAGTGTCCCGGATCCGGCTGTCCGCTGCATCCCGACTTCAAACGCCAACAGAGCGTCCCGCCGCTCCAGCTCCACCGGACCGGCCAGACATACTTCCTCGGACAGGGGAATCAACCATGAAGATCTGTGTCTACGGGGCAGGAGCAGTCGGCGGCTTCATCGGCGCCCTGCTGTCACAAGCCGGCAACCAGGTGCGGGTGGTGGCCCGCGGCGCCACCCTGGCAGCGCTGCAGCAGCATGGACTCAGGATGCAGAGCGGCGACCGGTTGCTGACGGAAAAGGTAACCGCCAGCTGCAATCCGGCTGATCTGGGGGTGCAGGATCTGGTCATCATCGCGGTCAAGGCCACGGCCATGCCGCAGGTGGCAGAGGGAATCGCGCCGCTGCTGGGGCCGGACACCCAGGTGCTGACCGCCATGAACGGCATTCCCTGGTGGTTTTTCGAGGGATTCGGCGGCGCCTACGCCGGTATGCGCTTAAGCGCCGCCGATCCCGACGGCCGGATCAGAGCCAAGATCCCGGCCGGCAACGTGATCGGCTGCGTGGTGCACGGCAGCTTCTATCTGCAGGAGCCCGGCTTTGTGCGGCATGTCTTTGGCAAACGCCTGATCATCGGTGAACCGGCCGGCGGCACCTCCAGCAGGGTGCAGGCCCTGGCACAACTGCTCAGTGCCGCCTCCCTGGAGGTAGAGCTCTCCAGCAGCATCCAGACCGACATCTGGTTCAAACTATGGGGCAACATGACCATGAACCCGGTCTCGGCCATCACCGGCGCCACCTGTGACCAGATCCTGGATGACCCGCTGGTCAACCGTTTTTGCCTGGAGGTCATGGCGGAGGCGGCCCGCATCGGCGAAAAGATCGGCTGTCCGGTCTCCCAGAGCGGTGAGGAGCGCAACGCCGTGACCCGCAAGCTGGGGGCCTTCAAGACCTCGATGCTGCAGGATGCCCAGGCCGGACGGGCCATCGAACTTGACGCCCTGGTCAGTGTGGTGCGCGAGATAGGCCACCAGGTAAACGAACCAACCCCGGCCATCGACACCCTGCTGGGGCTGGCCCGTCTACATGGCCGCGTGCATGGGCTCTATCCCTGGTAGCTGCTCCACCGTATCCGTAAAGGGGGGGCTGTCCCCCCCTCTTATCAAAACAGCAACGGCTTATCAAAATAAGAGCCGGTTGCCGCTGCCGGCCGGATCAAACAAGCTAATCTACTGGATTCATTACCATCACAAGCTGGCACAATCGTTGCTCAGACACCAATCGTCGGCAGCATCGCCACCGTGGAAAAGGGCAGCAGCGGTCGGCATGATCAGCCCCATCTCCCTATGAAAGGAGTCACCATGTACAACACCAAATTCAACGGCAACGACCTCAGCGTCATCATCGAGGAACCGGTTCAGAAGGAGCTGATGATGCGCGGCATCGGTCCGATCGAGGTATGCCGCCTGATCGAAAGTTTTGCCGCCAAGATCACGGCCTCCAAAAAGAATGAGTTGCTGCAGATTACCAACGATGACACCGGAGCCAGCCTGGCGCTCGATATCAGGTGGGAGTCCGACACCAAGGTGTCGGTACAGGTCTCCATCGTCAACCTCGACAACCTGAACGTGCAGGAAAAACCACGCAGCAAGGTCAACCTGGCGGACCCCCCGGAGGCGCAGCCCACCATCGGCGAAGCAGCTGAGCTGGCGGCGTAGCAAACCATGCGCAATGCCGTGGTCATATTCACCAAGGTGCCCTGCTCAGGGACCACCAAGACCCGTCTGACCGTCGAGCGGGACGGCATCCTGAGCGCGGACGAGGCCAGGGAGTTCTACGAGGCCTGTCTGCTGGACGTGCTGGAGTGTTGCCTGAAGGCCGACTGTTGCGACCTGTACCTCTGCCATGACCGTGACGGCGACCCGGCCCATCTCAAGCGGATCGTCGACAGTGTGGCGCCCGCTGGCGGCATCCGGGAGATCTTCCGCGACCACGGCGAGAGCTTTGACCGGGGCATGCAGTATGCGGCCGACTATATCCTGCAGCCGGGCGACCGGGAGCGTCGGGCCGACAACGTGGTGATCCTGGGTGGCGACATGCCGACCCTGCAACCGCAGACCCTGCGTGACGCCTTTGCCAAACTGGAGCAGTTAAGCGCCAACGGCAGCGCACTGGTGGTGTCCGCCGATCAGGAGTGCGGCTTCAACATCATCGGCTACAGCCACACCACACCGTTTCGCTTTGATGAACTTTTTTACAACGGCCTGGGGGTGACCGCGCTGGACATGCTGGCCATCAAGGCGGGCCGGGACCAGATTCCGGTCGGCCTGCTCGAAACCGTGCCGGACATCGATCTGGTGCCCGATTTTGCCCATCTCTTGACCCTGCTGAAGACCATGCAGCTTGCCCAGCGCTACGACAGCAGCATGTACCTGCCCAGCCGGACCATCCGGGTGCTTGGGGAGTTGGGTTATGAAGCGGCCGCCTTTGCCGCTTAGCGTGGCCAGCGGGGATGTGCATACCTAACAAAGAAAGGAAGGATCATGATGTTAAAGAAAACCAAGTACGATTTCGGTGATTTACGGATTGTTATCGATGAGCCGGTCAAAGACTACCTGCTGGCCAAGGACAAACCCTATTTCATTGACGAGGTCCACCGCCTGATCGAGAGTTTCGGCAACAAGCTGCTGATGACCAAGGCCGAAGGCCCGATCGACTTTACCAACAAGACTTCCGGTGTAAACATTCAATTGGATATGCAATGGGAATCAGACGACAGTGCCGTGGTGTACGTCAGAGAAGTGGTTCTCGAAGGCCGGAAAGAAGCCGCAGCAGTATAATCCCACCCCACCCCTGCACGTCAGGAACCGCTTGCGCGGCTCCTGACGTGTCTAGCCACTTAGCTGGAATGGGAAAAGCGGTCGGCGCAGTCGCAGGTGTCGCCCTGGATCTTCTCCACGGCATGCCCGATCACCCGCCAGACGGCCTCCAGGTTTTCTACGGCCGCCTTGGGACTGCCGGGCAGGTTGATGATCAGGCTTTGGCCCCTGATCCCGGCCACGGCACGTGACAGCGCCGCCATAGGAGTCTTTTCAAGGCTTTTCAGCCGCATCAGCTCCGCAATCCCCGGAATCAGCCGTGCTGTCACCTGCATGGTGGCCTCGGGGGTCACATCCCGCGGCGAGACCCCGGTGCCGCCGGTCGTCACGATCAGATCGGCCACCTGCTGATCGGCCCAGCTACTCAGTACGCTGACAATCTGCTCAAACTCGTCCGGGATGACCTCACTCTTGACGGTGGTGACACCGCGGGCCTCCATCCAGGCTGCCAGTGCCGGCCCGCTCTCGTCAACCCGCTCCCCCCGCGAGCCTTTGTCGCTCAAGGTCAGAATAGCCGCGTTCATGCTGGTTCCTCCCGGCGAAAGACCCCGCTTTTACCGCCTTCCTTGAACAGCAGGCGGATGTTGGTGATGCAGATCGACTTGTCACTGCCCTTGCACATGTCGTAAATGGTCAGGGCCGCCACGCTGGCGCCGGTCATGGCCTCCATCTCGACCCCGGTGCGCTCGAAGGCGCGTACCGTACACTGCACCTTGACCCTGGAGGCGACCTCATCCAGTTCAAACTCAATGGCCACGGAATGCAGGGAGAGCGGGTGGGACAGCGGAATCAGGTCGTCGGTCTTCTTGGCCGCCATGATGCCGGCCAAGCGCGCCACTCCCAGCACATCCCCCTTGGCCACATGCTTCTGGGTAATTGCCCGTAACAGCTCGGCCGAAAGGCAGACTTCGGCCGCAGCCGTTGCCGTCCGCATGGTTTCCTGCTTGGCACTGACATCCACCATCACGGCATGGCCCTGTTCGTCAAAATGATTAAACTCCATAGTTCCTCCCCGGAATAAGTACGGTTGGCTGCCATTGCCACCTGGCCGGTTTAGCGTTGGGCGGTCACCAGCTTGACCGCCAGCAGGGCAAAAACGGTGCCTGCCAGACGATTCAGCAGCTTCTGGGCCTTTTCTGATTGCCTGAAGCGCTCGCCCACGGCCCCTGCCAGCAGGCTCACCAGACCGAACACCACGATGGTGGCCAGGATGAAGAAGGCCCCCAGCTCAAGTAACTGCAGTGAGAGCCGCCCCTTGGCGGGGTCGGCGAACTGCGGCAGAAAGGCCAGAAAGAAGATCGAGACCTTGGGGTTGGTGATGTTCATGATGATACCGCGCCGGTACAGCTTGGCCGGGGCCAGACGGTCCACCCGGCCCGCCTCGCCGGTCTGGGCCCCGGCCTTGAAGGATTGCCAGGCCAGGTAGGCCAGATAGAGCGCCCCGCCCACCTTGAGTACGGTAAAAGCAAGGCCTGACTGGGCATAGACCGCTGCCAGGCCGAGCGTGACCGCGCTGGTATGCACCAGCAGGCCGGTGCAGAGCCCCAGGGTGACCAGCAACCCGGCCCTTTTACCCTGCTGGGCCGCCTGGGCCAGCACAAACAGGATATCCGGCCCCGGGGCCAGCGCCAGCAGCACGGATGTGCTGAAAAATACCAATAAAAGATGCGGATCAACCATGGTGTTACCTCATGCGGCACAAAGCATTATCAGTCATGTACTGTTTCATACCACAGGACGGCAGCATGAAGCCATGCCGATTCTTACTGGCCCGCCGGTTCCACCCGGCAGGGTATGCCGTTGTAGGTGGCGGTGCCGATCAACGGGTCGCAGGCCGCATAATCGGCGTTGGTCAGCAGGTTGGCATTGGCCAGCCACAGGCCGCCCAGCCCCGGCTCGCAGGCCGGTTGCTCAGGGTACCACCAGCCGTATTCGATACTGACGACCCCATCGCACATCTCCATAATCTTCAATACAAACCGGGCCGTCCCGGTTGCCGTGCTGACCTGTACGCAGGCCCCCTCGACCAGGCCCAGCCGGACTGCCGTGGCGGCGCTCACCTCTGCCCACGGTTCCGGGTGCATGGCCCGCAACTGCTCAAACTGGCGGTAGCTGGAGGCATAGTAGGGGTGGTAGCGCGCCCCGCTGATCAGGCTGAGCGGATACTCCGCGCTGGTCTCTGCCACCGGCGCGGGGGTCGGCAACGGTGATGCGCCGATCTCTGCCAACAGCTCGTTATACAGCTCAAGCTTGCCGCTGGTGGTGGCAAAGCCGAGCGCCTGTCCGGTTGCCGGATCAGCCTTTTCATGTTTGCCGTACTCCTCGGGCAGGGAGTAAAGGCCGTAACGGCAGAAGGTCTCCCAACTGACGCCGGTGGGCGCCAGGGTTGCCTCCAGGCTGGCCTCAAAGCTGTCCCACGGCCAGTGTTCCTCCTGTCCCAGCCGTACTCCCAGGCCTTTCCAGAACTCAAAATCAGGGCGACGCTCATAGTAGGGCGCAACCGCCCTGGCACCGCCGTAGGCCAGGTTGGCCGTACCGGCCTTGGTTTCAAACAGGGCCCGCTCCATCACGCCGGCACTGGGCAACAGGTAGTCGGCCAGCATGGCCGTGGGGGTGTTGAACAGTTCCAGCACCACCAGCAGATCAAGCCCCTTCAAGGCCTCATAGACCATACGACTATCAGCCTGAGTCAACAGGGGGTTGGTGGCCATCACGATCATGGCCCGCACCGGATAGGGCTCGCCGGTCAGCATCGCCTGCCAGACCAGGTTGGGCTGGGCCGAGGTCAGGTAGCGCATCGGCAGGCGCTTGCCCTGTTTTTCGGTCAGTTGCCTGATCCGGTCGTAGCCGGCATAGCTGTGCAGACCGAGCGTACCCAGCTGTTTCTGCCGCTGGGCCGCGCTGATCTGATCACTCAGCTCCAGTTCAAGCTCGGGGATAAAATCGGGCATCTCCGTGATGCAGGAGGCCCCCTTGCGGTCCACGTTGGCGGTAATGGCCCGCAGGGCTGTAAAGGCCTGGTGGGCTGCCACACTGTTGCGGCCAAGCTGGTCAATGCCCCGTCCGGTTAACAGGGCCGACGGTGTCCGGGTGGCATAGAGCCGGGCGACCTCTTCAATGGTCGCCGCCGCTATCCCGGTGACTGCAGCGACGTGGGAGGGGGTGTAGGGAGCCAGATGCAGCTTGAGTTTTTCAAAGCCATGACACCAGGCAGCCACAAAAGCGGCATCGTACCACTGCTCACGCACGATCAGGTGCAACAGTCCCAGCGCCAGCACCGGGTCGGTGCCCGGCCTGATCGGCAGCCAATGGCTTGCCACCGCCGCGGTTTTGGTGCGGCGCGGGTCAACCACGATCAACGGCTTGCCGGTACGGCTGTACTGCTGGATCCGCTGCCACAAAAGGGAGTTGTCCGACTCGGCGTAGTTTGCCCCCCACAGGATGGCACAGCCGGTTGTCTCCACCGCAAGCTCGTTATCAAGGGGCCAGCCGCAGCTAAGGGTGTTCAGCAGCGTGCCCGGATTCCAGCAGATCTGGCCGATCCCAACGTTGTTGGGGCTGCCGAAAAGCGTCATGAAACGGTGCAGCGGCCAGTAGACCGCGTGGGGGCCGCCGATGCAGGTGGCCAGTGTTTCAGGGCCGATCTGCTGCTTGAGCCTGGCCAGTTTTTCCGCAATCTCGTCCAGGGCCTGCTCCCAGGAGATCCGCTGCCACTCGCCGCTACCCCGTTCTCCCTTGCGCTTGTGGGGATAGTTGACCCGGGCGGGGTGGTCCATAAAGGCCGGGGCAAACCGCCAGCGCCGGCAGCCCTGCTGGATGGCCGGATCACCCGGGTACTGGCTGGGATCGGGGGTCACCTCCACCACCCGCCCTGCCTCAACGGTTGCAATCAGTCCACACTGGTAGCCGCAGAAACGGCAGTTGGTCTTTACCTCTGTCATAGCCTAGTGTCCCGCTCCCGGCTGCGGCCGTTTCTGTCCGTCCGACGTGGTCAATTGGTAGGAACAGAACGGTACGATCCGCCCGCCCTGCTGATAGACGGTCATGCTGCACTCCTGCAACCGTTCCAGGTCCATGGTAAAGGCGTCCATGTAGTTCATCACCACCACCGATAACCCGGCCTGGCCGCTGTCAGGCGCCAATTTTTCCGCCAGATCGGGAAAGACCGAGCCTTGGGGGCTGGCCGGGTCGAACAGCTGCAGGTATTCGCCCGGGGTGATCTGGCGGGTCAGGGGAGTGAAGCTACCCTGGCCGTCTTCCATCAGATAGGTGGCCGCGCTGCAGAGCGGATGCGAGCAGCCCAGCGGCCACAAGTCATAGGGTTCCAGCAGCCCGTCGCTCTGTTCAGCCAGCATGAAGGCCACATCTCCCATACTCAGGCGCACCGCATGGCTAAGATCAAAACGGCCGGAGCCGAAGGCTGGCTGGTAGGCGACCCCGGCCACCACATCGCGATTGATCAGGGCAAACCTCAGCAAATCGCCCATCTGATGCTGATTAACCCCGCTGATGACCGTCATGGCCAGCACCACCTGGATGCCGGCAGCGCGGCAATGCTGCAGGGCCTTCAGCTTGGTTCCCAGCAGGTCGGCCCCCCGGATGGTCTCGTATACCTGGCGGGTCAGGCCGTCGAACTGCAGGTAGATTCCGCTGACCCCGGCTGCGGCCAAGGTCTTGGCATATTCCGGATTGCGTCCCAGCACCACGCCATTGGTATTGACCTCAATGGCGGCAAAACCGGTCTGGCGGCCGAGCTCCACGATCTTGGTCAGGTCAGGCCGCATGGTCGGCTCCCCGCCGGTCAACTGGATGCTGGTGCCAGGCCCGGTCTGTTTGAGGATTGAGCTGAAGACCGTGGCAAGCTTCGACAGGTCCGGTCCGGGGGCCGCCTTGGCCTGTACCTCCTCGGCCGCCATGAAGCAGACCGGACAGCGCAGGTTGCACTTTTCAGTCAGCTCGATCTCCACCAGGGTCGGCCGCCGCCGGTGCGTGCCGCACAAGCCGCAGTCGTCGGGACAGCCCTGTTGCGAGGCAACGGTATGCTCCGGCGGCAACTCCGGCAGCCGGAACTGGCGCATCCACTGGTAATGGTCGCGGTCGGGCCAGATAGGCACCTTGTATGAACCATGTTCAGGGCACTCTTTCAGTAAAGAGACCTGTTTGCCTTCGGCAACGACCCGGGCCGGCAGAACCTGCAGGCAGACCGGGCAGACCGAGCTGGTCAGGTGCAGACACTCCTGCTGTTCTGGTGGTACTGTTTTTGGTTCAGACATCCTGTACTCCCTGTGATGCTGTCAACGGTAAAGCGCGCCAGCCCCCGGCGCCGCAGTTAACCGCGCGGCGAATAACCGATACGGACCGCCCCCCAGTGACGGCCCTGAATGAAGACCGGGCAGGCCAGGTCGATGATGATCTCGCCGGAGACCCGCATGAAGGTCTGCAGCAGGAACGGCTCGGTGTTCTTACAGGCACGCACACTGGTCCGGTCATCAAAGATCAGCTTGGTGCGATTCTGCACCTGGTCGATCTCCTTGTTACCGGTGAGCGGCTTGCTGAATTTGAGCAGGTGGCACGGCAGATAACCGCGGTCATCAAAGACCGTGGCGGTTGCCAGATCCGGGTTGGCGGTAAAAACCTCCTCCTGGATGGGTGAGATGAGCTTCTCGAACAGGGCATCGTAGGCGGTGCTGTATTTGACCGGATCGGTGTTGGAAATCGGTGTGTAACTACGAGAAAACAACCGCTCCAGACTGATCTCACCCTGCGCCACGGCCCGTTCCAGCGTTTCACTCACCCGATCGCGGAACGCCATGGCCACGGCCCGTTTTTCATCATGGTAGGTGCCGACACTGAAGCTGCCCACCGACGAAAAGATCTGTTCCGCCACCTCGGACAGCTGCAGCAGCGTGGCCACGGTCACCTGCATCTCGCTGTTGACGTTTTGCGCCATGCCGGAGATCTGCTGGATCTTGTCGGTTATTTCCGAGGTCACCACGCTCTGTTCTTCGGTTGCCGTGGCAATCTGGTTGATCATGTCGGTCGACTCACCGGCCAGCCGCAGGATCTGGACCAGGCCATTCCTGGCGCTCTGGGCCGTCACCACACCATCCTCGACCCTGCTGTACTCATCCTGCATCGCGCTGACCGCCAGCTGGCTCTCCTGCCGGATCGCCGCAATGATACCGGTAATTTCTCGGGTTGAGGCGGCGGTCTTGGCCGACAGGTTCTTGACCTCGTCGGCCACCACGGCAAAGCCCCGGCCGTGCTCACCGGCGCGGGCAGCCTCGATGGCGGCATTCAAGGCCAACAGGTTGGTTTGATCGGCGATATCCTCGATAAGCCCGGCGATCTCACCAATCTTCTCCGATGAACGGGTCAACCGTTCGACCGTATCGCGGGTGACCTCAACGCTCTCCTTGATCTCCTCCATCCGTGTACAGGCCGTTTCAACGGCATGCATGCCGTGGTCGGCCGAACGGTTCACATCCGAAGCCAGCTCGGCGGCGCTGTGGGTGTTGTTGGCAACCCCGTTCAAGGTGGAGGCCATCTCTTCCGCAGCAACGGCCACCGCCATCGCTTCGCTCTTCTGCTGTTCCGCTGTTGCCACGGTCTCACGGCTGGTTTTCGCCATCTCGCAGACCTTGATGGCAACATGTTCCCCCTGCTGGTACAGGGTACCGACCATCGTGCGCAGCCAGCTCACCAGCGTATTGATCCCCACGGCAAGCCGGGTGATGTCATCATTGCCGCTCACCTCAAAGTCATGGGTCAGGTCACCGCCACCATGGGTCAACTTGTAGATACCCGCGGTGACCCGTTGCAGACGATGGGTAATCAGGCGGGTAATCAGGAGCTGGGCAATGACCGCCCCCACCACCCCCAATACTGCACAGACAATCACCAACCGGACGATCAGGTCGGCGTGCCGCTCCATGGCCTGCCGCCCAGCCGCAAGCGCTGTCTCCTGCTGCTGTTCCAACCGGCTGAGCTGTTGCTTGACCGTGCGCCACTGCGGCGTTTCCTGTGACACCAACATCTCTTTGGCAGCCGCCTGATCGCCGGCACGCGCCGCCGCCAGCATCTGCCCCTTGAGGCGGATGTTTTCCTCCCAGGCGATCCGTAGCGACTCAAGCACAGTGCCGCGCTCAGGCGTGCTGCCCAGGGTGCTGCTCAGCTTTTTCAGGCAGGTAGCCGCATCGGCCAGCGCCTTGGCATAGTTATCGGCAGCCTTGGCATCAGTGGGGTTCAGTATGATATTGCGGACGGCCTGACCCGCCTGCAGAGTGGCCGAACGCATATCCTTCATGAGCAATAACGCCTCGAGTTCAACGCCCATGGTGGTCTCGGCAACCGACCTGACCGTGAAGATGCCATAGACACTTATAACCAGTGCGATCACAAATATGGCCGAGACCGTGGTCCCCAGAATCATCAAGCGTGTCGCTATACTCATGGCATGTCCTATCCGGCCGTTTTTGGCATTTTCCATCCAACGAGCGCCACCACCATCCCTCTAGAGCGGCGCTTAAAACGATTCGACGACCCCTAGAGCGAGGTCGTCGAATCATACACAATCACCAAAGAACAGCTCGTGTTATTGCCGTACGGTCAGCTACCAGCACCGCACGCATGGTTCGGCAGAGACGGTTCACTTGCTCCAGGCCTTCAAAAACGCCTCGTTACCGAGGGGCAGACGTCCGCGGTATTTCTGCTCACCGGGCAGCCAGGTACGGTCCTCGCCGGCATAGACGACCAGGCAACGCATTACCACCCCGCCCACCAGTACCAGCAGGGCGCCGCTCCCCTGGCAAAGCGGGGACGGGATCATGACCAGCACCAGCGGCACGATGGTTCCCATGAACATGACCACCGCCTTGAAGGTGTCCGCATAGCAGCCCTGCAGCCACTTCAACGCGCTGGCGGCCTCAGCGGCAGTGGTGCCGGTGCGCTTGATCCAGAGGTACCCGATCCAGGCTACCAGCTGGAAGAAGAGCAGCCCCCCGGCCAGGGCCGGCAGATGGTTCCAGGCACCCGGCATTTCAACCGGCGGCAGGATCATGCCGCAGATGATATGGGCGGCAACGCCGGTCACAACCGACGACAGCAGAAACAGGGTCATGATGCCGGGGCCGACCCAGAACGGCCGTCCTTTATGCCGTCCCAGCAGCACGCCGGGATAGGTGGCCACCACCAGGCCGGTCAGGACGCAGACCACCGCCAACAGCTTACGGAGCGCACCCCACTCCTGCCAGAACAGTTTGTCCATGCCGAACCAGGCCGGATTCAACCCGTAGGAGGCGTACACCAGTCCAACAACAATGGCCACGGACATGATCCAGGCCCCGCAGGTCAGAATCGCCTTGGGATTCATAAAGACGCGCCAGGCCTGCAGCGGACGGCCCAGTTCAAGGATCAGGAAGCCACAGCCCACACACATGCAGAGTGGTCCAACGATATTGCCAAGCAGGGAAAGCTGGCCGGTACCGGCAAACAGCTCGATCAAACCGGCGACCAGCAGCATGCCGCCCCCCATGCCGGCGAAGAAGAAATCTACTGCCAGCATCCACCCCCAACTTTGATGTTTTGCACTCATGGATTCTTTACCTCCAATCCATAGATATAGAATACATAGGGTTCGGTGTTCAGTTCACCCAGCAGCCGAACCGCGTTCTCCCCGTTTACCAGCTTGGCGACCTCGCTCTCGGGGTCGTCAAGGTCGCCGAAGATACGGGCCTTCTGGTGACAGGTATTGACGCAATGGGGGTTCATGCCGAGATCGACCCGGTCCTTGCAGAAATCACACTTCTGCACGGCCCCGGTTGCATGGTTTTTGATCCGGGCGCCGTAGGGACAGGCCATCACGCAGGCCAGACAGCCGACGCATTTTTCATCCTCGACAAAGACGATGCCGTCCTTGTCCCGTCGCTGCGAAGCGCAGGTAGGGCAGGCGTCAACGCAGGGTGCGTTGTCGCAGTGCATACAGAGAAGCGGAACATGCACCATATGCAGATCAGGATAGACGCCCGTTGGTCCGACGGTTGTCACCGGGTTGTAAATAATCTCGACCGGAAGATCATTATGCACCTTGCAGGCCACGGTACATGAATGACAACCGATACAGCTTCGCGTGTCTATAACCATTGCATAGCGCGCCATATTAGTTGACCCCCTTCATACTTGACTCATCCACCTTATAGACGCGACAGAGCAGACCACGGTTTGCCCAGGCGCCGCTATAGGGATCGCAATGTTCATCTGCGGTACTGGTCAGAATGTTGGTGTTCGATTCAGTGCAGCCCCCCAACTCGGGCGTGTTCATACTGCGCTCCGGGAACCACCAGCCACGCTGGGTATAGACCACGCGCGGGTGAATGCCCTGGGTAAGGTTGGCCCGTTGCTTGATCCGGCCACGCTTGGTCTCGATCCAGACCCAATCGCCGTCCTTGATCTCCAGTTCGGCGGCCGTGGCCGGGTTGATGTCCATATATGGCTCGTGGCGCAGGAAGCGGACCTCCTTGATCTGGAAATGTTCCGAGTGGTGGTACGGCATGAAGCCGCCACCGGTGGTCAGCACCAGCGGGAACTCCTTGGCCAGCTCGGGATCGTCGATCTCGTTCTCGGTCGGTCCGATGTAGGGCGGCAGCGGGGGATACCCCAGATCCTTCAGGACGCTCGAATAGAGCTCGATCTTGCCGGAGGGGGTGGCAAAGCCCTGACGCTGGTACTTGAAGTACTCCCGCTCCGGGAAGTGAAAACGGTAACGCTCGACGAACTCGTCGTAGTCGTTGACGTCATACCCCAGCGCCTCAATCTTGTGGTAATAGGCCGCCTCCACCGTATCCCAGGGCCACATGCTCTTCTGGCCAACCGCAATCCCCAGATCGCGCCAGAAGTTGTAGTCGTTGCGCCGTTCGTACATGGGCGGGATCGCGCGTTGCGAGGCCAGCAGGAAGTCGGAACAACCATAGCTACTGGTTATGGTAGGCCGTTCAAGGGCCCCGGCAATCGGCAGCACGTAGTCGGACAGCGCTGCGGTCGGTGTCATCCAGTAGTCGCAGGTGATCATGAAATCGACCGCCTTTAAGGCCTCCATCACCAGCTTGGTCTCACCGTAGGAGTTGATCGGGTTGGTGGCGGAAACCAGCAGCGCCTTGACCTGATACGGCTTGCCGCTCAAAATGGCCCGGAAGACTGAAGGCGGGTGGGCTTCACACATCCATTCGGCCGTGGGGGCCTTGCCCCAGACCTTTTTGGTCTGCTCGGCGATCTTGGTGTAGCCGGGCCAGGTCACCAGCTTGAAGCGGTCGGAACCGATCTGCTTGGACTTCTGCTCCTCGGGCAACTGCTCGTTGGCCTCCATCTCCTCGTCGGTGACAAAATCAGGGCTCGGACCGGTCAACAGGTCGGAACCGGGGGCATCAAGGTTGCCGGTAATGGCGCGCAGGATGGCCCGGGCATGCATGGCTGCGCCGGCGGGACGGCCGATCTGATCGACGGAGGTGCCCCACTGGATATTGCCGGGCTTGTTCATGGCGTACATGTAGGCGCTGTTGCGGATTTGATCCGGTGTCAACCAGGTCAGTTCCGAGGCCCATTCCGGCGAGAACTGCTCGACATGGTCGGCCAGTTCGCCGAACCCTTCGCAGCAGTTGGCGACAAACTCTTGATCATAGAGACCATCGAAGATAATGACGTGGATCCAGGCCAATGCCAGGGCCAGGTCGGAACCGGGACGCAGCGGCAGCCACAGATCCGCCTTGGCGGCGGTCTCGCTGAAACGCGGATCGATTACAATGACCTTCATCCCCTTTTCCTGCAGCTCGGTGATGTGATGCATCTCCGGCATGCCGGCGGCGCCGGGGTTTTGGCCCCACAACACCAGACAGCGGCTGCTGCCCATGTCCAGCTCGAACGGACACCAGCCGTAAATGGCGGTCTCCACCATGAAGGTGGGGATCCAGCAGAGGTGGGCATTGTGGAAGCCGTTGGGGCTGCCGAACAGGTTCATGAAACGGCGGCGGGCCCAGTCGTCGGTGCGCTGTGTGCCGCCGGCGGTGGCAACCGCCTCTGCGCCAAACTCACTGCGGATCTGCAGCAGCTTGGCGCCGATCTCGTCAATGGCCTGGGCCCAGGGGATCTTCTCCCACTTTCCCTCACCACGCTTGCCGACCCGCTTCAGGGGGTAGTTGATCCGCTCCGGGTGGTCGAGGTGCTGCATGGCGATGTTACCGCGGCAGCAGAGCCCGCCCTGGTTGGTGGGGAATTCCGGGTCACCTTCTATGCCCAGCACCTTGCCGTCCTTGACATAGGCCAGCACCCCGCAATTCTGGTGGCAAAAGTAGCAGGCTGACTTCTTTACCGTGACACCATCCTGCATCAAATTGATGATCTTACTCATTGATTCACTCCTCAGGTTGCTGCTGACACGATGGCGGTACCCGGCGGTTCGGGTCGGGTACCGCCATCGGCAGCTAGGCGGCTTTTTTCGATTTTACGTCCATGGTTCTAAAGATGAAGGCAAACACGAGACCGACCACGTTAATGGCAAGCGCGATCCAGAAGGCCTGTTCGTAGTTGCCGGTGGCAACCCGTACCTTTGCGGCGGTCAACGGTCCGAAGATCGCAGCGAGGCTGAAGCCGATAAAGGTGATGCCGTAGTTGACGCCGAAGTTTTTCAGGCCATAACGATCACTGATGATGGTGGGCATGGTGCCCATGAACCCGCCGAACACGGCGCCGCAACCGATACCGGAGGCAACGAAGCCTGCCACGCTGGTGGTGAAGGCCAGGTTCAGCATGGAAAGGGCCGACACCACATACATGATCATGATCGTGTTCGAGCGGCCGATTTTGTCGGACAGGGCGCCGAAGCCAACCCGGCCCAGGGCGTTGGCGAGTGTAATGATACTGACGAAGAAGGCGGCATTCATCGGGGTCAGCTTGAACATAACCTGACCGATGGGCGAGGCATGGGCCAGGACCATCAGGCCGGACATGGCGCCGCAAAACAGCATGATCATGACGACCCACCAGATGCCTTCACCGATCATCTGGGTCCACTTCTTGTCGCTACCAGCCGGCTGCGTTGCAGTGGCAGCAACCACCGGAGGGGTCCAGCCTTTGGGGGCATAGCCGGCCGGGGCCTTCTTGGTTACGGAGATGCAGATAGCAATGATGATAAAGAAGGCGGTTCCCAGAATCTGGAAGGTATTCAGCACGCCGTACTGGATGATCAGGGCGCTGGCCAGCGGCGCAACGATCATGGCGCCGCAACCGTAACCAGCGGCACACAGACCGGCGGCCAGACCGCGCTTGTCCGGGAAGAACTTGACGGTGTTACCGATGTTGCCGGCGTAGATGGCACCACCGCCGATACCGGCCAGGGTGCTGTAGGTCAGGTAGAGGTGCCCCACCTGCGAGACATAGCCCGACAGGAACAGACCGATGGTAAACATCAGGCCCCCAATAATGATAACGGTCTTGCAACCGAGCTTATCCTGGATATAGCCGCCGCCGATCATGGCCACCGGGCTTAAGCCGTGGTTCAGGGTAAAGACCAGGGCCAGGGCAGGCGGTGCCCAGCCAAACAATTTCCCGAGCGGCATGGCAAAGACGCTCCATGCGTACAGGGTGCCGATACAGATGTTGATTACTATTGCCGCTACCAGAATCAGCCAACGGTTGTACTTTTCTTCTGACATGTCCTCATCCCCTTTTGTCGGTATGATCTCTACAATCAATGTACTGGTTGTGTCGGGCGCTCCACAAACAGGAGCAGCCCATCAAACGGCAAACTGCCAGACGTCT
>CAZUSH010000043.1:5088-30870 GCA_964622705.1 uncultured Geobacter sp. | reverse complement strand
CAACTGGTGATCTGCGATATGCAGATGCCGGGCATGGATGGCATGCAGGTGTTGCAGGCCATCAAACAGCGTGCCGCTGAGACGCCGGTGATCATCATTACCGCCTTTGGCAGCGTGGATGTGGCGGTGCAGGCCATGAAGCAGGGGGCCTACGACTATATCACCAAGCCGTTCAACCGCGATGAGCTGCGCCTGACCGTGGCGCGGGCCCTGCAACTGACCAGCCTGACCCGCGAGAACCGCCGGTTGCAGGATGCCCTGTCCGGCCATGATGAGTACCGCAGCATGGTGGGGGCCTCACCGGCCATGGAGCAGGTTTACCAGGTGGTGCGCAAGGTGGCGGACAGCGACGCCAGCGTGCTGCTCTCCGGTGAGTCCGGCACCGGCAAGGAGTTGGTGGCGCGGGCCCTGCATGCCCGCAGCTCGCGGAGAAACGGGCCGTTTGTGGCGGTCAACTGCGCGGCCATCCCCCGTGACCTGCTGGAAAGCGAGCTGTTCGGCCATCTGAAAGGGGCCTTTACCGGCGCCATCAAGGATAAGCCCGGCAAGTTCCAGCAGGCAGATGGCGGCACGATCTTTCTGGATGAGGTGGGAGAGCTGCCGCTGGAGCTGCAACCCAAGCTGCTGCGGGTGCTGCAGGAACGGGTGGTGACGCCGGTGGGGGGCAATCGCGAGCAGCGCCTGGATATCCGGGTGGTTGCTGCCACCAACCGGGATATTGAGCAGTCAATCAGTGAGGGCCGTTTCCGCGAAGACCTCTATTACCGCCTGGCCGTGATCCCGCTGCATCTGCCGCCGCTGCGGCAACGGCGCGAGGATATCCCGCTGCTGCTGCGGCATTTCTGCAACAAGCATGGCGCAGAAGAGGTGCGTTTTGACGAGACAGCCCTGGCGATCCTGCAGCAGTATAGCTGGCCCGGCAATGTGCGCGAACTGGAGAACCTGGTGGAGCGGCTGCTGATCATGCGCACCAGCAGCGAAATTACCAGCGCTGACCTGCCGGATAAACTGAAACAGCCAGCCAACGGCGCTGCTAGCCGTGCCAATGTGGTCAATCTGCCGGATGCAGGCTACCCCCTGGAGCAACTGGAGCGTGAGGTGGTGGTGGAGGCGCTGGAGCGCAACCACTGGAACCAGACCGCAGCAGCCAGATTTTTGCAGATTCCCCGCCATACCCTGTTGTATCGCATGGAAAAATACCAGATCATCCCGCCAAAACCCTAGTTTTCCCTCTGGTTATCAGCCACAGAGACACAGAGAAAACCCCAAAAAACCTAATTAGTGCCAATCTTCCATCAGAATTAAGTCCCCCTTTATGCAAGGGGGATTGAGGGGGATATGCCGTTAAACTGCTGGAAATCCCCCCTTACCCCCCTTTGTCAAAGGGGGGGGATAACTGCTCTCTGTAGCCTTTGTGGCAACAGCCTTGGCAGTTTTCTGCTCCGGTACTCATTGTAGAATAACCTGCAACCGCCTGTAGAATATTCTGCAGTTGTGCCCTTTGTTTCGTCCTTGAAATTTGATTGTTTGAACAATATCAGCCTGTTGTTATCTTGGCACGTTATCTGATTAGTCATCTCGTATCAGTTGTATGAACTGCATGATTCGAGGTTGCCATGAAGACCGTGTGCACAATCCTGATAACCCTTTTGCTGGGCAGTGCGATCGCCTTTGCTGCTGACCAGCAGCCGCTTGAATCGTTGCCGGTGCTGGTCGGTACTGCCCTTGCCAACAATCCTGAACTGAAATCATCCCAGGCCCGCTGGCAGATGTATCTGGCCAAGGCCCGCCAGAGCGGTTCCCTTGACGATCCGATGCTGATGTTCAAGCTGCAGAACCTGCTGGTGCGTGAGCCGTTCTCCTTTGGCGGCAAAGACCCCAATACCGCCAAGGTGGTTGGTATCAGCCAGCAGTTGCCGTTCTGGGGCAAGCGTGGTCTGCGGGAAGAGGTGGCCAGCCATGAGGCCGAGGCCTACCGCTTCAGTATTGAGGAGCGCAAACTGGAGTTGGCCCGGATGGTCAAGGAAACCTATTACAAGCTGTATGCGGTGGACAACGACCTGGCAATTGTGGCGAAGAACCTGCGGATTCTGCAGGACTTTACCACTGTGGCTGAATCACGTTACGCCGTGGGCCAGGGTGCCCAGACCGATATCCTCAAGGCCGGGTTGGAGCGCTCCAAGTTGCTGGATATGCAGATCAGCCTCAAGCAGCAGCGTAAAAGTCTGGAGGCCGGCCTGAACTACCTGCTGAGCCGTCCCGGCACTACCCCGGTTGGGCAGGTGGCTGATTTCAGCCTGCCGCAGCTCACGCAGTCGGCCAGTGACCTGAGAAGCCTGGCCGAGCAGCAGCGCCCGCAGCTGAAGGTGCTGAACAGCCAGATCGAAAAGGCCAGGGCAGCCCACCAGCTGGCCCGCAAAGAGCTCTGGCCCGACTTCAACCTCTCCCTTGAATACATGTTCCGCCAGCCGGCCATGGGGGACCCCGGGTATGACATGTTCACCGTGGGGTTGACCTTTAACCTGCCGATCCAGCGTGAGCGCCGTTCTGCCATGATTGCCGAGTCAGGCTCGGAGACCACCATGGCGGCCGAGGAACTGAGCAGCCTCAGAAACAGCATCGACTACACCATCAACGACAGCCTGGCGCAACTGGAGCGTCGCAGCAGGCTGGTGGAGCTGTACCAGGGCGGCATCATTCCCCAGGCCGAGCAGACCCTGGAGTCATCCCTGATCAACTACCGGGTCGGCAAGGTGGATTTCATCACCGTGCTGGATAGCCGGGTCAACCTGTTCAACTACGAGCGTGAGCTGTACGAGTCCAAGGCAGAATACATGATGCAGCTGGCCCGGCTGGAGGCGGCTGTGGGCAGTGATCTGAGTAACTAACGAAAGGATGCCGGTTTCAAATCATGGGTGATCTCCAGGCAGCGGGAAGTTCGGCGACGCAGGCGTACAAACAGTGCGTCGAGGAGCCGACGACGAAGCCAACGCAGAGAGCGCCTTGAGTTGGAAGCGGCACGAGGGTTATGAGATGAAACTCAACAAGAAAATCGCCATCCCCCTGACCATCCTGACCCTGGCTGTGGTCTTGGTCAGCTGGCTCGCCAAATCCGGCAGGCTCGACAAACTGCCGGGCTTCCACAAGGCTGACGGTCATAACCACCAGCAGCAGACCAGCGGACCGCTCTATACCTGCCCGATGCACCCCTTTATCATCCAGGACAAGCCGGGCAGCTGCCCGATCTGTGGCATGGAGCTGGTCAAGAAGCTGAGTGATGCCCAGAACGCCGCACAGACCCCGGAACAGCAGCAACAGGCCGAAAAACTGGGTCAGATCGCCCTGTCCACCACCCAGCGGGTGATGGCCAATGTGGCCACCCAGCCGGCCACGGTTCAGAGCATCAGCAAGGAGATCAACGCGGTGGGGGTGGTGCAGTACGACCAGGCCCGCCAGGCCAAGGTCACGGCCTGGATCGCCGGCCGGATCGACCGGCTGCATGTGGATACGGTGGGGGCCTACGTCTCCAGGAACAGGCCGGTGGCTGAGGTCTATTCGCCGGAACTGCTGGCATCCCAGCAGGAGTATCTGCTGGCAATCAAGAGCCGCGAGCAGCTCAAGAATTCACCGATCCCCTCGATTGCCCAGAATGGCGAGGGGCTGGTGGCCTCGGCCCGCCAGCGCCTGATGCTGTACGGCGTCAAGGAGAGCCAGATTGCCGATCTGGAAAAGGACGGTAAGCCCAACATCCGTCTGCCGATCTATACCCCGCTTTCCGGGGTGGTGACCGAGAAGCTGGTGCAGCAGGGGCAGTACGTCAATGTGGGCGACCCGCTCTTCAATATCGCCGATCTGTCGCAGGTCTGGATCGAGATCGAGGTCTACGAGAGCGAGTTCCAGAACATCAGGGTCGGTCAGCCGGTGGAGATCAGTTCCCAGTCGTTTCCTGGCAAGCGTTTCAGCGGGCGGGTGGCCTTTATCTATCCCTTCCTCGATCCCAAGACCCGTACGGTCAGGGCACGGGTGGAGATGCCCAACCCAGGGCTGAAGCTGAAGCCGGACATGTTCGTGCAGGCGGTGGTCAAGGTCAACCTGGGATCGGCCATTGTGGTGCCGATTACGGCGGTGATGGATTCGGGCAAGCGTCAGATGGTCTGGGTAGAGACCCAGCCGGGTGTGTTTGAGCCGCGCCAGGTCCAGGTGGGGCAGCGCAGCGACGACCAGATCCAGATCCTGTCCGGCATCAAGGCGGGCGACAAGGTGGCGGTCTCCGGCGCCTACCTGATCGATTCGGAATCGCAACTGCGCGGCAACCAGCCCCCGGAACAGCATCAGCATGATGTTGGAAAACCGACGTCAGGCACGCCGAAAAAGTCTGATGGTCTGGATATGGATGACATGAAGATGCGGTGAGTTCTGCAGAAGACAGTGATTACGGAAAATGCAGTTCACCACAGAGGACTCAGAGGGACACAGAGGAACAGATTTCGAATGCTTACTGTGGAAACATTAGAAGATTTACGTTTTGGTTCTACTCTTTGTTTTGTGCATTTTATGTTTTTACTCTGAGAACCTCTGCGTCCTCTGCGGTAAGAGCCGTTTATAGGGGTACAACATCATGATCGAAAAAATCATCGAATACAGTGCCCGCAACCGGGTCGTTGTGCTGATGCTGTTCGGCCTGATCACCGCCTGGGGCCTCTGGGCGGTCTACACGACTCCGGTTGATGCCATCCCGGATCTTTCGGACAACCAGGTGATCGTCTTTACCGATTATCCCGGCCGTTCACCCCAGGTGGTGGAGGACCAGGTCACCTATCCCCTGGCCACCAACCTGCAGGGGCTGCCGCAGGTTAAGGCGGTGCGAGCCTCCTCAGCCTTCGGTTTTTCCATGATCTATGTGATCTTTGACGATAAGACCGACATCTACTGGGCCAGGACCCGGGTGCTGGAACGGCTGAACTACGCCGCCTCGCTGCTGCCGGCCGGTGTGGTCCCCACCCTGGGGCCGGATGGCACCGGCGTGGGACATGTCTTCTGGTACACCATCGAGGGCAAGGGGTATGATCTGGAACAGCTGCGCACCCTGCAGGACTGGTTTGTGCGCTACCAGCTCAACACCGTGCCCGGCGTGGCCGAGGTTGCCTCCATCGGCGGGTTGGTGCGGGAGTACCAGATCGATCTTGACCCGACCAAGCTGCAGGCCTACAACCTTACCAGCGCCAAGGTGATGGAGGCGGTCAAGGGCTCGAACCGCGACGTGGGGGGACGGCTGATCGAACAGGCCGATGCCGAGTACCTGATCCGTGGTGAAGGGTATGTCAAGTCGCTGGCCGATCTTGAGAATATCGTGGTTGGGGTGGATATGCGCGGCACCCCGATCTATGTCAAGAACCTGGGCACGGTACAGCTGGGCGGCGCCATCCGGCGCGGCATGCTGGATCTGAACGGCCAGGGTGAGGCGGTGGGCGGCATTGTGGTCATGCGCTACGGCGAGAACGCCAAGGAGGTGATCGACCACGTCAAGGAGAAGATCGAGGCCCTCAAGAAGGGCTTGCCGCCTGGCGTGACCATCAAGGTGGCCTATGACCGCTCCGACCTGATCGAGCGGGCCATCACCACCCTCAAGCATGCCCTGACCGAGGAATCGGTGGTGGTCTCGCTGGTGATCCTGGCCTTCCTGTTACATTTCCAGAGCTCGCTGGTGATCGTGCTGACCCTGCCGATCGCGGTATTGATCTCCTTCATCACCATGAGGCTGATGGGGGTCACCTCCAATATCATGTCCCTGGGCGGGATCGCCATTGCCATCGGGGTGCTGGTGGACGCCGGGGTGATCATGGTGGAGAACTGCTACCGCCGCCTGTCGGAACTGTCCGAGGAGGAGCGCAAGGCCCAGCGGCTGGAGGTGATCATTGCCAGTGCCAAGCAGGTGGGCCGGGCGATCTTCTTCTCGCTGGCGATCATCGTGCTCTCCTTTGTGCCGGTCTTCCTGCTGGAAGGCCAGGAGGGCAAGCTGTTCCATCCGCTGGCCTTTACCAAGACTTTTTCCATGATGGGATCCGCCATGATTGCCATCACCCTGGTACCGGTGCTGATGTACTACTTCATGCGGGGCAAGATGCCGCGGGAGGAGTCCAACCCGGTCTCTACCTTCTTCATCCGGCTCTACTCGCCGGTGATCCGCTGGGTGCTGAAATGGAAGAAGACCACCATTGCCCTCAACATCGTTGCGCTGCTGGTGGCGGTGCCGCTCTTCATGCACCTGGGCAGTGAATTCATGCCGCCTCTGGACGAGGGTTCGCTGCTCTACATGCCGGTGACCCTGCCCAACGTCTCGATCACCGAGGCCAAGCGGATCATCCAGGTGCAGGACACCATCATCAAGAGCGTGCCTGAGGTGGAGCAGGTGCTGGGCAAGGTGGGCAGGGCCGAGACCTCTACTGACCCGGCGCCGGTCTCGATGTTCGAATCGATCATCATCCTGAAGCCCAAAGAGCAGTGGCGTCCCGGCATCACCAAGGCCGACATCGTGGCTGAGCTGGACAGCAAGCTGCAGCAGGTGGGGGTCCGTAACGGCTGGACCCAGCCGATCATCAACCGGATCAACATGCTCTCCACCGGGGTGCGGACCGACCTGGGGGTCAAGATCTTCGGCTCAGACCTGAACGTGCTGCGCGATCTGGCGATCCAGGCTGAAGGGATCCTGAAGCCGATCAAGGGTGCGGCCGACGTGGTGGCCGAACGGGTCACCGGCGGCAACTACCTTGATATCGAGATCGACCGTGAGGCCGCTGCCCGTTACGGGGTCAGTGTGGATGAGATCCAGAACGTGATCAGCACCGCCCTGGGGGGCGAGACGCTGACCACCACCGTGGAGGGGCGTAACCGCTTCCCGGTCCGGCTGCGCTATTTGCGGGATTACCGCGACACCATTCCGGCCATCCGCCGCATTCTGGTAAGTGGCATGGGAGGCAGCCAGGTGCCGCTCTCGCTGGTGACCAGGCTGAAGGTCTCCACCGGCGCGCCGGAGATCAACAGTGAAGGCGGCCTGCTGCGCTCGATCGTCTTTTTGAATGTGCGGGGCCGCGACATGGGTAGTTTTGTGCAGGAGGCCAAGCAGGTGCTGGAAAAACAGCTCAAGCTGCCCCCCGGCTACTACGTGGCCTGGTCCGGCCAATGGGAGAATCAGGTGCGGGCCAAGGCGCGGCTGCAACTGCTGGTACCGCTGGGGATGGTGATCATCTTTATCCTGCTCTACTTCACCTTCCACTCGGCCCTGGAGGCCAGCATGGTGATGCTCTCGGTGCCGTTCGCCCTGGTGGGCGGGGTCTATCTGGTGGCGGCCCTGGGGTACAACATGTCGGTGGCGGTCTGGGTCGGCTTCATCGCCCTCTACGGCATTGCCGTGGAGACCGGGGTGGTGATGGTGATCTACCTGCACGAGGCCCTGGACAAACGTCTGGCCAAGGGGCCGGTCACGGAGCAGGATATCTATGATGCCACCTATGAAGGGGCCGTGCTGCGCTTGCGGCCCAAGCTGATGACCGTGGCAGTGGCCCTGATCGGCCTGGTGCCGATCATGTGGTCCAGCGGCACCGGTGCTGATGTGATGAAACCGATTGCGGCGCCGATGATCGGCGGCATGATCTCATCGGCCGTGCATGTGCTGATCATGACTCCGGTAATCTTTGTGCTGATGAAGAAGCGGGAGTTGAAGAAGGGAACATTGCAGTATTCAGGGATGAAACACTAAGTTTGGCGGCTCCGCCCTTTGCGCCATCCCGGCACCGTCCTCGCCGATCCTCTTGTGCGGCGTAGCGCTGCTACGCCTCCGCGGGACCGGCTGCGGATGCACCGGCCTGACGCAAAAAACGAAGCCGTTGGGCAACAACACAAAACCAAAAAGGAGAAACACAATGAAGAAAATGGTACTTGTTCTGGCAGCAGTTTCACTGACCTGCTCTGCACCGTTGACTGCTCTTGCCATGGACCACGACATGTCAAAGCACGGCAGTGACTCCATGATGATGGACAAGGGCGGCGAGATGCAGATGGGTAAGCCTGTGCATGTGGCCGTGGCAGACGGGGTCAAGGCCTCCTTCTACTTCCTTGATATCAAGGCCAAGATGCAGGCGCTGGGTATGAAGGAGACCAACCATATCATGGTGATGTTTACCGATGCCAAGACCGGCAAGATGCTGCCGGAGGGCACCGTCAAGATCAAGGTGCTGGCGCCGGATAAATCCGAGCAGGTTAAAGACCTGATGGGGATGCGGGGCGGCTTTGGCGCCGACTTTACCCTGGCCCAGAAGGGCAAGTACGGGGTGATGGCCAAGTTCAGGCTGGCCGACGGCAAGGTGCGTAGCGCCAAGTTCTGGTATACCGTGAAGTAAACGGCTCCGCGCCGCAGACAGCGAGCCCCGGACCAGCCAGGTCCGGGGCTCTTTTTTTTGTGTATATGAACAAAATGCTTGACGCAAAAAGATTAAGCTGGTTTTAATATGTGCATATGCAAACAATTTGAATGGAGGAGAGAACCATGAAACTCTGTTTCCCAATTGTACAGGATCAAGGACTTGACAGCGAGGTGTATGGCCATTTCGGTTCAGCCCCCCGTTTTCTTGTGGTGGATGCCGTGTCCGGCACGGTGGAGACGGTTGATAACAGCGACAAGGTCCATGCCCATGGCGCCTGCAACCCGGCCAAGGCCGTGGCGGGATTGGGGGTTGACGGGATCGTGGTGGGGGGCATCGGCCGTGGGGCCCTGCTGTCGTTGAACCGGGCCGGTTTCCGGGTCTTTCAGGCCCAGGGCGTCTCGGTGCGCGACAACCTGGTGGCAGCCCAGGAAAACGGCATGATTGAGTTCGCGCCGGGCATGGTCTGCGGCGGCCATAACCACGCCACGGATGGGGGAGGGTGCTGTCATTGAGCGAGGGCTACAACCAGTATACCGAAACCGTGCTGGATCACGCCCGTAATCCCCGTAATGTGGGGGGGATGGATGATGCCAACGTGGTGGTGCAGGTGGGGGATCCGGACTGCGGTGATACCCTGCTGTTGTTTATGAGGATTGATGCCGGGGTTGTGCAGAAGATCAGTTTTTTGATCAAGGGCTGTGGCGCTGCCATCGCCACAGCCTCGATGGGCACGGAACTGGTCAAAGGCAAGTCGCTGAACGAGGCGCTGCTGGTGACCGACCACACCGTGACCCAGGCCCTGGGTGGGCTACCGGATGAGAAGGAGCATTGCTCCAACCTGATCGCCTCGGCCGTGCATGCCGCCATTGCCCAGTATACCAGCACCATTACCGGCGAGGCGCCGCCGATTGATTTTGAGGTTGATATGACCGGCAGGACCCCGAAAACCACGCAAGGAGCAGAGGCATGACACGCTGGGCAGAACTGTATCGCGCCGAGACCGTCAAACCGGTCTGGCAGTTTGTGGCGGACCTGAAGGAGGCCGGCGGCAGCCGCGGTTTCCTGATTCACAACGAAGACAAGATGGAGATGGCCAACACCTTCGGCTCCCATGGTGTGCAGGTGGGCGAGGGGTTTGACCTGCACATGATCCAGGTCTGCAAGCCGGAAAAATCAGCGCCAAGCATGCAGCAAAATTTGGAGCGGGCCGCCCTGATTCCCAAGTTCATCACGGTTTTCAGCGCCGACGGTAAGACGCAGATTCGTATGCTGCGTTATCTCCCGACCATGATTATCGAACTTTTACAGGACCAGGCCTTTGCCGAATCAGTGCAGGGCAGCTATGATGCAATTGAACAGATCATACAGGAAACTCTCTAGGCACATTATACAAAGGAAACTTCTATGTCAGGAACTACTCACGAACAGGCTGCCTCCCGGCTCTGTAATTTCCATATCACCTTTTTTGCCATTATTCTGGGGTTGGCCGGATTTACCCTGGCTGTTCAAAAAGCAGGCGGCTTGTTACACCTGTTACATCCGGTCAGCACGGTGCTGTTGTCGATTACCATCCTCCTGTTTGCCGTGGTTGGGGCGCTTTATCTCTACAAAGCAGCCACCTGTCCGGGGGCAGTCAGGAAAGAGTTGAATCATCCGATCAAGATTAATTTTTTCCCCCTGGTGGCCAAAATACTGCTGGTGCTCAGTGTGGTTTTTATGGAGCGGAATATGGCCGTTTCGTTCTACAGCTGGGCAGTCGGTACGGTGCTGCAGTTCATTGCCTCCATTTATGTCATCTCCGAATGGATACAGCATGAGCACTTTAAGATAGAGCATATGACGCCGGGCTGGTTCATTCCGATCGTCGGTTCCATTATCATCCCGATTGCCGGGGTCAAGCACGGCTATCAGGAGCTATCCTGGTTTTTCTTCAGCGTTGGCCTGATCTTTTGGATCATCCTGATGGTAATCGTTATGTACCGGATGTTTTTTCATGCCCCGATTGTCGAGAAGTTAATGCCGACACTTTTTATTCTGTTTGCACCGCCGGCAATCGGATTTATTGCCTATGTCAAGCTGACCGGTGGCGGGTTGGATTCATTCGGCAGGATACTTTACTATTTTTCACTGTTTTTATTTTTCCTGGTGCTCTATGCACTGCCCCGCCTGCTGAAAATCAATTTTTATCTTTCCTGGTGGGCCTATTCCTTTCCCATGGCAGCCAAGACTCTGGCCTCCTTTTTGATGCTGAGTCTGACCCATGATCCGATCATTAACTTCATTGCCTGGTTTGAGTTGGCTTTTCTGAGTATAATAATTGTTGTTCTGGTTGTGAAAACCATAGCTGCAATAAGCCGTAATCAAATCTGTGTTGAAGACTGACCAGACTGGCGCCAGTTATGCCTAGACCTAGAAAACCATGTACCTGTAGTTGTCCTGACCGCCTTGCCCTCAAGGCGGTCTTTAAACCGGTCGGCACGCCGATGGGGATGCTTGAATGCGTCATGCTTTATCACGATGAGCTTGAAACGCTGCATCTTTGTGATGGCCAGGGAATGACTCAGGCCGAGGCGGGCGACTGTATGGGGGTTTCTCGCGGCACGGTCCAGCGTCTACTTTCTGAGGCCCGTCGCAAGGTGGCCGAGATGCTGGTAAAACAGAAGGCACTGGCCATCGGCAGCCGTAACAAGCCGGTCGAGGACGGTGAGACATAAGCAGGGCTCTTGCGCTTCACCCCGTCCCGGTATAGAGTGGGCCTTCAGCATGTACACACATGAAGGAGGCCCACTATGTTTTTGAACACGACATATCGCATGATTTTCGGCCTGCTGTTTGTCCTGACAACTGCGGCCCTGCTGGGTGGCTGTGCTGCCAATGATCTGCAGCTGCAGAAGCCGGTCTATCTCCCCGTTGCCACGGTTAAGGGGTCCGGCGGTCCGTTGATCCTGGCCTCATCACTCGATGGCACGGTACCGGGGGTTGGTGAGCGGATTCAGTGGATCCTGGGCGAGGTCAAGGATAACGACGGCAAGATCAAGGGCAGTGTCACCAGTACCACCGCACCCGGCGCCCTGGTACGCGATGCCCTGCAACAGGAGCTTTTGCAGGCCGGCTATGCCGTGCAGGTTGCCAAGGAACTGCCCAAGGGGGCGGAGACCGGCCTGGTGCTGGCGGCCAGCTCGGTGCAACTGGATGAGACCGCCTCGCTGGTCAAGGTGGAGGCGGACTGCCGCGTGAGTTTTTCCGTGGAGGTCTGGAAGCAGGGCGTCAAGACCAACACCCTGAGCTTTGAGTCGCGTTTCTCCGATTTTGCCCTGAAGGATCGCGAAAAACTGCATCAGGAGGTGCTGCAGAAGGCCTTTGCCTCTGCCTTCAAGCAGGCGGTGCCCGCCATTGTGGCACAGTTAAGCAAATAAAAACCGATTTACAGGAGATTTCGTCACGATGGCCATTGCAAACAAAATTGCCGGTTACATTTCCCGTTCATCCTGGATTCGCAGGATGTTTGAAGAAGGCGAGCGTCTGCGTCAGGAATTCGGGGCCGACAGTGTCTATGATTTTACCCTGGGCAACCCCGAGGTTGAGCCGCCGCAGGCCTTCCAGCAGGCGTTACGCGAACTGGCCGTCAATCCGTTGCCCGGCATGCACCGCTACATGAACAACGCCGGTTACCCGGAGACCAGGGCGGCGGTGGCTGCCAAACTGACCAAGGATTCCGGCCTGGCGGTCAGCGGTGACCAGATCGTCATGACCTGCGGCGCCGGCGGCGCCCTGAACGTGGTGCTGAAGACCATCCTCAACCCCGGTGAGGAGGTCATCATCCTGGCCCCGTACTTTGTGGAGTACAAGTTCTATATCGACAACCACGGCGGGGTGCCGGTGGAGGTCTGGACCAACCGCGAGACCTTCCGGCTTGATCTGACCGCCATTGAGGCCGCCATGACCTCCCGCACCAGGGCCATTATCGTCAACACCCCCAACAACCCGACCGGGGTGGTCTATTCTGCCGAAGAACTGGCCGCACTGGGAGAGCTGGTGAAGCAGGCCCAGGCCCGCACCGGGCATCAGGTCTACGTCATCTCGGACGAGCCCTATGCGCGGCTCTCCTACGACGGCAAGGCGGTTCCCAATATCTTCCCGCTGATCGAATCCAGCATTATCGTGACCTCCCACAGCAAGGACCTGGCGTTGCCCGGTGAGCGAATCGGCTATCTGGCCGCCAATCCGCGCATGGAGACGGTGACCCAGTTCATGGAAGGGGCAGTCTTCTGCAACCGCACCCTGGGGTTCGTCAATGCGCCGGCCCTGATGCAACGACTGGTGAGCGGCCTGCAGGATGCATCGGTGGATATCGACGCCTATCAGGCCAAGCGGGATCTGTTCTACACCAGCCTGACCGGGCTGGGATTCGAGATGGTCAAGCCGGACGGCGCCTTTTACCTGTTCCCCAAGTCTCCCCTGGCCGATGATGTGGAGTTCGTCAAGCTGGCGCAAAAACACCGGATTCTGCTGGTGCCCGGCTCCGGTTTCGGGGCGCCGGGCTACTTCAGGATCGCCTACTGTGTCGACAAGGGGATGATCGAGCGCAGTCTGCCGGCCTGGCAGGCCTTGGCGGACGAATTAGGCTTAACGCAGAAGTAGACTTAGTACTCAGATGAAACATAAAGAGGGCCGTCCGATCTCGGACGGCCCTCTTTGTCATTACATCCTACGTGCGCAATCAGAAAAGCTGATCCAGTTGCGCGTTGTCCTTCTCGGCCAGCCGGACGAGTTCCTGGTTGATGGCCTGAACGGTCTCCTGCACGCAGCCGGGCAGCGCCTCGAACAGGGTGAGCAGCTGCGCGGTGTCGCGAGCCTCGGCCGCCTGCTCGATCGCATCGGCCAGTTCGGACAGGGCTGCCGCCCCCAGTGAGCCGGCCGCGCCTTTCAGCCCATGGGCCTCGGCAGCCACGCTGGCCAGGTCGCCCCGGCGGTGGTGGACCTCAAGGGCATGCTGGTAGATGCGGGCCTGGCCGTTTAAAAGCGCCAGCGAGTCGGGCAACAGGTAGCTGTACCCGGTTTCGTGATAGTTGATGCGCAGGTACTCCTGGTCAAGGGCTGGCTGCTTGAGCGTGGTGGCCATCTGCACCTTCTTCAGTCGCGGTAGCGACGGGTCAAGTCTCCGTAGGCGTCAATGCGGCGATCCCGCAAGAACGGCCAGATGCGGCGTACCTCTTCACTGCGAGTAAGATCAAGTTCAAGGCTGAGAATCGTTTCCTGTGCGGTATCGCCTTTGGCCAACAACTCACCCTGGGGACCGGCAATGAAGCTGTTGCCCCAGAAGCGGATGCCGCTGGCCTGGGGATCGGGAGAGGCCTCAAAACCGACCCGGTTGACCGCCAGTACCGGCAGGCCATTGGCCACGGCATGGCCCCGTTGGACGGTTTCCCAGGCATCCCGCTGACGCTCCTGCTCTGCCGGGTTGTCAGCCGGGTCCCAGCCGATGGCGGTGGGGTAGATCAACAGGTCGGCCCCGGCCAGCGCCATCAGGCGGGCTGCCTCGGGATACCACTGGTCCCAGCAGACCAGCACCCCCAGGGTGCCGAGTGAGGTCTTGATCGGCGTAAAACCCAGGTCGCCAGGGGTGAAGTAGAACTTTTCATAAAAGCCGGGGTCGTCCGGGATATGCATCTTACGGTAGGTCCCGGCAATGGAGCCGTCCTGCTCAAACACCACGGCGGTATTGTGGTACAGTCCAGCTGCGCGGCGTTCAAACAGGGAGGTGACCAGCACGATCTGCAGTTCTCGCGCCAGTGTCCCCAAACGTTGGGTGGCCGGGCCGGGGATCGGCTCCGCCCGGTCAAATTGGGCCGTGGCTTCGGTCTGGCAGAAGTAGGTGCCGCCATGCAGTTCCTGTAGTACCACCAGTTGCGCGCCTTCCGCGGCAGCCTGGCGGACCATGCCGCAGGTCCTGGCGTGGTTGGCGGCATCGTCATCGCTGCAGCTTTGCTGGATCAGGGCTACCTTGATCCGTTTCATGGCAGTACCCCCGCGGGCAGCTGCATGGTGATGCAGTGCAGTGAACCGTGCTGTTCGATCAGCGGCAGGCAGTCGATCCCGATGATCTCGCGGCCGGGAAAGGCCAGGGCGATCATGGCCAGGGCGCCGTTGTCCACCGGGTCACGGTAGGTCGGCACCAGCACGGCATCGTTGATGACCAGATAGTTGGCATAGCTTGCCGGCAGGCGGTTGCCGTTGCCGTCATATTTGGGACTGGGCCAGGGCAGGGCCAGCAGGCGGTACGGCGCGCCGCTGGTTGAGGTAAACTGCTGCAACTGCTGCTCCATCTGTTGCAGGGCCGGGTAGTGCGGGTCGTCCGGGTCATCGCAGGCCACGTAGATGATGGTGTCGTTGGGGCAGAGCCGCACCAGGGTGTCGATATGGGCGTCGGTGTCGTCGCCTTCCAGGTGGCCGTGTTCCAGCCAGAGTACCCGCGCGGCGCCGAACAGGTTCTGCATGGCCCCTTCCAGCTCTTCCTTGCTCAACTGCGGGTTACGGTTGGGGGAGAGCAGGCAGGCGCTGGTGGTCAAGAGGGTGCCGCAGCCGTCGCTTTCAATACTGCCGCCTTCCAGCACCAGTCCGATCGTGTTGAGGCGCGGCTGCAGCGCGCCTTGCTGTTTCAGGGTTCGGCTGACCTGATTGTCCAGGTTGGCGGCAAACTTGAGCCCCCAGCCGTTGAAGCCGAAGTCCAGCAGGACCGGCTGGTTGTTGAGCAGAACCGTGATCGGGCCGTAATCGCGGGTCCAGGTATCGTTGGTCGCAACGGCGGCAAAGGTGACCTGCTCAAGCGCGACGCCTTGCGCAAGCAGCTGCTGTTTGGCTGATTCCGGGTCGGGGGTTGTCAGCAGCACCCGTTCAAAGCGGGTGATCTGCCGGATCAGGTCGCAGTACACGGTCTGTGTCGCTGCCAGTTGCTCGTTCCAATCGGTTGCCGGATGGGGCCAGGCCAGCAGGATGCCGTCCTGCTGCTCCCATTCCGCAGGAAGTCGGATGTTCATGGGGAAAACTACCTTCCTTTGGGCAGGTTGTTAAAACTCCTGCGGAGCCGGTCCGCTCTGATACGCGGGTAGCTGCACGTAACAACCTGCTGGTGTCATGTATTTTGGTTGGAATGCCTCAAGTATAGCGGCGAAGCGGGCTGGCTGCAAGCTCTTTGCCCTTGCCTAATCGAGATGTTTGGTTTAGTTAGTTAGCGGTTGAGGTAGTGAAAAAATCAGAATGCTGGAGTTCTCATTTATGCTTCAAGCTGTTGTGCTGCAGGCCCCTGCCAAGGTGAATTACCGGCTCGATGTGCTTTCCCGCCGTCCGGATGGATACCATGAACTGCGGATGATCATGCAACGGGTGAACCTGTGCGACCAGGTTCGGCTGCAGCTGCGGGAAGCCCCCGGCATTTCTGTCAGCTGCGGTAAGGAAGGGGTGCCGGAGGGGGAGGGCAACATCGCCTGGAAGGCCGCCAAGGCCTTGCTGGAACTGTCCGGTGCCGGCGTGGGGGTCGGCATCGCCATTGAAAAGCGGATTCCGGTGGCTGCCGGTCTGGGGGGGGGCAGCAGCGACTGCGCCGCCGTGCTGCTGGGCTTGAATGAGCTTCTGGGGCTGGGGCTTTCCTGTGAGCGTCTGATGGAGATCGGCGTTACCCTGGGTGCGGATGTGCCGTTTTTCGTGTTTCAGCAGACCGCCCTGGCCGAAGGGATCGGTGAACGGCTCACCCCGCTGACCGGCCTGCCGTCTGCCTGGGTGGTACTGGTCAATCCCAACGTGCCGGTTTCAACCGCCTGGGTCTATAAAAATTTGCAGTTGACACAGCGGGAGCGTCTGGCTACAATTCCCGACTCGTTTAAAGACGTTGCATCGCTTTGCGCCATTCTGTCGAACGACCTGGAAAACGTCACCATTCCTGCGTTTCCGGTTATTGATGAGATCAAGCGGGAGCTGATCGCCTGCGGAGCCCACTGCTCGTTGATGTCCGGCAGCGGCCCGACCGTGTTCGGTCTGTTCAGCGATGAAGCAACGGCACGGACTGCGGCCGACGCCCTGCAGCGTCACGCGGACTGGTTCGTGGCTGTTGCGGAAACGGTCTGACCGCTTATTCTCCTAGAAAGGTAACCGCTGCCATGTACGACAAGATCAGGATCTTTTCCGGCAACTCCAATCCTGCTCTGGCCAGCAAGATCTGCGAATCACTGGGGGTCCCCCTCGGCAACGCCCGTGTCAAGACCTTCTCCGACGGGGAGGTGCAGATTGAGATCTGTGAGAACGTGCGCGGCCGCGACGTCTATGTGGTGCAGTCCACCTGCGCTCCCACCAACAACAACCTGATGGAACTGCTGGTCATGACCGACGCCCTGAAGCGGGCCTCGGCCGCCACCATCACGGCGGTCGTACCGTATTACGGTTATGCGCGTCAGGATCGTAAGGCCGCGCCCCGCACCCCCATTTCCGCCAAGCTGGTGGCTGACCTGATTACCACTGCCGGCGTTGACCGGGTGGTGACGATCGATCTGCATGCCGGCCAGATCCAGGGGTTCTTCAATATTCCGGTTGACAACCTCTACGCGGCCCCGGTGATCCTGGGCCACCTGAAGGAGCGTTTTGCCGGCCAGAACGTGGTGATGGTCTCCCCCGATGCCGGCGGCGCCGAGCGTGCCCGGGCCTTTGCCAAGCGGCTGGGCTGCCCGATGGCCATGATCGACAAACGCCGTTCCGCCCCGAACGTGGCCGAGGTGATGCACCTGATCGGTGATGTCAAGGACAAGGTGGCCATCATCCTGGATGATATGATCGACACTGCCGGAACCCTGACCCAGGCTGCCGGCGCCCTGAAGCAAAACGGCGCTGCCACCATCTATGCCGCCGCCACCCATGGCGTGTTGTCCGGTCCGGCCATTGACCGTCTGAACGGCTCGGTGATCGAGGAGGTTCTTTTGACCGACTCCATCCCGTTGGGCGACAAGGCCGAGCGCACCTCGAAGATCAAGGTGCTTTCGGTGGCGCCACTTTTGGCCGAGGCGATCCGGCGCATTCACGAAGACGAATCAGTCAGTTCACTGTTTGTATAGACAGTTACTATTTCGGCCGACACGGTCGTTTGAGGTGGGAGGAAGACCATGCAACAGACCCAAATGAAGATTGAAACCCGTTCCAGTACCGGTAAGGGTATCAGCCGCAAGCTGCGCGCCGCCGGACGCATTCCCGGTATTGTGTATGGCCGCGATATGGAGCCGGTGGCGGTCAGCCTCGATCCTAAGGCCCTGAGTGCTGCCATTGCCGGTGAAGGCGGCATCAACAACCTGATCACCCTGCAGGGTGGCGGCGACCTGGACAAGGTGGTTGTGATCGTGGCCGACATCCAGCGCGATCCCATCAAGCGCACCCCTGAGCATGTGGACCTGCACCGGGTCAACATGAACGAAAAAGTCCGGATCAACGTGCCGGTGAACCTGCTCGGGACCGCAGCCGGTGTCAAGGAAGGTGGCCTGCTTGACTTTGCCCACCACTATCTGCACATCGAGTGTCTGCCTGCCGAGATTCCCGAGCATATCACCATTGATATCAATGAACTGAAGATCGGCCACGCCATTCACGTGGAAGAGATTGCCTTCCCGCAGGGCGTCAAGTGTCTTGACAGCGCCAAGACCCAGGTGGTTGGCGTCCTTGGCAAGGTCAAGGACGAAGAAGCGCCCGCTGCGGCGTAAGGTTGTTCTGTTCCGGGCTGTGGCGCCGTGTGTGCCGCAGCCCGGACATTTTCCGCCATGGACACCTTCATTATTGCCGGACTGGGGAATCCCGGTCCCAAGTATCAATGGACCCGCCACAATGCGGGTTTTCTGTTTCTTGACCGGATTGCCCAGTTGGAAGGGCTTGCCATTGCCCGTAAGCAGTTCGGCGGCCTGACCGCCGAATGGGAGCGCAAAGGCAAACGCCTGGTCCTGCTGAAGCCCCAGACCTTCATGAACCTCTCCGGCCGTTCAGTCATGCCTGCCCTGCAGTTTTACAAGTTGAAGCCGGAACAACTGATCGTGGTCCATGACGAGATCGACCTGCCGCTGGGGACTGCTCGTCTGAAGCAGGGTGGCGGGCATGGCGGCCAGAACGGGCTACGCTCGATCATGGAACAGCTGGGGCGCGGTGACTTCCTGCGCCTGCGGATGGGGGTCGGGCGCCCGCTGCACGGCGATGTCAGCAGCCATGTGCTTGCCAACTTCCCCCCGGCCGAGATGGAGGTCTTTGCCCGGGTGCTGGACGGGGCCCTGGATATGCTGGAAGCGGCTCTGGACGAAGGGGTACCCAAGGCCATGAGCCTGTTTAACAACAAGAATTACCTGGAAGGATAAACGACCATGGGTTTTAACTGCGGCATTGTCGGCCTGCCCAATGTGGGCAAGTCCACCATCTTCAACGCCATCACCTCGGCCGGGGCCGAGTCGGCCAACTACCCCTTCTGCACCATCGACCCCAACGTAGGGATCGTGCAGGTGCCGGACCCGCGCATCGACCAGCTGGCCGTGATCGTCAAGCCGCAGAAGTGCCAGTTTACCACGATCGAGTTCGTCGATATCGCCGGTCTGGTGAAAGGGGCCAGCGCCGGAGAGGGGTTGGGCAACCAGTTTCTGGGGCATATCCGCTCGGTCGATGCCATCGTGCATGTGGTGCGCTGCTTTGATGACGAGAATGTCGTACATGTGGCCGGTAAGGTCTCGCCTGCTGATGATATCGAGGTGATCAACACCGAGCTGGCCCTGGCCGACCTTGATACCCTGGAAAAAAAGACCCTGCGCGCTGAAAAACTGGCCCGCAGCGGCGACAAGAAGGCCAAGGAGGAGGTGGCCCTCTATGAACGCATCCGCCTGCTGCTGGAACAGGGTAAAAAGGTGCGCGACTGTGCCGAGAATGAGGATGAACGTCTCTGGCTGCGCGACCTGCACCTCTTGTCCGCCAAGCCGGTGCTGTACGTGGCCAACGTTGCCGAGGACGACCTGGCGGGCAGTCACCCCTTTGTGGCCCAGGTGCGCGAGATTGCGGCGACCGAAGGTTCCGGGGTGGTGGTGATCTGCGGCAGCATCGAGGCGGAGATTGCCGAGCTGGATGCCGAAGAGAAACAGGCCTTCCTGCAGGAGATGGGGCTGCCGGAATCCGGGCTGGATCGCCTGATCAGGGCCGGCTACGACCTGCTGGGGCTGATCACCTACTTTACCGCAGGGGTCAAGGAGGTGCGGGCCTGGACCATTACCCGGGGGACCAAGGCGCCCCAGGCGGCCGGCGTGATCCATACCGACTTTGAAAAGGGCTTTATCCGGGCCGAGGTGATCGGCTTTGACGACTATATCGCCTGTGGCGGCGAGGCCGGCGCCAAGGAAAAAGGGCTGATGCGTCTGGAAGGCAAGGAGTATGTGGTCAAAGACGGTGATGTGATGCACTTCAGGTTCAACGTCTAGCGGTTGTGCCCTCTTGAGTGCCTGTCGCCCCTGCGGGACGAGGTGGTTGCGCTCGATTCTGGGAGCGGCTTTAATAAAAGACTGATTTTATCTTTTTTCTTGCAATCGAGAAAAAATGGGGTAGTATTTCTCCATACCGTTTGAACAAGGCCCTGAGCCTTACTCTCAGCAAGGAGGAATAATCCCATGCCTAATCGTCTTGAAGTCTACAAGTGTCAGCATTGCGGCAACATCATTGAAGTCCTGCATGGTGGCGGCGCCAGCATTGTCTGCTGTGGCGAGAATATGCAACTGCAGGCCGAGAACACCGTGGATGCAGCCAAGGAAAAACATGTGCCGGTAATTGAAATCGGTGACGGCACCATCACGGTCAAGGTCGGTTCGGTGGCCCACCCGATGGAAGAAAAACATTACATTGAGTGGATCGAGCTGGTTGCCGACGGCACGGTCTACCGCCAGTTCCTTCAGCCCGGCCAGGCTCCGGAAGCCACCTTCTGCATCACGGCACAGAACATCACGGCCCGTGAATACTGCAACCTGCATGGTCACTGGAAGGCTGAAGCGTAAAGGATCGGCTGTCCAATATCCCTGAAACACGGCACCTGTCGTTCTCCAACGACAGGTGTTCGTTTTGGTGCCTATGAAACGGTTTGCCCCAACCCTGCCGCGTACCCTGCTGATCAACATGGTCGTGATCGTTACCGTGTCGGTAGGTCTGTTTATCCTGCTGTCGCTGGCCTTCGAATCCTGGCGTCTGGATGAGGAACGGACTGATCTGGATCGTAACCATCGAGAACCGCTCAAGCAGGAGTTGAAGCGCCAGGTCGACGGCACGGTCGCCTTTGTCGCCTTCAAACGCTCCAAACTGGAAAAGCAGGCTGAGGAAGAGCTGCGGCAGCGGGTACTTGAGGCCCACGCCATTGCCAGCCATATTGTCAAGACCTATGGTGCAACCAAAAGTCCGCAGGAACTGCAGTCGTTGGTGCGGGAAGCGCTGCGGCCGATCCGTTTTGCCGGAGGCAAGGGCTACTTCTTTGCCACCCGGCTGGACGGGGTGGAACAGCTCTTTGCCGACCGTCCCGCCTTTGAGGGCCAAAATCTGCTGACCATGCAGGATACTGAAGGTCGCTACGTCATCCGCGACATGATCAAGCTGGCCCGCAGGCAGGATGAGGGCTTGTACCGCTATACCTGGAGCAAACCGGACAAACCGGGCACACATTACCGCAAGATCTCCTATATCAAACGTTTTGCGCCGTTTAACTGGTTTATCGGCACCGGCCTCTACCTGGACGACGTGGAGCAGCAGCTCAAGAGTGAGGTGCTGGCCTACATCGAGCAGATCCGTTTCGGCTCGGACGGCTATATCTTTGCCGCACAATGGGATGGTCTGTCGCTCTCCGGCCCGGCCAAGGGCAAGAATATGCTGGCTGTTACCGATGCCAACGGCAATCGCGTGGTGGAACGTTTGATCTCCTTAGCCCGGCAGGGAGGCGGCTACTTGAGCTACCACATGCCGGACCTCCAGGGGGTCCGCCAAGGGGTCAAACTCAGCTATGTCCAGCCGATCAAGGATTGGCAGTGGTATATCGGCGCCGGTGTCTACACCGAGGATATCGAGGCTGCCGTGCGGCAGGCCCGCCAGGAGATGCTGCTGCGTCTGTTCAGGACCGTCTCGATCCTGGTGTTTGTGCTGATCTGCTTTGTCTCGTTTGCGGTCTGGACCTCCCGGCGGGCAGCGCAGAAGATCGCCGGAGCCCTGGAGCAGTTCAGTCGCTTCTTTGTGCAGGCAGAAACCGGTGCCGCCTACCTTGATCCTGCCTCGCTGCCGTTTGAGGAGCTGCAGACCATCGCCCGTGCGGCAAACCACATGGTTGAAGAACGTAAGCGGATTGAGGAGGATATCCAGCAGCAGGCGCACCGATTGGCCCTTGAGGTCGCCGAGCGGCAGGCGGCTCAAGAGTCCCTGGCTGTCAGCAAGCAGGCTCTGGAAGAGATTAACGCCACCCTGGAGGAACGGGTTGCGGCCGAGGTTGCCGCCAATGTGGAGAAGAACCGGATCATGTTCCAGCAGGGGCGTCTGGCTGCCATGGGGGAGACCATGGCCAGCATTGCCCACCAGTGGCGGCAGCCGCTCAACAATCTGGCTATCATGCTGCAAAGTCTGCTGTTTGACCACGAGCGACAGGAGCTGGACCGGGCTACCCTTGAACAACAGGTGGGCATCGGCATGGAAATGGTGACCTACCTCTCCAAGACCATCGACGACTTCAGGAACTTCTTTCTGCCTGATCAAGCGCAACAGGCGTTTGCGATCATGCCCGCGCTCCGTAAAGGGGTGGCGCTGGTGCAGGACGGCTTTGCCGGGTACGGCGTGGCACTGCAGGTAAGCGACGCTGATGTTGGCAGTACCGTCGGCTATCCGCACGAGTTTGCCCGGGCGGTGCTGAGCATCATCACCAACGCCAAAGAGGCCTGTCTGGAACGCCAGGTTGCCAACCCGACGGTGACGCTCATGGCCGAGCGCCGGGGCAGTTGCGTGGTGATCACGATCAGCGATAATGCCGGCGGTGTGTCGCCTGAGATCATGGAGCGGATCTTTGATCCCTATTTCACCACCAAGCAAAAATCCCAAGGCACCGGACTGGGGCTCTATATCGCCAAGATGGTGATCGAGAAAAACATGGGGGGACGGCTGAGCGTCGCCAACAGCGCCCATGGCGCGGTTTTCAGGATTGAGCTGCCTGCCGGTGGCGCGGCTTTACAGTAACCGCCAGTTCATGTATCATCCAGCCCCATGAAACCGGGCATCATTCACCGCTACCTGCTCCGCGAGATCGCGGGCATCTTTCTGCTCAGTCTGACCATCTTCACCCTGGTACTGCTGATGGGGCGGATGGTAAAGCTGATGGAACTGGTGGTGGCAAACGGCGTGCCCTTTGTCGAGGTGCTGCGCCTGATTGTGCTGCTGTTGCCCTCCTTTCTGGTCATGACTATCCCGATGGCCCTGCTGCTGGCAGTCCTTTTGGCCTTTGGCCGTCTTTCCAGCGATAACGAGATTACCGTACTCAAGGCCAGCGGCCAGAGCATTGCCTCGCTGCTGCCGCCGGTGCTCCTGGCCGCTGCCGCGGCGGCCGGTCTGACGCTCTTTATCAGCGTGGTGGCCGTGCCGTGGGGCAACTCCGGCTTCAAGCTGATGACGACTGCCATTGCCAAGAAATACGCCGCTGCCGCGATCCGTGAGCGAATCTTCCGCGATGACCTGCCCGGCATCGTGCTGTACGTGGACAGCTATGACGAGGCCCGCCACACCATGCAGCATGTCATGCTGCAGGATAGCCGCGACCCGGAGCGGCCACTGACCATCTTTGCCAAAAATGGCCAGGTCAGCTCCGATGACACCCAGGGCATCCTGCGGATCCTGCTGCGGGACGGCAGCATCCATACCCAGAGCAAACAAGGCTACCGGCTGATCTCCTTTGGCGAATATCTGCTGACTGCCGATGCCGGGAGAGCTGCGCCCCCGGCCAGGAACGAGCTGGACCTGACCATTCCTGAGTTGCTGCAACAGGCCGGCTCCAGTGCCCTGCCGAAGCCGGTCCGGATCAAGATGGCCATCGAGCTGCAGAGCCGTTTCGCCTTTCCCTGTGCTGCCTTTGTCTTTGCCATCCTGGCCCTGCCGCTGGGGCTTTCCAACCGCCGCTCCGGCAAGGGGGCCGGTTTTACGGTCAGCATCTTCATCCTGCTGATCTACTATGTGCTGCTTTCATTTCTGCGCACCTTGGCTGAAAAGGGGGGCTTGCCGCCGGTGGTGGCGGTCTGGCTGCCCAACCTGCTCTTTCTGGGACTCGGATTGGGACTGCTGCGTCTAACCTCACAGGAACAGAGCCTGCTGAGTCTGTTCAGAAATTCCCTGAGCCGTTGGAGGAGTGCCTGATGCCCGGTCTGGTCAGCCGCTATCTGATAGCCACCTGGCTGCGGCTCTTTCTGCTCTGTCAGGGAGGCTTCCTGGCCGTGTACCTGGTGCTGGATTTCATGGAAAAGCTGGGCCGTTTTGTGAAGGCCGGCGGTTCCCTGGCGGCCATCCTCAAGTTTTTCTTCTACAAGATTCCGGAGATGGTCGGCCAGACCATGCCGTTTGCGGTCCTGATGGCCACCCTGCTGGCACTGGGGATGCTCTCCCGCAGCAGTGAGCTGACCGCCCTGCGCAGCTGCGGTCTCAGCATCTTCCGGATCGTCACGCCGCTTTTGCTGCTGGGGCTTGTCAGCAGCCTGCTGCTGCTGGCCAATGCCGAGTTTGTCGTGCCGGGTAGCTACCATAAGATGGAGTATATCGAGAAGGTAGTGATCAAAAAACAGGGGGTCAACACCTTCTTTCGGCTCAACAACATCTGGTTCCGTTCCGATAACCTGATCCTGCAGGCCAAGGTTTTTGAGCCTGCCGCCATGAGCCTGAACGGGGTTACGATCTGGGATCTTACCCCGGACATGCAGCCGGTACGGCGGCTGGATGCAGAAAAGGCGGTCTACGGCAACGGTGGCTGGGAGCTGTTCAAGGTCCAAGAACGCAGCTTCAGCGGTAACGGCGGCCTCAAAAACGTGGCCCGCATGACGGTCCCCCTGACCCTTAAGGTGGATGACCTGCGGATTCTGGACAACAACGCCGACAACTTCAGCTTCCGGAAACTACGGGAGTACGCGGTCAGCCTGGAACGGGGCGGCTATCCGGCCGGGCGCTACCGCACCATGATGCACGCCAAGCTGGCCCTGCCGTTCGGCGCCTTTGTGATGGTGGTGCTGGGGATCCCCTTTGCCCTCAAGACCGGCCGCACCTCCGGCATCGCCATGGGGATCGGCGCCGGGGTTGCCATCGGTTTTGCCTACTTCATCATCAATGCCGCGGTGCAGTCCTATGGCCGCAGCGGCATACTGCCCCCCTTTGCAGCGGCCTGGGGGGCCAACTTGGTCTTTGTGCTGACCGGCATCTGGCTCTCCTTGACGGTCAAGCAACAGTAAGCGCTTTTCCTGCATGCGCTGTTGCCAAAACAGCAGATTTGACAAACCATACCAAAATAATTATATATAGATAGTTGTATCTTGTTCTTCCGGTCTCCAGTTTATGTTTCGTGAGGGTCTGCGAGAGGCGCCATGCTGCAAAGGAAAAGGTACTATAAGCTCATCCCGGTGCTGATGCTATTGCTGGTGCTCAGCTCCCTGGTGATCAAGTCCTTTTACCAGCAGTTCGACCCGTTCCGCAAAAAGGCCTGTGCCATCTGCAAGGCCATTGGGGATCTGGAGACCGCTGATACCCCGACGATCATCCGGGTGGAAGCCCCGGTCACCTCGCAACTGCTTGTAGCACGTGAACTACCCAACCTCTATCATCCCCCCTGTCTGATTCCGCGGAACTCCCGCGATCCACCGTTGTCCCGTAGCTGATAGTCCCGTTGTTTATCTGAGCAGGGGTTTGGTACGCCCGTGTATCTTGTTCAGCCGGCTATCCATTGCCGTGCCCGAGGAAGACGTGCGTCTGCCGGCCATCGCGGCCCGCTTTCCTGCTCGTATTTCGCTACGAAAATAAAGACCACGATTGTGGAGGATCTAATGAAGACAGGTTTTATCTCGCTGCTTACCAGTCTGGCCCTGGCATTTGGTGCTGCCCAGGGTATGGCTGCTTCCGTTGACCATTCACAGTATGTCAAGGGACCGTTCAAGGATGGCCCCAGCGTCACCAAGGTCTGCCTTGGCTGCCATGCCAAGCAGGCTGAAGACTTTGCCAAGACCTCACACTGGAAATGGCAAGGTCCCACCAAGGGCCATGTCAAAGGGCTTGAGAAGAGTGACAAGGAGTACGGCAAGGCCAACATGATCAACAACTTCTGCACCTC
>CAZUSH010000043.1:0-4988 GCA_964622705.1 uncultured Geobacter sp. | reverse complement strand
GCCTCCACCATGATGGCTACCTATGATGGCCGTGTGCTGTGCGAAGACTGCCACACCGGCGCCATGGCTCCGCACAAAAAGTCCAAGAACGGCGCCATCCTGAATAACCACCTTGGCACCGTGGCCTGCCAGACCTGCCACATCCCCACCTTTGCCCGCGGCCAGGCCGTGCGGATGAGCTGGGATTGGTCCTTCACCGGCAAGCATGTTGAGCCTGAGAAGAAGGATGGCCTGGAAGTGTTCCGCAAGTCCGAAGGTGTCTTCACCTGGGGCAAGAACGTCGTGCCGACCTATGCCTGGTATAACGGCAAGATCGACCGTTACATGGAAGGCCAGAAGATCAAGGATCCCAAGAGCGTAGTCTTCATCTCCCGCCCTGACGGCGACATCCAGGACAAGACCGCCAAGATTTACCCCTTCAAGGTCTTTACCGGCAAGCAGCCAATGGATGCCAAGTTCAAGTACCTGAACATCTTCCAGCAGTACAAATCGCTCTGGGTTGACTACAACTGGGAGAAAGCCCTCAAGCGTGGCGCCGAAGGTTCCGGCCTGCCCTACAGCGGCAAGTTCCAGTTTGTCAAAACCGCCAACTACATCCTCGCCACCCACCAGGTGGCACCCAAGGAAGAGGCCCTGGCCTGCGGTCAGTGCCACATGGGCGGCCGGATGAACTGGAAGGCCCTGGGCTACAAGGGCGATCCGCTGCTGATTGGCGGACGTTTTTCAAAGCTGCATAAGAAGTAGGTAGCTGTACAACGAGGCGTAAAATGCAACCGGCCGTGGAGTGATTCCGCGGCCGGTTGTTTGTTTGATAGCTGCAAAAGAGAGCAACGGGGAGAGGGTTCACCGGCTTGTTTTTTGGCCGGTGCAACCCGTTGGTTATGACATTGAACCATCTAAAATCATTGATAATGCTAGTTGTAATAATTCAGGTCATTGCCCCTAGAGATATTGATGCCTCCATAGCTACCTTGCCGGAAATACTCAAAACAGAAACCGGTTTTGTGCAAGAGTCCAAAAATGTCTGTGTACTCAATTCTGCCGTAACAGAACCACTTGAGTTCGTTCCTTTCGATCTTCTCAAAAACATCAGCATTGATCTTGAAACTTGTGGAAACGGGTTCAAATGCTCCACTTGCTATGGCGCATCCTGGAGGGAAATTAGTATCAGGGGTCTCTGTGAATACTGTAGGGGATTCATTTTGAACAACTTGGTCAAAATACAACTTGGTCAAAAGTGCAGGAGTTTTCCCGTGGTTTTTTATGTTAGCGATAAAACCACCACAATGTTGCCCGCTGTCGTTAGTGGTTATGTTTCCTCCTTTGAACTCCACAGTAACAAAGACAAAGGCTCTTTCAGTCGAAGGAATAGCATCGGCACTTTGTTTGGCAGCTTCAGCAGCTTTTTCGGTGGCTTTTGCGTTAATTTCTGCAATTCGCAGCGATTCTTGCATCTCGGCGGCTTGCCTGTCAGCGGTATCTTTGGCATCTTTAGCCAATACTTTAGTGGCCCTCCAGAGCCTAGCGGTATAGATCGTCAATCCGAGTGTCACGAAAACCAGAGCAGCAGTTAGATAAACAAGCCACCATTCGGAAGACGTATAATTATTATGTTTTTCTTCGGGTTTGTTGGGTTCTGGATGATCGGTGACGGGGCTTTGTACTTTGACTACAAAGGGCACCGTTTCGGTGCCAATCTGATTTTCTGTCTTGGGGTTATTCTTACTTTGGCTGGTATTACTTTTATGCTTCTCAATGGGTTTAGTTGGAGTTGGGGCTGGTGGTTGTGATTCCGCGCCGAAAGCTGCAACTCCGCAGAGCAAGCAAAGCATTACAAGGGCAATCCTCATTCAGTGGGTTCTCCTTGATTCTAAAATAACGGGTTGCCCGGTTCACCCGATTCGCCCGGTCGATTTTCCGGGCGGGGCGGCGTGCAACCGGCTGGTTGGGAATCGTATTTTCAGGTCATTCCACTTTGTACGTGCTGACCCTCCGGTCTGTTCATTGTTCATTAGTGCAACTGAGGGTGATACCTTCAGTCTTCTGTAGATAATCCTGACCCCACTGACACATCAATTCCAGTATCGGAACAACTCTTCGTCCCTCATCGGTTAAGGAGTATTCTACGCGCGGCGGGACCTCGGCGTATACTTGCCGGTGGATAAGTCCGTTTGCTTCAAGTTCGCGCAGTTGCTGTGTCAGCATCTTCTGGGTAACGGTCCTCAGACGTCGCTGCAACTGAGCGAAGCGAAGGGTTTTGAGTCGCAGATGCCAGAGCACCAGCCCCTTCCATTTGCCTCCCATGACCGCCAGGGTAACTTCAACACCACAACGAATGTCCGAATTATCCACAATAAACCTCTTTAATTTCAACATAGTATCCAATTAGTTACTACATTACTTATTTGTCGGTACTTGCAGTTAAGACCATAATTACCTATGTTGAAAAAATCAATCTAATAAACACGATGGGGGTAAAAAACATGTCCGGAACATTTAAGGCTTTACTGGTCGAACAGCCCGAAAAGAAGGTTTTTACGCGCTCAATTGTCGAGCGGCATATTGGTGACCTTCCCGCTGGAGAGTTGCTCGTACGGGTCCATTATTCATCTCTCAATTTCAAGGATGCTCTTTCTGCCGTGGGCAATCCCGGCGTAACCCGCAATTATCCTCACACACCAGGTATCGATGCCGCCGGTGAAGTGCTCAGCTGCAGCGATGGCAGTTTCGTTCCCGGTGATCAGGTCATTGTCACGAGTTATGATCTCGGCATGGATACCGATGGGGGCTTCGGGCAGGTAATCCGGGTTCCCAGCCGTTGGGCATTAAAGCTTCCGGCTGGCCTTAGCTTAAGAGAAAGCATGATGCTAGGAACTGCCGGATTGACCGCGGCCCTTTCGGTCTACGAACTTGAGCAGGGCGGGGTAAAGCCGGATGACGGCCCGATACTGGTCACCGGCGCAACGGGTGGTGTCGGCAGCCTTGCCGTTGCAATTCTTGCAAAAGCCGGCTACCAGGTGACCGCTGCAACGGGAAAACTGGAGGAAACAGGCTATTTGAGATCAATCGGCGCAACTGATGTGATTGAGCGCAGCGACGTTACACAGGGGAGCGAGCGGCCAATGATGAAGCCAGTCTGGGCCGGGGTCGTCGACTGTGTCGGTGGTGAGATGCTTGCAGCGGCAATCAAGTCGACCAGACCCGGAGGTGTTGTCACCTGCTGTGGGTTAGTCGGTTCAAGTGATTTGTTGCTGAATGTTTTTCCGTTTATTCTCAGAGGAGTACGACTGATCGGGATAGATTCCGCTGAATGTCTGATGATTCACCGCACTAAAACCTGGCATAATCTGGCAACGAAGTGGAAACTCTCTTCTCTTGAGTCGATGGTCGAAGAGGTTGGTCTTGAAGGACTTGAGGATAAGATACAGTCAATGCTGAAGGGCGGGCTCAAAAGACGTATTCTTGTGCGGTTGTCCTGATTTATTTTCATTTATGCGACCAACGGGGTCGGCCTTGACCCGCCCGCCCAGTTTTTTCGGGCGGTCGGCGTCTAAGGACGTGGTTGAACGTCATTATCTCTTGAAATTTGACACATACCTCAGAAGAACCCATCCAATAACTACATCCTCGTTTTCATCTAAATATGAAATTTTCGCCCAACCTTGTTTTTTGTATTCGACGCTCACAACTTTACCTAAAGTTGCCGTAGCTATAATAGCAGAGTCAGTTTTCGGTTTTTCTCTTACGTGAAGTCTTGTCGCTGAAACAAAGCGGTACTGGTTGTCAGTAGTGATACTTACATTGTTGCTGTTCTTAATTGTTTTAATTATTTCTTTGGTCTCGTGTTTTTGAGCATGAATGAGGTTTTCTACGTATGGCGTCAATAGGTTTGCAATAATGCTTAGAAGAATAGTAAATACTGCTGTTATTGCATGTTGATTTAATCGGTTTAAGCTTTCATACCATTCAATGAATGATTTAGTCTGATCGAATGGCGTAATCTCTGCGGAATCAACTTGATTTGTATCGTAATTTACTGCCTCCATATTGGAATGGTTCAAGCAAAGCTTCTTTGCTGTGGAGTCGAAGTCATTTTCGTCAATCAGATGCAAGAATGCTTTTTCGATCTCGGGTGACGTCAGCATGTCCCTAACTACTGTTTGGAAAACAGGATTTCTACTAATGCCTACCGATGTTTTATTAAGCAGACCCATTTCAGCAACCTTTGATGCTATTCCGGTCAGTCCAAGCCTGTCCTGATAATCTATCCCTAGTCTTGCCGCTTTAAGCGCATGGTTCTCTGTCAGACCCATTGCTGCAATCTTAGATGCAAGCCCGGCAAGGCCTAAATTCTTCTGAATATCCATTCCAAGCACTGATGCTTTAAGTGCGAAGTTATCCGTTAGTCCCATCGCAGCTACTTTAGATGCTAATCCGAACATTCCCTGATACTTCTGAATATCTGTTTCATACATAGAGGCCTTGACTGCAAGGAAGTTGGTGAGCCCCATTGCAGCAACTTTTGATGCAATTCCAGTCAGTCCAAGCTTGTCCTGAAAATCCATTCCTAGCCTTGCAGCTTTGATGGCATGATTTTCCGTCAGACCCATTGCTGCAATCTTTGATGATATTCCAGTTAGTCCAAGCTTATCCTGAATATCCATTCCTAACCTTGCTGCATTGAACGCATGGTTTTCTGTCAGACCCATTGCAGCAATTCTTGATGACATTCCAGTTAGCCCAAGCCTGTCCTGATAATCCATTCCAAGCCTTGCAGCTCTGAGGACATGGTTCTCTGTCAGGTTCATTGCAGCAATTTTTGATGTCATACTGGACAGCCCAAGCTTATCTTGTAAATCCATTCCAAGTCTCGTTGCTCTGAGCTGATGATCCTCTATGATTGACATTACTCCTCCAATGCGCGACGTATGGTTCTAGCCATAATGGCTGTCAGTTGAAATAAGAAGACCTGCCCCTTGCAAACGTGG
>CAZUSH010000042.1:0-30870 GCA_964622705.1 uncultured Geobacter sp. | reverse complement strand
CACCACAAAGGTCTGTCATCCTACCCGGCGGTCGCAGATCAGCCACATGGTGGCGGACAGCAGTTGGGAACAGTATGCCGCCAATCTTTTTGACCAGAGCGGCAAAGTGACGGCATACACAAAAAACGACCATCTCGGCTTCCATATCTGGTATCTCTGGAACGGCGTCCGCCGCCGCTTTATCCCGGATTTCCTGGTACGTCTGAATAACGGTAAAACCCTGGTATTGGAAATCAAGGGAGAAGATTCGGAACAGAACAAGACTAAACGGGAAGCCTTGAAGCAATGGATACAGGCGGTCAACGAACGGGGCGGTTTCGGCGTCTGGTGCTGCGATGTGGCGTTTGTTCCAGCCCAGATGCAGGATATTGTAGCAAAACACTGTTGACCGCTTATAGGATGTGTCAATGAACCGCTTTCTCGATTTGTTTCTGGCCTGGCTGGTTGCGGAAAAGGGACTTGCCAACAACACCCGCAGTGCCTATGCCGCCGATCTGACCCGCTATCTCGATTATCTGGAGCACCACCAGCGGGAGGCGCCCGATGCGATCATGCCGTCGGACATTGCCGCCTTCCTCGGCAAGGAGCGAGAGCGGGGCCTGGCCCCCCGCTCACGCGGCCGCCTGCTTTCCGCCATCCGGATGTTCCACCGTTTTCTGTTGACCGAGCGTTACGCCACCACCAATCCGGCCTCCCTGATCGAATCGCCCCGTCCGCTGAAAAAACTGCCGTCGTTTCTGAACGGAGCCGAGGTCGAACAGCTGTTGGGATCTGCCCGCGGCAAACGCCCCGAAGATATCCGTGACCTGGCCATGCTGGAGCTCTTGTACGCCACCGGCCTGCGGGTCTCGGAGCTGGTCGGCCTGAAACTGCGTGAGGTCAACCTGGAGGTAGGCTACCTGATGACCATGGGCAAGGGGAACAAGGAACGCCTGGTGCCGATCGGCGCTGCTGCCCGCGCACGGGTGGCGGATTACCTTGAGCAGGTCCGCAGCCGCCAGGACCCCGATGGCGTTAAACCGCACCTGTTCCTCTCACGTCTGGGGGATGCCATGACCCGCCAGGCCTTCTGGAACATCATCAAAAAACGGGCCCTGCTGGCCGGGGTACGCACCAGCATCTCACCCCACACCCTGCGGCACTCCTTTGCCACCCACCTGCTGGCCAATGGCGCCGACCTGCGCAGCGTGCAGATCATGCTGGGGCATGCCGACCTTTCCACCACCCAGATTTATACCCATGTCACCCGCGAGCGCCTGAAACAGCTGCACAAAGAGCTGCACCCCAGGGGTTAGCAAGCCATTCCAATAGGTTTCACGTCCGCCTTGCCACAGCCGGTGGTAATCCTGTATAAGTATTCGGATGAGGATTTGTTCACTTGCCAGCGGCAGTAAAGGCAACTGCCTGTACCTGGAAAGCGGCGACACCCGTTTCCTGGTCGATGCGGGGCTGTCCCTCAAGGAGATCACGGCCCGGCTTACCGCGGCGCAGCTGGCGCCTGAATCGATCCACGCACTATTGATCACCCATGAGCACATAGACCATATCCGCAGTGCCGGCTCCTTTGCCCGCCGTTACCGGGTGCCGGTGCTGATCAGCTATGCCACCCGCCGGGCAGCTGAACGCTACCTGGCCAAGGCTGAGCTGATCGAATTCGAGACCGGCTACTCCTTCACCTTCCGGGATGTCATGGTTGACCCGTTCCCGATCTCCCACGACTGCTGCGATCCGGTCGGTTTTGCGGTTGAATCCCGTGAAGGCAAGGCGGCCACGGCAACGGACCTGGGGATGGTGACCCGCCTGGTGCGGGAGAAACTACGGGGGGCGCGAGCCCTGAATCTTGAGTCGAACCATGACCCGGAGATGCTGCAGAACGGCCCCTACCCCTGGGCGCTCAAACAGCGGATCAAGTCGCGCCACGGCCACCTCTCCAACCAGGAGTCGCTGGAGCTGCTGCACGAGCTGGCCCATGACCGGCTGGAGGCGCTGGTGATGGCACACCTGTCCGAGGTCAACAACCACCCGGACAAGGTCAGGGAAACCACGGCGGCGTTTCTGCGGGATCAGAACTGCTGCGCCCCGCAGATCGTGATCGGCGACCAGTATCAGGCCGGACCGCTGATAGAGATTTGAATCTCATTAAGGATGCCGCAGAGACACAAAGACGCAGAGAAAAACAACCGAGAGCTTATTGGGTAAAACCCTAACAATTGTAAAGAACCAGGATAACCTGCTCTCACAAAAGCACGTTCTGTAGCCGTTTTTTGTAGTCCTCTGTGCCTCAGTGGCAGAATTTCTTTAAATTTTAAATTAACAAGGAGTTGTATATGATTCCACGTTACACCCGCAAAGAAATGGCCCAAATCTGGGAACCGGAAAACCGTTTCCGCATCTGGCTTGAGATCGAGACCCTGGCCTGCGAGGCCCAGGCTCACCTGGGGGTGATCCCCAAGGAAGTGGTGCCCGTCATCCGTGAAAAGGGCAACTTCAACATCGAGCGGATCGACGCCATTGAGGCCGAGGTCAAGCACGACGTAATCGCCTTTCTGACCTCAGTGGCCGAGTTCGTCGGCCCCGAGGCCCGCTTTATCCACCAGGGCATGACCTCTTCCGACGTGCTGGACACCTGCCTCTCGGTGCAGTTGGTCCAGGCCGCCGACGAGCTGTTGGCCGACCTGGAGCTGATCCTGGCCTCGATCAAGGAGCGGGCCTTTGAACACAAGGACACCGTCTGCATGGGCCGCTCCCACGGCATCCACGCCGAGCCGGTTACCTTCGGCCTCAAGCTGGCCACCTGGTATGCCGAGATGGACCGCAACCGGACCCGCCTGAAAAACGCCCGCGAGAACATCGCCACCGGCGCCATTTCCGGTGCCGTCGGCACCTTTGCCAACATCAACCCGTTTGTCGAGGAGTACGTCTGCGAGAAGATGGGGCTGAAGCCGGAGCCGGTCTCCACCCAGGTGATCCCCCGTGACCGCCACGCCGAGTATTTCTGCACCCTGGCGATCATCGCCTCTTCGATGGAGCGGATCGCCATCGAGATCCGCCACCTGCAGCGCACCGAGGTGCTGGAGGCAGAGGAGCAGTTCACCAAGGGGCAGAAAGGCTCCTCGGCCATGCCCCACAAACGCAACCCGATCCTGTCCGAGAACCTGACCGGCCAGGCCCGCTATGTCCGGGCCCAGTGCATCCCGGCCCTGGAAAACGTGGCCTTGTGGCATGAGCGCGACATCTCCCACTCCTCGGTGGAACGTTACATCGGCCCGGACGCCACCGTGGCCCTGGATTTCTCCCTGCGCCGCCTGAACGGCCTGATCAAGAACCTGGTGGTCTATCCCCAGAACATGCTCAAGAACCTGAACCAGATGAAGGGGCTGGTCTTCTCGCAGAAGATCCTGCTGGATCTGACCCAGTCGGGCGTCTCCCGCGAGAACGCTTACCGCTTGGTGCAGAAGAACGCCATGAAGGTCTGGGAGGAAGGCAAGGATTTCCAGACCGAGCTTTTGGCCGACCCCGAAGTGGTCGGGGCCCTGGGTGAGGACAAGATCAAGGAGTCCTTTGACCTCTCCTATCACCTGAAACATGTCGACACCATCTTCAAGAGGGTCTTTGGTGAATAGTTCACTGGAAGCGTTCATCACCGCCTTCATGCCGACTGCCGGCGACGCGGGCCTGTTGTTCTGGGCCAAGCGCGTCCTGGTGGCCATGATCGTGTTTTCGCTGTTCTGGGTCTTCTCACAGCTGGTCTGCTATCTGGTGCAGCGCTGGGGCAGCAGGATCGCGGCCTTTACCAGCACCGACCTCGACGACCGGATTCTGAAGCGGATTACCCCCTCAATCTCGCTGCTGCTGAACTTTCTCGGTATCTACCTGGCGCTGCGCACCCTGCCGCTGCATGAAAAGCTGTTCCGGCTGCTGGCCGGCTCACTCTTCATCGCCAATGTCGTGATTGTCTGCATCCTGATCTACCGGGTGCTACACGAAACCCTGCTCTGGTACGGCGAGCGCCAGCAGGGACCGGAGGGCAACACCTTTGCCCGCCAGATGGGCCCGATGGTCGAAAAGATCACCATGCTGTTCATCATCGGCGGGGCACTGATTGTGGTGCTGAAACATTTCAACTATGATATCCTTTCGCTGGTAACGGCCCTGGGGATCGGCTCACTGGCCATCGGCATGGCGGCCAAGGACACCTTGGCCCATGTCATTTCCGGCTTTACCCTGATGATCGACCGTCCGTTCAGGATCGGCGACCGGATCCAACTGGCCGGCGGCCAGGTGGGCGATGTGCAGGACATCGGGTTGCGTTCCACCAAGATCAAGACCCTGGACAACCAGCTGTTGATCATCCCCAACTCCGACCTGTGCAACACCATGCTGACCAACCAGGCCTTTCCGGACAACCGGATCAAGGGACGCATCAATGTGGGGGTTGCTTACGGCAGCGATGCCGCCCAGGTCAAGGCGCTGCTCGTCAGCCTCGCCCTTGAAGTGGAAGAGGTGCTGCGCGATCCCGGGCCGGAGTCCTATTTTGTCGCCTTTGGCGAGTCAGCCCTGAACATGTCGCTCTTTTTCTGGGTTGAGGAATACGGCGAACTCTTTGCCACCACCGACAAGCTCAACCTGAAGATCCTGGAGCGGTTCCGCGAGGCAGGCATCGAGATCCCGTTCCCGATCAGAACCGTCCAGTTGCAGCAGCAGGTATAGTCAGAGGCAGGATACCCGTGTACAGGAGGATAACGCCATGAACAGTATACGAATCGGTATGATGCTCGTCCTTGCAACATGCGTAAGCGGGCCTGGCTGGGCCGCCGAAGAGGCCGGCGGGGTCAAGCCGGAGACCACCGCCCTCTATCAGAAGGCACGCGACCAAGTAAGCAAATTGAGCAGTACCCCTGCCGGAAACTACGCCCCCGAAATCATCAAACAGGCCACCGAGCAGATCGAGGCGGCCCAGAACGGTCTGAAGACCGGTAATGACCAACTGACCCGTCAGGCGGCCGAACTGGCGACAACCCAGGCCAAACTGGCGCTGGCAGCCACCGACGAACGAATCGCTGCCGAGAAGACGGCCGCAGCCGCAAAAGAGCTGAAACAACTTGAAGAACGTCTGGCAGCCATCCTGGCGGGGAAAGGGGAAAAACCATGAGCAGTTTCACACGCCCCCTGTTGCACAGCCTGATCTTGCTTGTTGGGCTACTCCTTTTCACCCGTACACCGGGTTTTGCAGCCGACGAGCCGTTGCCCATGTACCTGCAGCAGGCCAAACAGGTTGTCGGTCAAGCGGCTGCCAGAGGCTCGGAGATGCCCGAACTGGGTGATGACATCCTGTTTGCCCAGAACTCGCTCCGCAATGCCGAGGCCGAATACCAGAAGAACCTCGGCTGGAGCGGCAAACTGGACCAGAAGGCAGAGCCGACCGTCAGATATCTGGCAAACGCGGCCTACCTGCAGGGCTCGGTTATCCTGGCAAAAATCGGCAAGCATGATCAGGAAAAAGAAAAGACGCGTCTCGACGGCCTGATTGGCGTCACCAAGGCCAAGATCAAGGTGTTCGACGACCTGGTGGCCCAGGTCAAGACCCTGAAAAAGCAGACCGCCGACCAGACCAGCCAGATCACCAGCCTGAACGCCAAGGTGACCTCGCTGACCGCCGAACTGGCAGCCAAGGGCTCGATGATCAGCAGCTCCGACCAGAAGACCACCGAGCTGCTCAAGGCCCTGGACGAGCAGAAAAAGGCCACCGCAGCCTCCGAACAGCGGGTACTGGTGCTGACCCAGGAGTTGGAGGGGGCCAAGCAGCAGACCGCCCAGCTACAGGCCACCGGTGAACAGCTGGCTGCTGAAAAACGTCAGAAAAGCTTTGAGGCCGAGGTTGGCCGCCTGGGGGGGATCGTCAAGGCCACCACGGCCGGGCTGAGCGTCACCTACCCCCGCAGCCAGCTACTCAAGACAACCGTCAAGAGCACCACCCTGACCGCAGCCGGCGACACCGTCACGGCCAAGCTCACGGCCCTGCTCACTGCCTATCCCGAGTACCGCATCAAGCTGCGCGTGCATGGCTTTGGCAAACCGCCCCGCAGCGAGGATGCCGCCGCCACCGATCAGATGGCCCGCTTTGTGCGGGAGGCTCTGCTGACCAAGGGCAAGCTTGAGCCGACAACGGTTGAGGCGCTGGGGATCGGCGCTGCCGAGCCGGCCTATCCCAAGAACAACGTGGAGGGCAACCGCCGCGTTGAGATCATCTTTGTCAAGAAATAAAGGACCGACATGCCGAGCCGAATCGAAGTAGCACTGAAGGATGGCGTGCGTGATGCCCGTGGTGAACGGATCAAGCGCGAGATCGAACATTTTCTGCACGTACGCGTTGAACAGGTGCGCACCATCGACGTCTACACGGTGGACATTGACCTGTCCCGCCAGCAGCTGGAGGCAGCGGCCAGCGGTCCCTGCTGCGACCCGGTCATCCAGACTTGGAGCATCGACCGGCCCCTTGCTGCCGGTTTCGACTGGGCGGTCGAGGTTGGTTTCCGCCCCGGCGTGACCGACAACATCGGACGCACCGCCGGCGAGGCGGTCTCCTACCTGATCCAGCGTCCCCTGGTCGACAGCGAGGCGGTCTACTCCTCGGTGCAGTACCTCTTCTCCGGTCAGCTGACGGCCGAACAGGTAGAAAAGATCGCAACCGGCCTGCTTTGCAACACCCTGATCCAGCGCTACGGTGTCCTGTCTGCCGCCGACTTCATGGCCAAGCGCGGCTTCCCCACCTCCGTACCCAAGGTGACCGGCGAGACCAAGGGGCAGGTGCAGGAGATCGACCTGGAGGTCTCGGACGAGGAACTGCTGCGAATCAGCAAGGAAGGGGTACTGGCCCTGACCCTGGAGGAGATGCAGATCATCCAGGCCCACTACCGCGACCCGCAGGTCCAGGCCGAACGAACCAAGCAGGGCCTGGGCAGCAAGCCCACCGACGTAGAGCTGGAGTGCCTGGCCCAGACCTGGTCAGAACACTGTAAACACAAGATCTTTGCCGCCACGGTCCAGTACGAGGATGAGAACGGCAGCACGCAGGAGATCAAGTCGCTGTTCAAATCGTTCATCCAGCGCACCACCAAGGAGGTCCGCCAGAACCTTGGTGAGCAGGACTTCTGCCTGTCGGTCTTCAAGGACAACGCCGGGGTGATCACCTTTGACGAGCATAACTCGCTGGTCTTCAAGGTGGAGACCCACAACTCCCCTTCGGCCCTGGACCCCTACGGCGGGGCACTGACCGGCATCGTGGGGGTCAACCGCGACCCGTTCGGCACCGGCCAGGGGGCCAAGCTGATCTTCAATACCGACGTCTTCTGTTTTGCCGACCCGTTCTACGACAAGCCGCTGCCTGCGCGCCTGTTGCACCCCAGCCGGATCTTTGAGGGGGTAGTGGAAGGGGTGGAGCATGGCGGCAACAAGTCCGGCATCCCCACCGTCAACGGCTCAATCGTGTTTGACGAGCGTTTTGCCGGCAAACCGCTGGTGTTCTGCGGCACTGCCGGGCTGATGCCCCGTGAGATCAACGGCATGCCGGGCCACGAGAAGAGCATCAAACCGGGCGACCTGATTGTGATGACCGGCGGCCGGATCGGCAAGGACGGCATCCACGGCGCCACCTTCTCCTCCGAGGAGCTGAACGAAAATTCGCCGGTCACGGCGGTGCAGATCGGTGATCCGATCACCCAAAAACGGATGTTCGACTTCCTGATCCGCGCCCGCGACAAGGGGCTCTACCGCTTCATCACCGACAACGGCGCCGGCGGCCTCTCCTCCTCCATCGGGGAGATGGCCGGCGAATGCAATGGCTGCCGGATGGATCTGGCCAAGGCCCCCTTGAAGTACCCCGGACTGAACCCGTGGGAGATCCTGATCTCCGAGGCCCAGGAACGGATGTCTCTGGCGGTACCGCCGGAAAGGCTCGACGAATTCATGGCCATGGCTACGCGCTTCGGCTGCGAGGCCACCGTACTGGGCGAATTTACCGACAACGGCGTGTTCCATATCCAGTATGGCGACAAGACCGTGGCCTGGCTGCCGATGGCCTTCATGCACGAAGGCTTGCCGCCGATGCAGATCCCGGCCAAATGGCAGCCGCCGCTTAACCCTGAGGCCCCGGCCCAGGACAAGGACGATTGGACCGCCGATCTGCTGGGGCTCTTGGGCCAGCTCAACATCTGTTCCAAGGAATCGGTGGTGCGGCGCTATGACCATGAGGTGCAGGGCGGTTCAGTGGTCAAGCCGTTTACCGGCGTTACCAACGATGGCCCCTCCGATGCGGCCGTGGTCCGGCCGGTGCTGGACTCCTTCAAGGGGGTGGTGGTCTCCCACGGCATCTGCCCGCGCTATTCCGACATTGACGCCTATCACATGGCCGCCAACGCCATTGACGAGGCGCTGCGCAACTACGTGGCGGTGGGCGGCAATCCGGAACACTGGGCCGGTCTGGACAACTTCTGCTGGTGCGACCCGGTCCTGTCGGAGAAGACCCCGGACGGCCCCTACAAGATGGGCCAGCTGGTGCGGGCCAACCAGGCGCTTTTGGACTACTGCGTGCCGCTCAACCTGCCGTTGATCTCCGGCAAGGACTCGATGAAGAACGACTTCTACGACGGCTCCACCAAGATCTCGATCCCCCCCACCCTGTTGTTCTCGGTGATCGGCACCATCCCGGATATCAGAAACGCCGTGACCATGGACTTCAAGCGGCCCGGCGACATCATCTGCCTGCTGGGCGCCACCAGGGATGAACTGGGCGGTTCCGAATACCTGGCCATGCAGGGCTACACCGGCACCAAGGTGCCGCAGGTGGCGGTTGCCACCGCGCTGACACGTTACAAGGCCTTGCACCGGGCGATCATGTCCGGTCTGGTGGCATCCTGCCATGACCTGTCCGACGGCGGCCTGGCCGTGGCCGTGGCGGAAAGCGCCTTCTCCGGCGGTTTCGGCTGCTCGGTGGAACTGGCCGATGTCCGTTTTGAAGGTGATGCCCGCTACCGCACCGACGAGGTGCTGCTGTTCTCCGAAACAGCCTCCCGTCTGTTGGTAACCGTACATCCGGCCCAATGGTCGGCCTTTGAAGAGGCCATGGCCGGCACCACCTTCAGCCAGATCGGCCGGGTAACCGAGCAGGACCAGGTGACTGTAGCCGGCCTGGCAGGCAAGACCATCCTGCAGGCTGACCTGACCACGCTCAAGACCGCCTGGCAACAGCCTTTACGCAGTCTATGATCGCTGCGCTGCAAGACATAAACGCCATTCGTGACGATTCGTTCTACCGCCAGCTGCTGGATAACATCCTTGATGGCGTCTATTTTGTCGACCTGAACCGTACCATCACCTTCTGGAACAAAGGGGCCGAACGGATTACCGGCTTTGCAGCCGAAGATGTGCTGGGCTCGGGCTGCCGCGACAACATCCTGGTGCATGTGGACGAAGAGGGGAACGAGCTCTGCAGCACGGCCTGTCCCCTGATGATGTCGGCCTGTGACGGCAAACCTGACCATGCCCAGGTCTATCTGCACCATAAGGACGGCCACCGCATTGCGGTCTCGGTCCAGGCCTCGCCCGTGCGCGACCATGACGGCGCGGTGATCGGCGCCATCGAGATCTTCCGCGAGGCAGCGGCACAGCCGATTGACGCGCTTGAATTTGAGGAGCTGCAGCGTTTGGCCCTGCTGGACCCCCTGACGGAAACCGCCAACCGGCGCTACCTTGAAATGAAACTGCAGGCCGAGCTGGATAAATTCAAGCGTTTCGGCATCGGCGTCGGCGTCATCTTCGCCGATGTTGACCACTTCAAGACCTTTAACGACAGCTATGGCCATGCCCTGGGGGACGATGTGCTGCGGATGGTGGGGCGCACCCTGCAGAAAAATATCCGCAGCACCGACCTATGCGGCCGTTGGGGCGGCGAAGAATTTCTGGTTGTCGTCACCCATACCGACCAACACCGCCTTGCCCAGTTGGCAGACAAACTCCGCCGCCTGGTGGAGAGCTGCTTCATCCTGCACCAAAAGCAGCGCCTCACCGTCACCATCAGCGCCGGAGTCGCTGTGGCCGGCAGCCAGGACACCCCCGAAACCGTGCTGGCACGGGCGGATGAACTGCTGTACACGGCAAAACGCACCGGACGTAACCGCATCATGAGCGATCAACATTCAGCAGAACAGACAAAGGAAGAATGTGCATGACACCGATACGCGCGCTGGTCATAACCGGCAACGGCACCAACTGCGAAGTGGAGGCGGCCCACGCCTGCCGACTGGGCGGCTTTGATGAGGCCCAAATCGCCCATATCGCCGAGATCCTCTCCGGAGAAGTCCGGCTGGACGACTTTCATTTCCTGAACCTGACCGGCGGTTTCCTCGACGGCGACGACCTGGGCAGCGCCAAGGCCCAGGCCAACCGGCTCAAAAATGCCAGCATCTCCGGCAGCGGTGAGAAGCTGGTGGAGCAGTTCACCCGCTTTATCGCCGCCGGCAAGCTGATTCTGGGGGTCTGCAACGGCTTCCAGTTGATGGTCAAGATGGGGATGCTGCCGGCCCTGGACGGCACCACCCTGGTGCAGACCACCACCCTCTCCCACAACGATTGCGGCCGCTTCCAGGACCGCTGGTGCTACCTGAAGGCCGATCCCCAATCCCCCTGCGTCTTTACCAAAGGAATTGAAAAGGGGATCTACCTGCCGGTGCGCCACGGCGAGGGGAAATTCCTGACCGACACGCCGCAGACTCTGGAGCGGATCGAGACCGGCCATCTGGCGGTGCTGAAATACGCCGAGGCCGACTACGCCGAGCCGACCATGATGTTTCCCGCCAACCCCAACGGTTCCACCAACGCCATTGCCGGCCTGTGCGACCCCAGTGGACGGCTGTTCGGCCTGATGCCCCACCCCGAGGCATTTGTGCATTATACCCAGCATCCCCGCTGGACCCGCGAACAACTGCCCGAAGAAGGTGACGGCCTGATCCTGTATAAGAATGCTGCGGAATTTGCGAGGAAAAATCTGCTATGAACCTCTATCGCCCGGAAGAAGAGTGCGGCGTATTCGGCATCTACGGCCATCCCGAGGCAGCCAACCTGACCTACCTGGGACTGTATGCCCTGCAACATCGCGGTCAGGAGAGTTGCGGCATTGTCTCATCGGATGGCGAAGGGCTGCACGCCCACAAGCGGATGGGACTGGTGGCCGATGTATTCGGCAATCAGAAGGTCTTTGAAAAACTGCCCGGCAAGGCGGCCATCGGCCATGTGCGCTACTCCACCGCCGGTGCCTCGGTGGAAAAGAACGTCCAGCCGATCATGGTGGACTACTCCCGCGGTTCCATCGCCGTGGCCCATAACGGCAACCTGGTCAACGCCGGCATCCTCAAGGCCGAACTGGAGGCCTACGGTTCCATCTTCCAGACCACCATGGATACGGAGATCATCATCCATCTGCTGGCCATCTCCCGCACCCACTCCCTGATCGAGCGGATCGGCGACGCCCTCAACCGGGTCAAGGGGGCCTACTGCCTGCTGTTTTTGACCGAGTCCCGTATGATCGCGGTGCGTGACCCCTACGGCTTCCGGCCCCTGTGCCTGGGCAAGCTGGGGGACGGCTGGGTGGTGGCCTCGGAAAGCTGCGCCCTGGACCTGATCGAAGCCACCTTCGTGCGTGAGGTGGAGCCGGGCGAGATGCTGGTCTTCACCAAGGACGGCCAGATACAGTCGCTGTTCCCGTTCAAGAAGGTGGTGCCGACCCCCTGTATCTTTGAATTCGTCTATTTTGCCCGCCCCGACTCCACCATCTTCGGCAAGAACGTCTACCTGGTCCGCAAGGAACTGGGCCGTCAGCTGGCCCGTGAACATCAGGTGGAGGCCGACGTGGTCATCGCTGTGCCCGACTCCGGCGTGCCGGCTGCCATGGGCTATGCCGAGGAGTCCGGCATCCGCTTTGAACTGGGCCTGATCCGCAACCATTACGTGGGGCGTACCTTTATCGAACCGGCCCAGTCAATCCGCCACTTCGGGGTCAAGATCAAGCTCAATCCGGTACGGGAGCTGCTGGAAGGCAAGCGGGTGGTGGTGATCGACGACTCGATCGTACGAGGCACCACCTCGCGCAAGATCGTCAAGATGGTGCGCAATGCCGGGGCCAAGGAGGTCCATATGCGCATCTCCTCCCCCCCTACCAGCTACCCCTGTTTCTATGGGATCGATACCCCCAACCGCAAAGAACTGATCTCCTCTTCCCATACCCTTGATGAAATCCGCCGCTACATCACGGCCGATTCGCTCGGCTACCTGTCGGAGGAAGGGCTGGTGCAGGCCACCGGCCTCACCAACACCTCCTTCTGTACCGCCTGTTTTACCGGGGAGTACCCGATCAACTTCCCGATGCCGTCGCAAGTTCCCCAGATGGGTTTATTTACGAAAGAGGAGGAGTACACCGAACAATGACTGACCGTGAAAAACTAAAACGAATCATCCTTGAGCTGTCCTATGAAAAACGCCTGGTAACCCTGGCATCGGGCCGCCAGAGCGATTTCTACTTTGACGGCAAACAGACCACCCTGCATGCCGAAGGTGGCCTGCTGGTGGGCAAGCTCTTCTATGAGGCCATCAAGGATGTGCCCGGTGTGCAGGCCGTAGGCGGCATCACCCTGGGGGCCGACCCGATCGCCACCGCCACCTCCATTGCCGCCTGCCTGGACGGCAAGCCGCTGCACGCCTTCATCATCCGCAAGGAGCCCAAGGGACACGGCACCGGTCAGTGGCTGGAAGGCCGCAAGAACCTGCCCCCCGGCACCAAGGTGGTGATCGTGGAGGATGTAGTCACCACCGGCGGTTCCTCCATGAAGGCGGTCAACCGCGCCAAGGAGGAAGGGCTGGACGTGCTGGGAATCGTCTCCCTGGTGGATCGTGAAGAGGGTGGCCGCGAGAACATCGAGGCCGAAGGCTATTGGCTGAAGGCGATCTTTACCAAGTCACAGTTGGTTGGCCAGTAGGATTCTAGCCACCGAGACACAGAGGGCACAGAGAAACGACAAACAATGGCTTATTGCTTCAATGGTTAGCTTATAGTTTCTTAGCACAATAACCCCTCATTTCGATTTCTTCTGAAATCTCTGTGTACTCTGTGGCAAAGGCCTTTTGCCGTATGACTGCAAAACTGCGACTGGATAAACTGATGGTAGAACGAGGCCTGGCCCCTTCCCGCGAGAAGGCCCAGGCCTTGATCATGGCCGGTCAGGTGGTGGTGGGCGACCATGCCGCAGAAAAGGCCGGTCAACAGGTCCTGCCTGATGTAGAGATCAGGATCAAAGGCGACGTCCTGCCCTACGTCAGCCGGGGCGGCCTTAAGCTGGAAAAGGGGTTGGACTTTTTCAACGTGCTACCTGCCGACCGGGTTGCCATTGACGTAGGCGCCTCCACCGGCGGTTTTACCGACTGCCTGCTCCAGCGGGGAGCGATCCGGGTCTATGCCGTGGATGTGGGCTATGGCCAGTTGGCCTGGAAGCTGCGGGAGGACCCACGGGTGGTGGTACTGGAAAAAACCAATATCCGTCACCTGCCGCCTGAACTGCTTGACCCGCTGCCGGATCTGGCGGTGATCGACGCCTCCTTCATCTCACTCAACCTGGTGCTGCCCCCTACCCTGGCTCTGCTAAAGCGCCCGGCCGAGGTAGTGGCGCTGGTCAAGCCCCAGTTTGAGGTGGGCAAGGGTGCCGTGGGCAAAGGGGGCATCGTGCGGGACCCCAAACTGCATGACGAGGTGCTGCACAAGATGGAGTCCCTGGCGGCGGAACTGGGCGCCGACCTGTTGGGGATCTGCGACTCCCCCATCACCGGCGCTGACGGCAACCGGGAATTTTTGATGGGATTACGCATAGGAGCAACGACATGAACGACTGTATCTTCTGCAAGATCATCGCAGGCGAGATCCCGGCCAAGAAGGTCTATGAAGACGAGCTGATGGTGGCTATCGAGGATATCGCCCCCAAGGCGCCGCTGCACCTGCTGCTGATGCCCAAGCGCCACTTCAGCAACTGCCTGGACATGGCCCCTCAGGACGAGGCCCTGGTCGGCCATCTCTTCCGGATTGCCGGCCGGTTGGCCACTGAGCGCGGCCTCTCGGAAGGCGGCTTCCGCCTGGTGCAGAATAATGGGAGCGATGCCGGACAGACGGTCTTCCACCTGCATATCCATATGCTGGCAGGGCGTGAGCTGCAATGGCCTCCGGGCTAGCATGGTGATGGTCTCTTTTCGCCCTGAGCGCATCACGCCGCGCAATGACTTGCGCGACGTACCAATCTGTACGCCTCCGCACCATTGCTTGCGTGCCGCACTCAGAACGAAAATATCCTCATCGCCGCTGATGCAGTGAAAGAGAGAGACGTGTGAAAGCGACTCCTACAAAAAAGCAGAAGCACAATGACCCACCCAACAAGCTGTGTGCCCGTTGTCGCCGCACCTGCAAACAGCCGGAGTTTGCCGTGGTTTCATCCTGCCCGCGCTACTATCCGATCCGCAAGAAGCAGCTGGTGGTAAAGGAGTGGAAGCAGCAGGACCTGTTCGGCGATGCCTGAGCAGACCGCACTTCCCGTGATCGACGCGGCACGCTGTTCCGGCTGCGGCCGCTGTGTAGCCGCCTGCCCCGAGCGAATCATCACCCTTGAGGCAAGCAGTTACCGCAAGCACGCTGTCATTACGCGACCGGAGCTGTGTACCGGCTGCTATCGTTGTAGTATGTCCTGCCCACTGGAAGCGATTACACCTCCTTTTTATCCTTGATTCACCACTTACTGTTATGATAGAAAATAACGCTTTTTAATTCACACGCCTTCAAGTTGACCGGCGGTGTCCCTTGTAACGTTCGGGGATTTCGAGGGCGGAGGACAAACCAAAGGAGAATCAGTATGTCAAGCATCAGTATGAAGGAACTGCTGGAGGCAGGTGTTCACTTCGGCCACCAGACCAAGCGTTGGAACCCCAAAATGAAGCCCTACATCTTCGGGGCACGCAACGGCATCTACATCATCGACCTGCAGAAGACCGTGCGTTACTTCAAATCCGCCTACAACTACGTCAAGGACACCGCCGAGCAAGGTACCACCGTACTGTTCGTCGGCACCAAGAAACAGGCCCAGGACTCGGTGGCTGAAGAGGCTGTCCGTTGCGGTCAGTACTATGTCAACCAGCGCTGGCTGGGCGGCATGCTGACTAACTTTTCCACCGTCAAGCAGAGCATCGAGCGCCTGAAGAAGTTGGATGCCATGTTCGAAGACGGCACCATTGAGGCCTACACCAAGAAGGAAGCGCTCAACATGAACAAGGAGCGCGAAAAACTTGAAAAGGTGCTGGGCGGCATCAAAAACATGACTAAACTGCCCGGCCTGATGTTCGTGATCGACCCCAAAAACGAAGAGATCGCCGTGCAGGAAGCTCAGAAACTGGGCATTCCGGTGGTGGCCATTGTTGATACCAACTGCGACCCGGACATGATCGACTACGTCATCCCCGGTAACGACGATGCCATTCGCGCCATCCGTCTGTTGACCGCCAAGATTGCCGACGCCGTACTGGAAGGCAACGAAGCACGCAGCGCAGCCCTGCAGAGTGACGCCGAAGGCGACGACGAAGAGCTGGAAGCTGCCATCGGCGATGAAGCCACCTGCGAAGCTTCGGCCGACTAAGCCGCACAAGCGGCAGTGAAGCACCCTAGACATTTCAACACCTATGACCGCCCAAGGCGGTCCGGAGGATAGAGACGATGGCAATTACCGCAGCACAGATCAATGAACTCAGAAAAACCACCGGCGCCGGGATGCTGGATTGCAAGAAGGCCCTGGAAGAGGTGGGTGGCAATATGGAGCAGGCCGTTGACTACCTGCGCAAGAAAGGTCTTGCAGCCGCCTCCAAAAAAGCAGGCCGCGCCGCAACCGAAGGGATGGTGGCCACCGCCATCGCCGCCGACGGCAAGAGCGGCGTGCTGGTTGAGATCAACAGCGAAACCGACTTTGTTGCCAAAAACGACAAGTTTCAGGAGTTCGTCAAGCAGGTGGCCGAGCATGTCCTGCAGAAGAACCCGGCCGACATGGATGCCCTGCTGGCCCAGCCGTTTGCCGGTGACGCCTCCAAGACCGTTCAGACCCTTCTGACCGAAGCTATTGCCGTAATCGGCGAGAATATGCAGATCCGTCGCTTTGCCGGGTTCAGTGCCGACAAGGGCGTGGTCGGCTCCTACATCCACGCCGGCGGCAAGATCGGCGTGCTGGTCGAGGCCGGCTTCGAGGGAACTGCTGACGAGCGTCTGGCTGCCTGCATCAAGGATGTGGCCATGCATATTGCCGCGGCCTCCCCTGCCTACCTGCAGCGCAGTGAGGTTCCGACTGACGTGCTGGAGCGCGAGAAGGAGATCTACCGCGACAAGGCCCGCCAAACCGGCAAGCCCGACAACATCATCGAGAAGATCATCGAGGGTCAGGTCAACAAGTTCTACGGCGACATCTGCCTGCAGGAGCAGGCCTTTGTCAAGGACCCGGACAAGTCGGTCCAGAAATACGTGGATGAGACCGGCAAGGCCCTGGGAGGCACCATCACCCTGAAACGCTTTACCAAGTTTGTCCTGGGTGAGGGGCTTGAGAAAAAAGAATCGGACTTTGCCGCCGAGGTGGCGGCAGCGGCCGGACTGAAATAAGCCAGAAAACGCCGGCCTCAGCCGGCGTTTTCGTATCACCACTCAGCCAACTCCAGACCAGGCTACGGACGTACCCGACAAACGGTCTTGGATGGCTTGGAATCAGGAGGAAGCATGGCACGCAAGTCCTTCAAACGGGTACTACTGAAACTGTCCGGCGAGTCTCTGGCCGGCGACCAGGGCTACGGGATCGACCCCGGCACCATCAACACCATTGCCGCCGAGATCAAAGAGGTGGTTGAAGACGGCGTTGAGCTGGCCCTGGTGATCGGCGGCGGCAACATCTTCCGCGGTCTGGCAGCCTCCTCACAGGGGATGGATCGCGCCAGTGCCGACTACATGGGGATGCTGGCCACCGTAATCAACTCGCTGGCCATGCAGGACGCCCTGGAAAAGATCGGCGTCTCCACCCGGGTGCAATCTGCCATTGCCATGCAGGAGGTGGCAGAGCCGTACATCCGGCGCCGCGCCGTGCGTCACCTTGAAAAGGGCCGGGTCGTGATCTTCGGCGCCGGTACCGGCAACCCTTACTTCACCACCGATACCGCCGCCAGCCTGCGGGCCATGGAGATCAATGCCGAGGCGATCCTGAAGGGGACCAAGGTGGACGGGGTCTACACGGCAGACCCCAAAAAGGACCCCAGCGCCACCCGCTACGACGAACTTTCCTACATTGAGGTACTGCAGAAGGGGTTGCAGGTGATGGATGCCACCGCCACCTCACTTTGCATGGACAACAATCTACCGATCATTGTCTTCGACCTGACCACGCCGGGTAACATCAAAAAGGTTATCGGCGGTGAAAATATCGGCACTATCGTACAAGGAGCATAGCCATGTACAAATCAGTCATAACAGAGATGAAAAATCACATGGAAAAGACGGCGGATGATCTTCGCAAGGAGTTCCAGAAGATCCGCACCGGCCGCGCCAGCACCGCATTGTTGGACGAGATCAAGGTTGATTACTACGGCAACCCTTCTTCGCTGCCCCAGGTAGCCACCCTGGCCGTACCCGAGCCCCGCACCATCACCATCACCCCCTGGGAAGCCAAGATGATCGGTCCGATCGAAAAGGCCATTCTCAACGCCAACCTCGGCCTGACCCCCGGCAACGACGGAAAGATGATCCGCCTGACCCTGCCACCGTTGACCGAGGAGCGCCGCAAAGAGATTGTCAAGGGTCTGAAAAAGATGGACGAAGATCACAAGGTGGCGATGCGCAACATCCGCCGCAAGGCGATTGACGACCTGAAGAAGCTGGAAAAGGACAAGGCCATCACGGAAGATGACCTCAAAAAGGCTGAAAAAGAAGTCCAGACCGTGACCGACAGCCTGATTGCCAAGCTGGATGAGATCCTTGCCCATAAAGAAAAAGAGGTTATGGAAGTCTAGATGATCGAGCTGGACCCTGCAAAACTGCCGAAACACCTGGCCATCATCATGGATGGCAACGGCCGCTGGGCAGAACAACGGATGCTGAAGCGGATCATCGGCCACCATCGCGGTGCCGAGACGGTCCAGATGGTGGTTGAGCAGGCCTCCAACCTGGGGATCGGCTATCTGACCCTGTTTGCCTTTTCAGCCGAAAACTGGTCCCGTCCCCGCACAGAGGTCAAGGCGCTGATGGCGCTTTTAAAAAAGTTTGTGCGCAGCGAACTGCGCAGGATGCTGAAGAACAACATCCGCTTCAACGTGATCGGCAACCGGGCCGACCTGCCTGACGAGGTTAACCAGATCCTCGACGAGGCCCTGCTCCAGACCGCCGTCAACACCGGGATGGTGCTGACCCTGGCCCTTTCCTACGGCGGCCGTCAAGAGATCATCCGGGCCGCCACCCGACTGGCCCAGCAGGTACAGACGGGCTGTCTCGCACCGGAACAGATCACGGAATCCCTTTTCACCCAGTACCTGGACACGGCCGGCCTGCCTGACCCGGACCTGCTGATCCGTACCAGCGGCGAGATGCGGATCAGCAACTTCCTGCTCTGGCAACTGGCCTATACCGAACTGTACTTTACCGACATCAACTGGCCCGATCTGACCATCAACGCCTTGCACGCAGCTCTGGCCGACTACCAGGCCCGCGAGCGACGATTCGGCAAGACCAGCGCCCAGTTGACCCAAAGGAGCTGATCATACAACGCCTGCTGACCGCACTTGTGCTGCTGCCCCTGGTGCTGTTGACCATCATCAAGGGTCAGCCGTGGCACTTTACCCTGCTGTTGATGGTACTCTGCCTGATCGCCATGCTGGAATACTTCGGCATGGCCCTGCCGGCCCGCAAACGGGAACTGCCCCCTTTTGCCCTGCTGGGGGCGCTCAGCGTGGCCACCCCGCTCTTGCCGGACGGTCGACTCTTCATCATGAGCCTGGCAATTGCCTTTTTGCTGACCGGCTTCCATTTTCTCTTCCGTTTGCAGGATATCGGCCGGGTGGCCCAGGAGCTGGCCCTGGTGGTCACCGCTTTCCTGTATGTCCCGTTTCTCTTTGCCCATCTGGTGATGCTCCGGCTGCTGCCGCAGGGCAGCAACTGGCTGCTCTTGATCATGTTGATCGTGATGACCAACGACTCGGCCGCCTACTATATCGGCAGCGCCTTTGGCAAGCACCGCCTGTACGAGGCGGTCAGCCCCAAAAAGAGTATCGAGGGGGCCTTGGGCGGCTTGGGCGGCAGCCTGGCAGGCACCCTGCTGGCAAAGTTTACCTTTTTCCCTCAACTGGGGTATGCTGATATCCTGATCACTGCTCTGGTTGTCGGCCTTATCGGCCAGGTGGGAGACCTGTTCGAGTCCCTGTTAAAACGCAGTTTCGGGGTCAAGGATTCCGGCAACATCTTTCCGGGCCACGGCGGGGTGCTCGATCGGATGGACAGCATCATCTTTGCCGCACCGGTGACCTACTACTACGCGGTCTATCTCTTCGGGAGATTCTGATATGAAACAGATTAGCATTCTCGGCTCAACCGGCTCCATCGGGGTCAGCACCCTAGAGATCGTTGCCACCCATCCGGACAAGTTCCGGGTCATTGCCCTCTCCGGCGGCAAGAACCTTGAACTGCTGGCTCGCCAGATCCGTCAGTTCAGACCAAAATTCGCCGCCGTGGCCGATCCGGCCGACCTGCCGCGCCTGAAGGAACTGACGCAAGGGGTGGAGCTCGAACTCTTGGCCGGCAGTGAAGGGCTCTGCGCCGTGGCCGCTGCGCCGGGAGTACAGATGGTGGTGGCCGCTATTGTCGGCGCCGCCGGCCTTTTGCCTGCTGCAGCCGCCATCCGCGCCGGCAAGGACCTGGCCCTGGCAAACAAGGAAACCCTGGTCACTGCCGGCCACCTCTTCATGGAGTTGGTGACACAGCATCAGGTCAAGCTCTACCCGGTTGACAGCGAACACAGCGCCATCTTCCAGTCCATCGAGGGACACCGCAATCAGGATATCACCAAGATCATCCTGACCGCCTCGGGCGGGCCGTTCCGCGAAACTCCGCTTGAAAAGCTCCAGAGCGTCACCATTCAAGACGCCCTCAACCACCCAAACTGGAGCATGGGACGCAAGATCACGATCGACTCGGCCACCATGATGAACAAGGGGCTGGAGGTGATCGAGGCCCGCTGGCTCTTTGACGCCCCTGCCGAGAAGATCAGCGTCAACATCCACCCCCAGAGCATCATCCACTCGATGGTGGAGTATATCGACGGCTGCGTGATCGCCCAGTTGGGCACACCGGATATGAAGGCGCCGATCGCCTATGCCCTCTCCTACCCCGGCCGGGTTTCAACCGGCGTCAAGCCGCTGGACCTGACCGAACTCTCGGGCCTGACCTTCTTCAAGCCCGATCTCGAGCGTTTCCCCTGCCTCGGCCTGGCCTACCGCGCCCTGGGTGAAGGACAGAGCATGCCGGCGGTCATGAACGCCGCCAACGAGATTGCGGTGGAGGCGTTCCTGGAGGGTCGGATCGCCTATCTGCAGATTGCCCAACTGATCGAGAAAACCATGGACGCCCACCAGTCCCACCGGCTCGATTCCATCGAAGAGGTGCTGGTGGCCGACCAGTGGGGTCGCGTCAAGGCCCGTGAGCTCTGTGCAGCTCTTCAGACAGGCAGGTAACCATGATCGTTGTCAACTTCATCATCGTGCTCGGCATCCTGATCTTTGTCCATGAATTCGGCCATTTCATCGTGGCCAAGTGGATGAACGTCAAGGTTGAAAAATTTTCCCTGGGCTTTGGCCCCAAGCTGATCGGCTGGCATTTGGGTGAAACCGAATACCTGATCTCAGCCTTCCCACTGGGCGGCTACGTCAAGATGTTCGGTGAAGGCGGCTTTAGCGAGATCGAGATGATCGAGCAGGAGTATGAGCATGCCGCCCCGGACACCGCACCGGTCACCCCGGTGGAGGCCTACCAGCTGACCGATGCGGACAAGGCCCGCTCCTTTGCCCACAAAAACATCCCGCAGCGGATGGCGATTGTGTTTGCCGGCCCGTTCTTCAACATGGTCTTTGCCTGGCTGCTGATCGTGCTGCTCTACATGACCGGCCTGCCGATCCTCAAGGCCACCGTGGGTGAGGTGCTGCCCGGCAAACCGGCGGCCCTGGCAGGCATCCAGAAGGGTGACCTGATCACGGCCGTCAACGGCCAGCGGATTGTGCAATGGGAAGATTTTTCGGCCCGCATGGCCACCGTGCGCGACAGCGTCTCCTTAAGCATCCTGCGCAACGGCAAGCCGCTCTCCATCCAACTCAAACCGCAGCTGGGCGAGACCAAGAACCTGTTCGGCGAGATCATCAAAAAACCGATCATCGGCGTCTCCCCCAACTATGACCTGTCTACCGAGCGGTTCGGCCCGCTGGAGGCCATCCAGCTGGGCAATGCCAAGGCGATTGAAGTCACCAAGCTGACGATCCTGTCGCTGGTCAAGCTGTTTGAGGGCGTGGTGCCGCTCAACAGTCTGGGCGGCCCGATGATGATCGCCGACATGGCCAACAAGGCCGCCCATACCGGCGGTTCCACCTTCTTCATGCTGCTGGCGGTGGTTTCCATCAACCTGGGGATTCTGAACCTGCTGCCGGTGCCGGTACTTGACGGTGGCCACCTGATGTTCTACACCATTGAGGCGATCATCCGCCGCCCGGTGCCCAAGAAGGTACGGGAATACGCCCAACAGGCCGGCATGGTGCTGCTGGTTGGTCTGATGGTGCTGGCCTTCTACAACGACATTATCCGCTACTTCTTCAGTAAGGTATGATCACCCTCTGCATTGAGACCGCCACCGCCCGCACCGGGGTTGCGCTGACACGCAACGGTCAGCTGGTGGCGGAATCTCTGTTCGACACCCCCGGCGGCCGCCAGAACCGCCTGCTGATGCCGGATCTGCAGCGCCTGCTGCAGGAATGCGACATCACACCGGACCGGATCGACCTGTTTGCCTGCAGCAACGGCCCCGGCTCCTTTACCGGCATCCGTACCGGCATTGCCGCCATCCAGGCCCTGGCCCTGGCCCACCAGAAGCCCTGTGCGGGGCTCTCCACCCTGGCCATGCTGGCCATGAACCTGCCCTTTGCCGCCTTCACGGTCTGCCCGATGCTGGATGCCCGCAAAAACGAGGTCTATGCCGCCCTGTATCAGGTTAATGAAATCCCACTGCCACTCCTCGCTGACAGGGTAATCGCCCCAGCCGATTTCCTGCAGCAGCTTGACCAGCCCACCCTGTTTGTGGGTGACGGCGCGGTGCGCTACCGCGACCTGATCCGGGAAATCCTGGGGGACAAGGCCCACTTTGCACCGGGACCGCTGCAGGTGGTACGTCCGTCTGCCGGTTGTCTGCTGGCCGAGGATCTACACCAACGCGGCTATTCAGTCCAGCCGGAAAAACTGCTTCCCACCTACCTCCGCCTGTCCGAGGCAGAACTATCCCGTCAACAAAAAATTTAGCCACAACATACTTTTTCAGTAATAATAAAAACGACTTGTAGTCGGAGTGAAGCCTGCTATACTTTTGCCATTCCTGTTCACAAGGAGGATGACCATGCAGCCACTGCTCCGACTGTGCTTGCTCGGCCTTATGCTCGTCTCCCCGGCACTCTGCCAGGCATTCACGGTTACTGGAAACTACAGCAGCAGCGAAGGGACAATGAACCTCCAGCAACAGGGCGACCGGGTCTCCGGCAACTACGCCAAGGATAATGGCGAACTGATCGGCCTGATGTTCGACAATCTCTTCGAAGGGTTCTGGATCGAAGATAACTCTGACCGCCGCTGCTCCACCCCAAAACATGGCCGCTATCACTGGGGCCGGCTCACCCTGAGCTTTACCGACAACAGCTTCAACGGCAGCTGGGGCTATTGTAACGAGCCCCCTTCACATCCCTGGAGTGGTTCCCGCACCTCAGGCGGCCAGCAGTACCAGCCGCCACCACCTCCTTCCGGCAACGGTTACGACCCGCTTGCCGGCACGCACGACGACGATAATCTGGCAGGCCAGTGGCGCTCTTCAGAGGGTGAGATCAGCTTCCAGCAGCACGGCAACCGGGTGGCCGGACACTATGCCACCGATAACGGCGAGCTGGTGGGAACCCTCTCAAACAACGTCCTGCGCGGCTACTGGATTGAGGACAGCTCTGCCCAGCGCTGCAGCACCCCCAAGAACGGCCGTTATTTCTGGGGCAGGATTGAATTCAGTTTTTCCGGTAACCGGTTCAGCGGCAAGTGGGGCTATTGTGACGGCCAACTGACCGGCAACTGGAGCGGCGAACGCCGCTAAACAGACGCTTAGCAAACGTCATGAGACGGACCGGCATCGTTTTCCATCGCTCTGTAAAGGAGATGCTATGAATATCCACGAGTATCAGGCCAAAGAGATCTTGAGCACCTATGGGATTCCGGTCCCCCGCAGCCGGGTGGCACTAACCGCCGACCAGGTGGAACGGGCCGCCAAGATGATGGGTGGTCACTGTGTGGTCAAGGCCCAGATCTATGCCGGCGGCCGGGGCAAGGCCGGTGGCGTCAAACTGGTGCATCACCCCGAACAGGCCGCAGACCTGGCCAAGGAGCTGTTCAGCAAGCGCCTGGTGACCAAACAGACCGGTCCGGAGGGATTGAAGGTCCGCCGGATACTGGTGGAGGAGACGGTCGAGATCGCCCGCGAATTCTATCTCTCCATCACGCTGGACCGCGAGAGCTCGCGCTACTGCCTGATCGCCTCGGCCGAGGGCGGGGTTGAGATCGAAGAGGTGGCCCAAAAGTCGCCCGAGAAGATTCATATGCTGACCATCGACCCCTACACCGGCCTGCGCACCTACCAGGCCCGCAAGATCGCCCTGGCCCTGGGCCTCTCCGGTGTGGTCTGCGAGGACTGCGTCGAACTGATCCTGAATCTTTATAAATGCTGCCTGGAAAAAGACTGCACCCTGGTGGAGATCAATCCGCTGGTGGTTACCAAGGCCGGCTGGCTGCTGGCCATGGACGCCAAGATATCCTTTGACGACAATGCGGTCTACCGCCACCGTGAATACCCGGACATGCTGGACTACTCCCAGCTCGACCCGCTGGAGATCACGGCCGGCAAGTACGACCTGGCCTACATCAAGCTGACCGGCAACATCGGCTGCATGGTCAACGGCGCCGGCCTGGCCATGGCCACCCTGGACGTGCTGAAGGAGTTCGGCGGCGAACCGGCCAACTTCCTGGATGTGGGGGGTGGCGCCACCCGCGAGAAGGTCACCGAGGCCTTCAAGATCATCCTGCAGGACTGCGACGTAAAAGCGGTTTTTGTCAACATCTTCGGCGGCATCATGCGCTGCGACGTGATCGCCCAGGGGATCATCGAGGCGGCCAACGAGGTGCACTGCCCCCTGCCGATCGTGGTACGGATGGACGGCAGCAACGTGGAGGACGGCAAGAAGCTCCTGCTGGAATCGGGGCTGAACGTCCAGATCGGCGATAACCTGGGGGATGGCGCCCAGAAGATCGTTTCCATGCTGGCCACTGCAGAGGGGGAGGAATAAGCCATGTCGATCCTGATCAACAAAGACTCCAAGATCCTGGTCCAGGGGATCACCGGCAAGAGCGGCCTGTTCCACACCCAGCAGTGCCGTGCCTACGGCAGCCGGATCGTGGCGGGGGTCACCCCGGGCAAAGGCGGCATCCACATCGAAGGCATCCCGGTCTTCAACACCGTGGCCGAGGCGGTGCGCTACACCAACGCCACGGTCTCCATGATCTTCGTACCGCCGCCCGGAGCAGCCGATGCCATCCTGGAGGCCTGCGACGCCGGGCTGGAGCTGGCGGTCTGCATCACCGAAGGGATTCCGGTGCGCGACATGGTGCTGGCCCGCGCCATCCAGGCCCAGAGCAAGACCCTGCTGGTGGGCCCCAACTGCCCCGGCATCATCACCCCGGGCCAGTGCAAACTGGGGATCATGCCGGGCTATATCCACACCCCCGGCAAGGTGGGGGTGGTTTCCCGCTCCGGCACCCTGACCTACGAGGCGGTCAAGCAACTGACCGACATGGGACTGGGGCAATCCACCTGCGTCGGGATCGGTGGTGACCCGATCATCGGCATGAAATACATCGATGTGCTGAAGCGCTTTAACGAGGATCCGGACACTGAGGCGGTCTTCATGATCGGCGAGATCGGCGGCGGGGCCGAGGAAGAGGCGGCCCAGTGGATCAAAGACAACATGAAGAAGCCGGTGGCCGCCTTCATTGCCGGCAGTACCGCCCCGCCGGGCAAACGGATGGGCCATGCCGGCGCCATCATCACCGGCGGCAAGGGCAAGGCCGAGGACAAGATCCGCACCCTGCAGGAGTGCGGGGTGGTGGTAGCGACCTCCCCCACCAAGATGGGGTCAGCCATGCAGGAGGCACTGCAATCTGCCGGAAAGGTTGCCACCAAGGCGACCAAGCCAACGGCTAGAAAATCAAAGAAGTAAGCCAAACAGCCTCAGCCTGATAAACATGCCAACGCCCCGCTTACCAGGGTAAACGGGGCGTTGGCTTTTGTGCAGCAGCTCATTGGCCAGGGCATCATCCCTGCAGTCAGTTGTCCTAGATTCGGCAGTTGGCGTCACCCTGGTTCGCTCAGACGACCGAAATCTGTAGCTCTAAGGCTCATTCCGCTGCAGCCGATAAACGCACCCTGCGGGTTCAGACAGAATCGGCTGCTTTACGCTCCATTTCGCCAAGAGCTACAACGATATACGGTCAAGTCGCTCACTCAGGGCAACGCCAACGGTCATTTTAGATTATTTGTTGGTCCCCAGCAGGCGAACCTCCCGCTGCGGGAAGGGGATGTTTATACCTATCTCACGCAGCCTTTCCAGCAGCGCGCGGTTCAACTCGCCGATGGCGGTGGCATAGTCAGGCACCTTGACCCAGGGCCGCACAGCGATAGTCACGGAAGAATCAGCCAGGCCAGCCACCTGCACCACCGGCAAAGGTTCCTGAAGCACCCGTTGGTTGGCCTTCAGGACCGCCTCCACAGCTGCCATGGCATGACCGAGATCGGTATCGTAGGCCACCCCCACCTTCAGATCAAGCTGCCGGATCTCGCCGTAGTTATGCAGGATCTCTCCGACGATCTTGCGGTTGGGAATAACCACCCGCGACAGGTCCTGGTGGCTCAGGGTGGTGCTGAAGAGCGAGATAGTTTCCACCAGCCCCTCTTCATGGGCAATGGAGATGTACTCATCCACCCGGTAGGGACGGGTGAAGATGATGGTCAACCCCGCTGCCAGATTGGACAGCACCCCCTGCATGGCCAGGGCCACCCCGGCGCCTGCCACCCCTACCCCGGCAATCAGCGGCAGCAGCTCAACCCCCAGGTTCTGCAGGGCCATGATCAGAAACAGCGCGAAGACAAGCAACCGTGTCATGCGCAGCAGCAGCAGCCGGATGGTAATGTCCAGCTCCAGGCGGGTCAGCGCCTTATCCAGCAGCCGCCCGACCCAAACGCCCAGGTAGTATCCCACGGCAAGGATCAGTAAGGCCGTTGCCAGCCGGGGGGCAAAGCTGATGCCCTGATCGAGCAGTTTTTCCTGCGCCGGAGTCAACGTTGCAAGCTGGTTGATTAGGGATGCATTGTCCGTTGCCATGGTGCCTCCTCACGGTACGGTTCAGCCTGATGTTTCTTGCTAGTCTACCACCATTTACAACAACTGCCAAAGGCAGGGAAAAGAATGGGCTAGCGGGTTAACTGCCGCCCCGTTCCTCCCACCTCACTCCAAAAACACAATCAACCCCATTGGTCAGGGCGGCCTTTACGTGGGCAAGCTGCACCAATGGGGTTGTCAGGTTGCGCTCCAATACCATCAGCAGGTCCAGCAAGCTGGCGGAGTACTGCTGTGGTCGGCACAGAGAAACGTGACATCCCCCCCACACCCCGTACTCGCTGTTGGACGGTGCCAACCATATGCCCAGAAAAGGCGGTGTTGTCTCCCGATCCGCCCCCCTACCCTATGCCCTATGAATCGTTCAAGCACAGACCTGTACTGACGCCATGCGCGAAAGGCCCTGTTTCAGCTAACTGAGACAGGGCCTTTCCTCTTCCACCGGGCTACGTCAGCGCAACCTCTCGTTTGGAAAAAAGAGCGGGCCAAGGCCCGCCCACCACACACAAGAGGTGCAACGCGTTAAGATCAAAAATGGACTTCAAAGGTGCCGTAGATATCGTGTGCCGTTTTGATAGGGGCTTGCAGCAGCATGCCCCCAGAAGCCTGATAAGAGGCCAGATCAGAAATCTTGATCGGGGCTCCTACCCAGTTATTGCTGCCTGTGTAATCAAAGTCATAGAACTGATATCCTAGTTTGAAAAAGGCCTTTGCAAAGAAGGAGGAGATCGGCTTTAGATTGAGTTCCTGGATGATGTATGGTTCATAAACCCTGCCGCGGGTTCCCAGTTTGGAGGTCCACATATCATCGGCCGATGGGTCAAAGGGAATCCAGTTTTTGGTACCGTAGTTGAACTCAAAACCAAGCTTGGTTTTGCTGGGCAAATCATAACGCAAACCAGCAAACACAGCGTAGCCCGTCTTGTCTGACGGTGCCTCAGGTCTGAACGGTGATCCGGTTAAAAGCCCTTGGAACATGGCGTTTCCGGAAACAGCCGAGGTCGGATGCACCAGGTTTACGCCTGCATCTACAAAGAAATTCAGATCACCCGCCCCCACCTGCTTCAGGGTGGACATGACACCAGTTCCGAACCAGTCAATACTGCCCAGGTTGACTGAAGGGGCTGTGTTGCCAAACTTGGTATTGTTCATGGCAGGGAAATCAAAAATATTGAAGCCACGGTTCCACTGCAACCAGACTCGTAATGGATCGGTATCCACCGGGATCACAGCCACCCCGAGCATGTCGGTATCTTTCAGACTATTGGTAGGATTATTGCGATACCCGGACTCAAAGGCACGGCCATAACAGACCTTGGTGTAGAATCCCGGCAACATATCGATATCCGGGGCATACCCCAGCGTCATGCCATCAAAGGCATAGTTGACCAGCAAAGCCGGCGTACCGCCATTACCCGGACGCGCGCTATTGGATTTCAGGTTTGTCGGCGCTCCGTCAGTGGCAGGGCGGCGGCCAACCGAAAACCAGACTGGTTGATCCATTATGTTGCTCCAGGTAGCATAGGCGCGGTCTACGTTCAGGTAGCTGTTAGAGGGGACATGCCCCAACGTCCCATCAAAAATGCCGGTACGATCTGCAAAGTTTGCATCGCCGTTTACCGCCTTATCGTCCTGATTGCCGAAGACCTTGTACATATTCAGCTTGACGTTCACGGTCACGTCCTGGGTAGCCTTGGCGTGTAGATCGAGCGCAAACTTGTTGGTGTACATGGTTTCGTTTTTAGGCCTGTAGGCAGCGGTGTAAGCAGCCAGTTCCGGATGCGCCGTCAGCAGGCTTTGAATCAAAGGCCCATAGCCGGCAAGAAAGTTCTGGGCTTCAGTCAGATTTTTTACGGCCGTCATATTGGTTTGCAACTGCACTACTGCCTGATAGGCGGAAAAGCTGTCTGGAGCGCCAACAGCAGCAGGGTTGGCAACAATGTAATTAGCCAGGTTATTGAAGGTGTCCATGGCATTGGTATAGGTAGCCGTCTCGCCATGCAAACTGTCCATCCTGAACTGATAACTGCCGCCGATCTGCAGCCACTTGCCCAAGCTCTTGCTTTCAATACGCTGGACCTGGCCCTGTAACTCGTCCATCTGCCTGGTCAGGTTATCAAGCTTAGCCTGTAGATCCGTTTCTGCAGCCAATGCAGTGCACGGCAGTGCCATGGCCAAGACAACTGCAAGCATCACTCTGTTTGCTTTGCACATATCTCTCCCCCTTCTGGAACAACTGAAGTAGTCCTGCCATCCAAACCGTTATAAACGGCGGCCGGTTCATGCTGTTCTGCCCTGAGCCGACACCCGTTTGCAAACCCATGGATATCATCAACGAGTCATCAGAATCGGTGATTACGCCCTTATTAAAGGCAAACAGAGACGGGGAAACAATGGATCTGCGACGAATGGGGATATAGCGCGACAAACGGTAGGTAAATGGAGATGAACTGCGGTTTGGTCACATCTGCTTAAACAATTGCGCAAAGGCGCGACTTACCGGAAGGACCTCCTTTGAACCAAGCAAATGAACATCATAACTACCGGTGAGTGAGCGGGTCACGACATCAATTTTGGTAACGTTGACAATGGTTGCCCGGTGGATTTGCCAGAACTGCTCGGGAGACAGCTCATCGATAAGCTCTTTGATACTTTTTTTGATGAGAAACTCTTCGGCCCCGCTCTTGACAACGGTATATTTATCCACGGCTTTGAAGTAATCCACTTCCTGTACCGCTATCAGCCTGATCTTGTCTTTGTGTCTGACCTTGATCCATTGCAGGTACTCACGCCCACTGGACTGGGCTGATGATATCAGACTGGCGAGCATCACATCCAACTGATGCAAAGCTGGAGAAGGTGTTCCCCGTACTCTCGACTTTAATCTGGCCACCGCTTTTTCCAACCTGCTATCACTGACCGGCTTCAGCAGATAATCCGCGCCACCCGCCTCAAATGCTTCAATGGCGAACCGATCAAAAGCAGTGATAAATACGGGCAGACAACCTTGGGGGAGTTTTTCCGCCACCTCAAGGCCGGAAAGTCCCGGCATCTTGATATCCAGAAATGCAATCTCAGGACACAGTGTCTCTGCCAGTTCCAGGGCATCCAAACCGTTACCGGCCTCACCGCATACCACCAGTTCCGGCCATATCAACGCTAACTGCCGTGTCAGGAACTCGCGCAGTGCCGCTTCATCATCTGCAATGATCGCCCGTATCGTTTTCACAACGGCGCCTCAATAACAGCCCGGATACCGCAGGGGGAGTTTTCCTCAAGCACCAGCCTGCCGAGGGCATTGGAAGACATGCGAATTCTTTTACGCACATTTTCCAACCCGACCCCGTTGCCTGATGAGGTACTTTCAGAAATCCCCCGTCCCGAATCTGCTACGGTTATACGCACCAAATCACCATCCATCTCACCTGTAATGGAAACACTACCTCCCTCCACCAAAGGTTCCAAACCATGCTTGATGGAGTTTTCAACCAGAGGCTGAATCAACAGGGGAGGAATACTTTTAGCCAATAATGAGTGTGGCATGTCGATCTGGTAGTTCAAGCGGTTCCCCATTCGCAGTTTCTGAATCTCCAGATAGTTGCGGATCAACTCAATTTCCTGGGATACCGGCACCAGGTTATTGCGTGCAATATGGAGGGCTCCTCGCAGAAATCCGCAGAAATGATCAAGCATCGCCTTTGCCTTTGTTGGTTGGCTATCGATCAAACTCATGACATTGGAAAGGGTATTAAAGAGAAAATGAGGTTCAATCTGGGCTTGCAGCAGTTTTAGCTCCATCTCAACAGACATACTTTTCATGTCGAGATTGATCATCCGTTCTTCCATGATCAGACGCTTTGCCTCAGACATGCTTTCACCCGTCTTGAAAAAGAACATGATAGAGGACCCGCAGAAGGCATTCAAAAGCAGCATGCGTAAAAGGATCTCCCTATTCCGGTCAAACAAGGACGCCGGTTCAGCCGAGGTAATAGCAAGAAAAACCAGCGCCCCGATCATGGTACCGACAAACATGATTGCGGACAGTCG